>JAILRA010000105.1 GCA_024698715.1 Lachnospiraceae bacterium
ACCTTCTGCTGTCTGTACGCAGGAAATACCATCCTGTGCATTAGCAACTGCCTTTGTAAGACCACGAACCTGACGTCTCATCTTTTCGGAAATAGCCAAACCTGCTGCATCATCTGCTGCACGGTTAATCTTATAACCTGAAGACAACTTCTCAGTTGACTTAGCCTGCTGATTACTTGTTACGCCCAACATTCTGTTGGAATTCATTGCTCTTAAATTGTGCTGTACTACCATATTTTTTTCCTCCTTGAAATTCCGGTGGCTTCCTTGCCACTCTGTTTTTCGTAATCAATCATTCGGCCGTACGCTCCGTCCGATCAACCACTTAAGTTAACAGTAACTTTATTACTTGTAACTATTATATCGGAACAGTTTAAATAAACTTAACCCTAAAATTAAATTTTTTTAAATTTTTTAAAATAGATTTGATTTTTCGTTTTTATCCACTTTCAGATCTGTCTAATTACAGGGTTTGGATTTATATTTTAACAATTCTTATCCATTAATTGCGGATCAATTAAATTAATTTTGTTCATCTTATTATAATAGTCGGCCGCTGCCTTTCGGCCGAGTTTGGATTGTTTGATTTCTTTTCTTGTATTTGCAAATGCTGTTTCTATTATTGTTTTGTTACGGTATTCTATTGCCTCGAGATCCGCACTCTTTTCTGTAACGGATTTTATGAGAGCCTTAATCTCTATAATTATTTCTTTATAATTTTCCTTATTATTTTCCAATTCTTCCTTAATTCTGGCATATAGAGTGTCAAAACCTTCGTCCAGTTTCATTATTTCATCAATAAGTTCACCTTTTTCATCAACTATTTTTGTAAACTCATCCCATTCAACCTGTTCCGACTTAACTATTTTTGCCTGTTCTTCACTTTTAATTATCAAATCTTTCAATATTCTTTCTTTTTTTACAAGACTGTCTTTTAACACATTTAAGTAATTATTCATATTATTCCTCGTTGTATATTCAAAAAATCATGTTTTCTTTCAAAAAGGAGAAGTTTACACTTCTCCCTTTTTATTTTTATTCATAACTTCTGACCAAGTGTCCCTCATCGTTCTTAAATGACCGACAACTTCTTCCATTATTTCAGGATCTTTAGCCATATTAGCTTGAAGAAGTCTTTGTAAAAGATAAACGTACACATTATCAAAGTCCTGAGCCACCGGATAATCCCAATTAAGAGTTGCTCTAAACTCTTCTATAATTCTCTGTACTTTAATAATATTAGTATGAGCTTTTTCTATATCTTTCTTTTCCTGTCTCATAGCTGCTATAGCTATATTACCAAACTTTATTGCTCCATCGTATAACATAAGAGTCAATTCCGCAGGCGAAGCTGTAAGAATCTTGCTCTTCTGGTACTGATTATAAGGATTGTTGTTCATCTAGAGTATTCCTCCGGTCGTATTATTTGGAATCGCCGTTCTTTTGTGAATTCAATCTGTCAACATACAAAACCAACGACGATTCCGCTTGAATTACATATTAAATAAAGCAGAAATTGAAGATGATGAATCATTCAGTTTTGACAACATAGATTCCATACTGCCAAATCTCTTATAGTATCTGTTTTCGGCTTCTGTAAGTTTTTCCTCGAGTTCAGCTATCTTTTTAGTATAATTATTGTATTCCGTCTGCATTTTCTTATCTTCATATACTTTATATGCTGAACTGTAATCAGTAGAACGCATTTGTTCGCTCATCGAGTCATATAACTTATTTGATAATTCCTGGAAAAATGTTGCAACCAGTTCGGGATTTTCTGCAATGGCAGAATTAAGCATATCTGATTTACCGGAATAAATCTCATCATCTTTATCACCATAAATATGATAAGAATATCTTTCATTTGGATCTGCAGTAATATAACTCTGCTTATCGATTCCGAAATCTGCAAGAGTATATTTCTTTCCGTCTATTTCAATTTCCTGAGACATAACATCTCTCATTGCAGAAAGAATATTGTTTAATGAAGAATCTTTTCTGAGAAGAGAATCTTTAATCTTGCCTTCCCATTCCTCAACTTCCTTATCGGACATAACATCTTTCATTTCATCCGTAAGCATAGTATATTTGCTTGCCGAATCCGCATTATACGCCTTGGTCATAGCATTTATTGTATCATTATAATCCTTAAAGAAATTCTTGATATTATCATAAACGCCGGAAGTATCTTTGCTGGTCTTAAGCGTGATTGTTTCATCAGTTACCGAATTTGCAGTATAAGTTGAGCCATTAATCTTAAATGTATTTGTAGAAGATTTGAATGTAGCTCCGTTAAGTTCAAGTTCAGCATCTGAACCATTGATTCTCGTAGCACCTGATCTGGCTGTAAGTCCAAGTTTATTCAGTGCGACATCGCCACCGGTAAACTTAAAATCATTGGCGGCACCGGTTTCTTTGGCACTTATAAACAATCTCTTATTATCCACATCAAAACTTGCATTAAGGCCTGCTTCTCTAAGTTTCGAAGTAAGTCCGTACATAGTCATATCTTCGGTGATCTCAATTTCTTTTGATTCGCCTGCAACCGTGAACGACATTTTAGTACCAGCCTCAATACCAAGTTCAGTTACTTTGGTATCCTGGGTAACCTTACTTCCGTCCGCTGCCTTTATTTCAGCACCGGTAATATATCCAGCTTTAGCCAATGACTTTACTTTAGCACTCATTGTGCCTTCATTAGCTCCGTCACCGGCCACAACGCTTAAAGCAGAACTTGAAGAAGTAGTAACCTTTTTATCGTAAGCAGAACTAAAACGCATAGAGGTAAGTTTGCCTGAATACAGACTATATATCTTACTATTCATAGTCTTCCATGCATCCTGTTTCCAACTCAGTTTCTTCTGCTCGCCCTTTGCTTTGTCAACTTTATCTTTTTTGGAACTTGTAAGAGCTGTTATTAAACTTTCTGTATCCATTCCGGAAACCATTCCGGTCATTCTTATTTTATTGGATGCCATATGATTTCCTCCTTATCTTCTTTCGTCTACCATAATACCCGCAAGTTCCCAAGCCTTGGCGATCATGTCAAGGGTCTTTTCAGGGGGCAGTTCCTTAATGACTTTCTTTGTCTGTCTGTCAATAACCTTAATGGTCACACGATGTGTACCTTCATGAATGCCGAACTGCAATTCGGAGTTCTGATTGGTGATCATCTTTTTGTTGACATCATCAACTGCCTTACGGAGTTGTTCGTTGTTGGCCTGCTGCTTTTCAGATAAATCCTGCTGCAGACTTTCTTCGTTTTTTTCCTGTGTCGACTCAACAGCTTTGGTTGTCGCATCAACCATAGGCTGCGATTCTATCTTCGCTCCTTCCGTGGTTGCTTCAACCGGCTGGGTCTGGTTTGGCTGCACCTGTGGTTTGTACGCTTCCGCTTGCAGGGCAGTTACACTTCCTAACGGTTCAATCATAACTATCACCTCCATGTGATTAAATACATGCATTCCTATAATGCGTTATCTATGTTACTTTGTTTTCCCCTACGAAAAAATGGTCGCAAAAAGAGGGAAATATGGTTTTCCTATTTGTTATATCGGAAATCTTTATTCAAACTTTACCCTTATTTTTTATTTTCTCAAAAAAATTCCCGGAAGATTACCATCTTCCGGGATATGCTAAATGTTGTACAGCACACAACATTTACAATAAGCTCTTCAAAGAATCGATTCCACCGGCACTCGTAGATTCCTGGTTGGATTCCTGAATCTGAATGTATACTTCTTTTCTGTATACGGGTACCTCTTTAGGAGCGCTTATTCCGATTTTAACCTGTTCACCTTTTACTTCGAGAACGGTGATCTCAATGTTGTTGTTAATGACTATGGCTTCGTTTTTCTTACGACTTAACGCTAACATTTTACTCACCCTCTTTCTTCTTCTGAAGAAGTTCATAAATGGGGAACTTCACTTCGTAATCTTCCACGATAACCTGGCAGGCTTTTCTGTTTGAGGTATTGATCACGAAGGGTGCTTTCAGATTAACTGTCATCTTTGTCAGATCGTGAGGAACAGTGATCGTTACGAGAACCAGAAGATCGCTCTCTTCGAATTCGCCGAGTCTCTTTAAAAGATCTTCTTCAACCTGAGGATTGTAATCGGGGCATACGATCAAAGGATCGATGACCGGCATGGCAAAATTCGGTTCTTCAATAGACTGCATCCATCTGATCGAACCATCGCTCTTTTCTTCGTCATGAACAAGAACGAAGTTTTGAAGGTCGGGGAATCCGATAATACCGCCCGGAAATTCGAGTTTCTTTTCTTCATCAACCGCAACTTCACCAAATAATCTTGTGTTAATAATCATATTATTACCACCTTTCTGCCGACCTCATGTCGGCGCGTTTTTATATAAAAGCACCATGCTTTTATGACATAAGAATTAAGATAACCATACTATTACAGATAATTCAATAATGTTGTGCTGAGCATCTTTCCGGTCGCCGCCAGTGATGCATCATATGTGAGATTCGCGCTCTTGAGTCTGACCGCAAGATCTTCAAGATCTGCATCTTCGTTTTCGCTGGTAAGTTCTTCGAAGCTTGCCTTCTGAGCATTCAGTCTGTTTTCAACAAGTTCCAGTCTCATGCTTCTGTTTCCTACGGCAGTCAGTGCCGAGTTGGCCTTTTCGAGATAATTCTGGAATTCTGTTATTCCGCTCTCAAAACTTCTCTGAAGAGTTTCGTTCAGATATGCCTGAGCTTTCTTCGCCGTGGCAAGTTTTTCTTCAACCTGATTCTGATCGTATGCATTATTATCCAGCATACTTTCCAGTTTCTTTACAACTGTATCAATATTCTCAACTTTATCTATCAGATCGATCAGTTCATCAACTTTTCTTCCGATACCGTGAACGAATATCTCGTCAGCCGTAGTATTGATCTCAAGCGACTGGTTGAATCCCACATCATATGAAATGACCTGCTTTTCATTTCTTCCATGCTCGGTCAGATAACTTTCATTGTATTTAACCGTATTTCCGTCTTCATCATCGGATTCACAATAAAAATAATGTTCCGGTCTGAGATCTCCCGTTACCCATTCCGATTTTTTGTATTCGACGGTAATCTCTGTTTCAGGGTCGAGTCCCATCACCTTATCGTATGCATTTTTTCCGAGGAGCAGTTCTCCCGTTTCCGGAATGAAATATACCGCATTGGCATTATTGTTTATATCCACATAAGGGTCGGGGTTGGAATCTTTTTGTTTTACGGTAATACTATTAAACAGATCCTGAGTCTTGGGAGTTCCGTCCGCATTATATCCGGTCACCTGCTTAATTACAGGCTTACCGTTTTCAAGATTATTATATGCAAGACGTATTCTGTTTACCTGCGAGCTCGTTATACCCTGCTCTTTTATTATATTGTTATCATCGTATGTCGACTCGTTAACGGTATTCAGATTACCGGTATAAACATATGTGAATGTATCAACCGCAAGATTATTAAGCTGCTCGGTAATAGTATACTCTTTCGTTTCGGATGCCTGAAATGAAAGCTTCATATCGGTTCTGTATCCGGTGAAAACCATTCTTCCGGCATAATCGGCATCCCCTGTAGCATATACTTCACTTCTGTATTGTTTAAGGCTTTCGAGAATGACATCTCGATCCGAAGTGGTAAGGCTGGATTTGGATCCTCTTCTGAACTCATCTATCATTCCGGAAATAACGCCTACCGTCGTATCTATTGAAGATTCGGTGATCTCAAGCCACTGCTCGGCATCCGGTATATTTCTCTCGTAATACTGGGAAACCTGATTGAGATTGCTTCTTAATCTCAACGCACGTATCGCTACTATGGGATCGTCCGAAGGTTTGTTGATCTTTTTTCTTGTAGTGATCTGAGTCTGCAGATTGTTCTGCATTACTTTATTCTGATTGATATTGTACAGAGTGTTGTTCTGCATTATCTTATTGGTAACTCTCATACTGCCTCCGATTAGAACTTAATCTTATACACCGGTCTCCAAAATCAACCTATTATATATTTCGTTCATAACAGAAATAACTTTAGAGGAAAGATTGTAAGCATGCTGAAATTTTACAAGGTTTACTGCTTCTTCCTCTCTGTCCACGCCCGAGATCGCTTCTCTCTGGTTGTTTACGCTCAGTGCTTTTGCCTCGGCATTTTCGCTGAACGATATCGCTCTTTCGGTATTTAATGCCACATCCGCAAGAATTGATTCAAGGAATTCTTCGGCACTTCCTCCTCTGAAGCTCATTACACTCTTATCGGAACGCATCCTGACCAGTTTTTCGATCACATCGTACTTGTCCTGTCCGTCTGAAGAAACGGTTCTGGTTGCTATCCTGTTGGGATTCTTTACCAGATAATCGTTTATCGCAAAATTGGATGCCGTAAGTCGTCTGTAAATATCCGATTCCGATGTAACGATGCCGGTGTCTTCGTCGGTGAATTTTGCCTGCGTTGCATTGGCAAAATCAGCCGTGAACAAAATCACTCCGGGATCACCGTATTCGTCAACCGCGCCGTCAGCCGTGAGGATCTTGTTGGCCGTTTTGGCGAAAAGTCTTACCCATTCGTTAAGCTGAGCCTGATAATAAGGTATGCCCTTATACTCAACTCTTTTATTTACGGAAGATTCCTTTCCGACCTTGGCACTTGTAATCGCTTCATCATTGTCCGCTTTATCGAGTCTGAATGTATATTCGTTGCTGCTCGGATCAAATGACCATGAACTGTATTTGTAAACCGTATTTCCGACCTCGATAACACCCGAATTGTTGAGTGTCGATTTGTTGATGTCGGTAAGATAATCTTCAGTAACCTTGATGGTTACGGTATTATAAGTACCTGCATCGTCAACGTCAGTAACCTCACCGTGGAAATACTCACCGTTGTTTCCGTCCCTGATATGAATGAGGCCTGCAAGATCTCCTCCCATCTGCGGATTATACATTCCGAATTCGGATCCGTTGGACCATTTTATGTCATAGAGGCCTGCAATATCGGACTGATATGCTTTGTTTCCGGTCTCTCTCGCAACACACATAAGCGTATTGTAATCATCCATATCCACCAGGGGCTGTCCGCCGGCTATCGTAACTCTGTAACGGTTTGCACCTGTTTTTCTGGTAGGATCGTTCGCATCGGTAATGGGTGTTTCGCTTGTTTCCACATCCACCAGTTTGGAAAGTTTATCCACGATCAGAGTTCTCTGGTCTCTTAATTCATTGGCAGTCACACCGGTAAGTTCTATGACGTTTATCTGCTTGTTAAGGGATGCGATCTCTTCAGCTATGGAGTTGATCTCATTGACCTTAACTCTTATTTCTTCGTTGACATCTTCCTGGATTTTTCCGAGATTGGATGACATTTCGTTAAAATATGTTGTCAGATTTCCGGCAAACCCTATGGCCTGTGATTTTAATGTGGAATCACCGGCACTCTTCTGAAGTTCACTCAAAGATGCAAACATTTCATTGAATACCGCCGTAAATCCTTTTACCGAATCATCATCTACAAAATAATCCTGGATCTGGTTCAAGTAATATGCCTTGGTCTTGTATTCGCCGAAGTCTTTATTATTTGCCCAGAATTTTCTGTCATAGAATTCGTCACGTACTCTTTCGATATTGGATATATCAACACCTGCACCGGTACATCCGAATGAAGTGTATGAACGAAGTGCTGCTGCCGCTGTCTGAGTTACCTGCTGACGGCTGTAGCCTTCCGTTTCCACATTGGCTATGTTGTTGGCTGCCGTGTTAAGAGCCGCATTCGAAGCCAAAAGGCCGGTATATCCTATATTTAGTCCAAAGAATTGAGAAGCCATAAAAAACTCCTTTCATTATCCAAGTGAAGTCAAAAGATGTTCAAGCATCTGATTGATAACATTTATATAACGGCTGCTCGCATTATATGCGTTCTGGAACTTGATCATATTTGCAAGTTCTTCGTCGGTGGAAACTCCGATGATCTGCTGTCTTGCGCTTTCGGTGGAATCCACGGTAAGCTGTTCGTTATCTCTTACGCTTTTGATAACCGCTCCGTCGGTAGCAACCTGCGATACAAGAGCCGAATAAAAACCTTTAATATTCAGTTCCGTGCTCGCCTTGGGATTAAGTTTATATTTCGATTCT
>JAILRA010000014.1 GCA_024698715.1 Lachnospiraceae bacterium
AGAGGTTCAAAGAAATCTACTCCGTATGCAGCTCAGATGGCTTCAGAGACAGCTACAAAGGCAGCTCTCGTTCACGGATTAAAGACAGTAGATGTATTTGTAAAAGGACCCGGAACAGGACGTGAAGCAGCTATCAGAGCACTTGCAGCTTGTGGTTTACAGGTTACGACGATCACAGACGTTACACCCGTTCCTCATAACGGATGCCGTCCTCCCAAGCGCAGAAGAGTTTGATTTGTTATTTAATTTTTGACAAACACTTCGTTTGGATAGGATCGGAAACGATTCCTTGTGATTATTCGATTGGATTATTTAGGAGGAAACAAAAAGATGGCAGTAGATAGAACGCCTGTGTTAAAAAGATGCAGACATCTTGGCATCGAGCCCATGGTTCTGGGTTATGACAAGAAGTCTAACAGAAAGTTTTTACATGAAGGTAGAGGTAAAAAATCCGAGTACGCTAACCAGTTGAGAGAAAAGCAGAAAGCTAAATTCATCTACGGTGTACTTGAGAAACCTTTCCGTAATTATTATGAGAAGGCTGACCGTATGAAGGGTATGACCGGTGAAAACCTCATGATCCTTCTTGAGAGCAGACTTGACAATGTAGTATTCCGTGCAGGTATGGCAAGAACACGTCGTGAAGCACGTCAGATGGTAGATCACAAGTTTTTCCTTGTAAACGGAAAATCTGTAAATATACCTTCATATCTTGTTAAAGCCGGCGATGTAATCGAAATTAAAGAAAAATGCCGTTCCACACAGAGAGTAAAAGATGTATTCGAAGTAACGGACGGAAGACTTACACCCAACTGGATGGAAGCAGACCATGAAGCATTCAAGGTATCTGTTAAGTCACTTCCCACCAGAGAGGAAATAGACGTTCCCGTAGACGAAATGCTTATCGTCGAATTGTATTCGAAATAATAGTATAGCATGATAAGGAGGGTAGTAAATGTTAGCATTTGATTTCGATAACCCCAATATTGAGGTAGCTGAGATTTCAGAGGATAATAAGTACGGAAGATTCGTTGTTGAGCCCTTAGAGAGAGGCTATGGAATTACATTAGGCAATTCGCTTAGACGTATCATGCTTGCTTCTTTACCCGGCGCAGCTGTAAGCAAGGTTAAGATTGACGGTGTACAGCATGAATTTTCATCCATCAAGGGTGTTAAGGAAGATGTTACCGAGATCATCATGAACATCAAAAACCTTGCAATTAAGGATAGTTCGGACACAGATGAACCCAAGAAAGCTTACATTGATTTCACGGGTGAAGGTGTTGTACGTGCATCCGATATTCAGTTCAGCGATGACGTGGAAGTAATGAATCCCGACCAGGTTATTGCCACCATTAGCGGCAAGAACAACGGTTTATACATGGACCTTACGATCACCAAAGGAAGAGGATATGTAAGTTCCGACAAGAACAAAGATGAGAGCACACCCATCGGTACTATCGCTATCGATTCGATCTACACACCCGTAGAGAGAGTAAACGTTACCGTTGAAAATACCCGTGTAGGCCAGATGACTGATTATGACAAGCTTACACTTGATATTTACACAAACGGAACTCTCGGACCCGATGATGCGGTAAGCCTTGCAGCAAAGGTTCTTTCCGAGCACCTTAAGTTGTTCATCAACCTTTCCGAAAATGCAAGAAATGCCGAAGTAATGGTTGAAGCAGTAGAAGACAACAAGGAAAAAGTTCTTGAGATGAGTATTGAAGAACTTGAACTTTCCGTACGTTCGTTCAACTGCTTGAAGAGAGCTAACATCAATACTGTTGAAGAACTTGTAAGCAAGACACCCGATGAGATGATGAAAGTTCGTAATCTCGGACGTAAGTCTCTCGACGAAGTTCTTCAGAAATTAAAAGATCTCGATCTTCATTTAAGAGACAGTGAAGATTAATTAAAGATCACAATCTTTACCGGACGGTAAGGAAAATGATAAATGCGGTAAGTCTGAAAAGCACGCAGTTAACTCTGAAATGGGAAAGGTTCAAGGTAAGTAAGACCAAAGGCGTTAACTTGGACTCCAGGTTTTGAAAAGGAGAAACATTATGGCAAAGTACAGAAAATTAAGCAGAACAAGTGACCAGAGAAAGGCACTTCTTCGTAACCAGGTAACAGCACTTTTATACTACGGAAGAATCGAAACAACCGAAGCTAAGGCTAAGGAAGTTCGTAAGATCGCAGAAAGCATCATCGCTCTCGGCGTTAAGGAAAAAGACAATTACGAACTCGTTAAGGTTCAGGGCAAAGTAGCACGTAAGGACAAAGACGGCAAGAGAGTAAAAGAAGTTAAAGACGGAAAGAAAGTTACCGTTTATGACGAAGTTGAGAAAGAGATCAAGAAGGACAATCCTTCAAGATTACATGCTCGTCGTCAGATGCTCAAAGTTCTTCAGCCCGTTGTAAGTGTTCCTTCGGAAAATGCAGGCAAGAAGCGTGCAACAAAGAAGGTTGACATGGTTGCAAAGATCTTTGATGAACTCGGACCTAAGTATGCTGACCGTAAAGGCGGATACACAAGAATCATCAAAGTTGGCCCTCGTAAGGGTGATGCTGCAATGATGGTAATCATTGAACTCGTTTAAAAATTATTGAAAAAATAGACTTCCTATTCACGATAAAATAAGTTATAATCGTGAATAGGGAGTTTTTTTCTTCTGTAAAGTTAAAAACAATAATTATTTTATGCCGAAGGGGAGGATAAATTAAATGAATTTTGAAGAACTCGTGGAATATGCGAAACAGAATAAATGTTCCGATATTCATATCACTGTTGGTACAAACCTTGCTATTCGTAGATACGGAACACTCGAGATTCTTGAACCTTCACCTACTGCCGAGGAATCAAGAAACATGATCTTCTCATTCCTTGATCAGGAACAGGTTGAAAGAGTATCCAGAGGTGAAGACCTTGACGTTGGTTGTATGCTTTGGGACGGAACACGTATCAGAGCGAACATCTATCATCAGAGAAATAACCTCGCAGCAAGTATTCGTCTTTTGAATCAGTATATTCCTACATTTGAGGAGCTCGGACTTCCTCCCGTTATAAGAGATTTGGCTGAGATGCCCAGAGGTCTTGTGCTTGTTACAGGTCCTACAGGTTCCGGTAAGTCCACAACTCTTGCATCAATGGTAGATTATATCAATAAAACAACTTCCAGACACATCATGACGATCGAGGATCCTATCGAATACGTTTATCCCCATAACAAAGCCATGATCCACCAGAGAGAGGTCGGAAAGGACGTTACATCATTTGCTACAGCACTTCGTTCTGCACTTCGTGAAGACCCCGATATCATCCTCGTTGGTGAAATGCGTGACTTTGAAACGATTTCCGCAGCTATCACTGCAGCTGAAACCGGTCACCTGGTTCTTTCGACACTTCATACAACAAGTGCCGCTCAGACCGTAGAACGTATCATCGATGCTACTCCTCTTGAAGGACAGGATCAGATCAGAACACAGTTCTCCAACGTTATCCGTGGCGTTATCACACAGACACTTCTTCCCGCAGCAGACGGAAACGGACGTGTTGTTGCAACTGAGATCATGGTTGCAAACGCAGCTATCGGTAACCTTATCCGTGAGAAGAAGACCATTCAGATTCCTTCTTCCATCCAGGGTGGACGTGCTCAGGGTATGCACCTTCTTAATGATGATCTTGCTTCCCTTGTTCATCGTGACAGAATTACCAAGGAAGAAGCTATGAAGGTAAGTAACGATCCTTCTTCACTTGATAAGATGTGCTAATATTTGGTATATGAATTCTGAAATTAAAAAGAAAGAATATGGTTTAAACAGGGGCAATCTTAAAATGATTGCCCTGTTTTGTATGACTTTGGACCATTTTGCGGTAGCGATCATCGTACCGTGGTTAAGGCTGTACGATACGGAAAGTCTGGAATACGCTTTTTTAAGTACAACAATGAGCGCATTAAGGCTCATAGGACGCCTGGCTTTCCCCATATTTTGTTTTTTTATAGTCGAAGGTCTGCTTCATACGAGAAGCGTTTTCAAATATGCGGTCAGACTCTTCATTTTTGCGATAATTTCCGAAGTGCCGTTCGATATGGTGCTTAAGCATACTTTTTTTACCGTAAAATATCAGAATGTATTCTGGACCATGCTTATCGGTCTGGTTGCGATCTATATTCTTGACGGTATTTACGGGAAGTTTAAAGCAAAAGCAGTCGTCAAAGATATCGTAACCGTGTTCATTTCGGCTCTCGCGTTATATACTGCCGAAGTATTTTCAACCGATTACGGTGCACACGGTGTACTGACGATAATTGTGATCTATCTGATCGGAAAGAACAGATACAGACTGATCCTGTTATTAAATATTCTTGTTCAGCTTATAACGTTTTTTGTGGACCGTGATTTTACGGTTTTGAATATAGTAGAAAAAAGCATCATTCTTGTTTTGTCAACGATTGTTCTTTTTATTGGAAAGATGATCGTCATAGAAAATTCAAGAAAGATGTTTGCGGCATGTGTTATCTTAAGTGCCATGAATCTGAGTGAAGTCAGTGCCTTTGCAAACGTGTATCTCATGCAGATATACAACGGGCAAAAAGGCAGGAACATCCGATGGCTTTTCTATCTGTTTTACCCGCTCCATCTTGCGGCTCTGGCCGGATTGTGTATGCTGGTAGGATTGTATTAAATTTTTAAAATGAAAATAATCAAAGCCGAAGAAGTTACATTTGAATATATAAGACGCGATGAAGATGGAAATGTTGAAAGCTTCAATCGTGCGCTGGATAAGGTTTCGCTCGATGTAAAAGAGGGGGACTTTATTTCGATACTCGGCGCCAACGGATCGGGTAAATCGACTTTTGCCAAGCATCTTAATTCCATTCTCCTTCCTACGGAAGGAACGGTCTGGATTGACGGAATGGATTCGAAAGACGAAGAAAAACTTTTAAAGATACGTCAGACCGCGGGAATGGTTTTCCAGAACCCCGACAATCAGATCATCGGTCAGGTTATCGAGGAAGATGTTGCCTTCGGACCCGAAAATATGGGTATACCGACAGAGCAGATCAGAGAAAGAGTCGATGAAGCGCTCAAGACCATCGGAATGCTCGAATACAGCAAAAAATCACCCAACAGGCTTTCAGGGGGACAGAAACAAAGGGTATCCATTGCCGGCGTACTGGCCATGCATCCAAAATGCATTGTTCTGGACGAACCGACGGCCATGCTCGATCCTGCAGGCAGAAAAGAGGTAATACGTGCACTTCGCGCACTCAATAATGTTGAGGGGATCACGATAATCCTTATTACGCACTATATGGAAGAGACCATTTATTCGGACAAGATCTTTGTTATGGATAAGGGAAAGATAGCAATGGAAGGCACTCCTCGTGAGATCTTTTCTCAGGTTGACGAACTGATAAAATACAAACTTGAGGTTCCGAAGATCACGCTTCTGGCATATGAACTAAGAAAAAAGGGAATGCGGATTCCCGAATGTATTTTGAATGTTAAAGAGTTTACGGATGCATTAAGCCGTTGAAAATTTTGGGACTGAGTATTTTCGAATGATACCGAAAGGTGAATTTCGGACTAAAACATTCGGTTGAAAGATTTTGATTTAAGGAAAAAACATGCCGATCATCACAGACCACCTGACTTATTCGTACGGTGGAAAAAAGAAATCACAAACAGCTGCTGTCAATGATATTTCGGTTAAGATTGACGACGGGCAGTTCATAGGACTGATAGGACACACCGGTTCGGGAAAGACCACTTTCCTGCAGCTTCTTGCGGGACTTGTCAAACCGGATTCCGGTACGGTGTATATCGACGGCGAGGATATTTTTGCCAAAGATTTCAACCTGCATTCGATCCGTGGTAAAGTAGGCATCGTTTTTCAGTATCCCGAACATCAGCTTTTCGAGGAAACGGTTTTTAAGGATGTTTGTTACGGACCGAAGAATCTCGGACTCGATTCCAAGGAAACGGAGCTTCGTGCATATGAAGCATTGAAACTGGTCGGAATAGAGGATGAAGTATTTTACCAGTCTCCTTTTGATCTTTCGGGCGGGCAGAAAAGAAGGGTTGCGATAGCCGGTGTTCTGTCAATGAAACCCAGGGTACTGATACTTGACGAACCGACAGCAGGACTAGATCCTGCGGGCAGAAAAGAAATACTAGATCTTATCGAAAACCTTTGCAAAAGTCAGAATATGACCATCATACTGGTGTCGCACAGTATGGATGACGTGGCCGAATATGCGGACAGGATCATGGTCATGAATAACGGGCAGATAGCATTGGATGGTGCACCGGGAGAGGTATTCAGACATCGTGAGGAACTTGAGAGTTTCGGACTGAGTCTTCCCCAGGTCACGGATGCGCTGATGAAACTTAAGGACAGCGGAATTCCGGTAAGAACCGATGCGATCACGATTGATGAAGCAGTAAAAGAGATCGTCAGGGTATTGATGTAGATTTACTTGTGATGCAAAAGTCAATATATCCGGAGTTTATCGGTTTAGATTAATGGCAAGATGTTTTTTATTATGTATATAGAGGCAGTATGTTTCAGGATGTAACATTGGGACAGTATTACATGGCGGATTCCGTCATCCACAGGCTCGATCCGAGAGTCAAACTGGTGGGAACGCTCGTGTATATGATCTCCCTGTTTTTGTTCAACAATATATTTTGTTATACGTTGGCGGCGATTCTTCTGATAGCCGTGATTGCCATGTCAAAAGTCCCCGTGGGATATATGCTCAAGGGAATGAAGGCAATCATATTCATTATGATATTCACGGTCATATTTAACGTGTTTTTTACTTCAGGCAATAATCTTTTCAGTTTCGGTATAATACACATTTCCAGAGAAGGGATAAGAAGTGCGATACTCATGGTTATCAGACTTACGCTTCTTATCGTGTCGGCTTCGATAATGACATTAACCACCACGCCCAACAGACTGACGGACGGAATGGAGAGGCTTTTCAGACCGCTTAAACTGATAAAAGTTCCCGTACACGAAGTTGCGATGATGATGTCGATCGCACTCAGATTTATCCCGATCCTCATGGAAGAAGCAGATAAGATCGTTAAAGCCCAGACGGCCAGGGGCGCGCTGTTTGATTCAAAGAAACTTACCGATCGTGTTAAGAGTCTGATCCCGCTTATTGTACCGCTTTTTATTTCCGCTTTCAGACGTGCTTCGGATCTTGCACTTGCAATGGAGGCGAGAGGGTATCACGGCGGTGAAGGCAGGACGAAACTTTATCCGCTCAAATATGCAGCCAGAGACTATGTTTCATATGTTTTACTTGGATTATATATAATACTGATCGTATTTCTCGGAATTATGTCCGCAAGGGTCGTAGCACATCTTACTGCGGAAAACGCATATCTGAGTTTGATTTTTTAGATTTATTTTTCCGCTCTTTTATTTGAATCACTGATGAACGGGAAGCCAGGAATAAAGGATTAAGGTTTATGGGAAAAAACGATACCGATATTATTTTTTCCAAAAGAATAATGCTTCGTGTCGCTTATGACGGGACCGATTTTGTTGGCTGGCAGGTTCAGCCGAGGAAAAGGACCGTGGAGGGAGAACTTAACAAGGCGTTAAGCGAACTGACCGGAGAAGATATCATCGTTATCGGTGCCAGCAGGACGGATTCGGGGGTACATGCAAAAGGCAATGTAGCGGTATTTGATACGTTTTCCACGATTCCCGGAGAAAAATTCATGTATGCCGTGAATACACTTCTTCCCGAAGACGTTTCGGTTGTGGAATCCCGGGAAGTACCGAATGATTTCCATCCGAGACACTGCGACAGCATAAAAACATACGAGTACGGAATATATATTTCGAATGTAAGCAATCCTTTAAAAAACAGATATTATTTAAGATGTCCGTATGAACTGAACGTGGAAAAGATGGATGAAGCCGCAAAATACCTTGTCGGAGAGCATGACTTCAAGAGTTTCTGCTGTGTACGAACTCAGGCGGAAACCACGGTAAGAAAGATAATATCGGCGGATGTATTTAAGGAAAATGAGGATGAGATCATTATAAGAGTCAGCGGAGCGGGATTCCTGTACAATATGGTCAGGATCATCGCGGGAAGTCTTATGGAAGTCGGCTCTGGCAAATATGAACCCATTCACATAAAGGACGTCCTTGAAAGCACGGACAGGACGGTTGCGGGTCCGACAGCCGAACCGCAGGGACTTACTCTGGTCGGTATCGAATTTGCGGATCTGTAAGATTTATATCCGATCATTCCCAAGAGGGTTTCGGGATAAATATTTCTTGTAAAAAGATCAGGCGGAATTTATACTGATTTTATATTAATATACGGAGGGATTCTAAATGGGATTATTTGATTCGCTTAAAAATCAGGCAGGTATGGGGATTGGAAACGCCGTAAACAATGCAGTAAATGCGGCAACAAAGAAAAAAGAGACATTTACGTTTTCGATCATTCCGAGAAGTGTGGAAGAACTGAAGTCGCTTCCGGAAAGCGATCTGTCCACTCCTTTTAAAACATGTGCGCTTACAATGCTTGTACTTTTGAACTACGACAACGATGTTAATGCAACGATCGAGATGCTTAACTACCTTAAGGGACCGGAACCCGTAAATGCTTTTCAGGCTCAGTTCCTCAGAGACAGACTTAACGGTAAGGGATATGTTGTTCGTTCATATTTTGAGGGATCGTCTCCTCAGAACAATTACATTCCGAATGAACCTTTGAAGATCACCGTGTACGACAATCCGTACAGTTATCCCGAAGCGGGATGGGCTACCCTTCACATGGATTCAACGGGAGCCGATTCACCCAGACAGATCAAATGCAGACTTAAACCCAGCACAAATCAGTGGTTTATGGTAGAAAACATGGCACTTTCGGATATCAGGACTCCGGTTGCAAACGATCCCTGGGCATAGGAAAAAGAATAAAATCAAAAAGTCGGACGTTCGTTTGGGACGCCCGACTTTTTAATATATTAGAACTTTTTTATCAGCTTTTAACAGTCAGCAGTTTTTCTTTTACTGCGTCTTCAATAAAACTGTTCAGGCTCTGATTATGTTCGATAGCATATATCGCAGCCATCCGATGAGTTTCGCTGCTGAGACGTACATTAAAACTTCCTTTATATGCGATTTCCGGATCAATTCCTTCTTTTTTACAGGAATCGAGATATTCGTCTATCGATGACTGAAAATCTTTGATCAATTCCGAGGCATTTGTGCCTTCATAGGATTTCAGTGAACGGATTCCCTGAATCTTTCCAAAGAAAATAATCAACAACAGAAAATGATATTTATTATTGAAATTGCACATATTACACAAAAATGTCCAATTCGTGTCCATAATTTTAACAAATTTGAAAAATGATGTTAAGAAAAAATATTTTAAGTCGATAAAGATATCAGAAGAAAAAAAACGGAAAGGAGGTTAGCAGTGATGCGGATTGAATCTTATATTCAGATGCAGCAGATGTATCCGTCAAAGAATACGGTAAAAACTACAAACAAACCCGTTTCTAACTTTTCAGATAAACTGCAGATTTCATCCATGGGTAAAGATATCAGTGTAGCCAAACAGGCATTAGCGTCAACTCCGGATATCAGGGAGGATTTGGTAAGTTCTATCAAGGAGAGGATACAAAACGGAACTTATGAAGTAAGCGGAGAAGCGTTTGCAGATAAGGTATTAGGCAA
>JAILRA010000018.1 GCA_024698715.1 Lachnospiraceae bacterium
AAGGAGGAAAAAGAAATGGCTTTATTTGAATCATATGAAAGACGTATCCCTCAGATCGAAAAAGTTCTTGCAAGCTATGGAATTTCTTCCCTTGAAGAAGCTGAAAAGATCACAAAAGATGCAGGTCTTGATGTTTACCACTTGGTAGAAAAAATTCAGCCTATTTGCTTCGAAAATGCAAAATGGGCTTACACAGTAGGCGCAGCAATCGCTATTAAGAAGAATGCTCGTCGTGCAGCTGATGCTGCTGCAGCAATCGGTGAAGGTTTACAGGCTTTCTGTATTCCCGGATCAGTTGCAGATACACGTAAGGTTGGTCTTGGACACGGTAACTTAGGAAAGATGCTCCTTGAAGAAGAGACAGAATGCTTTGCTTTCCTTGCAGGTCACGAATCATTCGCAGCTGCAGAAGGTGCTATCGGTATCGCAGAGAAGGCTAACAAAGTTCGCCAGAAACCTCTCCGTGTTATCCTTAACGGTCTCGGAAAAGACGCTGCTCAGATTATTTCAAGAATTAACGGATTTACTTTTAAAGAAACAGAGTATGATCCTTATACTAATACAGTAAAAGTAACAAATAGTATTGCTTATTCAGATGGCCTTCGTGCAAAGGTTAACTGCTACGGTGCAAACGATGTTTGCGAAGGTGTTGCAATTATGCATTTAGAAGGTGTTGACGTTTCCATTACCGGTAACTCAACCAACCCTACAAGATTCCAGCATCCTGTTGCAGGTACATACAAGAAGGAATGTATTGAGCAAGGCAAGAAGTACTTCTCAGTTGCATCAGGCGGCGGCACAGGACGTACACTTCATCCCGATAACATGGCTGCAGGTCCCGCTTCCTATGGTATGACAGATACAATGGGTCGTATGCACTCAGATGCTCAGTTCGCAGGTTCGTCATCAGTTCCCGCTCACGTTGAGATGATGGGTCTTATCGGTGCAGGCAACAACCCCATGGTTGGTATGACGGTTGCAGTTGCAGTTGCTGTTCAGGAAGCTGCTGACGCAGGTAAATTTTAATATTTTCATTTAGAAATAAATTTCAAAGGTGTCATACATTTGACACCTTTGAAAAAATTTGAAATTTTATTGGTTTAAATTGATAAAATATTAATTTTTTGTTAATTAAAGTCTTGACTTTGATATACATACAAGTTATAGTATTTATAGTTGTATGGCAACACAATTTAAATTATAGGAGGAAAATCGAAATGAGTAAGAAAGTAGCTTCAATTCTTTGCTATTTAACATTCATTCCTTGGTTGATCGCATTCTTAGCATACAAGGGTGACAAGAGTGAAATGAGCAAGAATTACACCCAGGGTCTTATCTGTGCTATTCTTTACATTATCCCTGTAGGAATTACCCAGATTATTGCATCAATCTTCATGCTTATTGCAATTATCAAGATCTTCCAGGGTGAAGAGCAGCCTGAGCTTCCCGTTATCGGTAGCATGGACTGGTTCGCAGGTAAGTAATTTATACATTGATTGAATTCAAATGTAAAAAAATTTTTTTAAATTTTAATTCAGCAACAAAAGAAGCATTAGAGTAACATTTAATGCTTCTTTTTTTTTAATTCAATGCAATAAAAAAACGATTGTTTCCAATCGTTTTTAAACTGATTATCTTTCCTGAGGTTTTTTCTGAAGCACGTCGCCCATATAATTAACACATTTGATAACTTCGTTGTAATTGGCGATGCCGTTTTTAAAATCTATATCACTGTATTCGCCGTCGAGTGCCTTATGAAAATAGTCTTCGGAAATCGAAACATATTTTGAAGCACTTTCCGAAAGGAAAACACAGTCCTGAAATTCCTTCGGGGGTTCAACATTTGCAAAATCATCAAATGAAACTCTTAATGATTCGAGGGATTCGAACATGTCCTGTACGGATTCATCCGAATCTACATCAATGTTGTTTATCTTTGCATCCGTAGAAACGATCTTCTCGTATAAAACATTGACTTCTTTATGATAATTGTCATATTCCAGTTTGTTATAACATCCTGTAAGTGCGAATGACAGGCATAAACATCCGACACATATCAGTTTTTTGTATTTCATTATATCCTCCAAAACTTAGTTATAATCCAAAAAATAAAATACCATATATTGAGTTTTTATGCAACAAACAATTATTGAAGTGGTTTTTAAATTATGATACTATGTTTAAAGATTGGTTACTGAACATTGGAGGAATCATGAACGGAGCTTTACTTCTCGTAAAATCACTTGAAAAAGAAAACGTAAGCGTTTTGTTCGGTTATCCCGGAATTTCCATTTGTCCTTTATTTGACAAACTGACTGAATCATCCATTCATTCGGTGCTTGTTCGTCATGAAGTAAATGCCGCGCACGAAGCTAACGGATACTACAGAAGTTCGGGGAAAGTGGGCGTTTGTGTTTCCAGTTCCGGACCCGGTGCGACCAATCTGATAACCGGAATTGCCACGGCATTTGCCGACAGCATACCTATGGTAGTTATTACAGGTCAGGTTAAAAGCGAACATATCGGTTCCGATCTTTTCCAGGAAGCCGATATAGTCGGTGCCTGCGAATCTTTCGTTAAATACAGTTATCTTGTCAAAGATGCTTCGTTGATACCCAAGACCGTCAAAGAAGCTTTTTATATTGCAAGTACAGGACGTAAAGGACCTGTTCTTATTGATATTCCCGTTGACGTTTTACGTGACGAAGGATATGAATTCAATTATCCCGATGAAGTAAAATTAAGAACTTATAAGCCTACACTTAAAGGTCATTCCGTTCAGATAAAAAAGATCATAAATGAATTGTCCAAGGCTTCCAAACCGATCATCATGGTTGGCGGAGGTGTTAAATTATCTGATTCCATCGAAGAAGTTCTGCAGTTTGCCAAGAAACACAATATTCCTTTTGTTTCAACGATGATGGGGATTGGGATAGGACGGGATGATAACCCTCTTTATATAGGAATGGTTGGAAACAACGGTTCCAAATTTGCCAATAAAGCCATTAATGAAGCCGATTGTCTTATCGTAGCCGGAGCCAGAGTTGCAGACAGGGCAGTTAAACAACCCGATCTTATCACAAAAGACAAAACTCTTATTCATATAGATGTGGATCCTGCAGAGATCGGCAAGAATGCCGGTCCTAATATTCCGGTTGTCGGAGATCTGAAAGAAGTATTCATCGAGCTGAATAAGTTTGAAGAACAATTTGATTTTTCGGACTGGGTTAACAGGATAAATACATATAAGATGACCAGAGAGGGTTTGAGAGAATCAACCAATCTTTATGTCGATCCCAAGGAATTCGTTTATTCACTCACCGGACGTCTTAAAGAAGAATCCTTGATCGTAACGGATGTCGGTCAGAATCAGATCTATGCCTGTTCCAATTTTATATCTCTCGGAGCGGGATTTATCACTTCCGGCGGTTTCGGTTGCATGGGATTTTCCGTTCCTGCTGCTATAGGCGCTAAGATCGGCAATCCTGAAAAAAGGATCATCTCTTTAAACGGTGACGGTGCTTTTCAAATGTCGATGGCTGAACTTTCTACGTTAAAGCAAGAAAATGTTGATATTAAAATAGTTATCTTTAATAACAAATCGCTTGGAATGATCAAAGAATATCAGCATCTTAAGTACAATAATAATTATACTTTTAATGAACTTAACGGTTATCCTCATTTTGACTGTATTGCCAAAGCTTATGATATAGATTACAGGGAATGCCATTCAAACAATGAAATGGAAGACTGTATAAACTGGCTTTTATCAACGAAAGATACATGTATTCTTGAACTTAATGTCGACAGAGATGCATTTACCTGCATGAATATATAAGATTTGTATACTATTTATATTTAAAAAATATGAATCATATTTGGAGTTAGATCGTTTTATGAAAAGGATTTTTTCCGTTTCCGTAGAAAACAGATTTGGTGTTTTGAGCAAGGTCTCTTCATTGTTTGCAAGAAGAGGCTATAATATTGAAAGTCTGACCGTGGGCGAAACCCATGATCCGACTATTTCGAATATGACAATTGTATCCAGTGGCTCTCCTCATGATCTTGAACAGATTGAAAAACAATTGAACAAAAAGCTTGATGTTATAAAAGTCAGAACTTTCAAGGAAGAGGAATCGGTTTCGAGAGAACTTATTCTGGTCAAGATAAAATATACGGCATCCGACAGAAGTGAGATCATTGAGATATGCCAGATAACCAAGGCTGAGATCGTTGATACTACCGACAGCAATATGATCCTTCTTTTATGTGATACACCCGACCATGTGGATAAATTTATCGATATGCTAAAGAAATTCAGTATCATCGAGCTTTCGCGAACCGGTACGCTTGCAATGAAGAAGTGTAAGTAGATTTATGAAGAAACAAGATATTATTCTTTTGGCAGTAATCGTGATCGTTTTACTGCCTGCAGTGATCCTTCTTTTAAATACCGGCAAAGGCGGAACGGCGGTTGTCAGATCCGACGGGAATGTTATAGATACGATCAGCCTAGATAAAAACGGTACGTATTCTTATTCGAACGAACATGGATATAATATCGTGGAAATAACTGACGGGAAAGTAAGAGTTATCGAAGCGGACTGTCCCAATCAGGACTGTGTCAATAAAGGTTATATTAAAAGAAACAACGAATCGGTCATTTGTCTTCCGCACAGATTTGAAGTGACTATCAAAGCGAAGGATGACGAATACGATATAATTCGGTAGATAGATGAAAAAAACTGCGAAAATCACGTTTTTGGGATTGTTTACGGCTGTTGCTCTGGTTCTTTCTTTCCTGGAAACACTAATTCCGAATCTGGTTCCGATTCCGGGATTTAAACCCGGACTTGCTAATTTTGCCGTTCTTCTGGCCCTTTATTTATTCGGGTTTAAGGAAGCGGTGATAGTGGATCTGTGCAGAATAATTCTGGCAGCACTTTTATTCGGCTCATTCTTTTCTTTATGGTACGCTTTATCAGGCGCGGCATTTGCACTGATCATAGAAGTTATCATTAAGAATACCGATAAGTTTTCACCCATCGGTGTATCGGTATTCGGGGCGATATTCCATAATCTGGGACAGTTTCTTGTTGCCGTGTTGATAATAAAATCATTTGGAATTTTGTACTATCTGCCATTTACATTGCTTTTCTGTGTACTTTCAGGTGCTTTAAACGGATATCTTGTTCTGATATTAAAAGACAGGCTGAAATTTTTGAAGAAAGAATAAATTCCGATAGAATAAATTTTTTTTATTTTTTTTATTAAAACGATCAATTAAAAATCTGAAATGATCAAATAAATTTATAAATTTAGTTTATGAAAAAAATATATGTATTAATAATTCTTGCTTTTTCTTTCTTTTTCTTATCATGTACTTCAGCGCAAGAGAGTGAAGTATTTGTTCCGATAGAAAAACCGGAAAAAAAAAGATTTTATATTTTGACAATGTTTTTTCTTCCTTTGAATATCCGGGAAGATCTGTTAATGAAATATATAATGATAAGTATATAAATGAAAACGGTTTTATTCCTTTTGAAGGAATGTTCATCAGTGCTCCGGTGGCAGGAGAGATACATTTTGATGAATCAAAAGATGAACCTGTGATCGAATATGTTACTTTTACGATATATGAAAATGATCTGTCGCAGGACGACTGCCAGGCTTATTTATATAATACTTATGGTGCACTTATTGCAGAAGGGACTGATGCGGGCGAAGACGGACAGATTTACTGGCGAAGATATTTTACGGGCAGTAAACTTCTTAAATACTCAAAAAGGGCTAAAGACGATTTTTATACGATTACGGTTGAATAAATAAAATATGGTAAATGAACATGTATGGTTTTATTAAAGGAACAATTGATTTTATAAAAAACAATCAGGTATGCATCGATACCGGTAATGTCGGTTATCTCGTGAATATCTCCGAAAAAACATATAACGAATTACTCGGAGAAACAGATGAAATTAAGTTATATACGTATACTTCCGTTAAAGAGGATGATATTTCTTTATATGGATTTTTAACTATCGAAGAACTTGATTTTTATAAGCTTCTTATCGGAGTTAATTCAATCGGTCCGAAGCTTGGCATGAGCGTACTTTCGTATTTTACAATCAGCGAACTGGTCACTTATATCGTAAATAAAGATGCCAAGGCAATTTCAAAAACTCCCGGACTCGGACCAAAATCGGCTGAAAAGATCATCATCGATCTTAAGGACAGAGTATCTTCATTTGCTGTTGATTCGGTTGAATATGTACCTTCCAATGAAGAAGATGAGACATTAAACGAATGTGTTGATGCGCTTATTTCTCTTGGGTTTAAGAAAAAAGATGCTATATCTGCAGTCAGAAAAGTAAAAGATTATACTGATCTTTCGGATCTGCTTTCCAAAGCTCTTGTATTTTTTGACAACTGATTTTTTGATGATAAATTCATTAAACGTTATAAATCATTCAGGTATTTAAAATGAGCAGAACAATAGAAACCAAACTTACAAAAGAAGATGTTTTGATAGAAAAAGGTTTAAGACCTGCCAAACTCAGCGATTATCTCGGTCAGGAAAAGATAAAGACTGCTGTCGGGATTTCCATCAAGGCTTCAAAACTAAGAAATGAGCCTTTGGATCATATTTTATTGTACGGACCTCCCGGACTTGGGAAAACAACTCTGGCCCAGATCCTTGCCAATGAAATGGGTGTAAATATAAAGATTTCATCGGGACCGGCAATTGAAAAGCCCGGAGATATTGCTGCAATCCTTAATGGACTTAAACCCGGAGATATTCTTTTTATAGATGAGATCCACAGGCTGAACAGGGTTGTTGAAGAAGTTCTTTACTCAGCAATGGAAGATTTTTGCATAGATATCATGATCGGTAAAGGTCCCGCGGCAAAGAGTGTCAGGATGAAACTGCCGAAATTCACTCTTATCGGTGCTACAACAAGAGTCGGAATGCTTACTGCGCCGCTGAGAGACAGATTCGGAGAAATTCATAAACTTGAGTATTATTCGATAGAAGAATTATCCAATATAGTTATCAAATCCGCTGTAAGGCTCGATACTTCACTTGACATGGAATCGGCCAATGAACTTGCAAGAAGATCCAGAGGAACGCCTCGTATTGCGAACAGACTTTTAAAAAGAGTCAGGGATTACGCCCTTGTTGCAAATAACGGGATAATCACCAAGCAGATAACCGATGAATCACTTGATATGCTTGATATCGATAAATACGGACTTGATGCTACCGACCGAAAATATCTTGAAACCATCATTGAAAGATTCAAAGGCGGTCCCGTCGGCGTTGAAACGCTGGCAGCTTCATTATCCGAAGAAACCGATACGATAGAAGATGTATACGAACCTTATCTTTTACAGCTCGGATTCATCCAGAGAACACCCAAAGGAAGGGTTGCCACGGACGTTTCTTATGCGCATTTGGGGCTTGAAAAGGACTGATTATTTTTGTATACTAAATTTTGGTTGATTTATCTTAATTTTCAGCTTTTCTTTAAAGAATCTATATTTTAATTGGGGTATAAACAATATGACCGGTAAAAGTGAAATTGAAGTTATAATCGGGGGAAAAGTTTACTACATTTCAGGATACGAATCAGAAGAATATCTTCAGAAAGTTGCTTCATACATTAATTCCAAAATAAGTGATTTTGAAGGCGAAGACGCTTATAAAAGATTAAACGGTCAGTATCAGAATTTATTGCTTCTTCTCAATATGGCAGACGATTATTTTAAAGCCAAGAATAAGATAGCTCTTCTGGAAGAAGAAGTTAAATCCAAAGACGATGATCTTTGTAATATAAAGCATGAACTTATTTCCACTCAGATAAAGCTTGATAATGCCAAAAACGAGATCAACGAAAAAGACCTGACGATCGCCAGAATGGAAGGTCAGGCAGGAAAATGATCAATTAAACTGTATGATGATATCATACAGTTTTTTATAATTGATGGATTGAAGGAAAAATAATGGTTGAGTTACTTTCTCCCGCAGGTGAATACAGATCGTTTGTCGGTGCCATAAGTGCCGGCGCCGATGCAGTTTATCTTGCCGGAAATATGTACGGAGCCAGAGCAAGTGCTGTAAATTTTACTGCTGAAGAGATCATTTCCGCGATTCATTACGCGCATCTTTTTAACCGTAAAGTTTATCTTACGGTCAATACCCTTACCAAAAATGAAGAGCTTGATAAGCTGTATGATTTTTTAAGTCCGCTTTATCTTTCGGGTCTTGACGGAGTTATTGTACAGGATATCGGAGTTATCTTATACATAAAAGAATTTTTTAAAGATCTTGAAATACATGTATCCACGCAGGCGGCCGTGACCAGTGTTTACGGTGCCGATTTTTATGATGAACTCGGCGCTTCACGTGTTGTTCTTGCCCGCGAACTCACCCTCAATGAAATTAAAAAGATAAATGAAACCGGAATCCAAACAGAATGCTTCATTCATGGTGCAATGTGTTATTCGTATTCCGGATTATGTTTGTTTTCTTCTTTTCTCGGCGGGAATTCCGGCAATCGCGGACGTTGCAAAGGCCCCTGCAGACAACCTTATAAGATCAATAACAAAGAAGCATATTATCTCAGCCTTGCTGATATGAATACACTTGATGTGATCGATAAACTCATTGATTCGGGTATTTATTCTTTTAAGATTGAAGGAAGACTTAAAAGCCCTTCGTATGCGGCAGGAGTTACATCGGTTTATCGAAAATATATAGATTTTTGCCTCGAGAATCCGGGCAAACCTTTGATAGTTTCCGAAGAAGACAAAAATCTTCTGAATTTCCTGTATTCAAGGGCCAAGAGCGGTCACGGTTATTATTTTTCCCCTTCGTCAAAGAAGATGGTCACGCTTGATAAAGGTGCATACAATAAAGTTGACGAAGATCTCGAAAGAAAAATAATTGAAAAATATATCGATGATCCTGTTAAAAAAGATATCGGATTTACATTTGAAGGATCATGCGGAGATTATGCCGGATTAACAGCTTATACGACTATAAACGGTAAAAGATTTGAGACTCATGCTTTATCGGATAACAGGATTGAAAAAGCAGTAAAAGAACCGACTTCGGAAAATGACATTCTCAGGCAGTTAAAGAAACTCGGAAACACCTGCTTTGTTTTAGAAGAATGCAATATTACTATAAATGACGGATTTATTCCTTCGTCGATGTTAAACAATCTCAGAAGACAGGTTTCTGATTCACTGACAGAACAGATAAATAATTCCGATAACGAAAGGACTTTGTTTGAAGAATGCATAAACAATTCCGATAACTGTAATGTTTTGTCGGAAGAAAACGATCATAAGCTTGAAAATAATGATCCTTTATCCGACAAAAACAGTACCGGATCTGTAAAAGATCTCAGAAAAATTGCTTTTGTAAAGAGCTTAGAACTGTTGAACGAAGCAATCAAGTCTGATTTTTACGATGCCGTTGTTGTCTCTTCAAAATTAGCCGAAGATAAAGAATTCAGATCCATAATCGAGAAGAATAATAAAGATTTATACATTGAACTTCCGCCTATAATAAGGGCTTTGAACGAACAAGATATTTCCGAAACCGTTAATTTTGCAAATGAATCCGATTTTATCAAAGGTATTTTCGTAAACCAGTATGATCAGTATAATTTTTTGAAGTTATGCGGATTCACGGAAAAATCAGCCGGATTTGAAAAAGAAATTTGCGCAGGATTTAACGTATATAATTACAATGATAAGGCTTCGTGTTTCAATGAAGAACTTTTTGATCTGCGGTTTATCGGTGCCGAATTATCAATAAAAGATATAGATGACATGAATATAAACAAAGCATGTGTCATGGTTTACGGAAGAGCGCCGCTTATGTACACAGCCAACTGTGTGATGAAAACAACTGACAGATGTTCGAAATACAGTGATACAAAGACTGATTCTTTTATTAATCTGAAAGACAGGATCGGAATGGATTTTAAAGTTAAATTATCCTGCAGCGATTCTTTATGTTTTAATACGATATACAACTCCAAACCCACATCACTTCATAAGTATCTGGAACATTTTAAAAAAATCGGTTTAAACAGTTTTGCTTATTCATTTACGGACGAAAACACCGAAACTTTTAAACTTGTTACAAACTATTACAAAAATGTTCAAAACGGTAACTTTTCGGAACCGCCTTTTGAATTCACCGCATATCATATGAAAAACGGTGTATTATGATGATTTTTCTTCCATTTTCGGCATTTTTATAGTATAATGCATATTAGAAGTTTATAACTTTGGGAGGTTATTATGATTAGTCGTTTATTAGGGTCTTATTTGCTTAAAGAAGGCAAACTGACTGCAGAGCAACTCGAGACCGTTTACGAGACAATGCGTAAAGTTCGTGTCAAACTCGGAATTATCGCTATCAGCGAAAAGATGATGACTACAGAACAGTCCGACGAAGTCAACAGATTACAGGCTATCGTTGACAAGAGATTCGGTGATATTGCCGTTGAAAAAGGTTATCTTACCAATGAACAGGTTACCAGACTTCTCGGTTTACAGGGCAATCAGTATCTTTCATTCGTTCAGTCGATCGTCGACAACGAGTTCATGGATGTTAAAGATATTGAAGAAGCATTGCTTGATTACAAGAATTCCAACGGCTTTACTGCTACGGATATCGAAGCTTTAAAGAGCGGAGATTCAGACAGGATCGTTCCTATATTCTTACCTCAGAATACCGTAGAGTATCAGCTTGATTATGTTCTCATATGCATAAGAACACTTATTCGTCTTATAGATGCCGATGTTTATATCGGAAAAGGTTATTTTACAGATTATCTTGACGTAAATTATTATGCTATGCAGAGTCTTGACGGCGACAATAAAGCTTCCATGGCTTTCACAGCCGAAGGAAAGGAAATACTTGCACTTGCCGATGCGTTTGCAGGTGAAAAATTCGACAATGTTGATGCCGATTCCCTCGATTCGGCTGCTGAATTTATAAATTGTGTTAACGGCTTGTTTGCGACAAATGTATCTTCTAAATTTGCGATAGATATGTTACCGCCCGAATATTGCGAGACGAGTGCCAAGTTCACGGGCAAGATTCTCGTTCTTCCTTTGTATATTCAGGGAAAAGAAGTAAAACTGATTACCAGTTTCGGCGATTTCATTAACAAGTAATGGGAGGAATTTTTAATGGCTAGGATTTTGATTGTGGATGATTCCAGAACATCAAGAAAAATTTTAAGAGGATTATTGGAAGAGTCGGGACACGAGGTTGTTGCTGAGGCAGAAAACGGCGAAGACGGTGTTGAAAAATACAAGGAATTCAAACCCGATGTAACGACTTTGGATATAACGATGCCTGTTATGGATGGTTTACAGGCACTTTCCAAGATAAAAGAGTTTGATTCCGGTGCCAAGGTTATCATGGTTACGGCTGCCGGTCAGCAAAATAAGATGGTTGAAGCCATAAAGAACGGTGCCAGCGAATTTGTTACCAAGCCTTTTGAAAAGGAAAACATTTTAAAAATTATTGAAAAAATGTAAATTGAGAAACGAATAGCTTGCTGTCAGGCTATTCGTTTTTGATATTAGTACTTGGCGAGGTTTTAATTATTTAAATGGATTTCTCGGATTATGTTTATGTCGATGATTATTGCTTTTCCAACTTCGACAAAATAAAAGAGAATATAGACAGCAGAAAGAAGATGATCACTGATTCTTTTTTTGTTGTCATCTTGAATGAGTATACATCCAAACTGGAATTCACCGAGTGGATGTTTCTACTGCAGGGCCATTATAAAAAACGTTCTCCGCTTATCGTCGGTCTGGCTAAAGACTATGATTCGGCAGAAGAATTGATAAGTCATATGATTCAAAACTGTCTTATCAAAGTCGGAAGTCTTGATTATATTTCATATCTTGCATCTCTGCCCGAGATTGACAAGGACAGTACGATTCCGAAACTTTTAAAGATTTCCGGAGGAAAAATGTATGCTTAAAGTTTTGGCAATCATTGGAATTGTACTCGGAAGTCTGATATTGATCGCACTTCTTATCCTGCTGATCTTTTTATTTGTCCCTTTCAGATATAAAATCGGCGGATCCAATAAAGAAACTCTTTATGCTTATTTTCTTATGACATTTTTCCTGTCTTTTTTCAGACTTCGTGTTTATTACAAAGAGAAAATGGGCTGGGCTTCGTTAAGGATTTTAGGAATTAAGATTTTTGATAATAAGATACCGGAAATAATCGATTTCATTGAAAAAGTATCGGACAAATTATCTAAAAAGGATTCTAAATCAACCGAAGAAAGCGATACTTCAAAGAGTGACGAAGATACACTTCCCGAAGAGGATTCCGAAGAATATAAGGTTTCTCTGGAAGAAGCGGAAGCTTATCTTAACGAGCATGACGAAATAGAAGATATGAATGCCATAGAAAAGAATATTTCTTTTCTGTCTTCTTTAAAAGAATTTGTTTTAAACATAAAGAAAAAGTGGTATAATTTTAAAGAGTTTGTAAATGAAAAACTCAAGCAATGGGAGAAGACCAAAAAGTATATTAAATTTTACTGGAAGGTTTTACACAGCCCTTCTCTCAAGCCTACATTGATACTTTTTAAAGATATATCAATCAGGATTTTAAAGCATATTTTCCCTCGAAAATGGAGAATGAAAATAGTTTACGGTGATAAAGATCCGTATCTGACCGGGAAAGTTCATTCGTATATATGCATGGCGAGGGGATTATTCGGAAGGGAAATTGATTTTACTCCCGTCTGGGATGAAAACAGATTTGAATTTGACGGATATGTCAGCGGATATGTTCAAATGTACGTTTTCCTTGGAGTTGCATTCAAACTGCTTACAAATAAGCATTTGAGAAGAATGTTTTTTTTGATAAAAAAAGGAGGAAAGATTAGTGGCAGAAAATAATTTTGACGGTTTGATCAATTCTTTAATGGAAGGAATGGACGGATTTTTATCCACCAAAACCGTTGTCGGCGATCCTACCAAAGTCGGCGACACAATAATTGTTCCTCTTGTTGATGTATCTTTCGGTGTCGGAGCCGGTGCTGCAAAAGGAGATAAGAAAAACGGCGGCATGGGCGCATTATCCGGAAAGATGACTCCTTCGGCCGTGCTCGTGATCTCAAACGGTCATACAAGACTTGTTAATATCAAGAATCAGGATTCCTTAACGAAGATCATCGACCTGGTACCTGATATCATGGATCGTATCAGTGTCAGAAAGAATAAGGACGGCGTAACTGATGCCAATGCCATTGAAACGGCATTTCCTAAAGAAAATGAAGAATAATTGATCATATGGATAATTTTATTTCAATATTAAGGGATTCCAATTCGCCGGAAGAACTTGAAGAATTGAAAGTTCAGCTGTTTCGTGAGAATGTCAGGATCAAGACGGACAAAGCTGATCTTGAAGATTTAAGAGATGCGGTAGCGAATGAAAAAAAAGAACTCGAAGCTTTTAAGGAAGAACTTGATTCTATCAAAGAGGAACTTGATAAAAAAAAGATTCAGTTTGATAAAGAGGTCGAAGAAGTTAATAAAGGTATCGAGAGTTCCAGAAAAAAACTTGAAAACGATCTGACATTTCTTAATAAAAAACAGACTTTTCTCGAATCCGGATTCAAGCAGCTTGATTCCGACAGACAAAGACTCAATCGGGAAAAAGAAGATTTCAAAAAATACAAGGACAGAAGCGAATCGATAAGAAAGGTTCCCACTTTGGAATACAGACAGGGAATTTTCTTTAAGGGAATCACCACAGAAAAAGGTTTAAAAAAAAGATATAAGGATCTGATAAAAGTATTTCATCCGGATAATATTACAGGAGATACCTATACACTTCAGAATATTAACAGGGAATACGAGATATTACTTCATGATTTACAAAAGAAAGTTTAAGAAGCATCCCCGAAAAGGATGCTTCTTTGTATACAGAGCCGAAAATGAGCAAAAAAATAGAGTAGGGATAAACCCTACTCATACAAACTTCAATGATAATTACGCTCTTTCAACCATGCCTGATTTTAAACATCTTGTGCATACATGCATTGTCTTGGTTGTACCGTTAACCTTACACTTAACTGTTCTGATATTGGAATTCCAAATATGATTTGAACGTCTGTGTGAATGGCTTACGTTGTTACCGAAATGAACACCTTTATCACAGATATCGCATTTAGCCATTTTTAACACCTCCTTAACTTACAAAAAAGGATAAGGAGAATGTATCTCCACAATCCACAACGTAAGTATTATACAAAAAACTTATGTAAATGGCAACAACTAATTTTAAAAAAGTGTAAATTTTATTAACAATATGTGAATTATGTTTATTTTTTCGAATATAGGATATATAATACAATACAGTGTGTAAAAAAGAGGAGGATACAATATGAACGGTACTCTGGATACTCATTTGGGCAATGTTCAGGTGGATAATAATGTTATTGCCGAATATGCAGGTAATGTAGCTCTTGAATGCTACGGCGTTGCGGGCATGGCTCAGATCAATGTTGCCGAAGGTGTGGCAAGCATTCTTAAAAGAGACAGTATTGGTAAGGGTATTTCAGTTTCTCTTGAAAATAACAAACTCACGATAAATCTTCATATTATTGTTGCTTTCGGTGTTTCGATCACGGCAGTTGCCAATAATGTTATGAGTGAGGTTAAATACAATGTTGAACAATTCGCCGGTCTTGATGTTGAAAAAGTCAATGTCTTTATCGAAGGTGTCAGCATTGTCGAGTAAGGAGGATTTTTCGTGGCAGTGAACAGCATTAACTCAGAACTTCTTGCAAAGATGTTCATGGCGGGTGCCTGCAGTCTTGAAAAGAAAAAAGAATATATAAATGAATTAAATGTATTTCCCGTTCCTGACGGAGACACCGGAACAAATATGACGATGACGATCATGTCGGCATATAAAGAACTCAACAATCTTGAAAATCCTGATATGAGAGCGGTTTGCAAAGCTATTTCATCCGGATCTTTAAGGGGTGCCAGAGGAAACAGCGGTGTTATATTATCACAGCTTATCAGAGGTTTTACCAAAGTGGCCTGTGAGTATAAGGAACTGGACATAGATGTTTTGACCGAAGGATTTAAAAATGCGGTCAATACTGCATATAAAGCAGTAATGAAACCTAAAGAAGGCACAATTCTTACGGTTGCTTCCGGTATTTACGATAAAGCAGCCGAATTAAGAAAAAACGGCGAAACGGATCTTGCGGTTTTTCTTCAGAAAACTGTGGATTACGCAGATGAAGTTTTGCTAAAAACTCCTGAGATGCTTCCTGTATTAAAACAGGCAGGTGTCGTGGATTCGGGTGGACAGGGACTTATGGAAGCTATACATGGCGCGTTGGATTTATTCCTGGGTAAGGATGTTGAACTGACAATATCAACCAAGCCTCAGAATAAGAGTGAAAAAGGATTTAATAACGAAAGTATTGTTGCAAAAGAAATAAAATACGGTTATGCAACCGAATTTAATATTATACTCAAACAACCTTTTAACGTTAAGGCTGAACTCGATTTCCAGAATTTCCTCGGTGCGATCGGTGACAGTGTTGTATTCATGCCTTCGGAAAAAAGTGCAAAAGTATACATTCACACAAACGATCCCGGTCTGGTAATTCAAAGAGGAATTAAATTCGGCATGCTCTCTGATATCAAGGTTGATAATATCAAACTTGAAAATCCCTCTAAAAAGACCGAAGAACCTTCTTCGAATACTGTTTCAAAACCTGTAAAGGAAGAAAAGGCAGCCGAAGCCAAAGAATACGGATTTATAGCTGTTTCAGTTGGCGACGGTATGAGTGAGATCTTCAAGTCAATCGGTGCCGATTATATCATTGAAGGCGGACAGACCATGAATCCTTCCACCGAAGATATGCTTAATGCTATTGAAAAAGTAAATGCAAAGCATATTTTCATCCTTCCGAACAACAAAAATATCGTTATGGCGGCAAATCAGGCGAGGGATCTGACAGAGAATAAAGAAGTTATTGTTATCCCTACCAAAACCGTTCCCCAGGGAATAGGTGCTATGATAAGCTTTATGCCTGAATCAGATGTCAAGGATAATACCGACAACATGATCGAGGGTGCCAATAATGTTAAAACAGGCCAGGTAACATATGCCGTAAGAGATACAGAGATTGATGATAAAGTCATTCAGAAAGACGATTATATGGGAATCGGAGATAAGGGAATCTTATCCGTAGGTCCCGACAGAGATACTGTTACCAGAAAAATGATCGATGAAATGGTAGATGATGATGCAAGTGTTATTACTATTTATGTTGGTCAGGATGTAGAGGAAGAATCTTGTAACAGATTAAAGGAAGAACTCGAAGAAGCTTACGAAGATCTTGAAGTTGAGATTCAGATCGGAGGTCAGCCGATTTATTATTACATAGTTTCAGTTGAATGATTTCATGAATTATAATGAATTAAAAAACATATCAATAAAACAACTAAAAGGGGTGGGCGAAAAAAACGCCGCCCTTTTTGCGCGCTTGGGAATAGAATCCGTTTATGATCTTATAAGTTACTATCCGCGAGCTTATAAAAAACTTCCGGCTCTTTGCAAGGTCTGCGAACTAAAAGAAGGGGAAGTCTGCGCTGTAAAACTTAAAGTATCGGATGATTTGTATTTTAAGAAGACTGCCAGCAATGCAGTTACAAGCGTAACCGGATTTGATTCGACCGGAAAGGTTTTAATGACCTTTTTCAGGGTTACATATTTAAGAAGCATGCTTAAGACTGGCTCTGAATGGGTGTTTATGGGTGTTGTCAAAAGAAAAGGTCGCAATTTCGCTTTTGAAATGCCCGAGATTCATAAAACTTATGAATATATTGAGAATCTAAAGAATTTACAGCCTGTATACCATTTAACCAAAGGAATAAATTCAAAATCTATTGCGAAATATGTTACCGGCTCTATAAATGAACTCGGTCCCTTTGAGGATAAACTTGATCCCGAGATAATTAAAAAATTCGGCTTTCCTTCGCTTTCAAGGGCATTGTCGGATATACATTTTCCGATTAATGAAGAAGACTATATTTTTGCAAGAAACAGACTTGCCTTTGAGGAATTTTATGATTTCTTTATTCAGTTGAATGAAATCAAGAAAAATTACAACAGACTTAAATCCGAATATGTTTTTTTGGAAACTGCCGAATATGAGAGATTTAAAAGCATAATACCGTTTGAACTTACTGCAGGCCAGAACAATGCATTAAACGACATTGTTTCAGACCTTACAGGCGGTTTTGTAATGAACAGGCTTATTCAGGGCGATGTAGGATGCGGTAAAACTATTGTTGCTTTTCTTGCGGCTCTTTTATGTGCTTCCAACGGATATCAGTGTGCATTTATGGCACCTACGGAGGTCCTGGCAGCCCAGCATTTTACCAAATTTAAAGATCTGATTGAAAGGTATAAACTGAATCTTAATATTTCGTATCTTTCCGGTTCTACGACACAGACAGCAAGAAAAGAAATTCTTAATGATTTGTCTCTGGGAAGTATTAATCTCATTGTCGGTACACATGCTTTAATAGAAGATAATGTTGAATTTGAAAATCTCGCTCTTGTCATAACTGATGAGCAGCACAGATTTGGTGTTCTTCAGAGAAATATTCTGTCGGACAAAGGCAATAAACCTCATATTTTAAGCCTTTCCGCAACACCCATTCCCAGAACTCTTGCAAGCGTATATTATACCGATTTGCAGGTTTCGCTGATTAAAGACAAACCTTCATGCAGAATTCCGATTAAAACAGGTTTAAGAAGTTCTCAAAACCGTGTTGAAGGATTGAGGTTTTTATATTCAAAAGTCAAGCTCGGACAGCAGGCCATAGTTGTCTGTCCAATGATAGAAGAAAACGAAGATACCAATCTTTCAAATGTCACCGATTATGCCAAATATTTAAAAGAACTTATGCCTGATGATATAAAAATCGGTGTTTTGCACGGCAGGATGAAGAATAACGAGAAGAACCGTATTATGCAGTATTTTGCCAATAATGATATTAATATACTTGTATCAACTACTGTTATTGAGGTCGGTATCGATGTTCCAAATGCCACAGTTATACTCATAGAAAATGCCGAGAGATTCGGACTCGCAACATTACATCAGTTAAGAGGGCGTGTCGGAAGAGGCAGTCTTGAATCGTATTGTATTTTAATTAACGGCTCGGGCAAGGAAGAAGAAAACGACAGACTTAATGTTATGCTTGAATCGGAAGACGGATTCTATATAGCTGACGAAGATTTGAGATTAAGAGGACCCGGCGATTTGACAGGTATCCGACAAAGCGGAGACATGCATTTCAAAATTGCCGATATGTACAGAGACAGAGAGCTCTTTGTAAAAGCGAAAGAATATGCAGATAAAAAGTATTTGTAATATATGTTTTACTCCCTTAAGTGCATTATTGTACTTAAGGGAATTTTTATGAAATCCAATTAATTAGTAGATAAATGTTTAAGAGTATTGTAAAATTTTAAAGTGGGAATAAAAAAGAATTTCGGAGGTTTGTATGAAAAATAAAGGTTTAAGGATTAGAAAGAGCGCTTTAAGCTTTATCCTTTCTTTTTTTATGATTTTGAGTCTGATTCAATTCAGCACTTTGAAAGTAAAAGCTGACGGAAATGTTGTTGATATTTTCAATGACGTTATCGAAGGACAATGGTATGTAAATGCTGTTCAGTTTGTTTATGACCGCGGAATAATGGTTGGTACTAGTGCGAATACTTTCGGTGTTAGTCAGAAACTTCAGCGCGAACAGTTCGCACAGATTCTTTACAGTATGGCCGGAAAACCGGCTGTTGCTGCAGATGCAGAAAATCCTTTTAAAGATGTAAAGAATAATCCCGGATATCCGAGAGATGCCATTCTTTGGGCTTATTCAGAAGGAATAGTTGCAGGAAATGCAAACGGTACCTTTGGTGTCGGTCAGGCAATTCAAAGACAGGCTGTTGCTGTAATGCTTTATAAATATGCTCAGAAATTCCATTATAATCTGACGACAAACGATAATGCACTTGACGGGTTTGATGATAAGTCGAATGTAGCAAACTGGGCTCTTCCTTCTATGAAATGGGCAGTAACTCAGGGTATTATTTCGGGAAAAGGAAACGGTAAAGTTGATCCTGCAGGAAATGCTACAAGAGCAGAGTGTGCGGCAATGATTAAAATGCTGATTCAAAAAAATAATCCTCAGGTCGGCGATATAATCACATTCGGTAAATATGAACAGGATGACAACGAAGCGAATGGCAAGGAAGATATAGATTGGATTGTTTTAAGTGTGGAAAACGATCGTATGCTTCTTATAAGTCAATATGCTCTTGATAATGTCCCGTATCATACTTCATATTCCGATATCACATGGGAAAACAGTTATATAAGAAATTGGCTGAATGACGATTTTATAAATACTGCATTCAGTGAAGAAGAACGTTCCATAATACCTACCGTAAAACTTAAAAATGAAAATAATCCCCGCTATGATACACCCGGCGGAAACGATACTGAAGATAAAATATTTTGTCTGAGTGTGAAAGATACTGAAACTTATTTCGGGGATTATAATTCATATGATGAAAAATACTTTGACGGTTATAATCAGAGATTGATATGTGATTGCACACAATATGCCGTAAACAGAGGAGCTTTCCGCTATATTATAACAGAAGAAGATTACGAAAATACACTGAGTAAAAAGGGCTATTCTGCAGATGTTGTTAATATGCGTACCTGCAGCTGGTGGCTCAGAACACCGGGAGGCGGTAATAAATATGCATGCATAATCGGCCATATGGGAGAATTCGGTGCGTATCAGGATCGTGAAGTAGAATTGGACACTCTTACGGTTCGTCCTGCAATTTATGTGGAATATTAGTTTGATATTATTAAATGATATTTTTAATGCAATTAATAAGATTATTTGATTATCAGATATCTTAATGCATGCGTTGTTTCAGATTTGGGAATATCCGGTGCAAATAACTGTGATGCAAGTATTGCCCGTGAAATTATAGGTATCAGACCTGCTGTATATATTAAGCACTGAGATAAAAAGAGGGGATACAATGAAAAGGGAAATCAAAAGAATAATCTGTTTGTTTCTTTCTGTCTTACTGACTGTCGGCATCGTGAATATCAGATCAATAAGCGTAAAAGCGGACGGCAGTGTGGTCGATATTTTCAGCGATGTTAAAGCGGGACAATGGTATGTGAACGCTGTACAGTATGTCTATGATCGCGGAATAATGATAGGAACGAATGCAAACACATTCGGAGTCAGTCAAAATCTTCAACGTGAGCAGTTCGCTCAAATTCTATACAGCATGGCAGGAAAACCAACTGTTCCCGCAGATGCTCAAAATCCCTTTAAAGATGTAAAAAATTATTCCGGTTATCCGAGAGATGCCATCCTCTGGGCTTATTCAATGGGAATAGTTGCCGGTAACGGTGACGGCACATTCGGAGTCGGTGAAGCAATTCAAAGGCAGGCTGTAGCCAGCATGCTTTATAAATATGCGCAGTCTTTCGGTTATGATCTGACTTCAAATCAGAATGCAATTAATGAATTCAATGATAAATCCAATATTGCCGAATGGGCAAAACCTGCAATGAACTGGGCTGTAACCCAGGGTATTATTTCAGGAAAAGGAAACGGCAAGGCAGATTCGACAGGAAATACAACCAGAGCTGAATGTGCATGCATGATAAAAAAATTACTGATTCTTTCCCAGACAACCGGAAAAATCAGAATAAATTTACTGGTTGCAGCTATTGACCCCATGCTTTATTCGGTTGACGGAAATCCTTTCGGAAACGGATGCGATAGTATTAAGGCTTCTGAATATCTTAGATTTTCGCTTGATGATTCATTGATGTTCTGGTGCAATAATTTTATGGAGATTTCGCATAATACGGTAGATATAAACATTGTAGATACCGTTATTATCGATGAATTTCCCAAATACAAATCCATAGATTCGCTTGATAATGAATCTTTTCAGAGATTATTTAAAAAAGATGCCGATGGTTTCGGAGACTGGTATTCCGGTATCACAGATCCTGAATATGCCCAATATGACACCTGCGGCGATCTGGATTATCAATATTATATAGATAAACTTGATCTGGTAAAAAGAAAGAATGCCAATGAGTTTAATATGGTCTTTTTAATCGGGATTGACCCTTTGTCTCCGTTTGAAACAAGTATGGTTGGCAGGCATCCATTCTACGTCAACGGCGGCATTTTTGAAGCAGACTGCGATAATTTTGTTATAATAACACCCACATTTTCAAGACAGGACGGATCATTGGAAGATATCGGTCATATGGCTGAAAATATGCTTGGATATTCATATAGTGAAGTTTATTATTCGGAAGGATTAATAGACGGAAGCGATTATTCCGCGTTAAATGACTGGGAAAAATATTGCCTTTGTAAATATATTGCGACACCAAATACGGAAGTTTACGGATACGGAATGGTTCATTTTTCTCCGAATTCCGAAAGAGATTACGATTGGGCAAATGATAATATAGTAAAATATTACAAAGACTGGAGAAACGGATCGGATATTCAGGAATTTTCGGCATCTGAATGCTATCTTAATGATCCTCTGTATTCTTATAATCACGATCCTTGTATTTCTCATCACAGATGGTGGTTCTACAATATGCCATACGAAAAGGGAAGAGATAAAGAAGGGTATTATAACAGCTGGTGGAGATATATTTTTACTCCGGACTATGTAACTCATGTTTTACCCGAGAATTCATATTCTGATTCCAAAATAACCATTAAGGTCGGGGACAAAAAAACTGTTCCTTTTATACTTGAATACTTTACAGGACAGAAAGTTCATACCGATTCCTGCGAAAGCCTTGCTTTTGTATCTGTAAGTAACAGTAATCTTTCTGTTGAGGATGGCAGAATCTGCGGCAAAAAAGCAGGCAAGAGCAAAGTTACAGTAAAAATTGACGGTAAAAGTCTCGTATATAATGTAATAATTGAATAATAAAAAGGGGGTCTTATGAAAAAAAGAATTAAGAGATTAATCTGTTTGTTTCTTTCTCTTTTTATGGTTGTCGGTATAATTAACTTCCGTTCTTTGACTGCCAGTGCCGATGGTAATGTTGTTAATATTTTCGATGATGTGGAAGCCGGCAAATGGTATGTGAATGCCATTCAGTTTGTGTATGACCGCGGAATTATGGTCGGAACAAGTGCTAATACTTTTGGCGTTCATCAAAAACTGCAGCGCGAACAGTTTGCTCAGATACTTTACAGTATGGCGGGCAAACCTTTTCTGAAACGCGGCATCAAAAACCCGTTTTCGGATGTTCCCGATGAACCGGGATATCCCAGGAATGCGATACTTTGGGCCTATTCCGAAGGAATAGTTGCAGGTAACGCTGACGGCACATACGGTGTAGGTCAGGCCATTCAAAGACAGGCTGTAGCCGGCATGCTTTATAAATATGCCCAGAAATATAACTATGATTTGACTGTAAATCCTGAAGCTTTAACCGGATTTAATGATTCAAAAAAAGTATCGAATTGGGCCGGTAATTCAATGAAATGGGCCATAACTCAGGGAATAATTACCGGTAAAGATGACAGGACTCTCGATCCTTTGGGCAATGCTACAAGAGCAGAATGCGCTGCAATGATTATGCGTCTTATTAACAAAAATTCAGGCGAAAAACCTAAAGTAGGAGATATTATTAAATTCGGCAAATCCGAACAGGACGCAAATGCATCCAACGGAAAAGAACCGATTGAATGGCAGGTGCTTAAAGTAGAATCAAACCGCGTACTTGTAATAAGCAAGGATGTTTTGGATAACAGAAGATATAATGAACTTAATGGTGTAATGCTTACATGGGAAACATGTGATTTAAGATACTGGCTTAATAATGATTTTAAAAATGAAGCATTTAACGGTTCCGAACTGGCAAGAATTCCTACGGTAACAGTTAAAAATGAAGACAATGAATCTGCCGGAATAGAAGGCGGAAATGATACTCAGGATAAGCTTTTCTGTCTTAGCATAAGTGAGATAGATGAATTGTTTGAAATGAATTATAAGCCCGGAGGTTATCATCCTAATTATCTTCTTTACAGTCAGTATTTAATAGCGGCTCCTTCTCAGTACACTATTTCTCAGGATGCATATGTTTTTCATATAACCGAAGAATATTATAATGATTATTTGTCAGGGTGGAATTATAACCGTGACGTTATCGGAAAGACAGGAACTAATTGGTGGCTTCGAACACCCGCACAAATAAATGGCCAAGCTAATGAGTTCTGCAATTGCTTTGTGGAATATCAGGGATTTTCCGGCGAGGGCATGAGGCAACAGGTTAGACAGCCTTACGGAGTACGTCCCGCTTTGTATTACTATTATTAATGTAATTTATCATAAAGGAGATTATTTTTATGAAAAAATTTGCCAGGAGTGCTTTTTGCTCACTTCTTTCGCTTATATTGATTGTAAGTGTTTTACAAATAAGCACTCTTACAGTTAAAGCTGAAGGAGAAGTGGAAAACATTTTTAGTGACATCAAAGGAAACGAATGGTTTGTTCCTTATGTTCAATTTGTTTATGATACCGGTATAATGAGCGGAAAGGGCAATGTTTTTGATCCCGCCGGAAATATGCAAAGAGAGGAAATCGCACAGATTATATATAATCTTGCCGGAAAACCTCAGCTTCATGCCAATCCGGTAAATCCATTTACTGATGTAAAAAGCAGTGACTGGTTTTACAAAAGCATCATCTGGTGCTCGGCCAACGGAATAGTCGGTGGTATCGGAAACGGAAAATTTGGAACCGGTCAGAAAATAACCAGAGAAGATTTTGCTTTAATGTTTTTTAAGTTTGCACAGGCCAGAAATCTCGATTCAGTTAATAATATTGACAATACTGCAATCGAAGGCTATGCGGATACCGCTAAAATCAGTCCTTATGCAAAAACAGCCATGAACTGGGCGATAAGTAACGGCCTTATAAGCGGAAAAGGAGCTGCGGGTGCACCCAAATCCGAAATAAAACTTGACCCTAAAGGCTATACCACAAGAGCTGAGGGCGCCACAATAATCAAACATTTTTTTGCTATCAATATTCAAAAATGGGATACGATAAGATTTGGACGATACGAACAGGACAATAATATCGATAACGGCAAAGAGGCTATTGAATGGGAAGTTCTTCGCGTTGATGGCAATAAAGCATTATTAGTCAGCAAATATGTCCTTGAACGCAAACGAATCAACGAAACGTATTCTGATGTTACTTGGGAAACATGTTCATTAAGAAAATGGCTTAATGAAGATTTTATAAATACCGCGTTTACCGGTGCGGAACAAAAAAGAATTCCGACTGTTACATTGGTTAATGATAATAATCCCAAAAAAGGAACTTCAGGCGGCAATAAGACTAAAGATAAATTATTCTTATTAAGTATTGATGATATTATGGAATGTTACGGATATCAAAGTTTTGATCTTGATAATATATACGGATTTAATCAGAGATTAATCTGTGCTCCCACGCCATATGCCAAAAATGCCGGCATAGAAGAATATGTCATTACGGAAGAGGATTATAATGATTACAAACAATACGGTTATACAGAAGATATAATCGGAATGATCGGCTGCAGCTGGTGGACTCGTACTCCGGGCGAAAATTCCAGGTCGAATTTGTTTATAAATCCCCTCGGATATACAGGAGAATGGTATTCCGTTCACGATGCAGGTCCCGGAATTCGTCCTGTATTGTATTTTGAATTTAAATAATATGTTTCGGTTAAATTCAGAAGGCATTCTGATTGATAAAATATATCTTTTTGAATGCATGAATTAATCGATGCTTTTAAAATACATTATGTGGTCTTAATTTTTCGTTATGCACCATATAATGTATTTTTTTCTTTTATTTCAAGGCATGATATGGTATAATTTTATGGATGTGCGAACATATGTCCGATTTATTTTGTTCGTTTTATTCAAATATTTTTAAAGAAAGTCAGAGATTTATTATGGCTCAAAAACAGGTTTATGATTCAAGTTCTATTATGGTCCTCGAAGGCCTTGAGCCTGTAAGGGAAAGACCGGGAATGTATATAGGTTCAACATCCACAAAGGGTTTGAATCATCTTGTGTACGAAATAATGGATAACTCGGTCGATGAACATATGGCCGGATTTTGTGATACAATCAGCGTTTCTTTAAATGCTGACGGTTCCGCTACGATAAGTGATAACGGAAGAGGTATTCCCGTAGACAGACATGAAAAAGGAATTACTGCCGAAAGAATTGTTTTGACGACTCTTCATGCAGGAGGAAAATTCAGTAATGATGTGTATAAAAATGCAGGTGGTCTTCATGGTGTCGGAAGTTCTGTTGTAAATGCTTTATCAAAACGTTTTGACATTACTGTAAAACGTGACGGATTTGTTTACAAAGATGCATACGAATACGGAAAACCCGTAGTAGAACTAGAGGATGGTCTGCTTCCCGTATCCGGAAAGACAAGAGAAACCGGTACCAGCATTACATTTACTCCGGATGATACCATTTTCGAAAAGACTTATTTCAGATCTGAAGATATTAAATCCAGAATCCATGAAACTGCTTATCTCAACCCGGGACTGACTATTATTTTCGAAGATAAAAGAGAAAACAAAGAAAAGATCGTTTTCCATGAAGAAGAAGGAATCACAGGTTTTGTTAAAGATCTTAACAAAGGTAAGGAAGTGCTTCATGATGTAATCTGTCTTCACGGTCAGAGCGAACATGTAATCGTTGACTGCGCTTTTCAGTATGTCGACGAATTTCATGAAAACGTACTCGGCTTTTGCAATAATATTTACAATGCCGAAGGCGGTACACATATAACCGGATTTAAAACCATGTTTACACAGGTGATCAACAATTACGCAAGATCGCTTGGTATATTAAAAGATAAAGACCCTAATTTTACCGGTGCTGAAGTGAGAAACGGCCTGGTTTGTGTTCTTTCGATCAAACATCCCGAACCCCGTTTCGAAGGTCAGACCAAAACCAAACTGGATAATCAGGATGCTTCAAAAGCCGTATCAAAAGTTATTAATGACGAATCACAGCTTTTCTTTGACAGAAATCTTGAGATTTTGAAAACGATCATCGGATGTGCAGAAAAGGCTGCAAAGATCAGAAAAGCCGAAGAAAAAGCCAAGACAAACATGCTCGGCAAACAGAAGTTTTCATTTGACTCGAACGGAAAACTTGCCAACTGTGAATCAAAAGATGCCGAAAAATGTGAGATATTCATTGTCGAAGGTGATTCCGCGGGCGGTTCCGCCAAAACCGCAAGGAACAGAAAATATCAGGCAATCCTTCCAATCAGAGGTAAGATCCTTAATGTCGAAAAAGCCAGCATAGACAAGATTCTCGCCAATGCGGAGATCAAAACCATGATCAATGCTTTCGGTTGCGGCTTTTCGGAAGGATACGGCAACGATTTTGATATAAGCAAACTTCGTTATGACAAAATAATAATCATGGCGGATGCCGATGTCGACGGTGCTCATATCAGTACATTGCTTCTGACATTGTTCTATCGTTTTATGCCGGAACTTATTTTTGAAGGCCATGTTTATATTGCAATGCCTCCTCTTTATAAAGCAATTCCGGCTCGTGGTGAAGAAGAATATCTGTATGATGATGCGGCACTTAACGCGTACAGAAAGAAACATAAAGGACCATTTACACTTCAGAGATATAAAGGTCTCGGTGAAATGGATGCCGAACAGCTTTGGGAAACCACACTCGATCCGGAGAGAAGAAATCTAAAACAGATTCAGATAGAAGATGCTTCCATGGCTTCAAAGCTTACGGAACTTTTGATGGGTAATGATGTTGCACCCAGAAAAGAATATATTTACAAACATGCCAATGAGGCTGAACTTGATATATAAAAGATATTATCGTTTTAGGAGCTGTATATAATGGCTGAAAAGATCATAAAAAGCGAATATTCCGAGGTGATGAGCAAATCGTTCGTGGATTATGCCATGAGCGTTATCATCGCACGTGCACTTCCGGATGTCAGGGACGGATTAAAACCCGTTCAAAGACGTGTGCTTTATGATATGCACGAACTCGGAATCAAACATGACAAACCTTACAGAAAATCCGCAAGGATCGTCGGTGATACGATGGGTAAATATCATCCTCACGGTGATTCTTCAATATATGATTCACTGGTTGTCCTGACACAGGATTTCAAAAAAGGACTGGCTCTTGTTGACGGACATGGTAACTTCGGTAATATTGAAGGCGACGCGGCCGCTGCAATGCGTTATACCGAAGCAAGACTTCAAAAGATTACCGAAGAAGCTTTTCTTGCCGATCTGGATAAAGATGTTGTTGATTTTGTTCCGAATTTTGACGAAACCGAAAAAGAACCGAGCGTTCTTCCGGTTAAGATTCCTAATATCCTTGTTAACGGTTCGGAAGGAATCGCAGTAGGTATGGTAACAAGCATTCCTCCTCATAATCTCGGTGAAGTGATCGACGCAACTTTAATGTTTTTAAAAGATCCGGATATGACAACCGCGGACCTTATGAAATACATCAAAGGACCGGATTTTCCTACCGGCGGTATAGTTATCAATGAAGATGAACTTCTTCAGATTTACGAAACAGGTGTCGGCAAGATCAAAGTCAGAGGAAAAGTGGAAGTGGAAAAAGGCAAGAACGGTAAAACCAATCTTGTGATCACTGAGATCCCTTATCCGATGATAGGTGCCAATATTTCAAAGTTTCTTTCTGATATTGCCGCACTTTACGAATCCAAAAAAGCGCCTGATATTGTAGATATTTCCAATCAGTCTTCCAAGGAAGGCATCCGTATCGTTATCGAGCTCAAAAAAGATGCCGATGTAGAAAACTACAAGAACATGCTATATAAGAAGACCAGACTGGAAGATACATTCGGTGTAAACATGCTTGCCATTTCTCACGGCAAACCCGAAACATTGTCTCTTCGTGATATAATTGCCAATTGCGTTGAATTCTCATACGAGTTCAATCAGAGAAAATATACCAATCTTTTGGCCAAAGAAGAGGAAAAACGTGAGATCCAGGAAGGCCTTATCAAAGCCTGCAATGTTATCGACCTTATAATTGAGATCCTTCGAGGTTCAAAAGACCGTGCGATGGCTAAAAAATGTCTCGTTGAAGGGATAACTGACGGTATACATTTTAAATCCAAAGAATCCAAGATCATGGCAATGCAGCTCATGTTCACCGAAAAACAGGCAAATGCCATTTTGGAAATGCGTCTCTATAAACTCATAGGACTTGAGATCGAAGCACTTATCAAAGAACATGACGAAACCATGTCCAATATTTTCAAATATGAGGATATTCTTGAAAGAAAAAGTTCGATGACTCAGGTCATTTCGGAAGAATTAAAGGCTATCAAAAAACAATATGCCAGAGAAAGACGTACTGTTATTTCCAATCAGAGTGAAGCTGTCTATGAAGAGAAGAAGATGGAAGAGATGGATGTGTACGTTCTTATGGACAGATTCGGTTATGTAAAGGCAGTCGATCTGGCTACATATGACAGAAACCTCGAATCCATCAAAGAAGAATGCAAATTTGCCGTTCTTTGCAAAAACACCGGAAAAGTCTGTCTGTTTGACGACAACGGAATGTTATATACAGCCAAAGTGGCCGATATTCCTCTCGGAAAGATCAGGGATAAAGGTATACCCATTGACAATATTACGGCATATACTTCAAACGATTCTTCGATCATGCTTTTATGCTCGCAGTCGGATCTGAATCTTTACAGAATGATATTCATATCCAAGATGAGTTTCATGAAAGTTGTGGACGGCGGAGAATTCGACGTAACGAGAAAGACCATTCAGGCAACCAAACTTACCGACAAGGACAGACTTGCGTGCGTTTGCATACTCAATGAACAAAAGAATGTAGTTCTTGTATCCGATGACGGTTATTTCTTAAGATTCCCGATCGAACAGATACCGGAAAAGAAGAAGGGTGCTGTCGGAGTAAGGGGTATGAAACTGAGTAACGGAGCGCTTATAGACAAAGTGTTCTTTACCGGTAATGCTACGGATAATGTTATCATATATAATGATACCGAAATTCCTTCCTCTAAGATAAAACTTTCCAACAGGGACGGAAAAGGAACTAAACTGAGATTGTAAAAGAGGTGCCTTTTGAGAGTAATCGCAGGAACTGCAAGAAGCATCAATTTAATAACGCCGAGGGGACTTGATACACGTCCTACAACGGATAAATACAAAGAAACACTTTTTAACTGTCTTCAGTCATACGTTGGCGGATGTGTTTTCGTTGATCTGTTTTCGGGCTCCGGCGCAATAGGTATTGAGGCTTTGAGCAGAGGTGCAGCCAGGGCGTATTTCGTAGATAATTCACGCGAAGCATATGACTGCATCAAAGCTAACTTAAATAAAACAAAGCTGATCGATAAAGCAAGCATATTCAAAGAAGATGTTTCGTTTTTTATAAGAAGCCATCTTAAGGAAATTCCGGATATTGTATTCATAGACCCTCCGTTTGCAAAGCATTTGGAAAAAGAAGTTATTCCCATGCTTGACGAAAATCATCTTATAGGCGATGATACAATTATCGTTGTAGAATGTGACTGTGAAGCTGATTTCGGATTTCTGGCAGATCATGGTCTTGAAATATTCAAAACCAAAGAATATAAGAACAATAAACATGTTTTCATATCGAAAATAACCGATTGATCATTTGAAAGGAAGTATCCCATGGGCAGTGCCATTATTTATCCTGGAAGTTTCGATCCCGTTACCTACGGCCATATCGATATTATTAGAAGGGCATCTAAAAACTATGATACAGTGTATGTTTCGGTTTTGGACAATAATAAAAAAAGTCCCTTGTTTACAGTTGAAGAACGTGTTAAAATGTTAAATGATGTGACTAAAGATTTTGACAATGTAATTGTTGAAACTTTCAGGGGACTTCTTATTGATTATGCTAAGGAAAAAGATGTTCGCATGGTACTTAGAGGCTTGAGAGCATTGACGGATTTTGAGTATGAGCTTCATATGGCTCAGACCAATTATCTCATATCCGGCGGAACGCTTGAGACCGTTTTCCTACCTACCGATTTGGAATATTCATATCTTTCTTCCACTACAGTCAGAGAGATTGCAAGTTTTCACGGTGATGTTACCAAATTTGTTCCTGAAAGCATTGCCGAAAGTTTGTATAAAAAATTCGGATATTAGATTGGAGAAATAATTCAATGGCAGCTGAAAAAGATAATGTTGATGTTCAGAAGTTAGAGCGTAAGATTTCGGAAATCGAAAAAATTCTTGATGAAAGCAAGCCTTCAAAACTCAAAAAGGGAATGATTCTTGTTGATTTGGAACTTATTTTGGAAAAGCTTGAAGAATTAAAATCAATGGTTCCCGAACAGATAAAACTCGCAAACAATGTTCTTTCCAAGAGAGAGAAACTTTTAAAAAGTGCAGAAGCTCTTGCTCATGACAAGATTGATAAGGCGAATGCCAAAGCTTTTGAAATAGAAAAAGAAGCTATGGATAAAGCGGCTGAAACCGAAGAAATGCTTCAGAACAAATTATCAGAGAATGAGATCATGCTCGAAGCTCAGAAACAGGCAGATGCTCTTGTTGAAGAAGCGCAGATCCTTTCACAGAAAAGTGTCGATGAAGCTGAGGCTTACAAAGAAGATATAATTAAGAGCATGAACTTCTATATGGACGATATTCTCGTTGATATGTTAAAAGCAGTTGAAGAAGTAATGCTTAAGAACAGCAAGACTTTCGAAGATGCTCAGGCAAGACTTGATACTCTTTACAGCAAGATTGAAGACAACAGAGCTGAGATCGCTCCTATGCTTGAAGAAGATGAGCCTGCTGAACCTAAAGCAAAGGCAGAGCCCAAACAACAACAGTATATCCCCGAAGAAGAGGATTATAATGACGGTTTATCCGAGGATGACGAAGATTTCTAAAATAAAGATGACCTCTTGATGAGAGGTCATTTTTTACGTTTTGATTAAGGTTAAATATATGTTTTCAAAATTTAAAGGACAATTCGGATATTTGAGAAAACAGCCGGTAAGAGTGGGTATTTTTACCGTCGTTCTTCTTTTTATGTGCGCAGCTGTATTTCTGACGGGCTATATACTTAAAGGTGATGTTAAGAACATTTTTACCGTAGTGGCTGTTTTGGGCACCTTGCCCGCCGCTAAGATGATAGTTTCATTCATCATGTATCTTAAAGCTGAAAAATTCACCTGTAAGAAAGATACTTATGAACGCGTGGAAAAAGTTTTGTCCGGTAAGGATGTCGAATACGGATATGATTTTTATCTTACCAGTTATAAGACCAATTTCGCCGTTTCTTCCTGCGCCGTTTTTGACGGTTCTATGATCCTATTATATCCGGACGGCAAAGAAAAAAACAAAGAATTACGTGAGCATGTCGAAAAATATCTTAATAATAATTCGATAACTCAGGTTAATGTTTATGTGCTTGAAAGTGAAGATAAATATATCGAAAGACTTAAAAGCGCAGATTCATCATATCACAAAACCGAAACCGACACTGCAGCGATAACTCTGATCAAGAACCTTTCTCTTTAGTTTTTCTTATTTATCTTATGAAAGAATTCATAATAAACAAAACCAACGAAAATCAAAGACTGGATAAATATCTCAAAAGGATCATGCCTTCGGCTTCGAATGCATTTATATATAAAATGCTTCGTAAAAAGAATATCGAACTGAATTCCAAAAGAGCCAAAGGAGATGAAATACTTAAATCCAACGATTCCGTTAAGCTTTTCTTTTCGGACGAGACTTTTGAGAAGATGACAGGTTCTTACAAAAATGTCGAAATTGTCGAGTTTGAGGAAGCTTTTAAAAGTATCAAAGGTGTTTCGGTTGTTTTTGAACATGAAGATTTCATGATCCTCTATAAGCCTGAAAATGTTTTAACACAAAAAGAAAACAATGATACTTTATCCCTGAATGAATGGGGTATAGGATATCTTTTATCAACCGGAGTTACGGATACCGAATCGCTCAGAGAATTTAAACCTTCCGTATTGAACAGGCTTGACAGAAACACCAAAGGTCTGGTCATCTTCGGTAAAACTTTAAAAGGCAGTCAGCGTCTGAGTGAAATGATCAAAAAAAGGCAGATGAAAAAATATTATTTCGCCAAAACGGAACCCGGCTGTGATCTTAACGGAATTTATAAAGCATATCTGTCGAAGAATAACAAAACCAATAAGGTTTCAATATATACTAATATTGATGATATACCTGAAGGCGTGAAATATTCACCGATCATCACAGGTATAAAAGTGTTGAGATCGGATACCGAATGTTCGTTGCTCGAAATTGATCTGATAACCGGGAAATCACATCAGATAAGATCTCATTTATCGAGCCTTGGATTCCCTTTACTCGGTGATGCAAAATATAACGGAAGAACTGACAAAACCAATAAATACCAGTCTTTATGTGCATACAAGATAGTATTTCCCAAGATAACGGATGAAGACTGGAAATCGTTAAGCGATAAAACAATTCAGATTAATGTTGACAAATGATCTGATTAAAGATATACTTTGATACAATAATTTGATAATTTGCTAATTAGTTATCAATTTAAAGCGCTAAAGTAAACTTGAGAGGTTAATATGAATTTATCTTTACTTCATACTCCCGACGGTGTAAGAGATTTTTACGGGATTGAACTTGATTATAAGAATTATATTATGAACAGATTCGAAGAGAACATTAAGCTTTACGGTTATGATGAGATTCAGACTCCGACGCTTGAATTTCTTAATGTTTTTCTTGAAGAAACCAATTATTCTTATGAATCAAAAACTTTCAGATTTATCGACAGGGACGGTGAAACACTTGTTTTAAGACCGGATTATACACCTTCGGTCGCAAGATGTGCCGTAAAATATTTTTCGGACGAGAATTATCCTTTAAGATTCTTTTATAAAGGCAATGCTTTTTCAAACAAAGGTCTTTACGAAGGAAAGGCTATCGAAGTGACACAGATGGGCATTGAACTTTTAAAAGACGATACTTATCTGGCAGATGCGGAAGTATTGACGATCGTTATCAAGAATCTTATCGCGATCGGCCTTGAGGATTTTAAGATCTGCGTTAATACCAAGGAAGAGGATACTTCCAGACTGAATAAAGTCATTTCTCTTTTGAATGATTACGGATATTCAAAATATATTACTTACGATCCCGATATTGATTCCAATTTCATGTATTATACAGGAATGGTATTTAAGGTATATACATACGGTGTCGGAGATTCCATATGCAAGGGCGGAAGATATAATTCGCTTCTTGAAAAGTACGGTGAAGGTGTTCCGGCAGTCGGATGTGTGTTCATGATCGATAATATCCTTCAGAGCCTTAAAAAACAGAAGATAGAAATGAAAAAAGCATGTCATTCCAAGATTTATCTTATTTATGACGATGAGAATGAAAATGATGCAATAAAAAAAGCGGAAGAATACAGAAAACAGGATCGGATATGTGTATTGGTTAAAAATACCGATTATGATGATACATTCAAAGATTTTTGTGCTTCCAACGACTATAAGGTTGAAATATTTAAGGAGAATTCGTAATGGATGACAGATATTTGGCGATTGCATTATGCAAAGGCAGAGTTGCCAACCAGACAATGGACCTGCTCGAAAGCCTCGGTATTAAATGCGATGAAATCAAAGATAAAAACACAAGAAAACTGATATTCACCAACGAAGAGTACAAACTCAAATTCTTTCTTGCCAAAGGACCCGATATCCCCACTTATGTTGAATACGGTGCAGCGGATCTCGGAGTTGTCGGAAGTGATATAATCGATGAAGAGCAAAGGAGAGTAATAGAGCTTTTGGATCTCGGCTTCGGAAAATGCAGAATGTGCGTTTGCGGACCAAAAGATGCCAAAGAGCTCCTTTTACACCGCGAACAGATAAGAGTTGCGACCAAGTACCCTGTGATTGCCAAGGATTATTTTCATAACAAAAAATATCAGACTGTTGATATAATCAAACTTAACGGTTCGGTGGAACTCGGACCCATCGTGGAACTTTCGGATGTTATCGTCGATATAGTCGAAACAGGTTCAACATTAAGAGAAAACGGTCTTGAAGTTCTTGAGGAAATATGTCCGATCTCGTCGAGACTTATAGCTAACAGGGTCAGTCTTAAGATGCAAAAAGAAAGAATAGAAAAACTTACCGAAGAGATCAAAAAGCATCTTTAAACGTTTATCAGTCTGTTAAGGAGAAAGCAAATGAAGAAATATATACTGAATGACGAAAACAAGAATAATATATTAAACGATCTACTTAAAAGAAGTACTTCGAATTATCCCGAATACGAGAAAAAAGTTGCCGATATCTGCGAAAATATTAAGGAAAACAAAGACAGTGCTTTATTTGAATATACTTTAAAATACGATAAATATGCACTTAACGCGGATAATATCAGAGTGACCGAAGAAGAAATCGAAACGGCCTGCAAGAGTATCGATCCCGAACTTTTCGATATTATGCAGGAAGCGTTTGAAAACATTAAGGATTATCACAAAAAACAGTTAAGAAATTCATTCTTTGATACTACCGAAGAAGGAGTTTTCCTTGGACAGAGGATCCTTCCAATCGAAACTGTCGGGGTATATGTACCCGGAGGAAAAGCAGCTTATCCCTCATCAACATTAATGAATATCGTTCCTGCACTTGTAGCGGGTTGTAAAAGGATCGTAATGGCTACCCCCTGCAATGCGGAAGGAAAGGTAAGTCCTACAACACTTGCAGCTGCCGGGATCTGCGGAATTAACGAAATATACAAGATCGGCGGCGCACAGGCAATAGCTGCAATGGCGTACGGAACTCAAAGCGTTCCCAAGGTGAGCAAGATAGTAGGACCGGGAAATATTTTCGTTGCACTTGCTAAAAGATACGTATACGGACATGTTTCGATCGATTCAATCGCAGGTCCCAGTGAGATACTTGTACTTGCAGACGAGACGGCAAATCCCAAATTTGTTGCTGCCGACCTTATGAGTCAGTGCGAACATGATGAAATGGCCAGCGGCATACTGATCACCACTTCAGAAGAACTTGCTTCAAATGTTGAAAAATATATAGATGAGTTTCTTGAAACCGCACCAAGAAAAGAAATACTTGAGAAATCGCTCGAACAGTTCGGTTTCATCCTGATCGCCAAAGACATGAAAGAAGCCGTTGATGCGGTTAATGACATAGCAAGCGAACACCTTGAGATCCTCACCAAAAATCCTATCGAAACAATGGGTATGGTAAAGAATGCAGGTGCCATTTTCCTCGGCGAGTACTCATCCGAACCTTTGGGAGATTATTTTGCGGGACCCAATCACGTGCTTCCCACCAACGGAACGGCCAAGTTTTTCTCACCTTTATCCGTTGATGATTTCATCAAAAAGAGCAGCGTGATCTGCTTCTCGAAAGAGGCTTTGGAAAAACGTCACTTAAAGATTGAGAAATTTGCCAAGAGCGAAGGTCTTTACGCTCACTCCAAATCAATTGAAGTAAGATTTGAATGATCATTTTAAGATAATCCATTATGGAGAATAAATTTGTTTTCCATAATGGATAAATCTGTTTTATAATGTAAATTGTTGATCATAAAGAAATTTGAAAAGAGGAAATCCCATGAGATCTGCCACACAGGAAAGAAACACCAAAGAAACACAGATAAAGATAAGTCTTAATATTGACGGTTCCGGAAAGACCGATATCAGTTCGGGAATCGGATTTTTCGACCATATGCTCAATTCCTTTGCAAAACACGGGAATTTCGATCTTGACCTTGTATGCAAAGGGGATCTTGAAGTCGATTGCCATCATTCCGTTGAAGATATAGGAATCGTGCTCGGTAGCTGCTTTAAAGAAGCTCTGGGCGATAAAACCGGTATAAACAGATATGCTTCTTTTATATTACCGATGGATGATGCGCTGGTTTTATGTGCGGTTGATTTTTCGGGAAGACCTTATCTTAACTTCTCTTATCAGTTCGAAGAAGAGAGAGTATCCGATTTTGACGTTTCCGCTGTAGGAGATTTCGAAACCGAAACATTAAGGGAATTTTTGTATGCTCTTTCATATTCCGCGGGAATGAACCTTCATGTAAAGATAATGGACGGAGTGAATACACATCACATTATAGAAGCGATCTTTAAAGCCATGGCAAACGCCATGAGAATAGCTGCATCCAAAAATCCCGAAAGAGAAGGTCTTCTTTCGACGAAAGGAGCATTATAAAATGGTTTTTATATGTAAAGCAATAGATTTTGACAACAGTAAGGGATATAAGGATTATCTTGATATCGTAAACGAAGCCAATCGTAAAGGTTATGATTTCCTTTTTGTAAAAGGAAGTGCTTTTTCCGACAGTGAAAAGGAGAATTTCTTTCACAGTATGATTGAGATCAATTCTCTGGCTGAAATTCCCGTTATAGTCGAGTTTCCTCTTACTCATTTCGAAGATATGAAGAAACTTTATTATGCCAATTCCAAAACTATCGTTATCTCTCAGGGTACAACACTTGACGGATCCGTTATAGAAGACGGAAGAAAAAGATTCGGCGAAAAACTGATAGTTAACAAAGAAACTGTTAATAATGCTGCATTAAATGAAGTTTTTTCTGATTCTGGCTCCTTTGAATTTGTTTCGTATTTCATTAATGAAGATGATATATCCGATAAAGATGTTTATGTTCTTGACAGATCCGGTAAGGATTTCAATGTATTTACTTACAAGGAAGAATTGAATTCAAAAGGATTTGATACAAAATCCCTTAAGCCTTCTTTTTCCTGGGAAGAACTCAAAAAAAATGACGACGGACTCGTTCCGGTTATTGTTACCGATTATAAAACAGACAAGATACTTATGATGGCTTATATGAATGAAGCCGCATATTACAATACTTTCAAGACCGGTCTTATGAATTATTATTCAAGATCGCGCAGATCTCAATGGATAAAAGGTGAAACGAGCGGTCATTTCCAGTACATCAAATCAATGAAAGCCGATTGCGATATGGATACATTACTCGCTTCAGTTTCTCAGATCGGTGTTCCCTGCCATACGGGAAAGGATACATGCTTTTTCAATGATGTTCTGAAAGACGATTCCGTACAGAAGAACCCTTCGAAGATATTGACGGATCTTTATAAAGTCATTGAAGACCGTAAGGTAAATCCCAAGGAAGGCTCTTATACAAATTATCTTTTCGACAAAGGATTGGATAAGATACTCAAAAAAGTCGGTGAAGAAGCGTGCGAGATAGTTATCGCTTCCAAGAACGAAGAGCCCAAAGAGATTAAATATGAGATCGCAGATTTTCTGTATCATCTGTCCGTGCTGATGGTTGAAAAAAATGTCACATGGGAAGAAGTTGCCGAAGAACTGTCCAAAAGGTAAATAATGAGAAAAACCGCTTTAAGTCATGAAATATTGATGACAGTTGACAAACCGGCCAGATATATAGGCGGAGAATTCAATTCCGTAACCAAGGATCCCGATGAAGTTGATATCAGGTTCTGTATGTGTTTTCCTGATGTTTACGAAATAGGTATGTCGCATCTCGGGATTCAGATTCTTTATTCCATGTTCAATTCTTTTGAAGATACATGGTGTGAAAGAGTTTATTCGCCGTGGCCTGATCTGGATAAGATTATGAGGGATAACAATATCCCTCTTTTTTCACTTGAAAGTCAGGATAATGTTAAAGATTTTGATTTTCTGGGTATAACTCTTCAATATGAAATGTGTTATACGAATATTTTACAGATACTTGAACTTGCTCAGATTCCGGTGTTTGCCCAAGAAAGAAATGAAGATCATCCCATAGTGATAGGCGGCGGCCCATGTGCATACAATCCTGAACCGATCGCGGATTTTTTTGATATGTTTTATATCGGCGAAGGTGAAGTATCATATCGAAAGCTTCTGGATCTGTATAAGGAATGCAGAAGAACCGGTTATTCAAGAGAAGAATTTCTGTATAAAGCTTCTTTTATAGACGGGATTTACGTGCCTTCACTGATCGGAGTCGAATACAACGATGATTTTACGATAAAAGCTTTCAAACCGCTGAAAGAAGGCGTTAATACAATTGTCAAAAAAGATGTGGAAACCGATCTTAACAATACTTTTTATCCTTTAAAACCGGTGATACCTTTTATAAAGGCGATCCAGGACAGGATCACACTGGAGATCATGCGCGGTTGTCCGAGAGGCTGCAGATTCTGTCAGGCAGGTCAGTTATACAGACCTATAAGAACACGTGATGTCGAATTGCTGAAAGAATATGCAAGAACAATGATAGAAAATTCAGGATATGAAGAGATCAATTTAAGTTCACTTTCTTCATCTGATTATCCCGAACTTCAGGAATTGCTTTTATATCTTATTGATTACTGTAATGAGAAAAAAGTTAATATTTCACTGCCTTCCTTAAGAATCGATGCCTTTTCCTTAGATGTTATGGGTAAAGTTCAGGATATAAAGAAATCAAGTCTTACGTTTGCTCCCGAAGCCGGTTCCCAAAGAATGCGAAATGTTATTAACAAGGGACTTACGGAAGAACAGATCCTTGAGGGTGCTAGGCTTGCTTTTCTGGGCGGTTGGAATAAGGTTAAACTCTATTTTATGCTCGGCCTTCCTTTTGAAGAAGACGAGGATGTGGTTGCGATCGCTGAACTTTGCGAAAGAGTTGCTAAAGAGTATTACGAAACTCTTCCAAAAGAAAAGAGGACACAAAGAGTCTCAATAACCGCATCCACTTCGTTTTTTATCCCGAAACCCTTCACGCCTTTCCAGTGGGCATCGCAGTTTTCGCTTGAAGATTTCAGAGACAAAGCTTATCTGACAAAACAGAGCATAATGAGCCAGCTTAATCAGAGAAGTATAAAATATAACTGGCATGACACCGATGTATCAGTACTTGAAGGTGTTTTTGCCCGTGGTGACAGAAGACTGTCAAAAGTTATTTATGATGCATATAAAAACGGTGCTGTATTTGATGCTTGGAACGATTTCTTTGATTTTAATATCTGGGTCAATGCTTTTGAATCAAACGGGATCGATATGAAATTTTACACACAGAGAGTCAGAGATATCGATGAGGTGTTCCCTTGGGATTTCATAGATATAGGTGTCAGAAAAGAGTATCTGAAAAAAGAATGGCTTAAAGCCAAAGAAGGAAAGATCACTGAAAACTGCATGATCAAATGCAACGGATGCGGAGCCAATGTCTACGGTTCCGGTAAATTCTGTTTCAGATAAATTATAAATTTAATGGGTTTTATATGGTAATAAGATTTAAATTCAAAAAATACGGACCGGTCGTATATATAGGACATCTGGATATTATGCGTTTTTTTCAGAAAGCTATTAGAAGATCCGGAATAGACGCTGCCTACACCGAAGGTTTTTCGCCTCATCTTAAATTAAGTTTTGCTCAGCCGTTAAGTGTCGGAATCGAAACAGACGGAGATTATTTTGATCTTGAAATGAATACGCTTCCGGATATGGAAACGCTGGTTGATCAAATGAATAAGCAGTGTGTTGACGGAATTGAAATATTAAACGCCACATTACTGGGCGAAAATGTTTCAAACTGTATGAGCAGTGTAAAAGCGGCGGAGTATATATATGTCTTTGACGATCTGTCAGGATGTAAGGATAAGATAAGCGAATTCTTTTCTCAGGAATCATATGTTTTCGAATATGTCAGAAAAGACAAGGTCAAAACTAAAGATCTGATGGAAGATGTTTACTCGTTTAAGATCTTAAACGATAAAGAAATGACCGTTACGGTTAATGCTTCTTCGGCCGGTAATCTTCGAGCGGATGTTGTTACGGAAGCGCTTCAGAAATACGGAGTAGAAGCCAATTGCGGATATTATCGGAGAACAGATCTTTTTACAATGGATGAAAACAATAAATTAATCAGTTTAAGGGATATGGGTAAGGTTTACTAAAACTTTTGAAAAATGATCAGACCTAAAGAGAAAAATGCCGACGGAAAAATTTATTCTCCGATCGAAGGCACTGAACTTATTATCGTAAAAAAAGAAAACAGATATATTTATATGGTTTTTGAGAATAAAGAACTGAAAGACCTTGAGATCGAAAACTGTAACGAACTTCCGGTCGGTACAAGATTCGCAGGCAAAGTCGATTCATTATCCCCGCAGATAAATGCCGCTTATATTCTGATGCCTGATAAAAACCGAGCGTTTCTTAAGAACGCTCCGAAAGATCTGAAATGCGAATCCGTGATCCCCGTAGAGATAAAAAGATCTTCTTCAAAAGGAAAACTAGCATCCGTTTCTATAACTGATGACGATATAGAACATAAAACCGTATTTTCGATAATCAGTTACGGAAAAAGAACTTTTGAAAAACTGTTCGGGGAATATTCTTTTGAGCGTGTATTGACCGACGAAGACAAACTTTACAGTGAAATAATCCAATACAATTCGGCTAATGAGAGCATGGATGAAACCAAAATCATTCTTTACAGGGATTCAATGGTATCTCTCGGGGTCCTTTATTCCGTTACAAAAAGACTTGAAGAGTCAACTTCGAAAACAATCTGGTTAAAGAGCGGTGCAAACATATTTATTGAAAACACCAATGCTTTTACCGTTATTGATGTCAATTCCGCCAAAAACGACAAAAAGGGCGAAAACTCTTACCTGAAGATAAACAAAGAAGCTGCCCGCGAGATCTTCAGGCAGATGAACATTCGAAATTTATCCGGCATTATTCTGGTTGATTTTATAAATATGACCGGTGAAGAGGAAAAAGATCTTCTGGATTATATGAACAAATTGTGCAAAGACCAGAAAAAATATACCAAAGTGGTTGACATAACACCGTTGGGAATAGCCGAAATCACCCGTAAAAAAGAAGGGCCGACACTTGGCGATATATGTATTTAGTCCTTTTTATTACTATATTTTGTGTATATTTGAAAACATAAGTATAAAGTTTTCATAACTCAAAAAAGTGCTTGAATAAATGTCTGAAATTTGGTAATATTAATAAGCGATATAAAGAGTTTGAAGAGAAGATCTAATAACATTAGATTTTATCTTTTTTCGCTTTTATAAGTAATATTATACTCCATGATTATTAAGGGGAAGAAAAGGGAGGTTAACAAGAATGGCAACTGCTCAGGTTTTTTCTTGTAATTACAGCGGCAGCATCAAGAATAAGTTGCTTAAAGGCGGAGATAAGTTGTTCTTAAAGATCGAGGACACAAAGATTTCCGGAAAGGCTTTCATTTGTAACGAGGAAGGTCGTAACGGATATATCGATAATTTCGAATATCCCATTAACGATGTCAGAGAAGTTTATAAGGGTGATTATCAGGGTGATGTTGCTCTTATCATGAATACACGTATCACAAGTTTGTACGGTACCAAAAAAGCTCAGACAATTTTCCCGGCAATCAAAGATATTGATGTTGTAGTTGAGATTCTTGGTGAATTAAAGGAAAAGACATCGGCAGCCGGAAGCGCAGCAGAAACAAGAAGAGCTGCAACAACACAGAGTCAGCCTATCGGCCGTCCCGTAGCTCCTAAGCCTGTTGCTCCTACACCTGCACCTCAGCCTGCTCCTCAGGCAGTTCCTTCAGCTCCCGTGCCTTCGGGAAATCTTGATGCAAAGAGCATCAAACAGGAAGTTACGCAGTCTGTTGTTGTTAAGAAGGATTCTGCAATCGGAAGCGACAGCATCGGCGGTGCCTTACTTAACAGAAAGCCCGCAGAACCCATGCGTTCATCAGCAAACGCTGTCGGAAGTGCAGTTATGCAAAAGTCGATACGTCAGCCTCAACCGGCTCCCACATCTCAGCCTGCACCTCAACCGGCTCCCGCACCTCAGCCTGCTCCCCAGCAAAAGAAAAACGATTCCGAAGACTTCCAGAAGAGAATGGAGAAATTATACGTTCTCAAGGATTGCGGAATGCTTACAGATAAAGAATTCGATGCAAAGAAACTTGAACTTGTTTCAGAGCTTTGCGGAATGACCGACTTCAATGAGAAAGTACAGAAACTTGTTGTTCTCAAAGAGTGTGGAATGCTTTCCGAAAAAGAATTCGATTCCAGAAAAGTTGATATCATCAAAGAATGCTGCTCAACTGATGTTGAGGATCTCGTCGAATACAAGAGAAATGTTGAAAGACTTCCTTACCTCAAACTCGGCGGTATGATCGATGAAGCTGAATTCATCGATAAGAAGAACAGTGTTTTGGCAGAAGTTGAGTATTCAGATCTCGATCCCGATGAAATTACACTCAGAAAACTTGAAAGATGGCCCGTTCTTCACGAAGCTGATATGCTTACAGAAGATGAATTCAAGATCAAGATCCAGTCACTTGTTGATCATATCGACGTTGACGAAACAGATTCGATTGATTCACTTTGTGTTAAGTTAAGAAAATGGCCGCTTCTTGTACAGGCAAGACTTATTTCCGAAAGCGAATTCAAGAAGAAACAGAACGATGTTATCGATTCGTTCACCAATTCACCTTGGTATGATGTTCCTTCATTTACAGTAGTTGTTGAAAGACTTATGGCTCTTAAAGAGTGTGACTGGCTTTCAGAACTTGATTTCCATTCTAAGAAAGTTGAGCTTCTCAGAAAAGTTGCTGCAGTTGATGATTATATCACCAAAGTTCAGCTCTATATGGCTCTTCCTCAGATCGGACTTATCAGCCAGGGCGATTTCGAAGTTAAGAAGCAGGAATTCGTAGAAGAGATATTTGCTCCCGGAGACGGATCAACAGAAGAGTTCCAGACCAAAGTTAAAAAACTTATGGATCTTGAAAAGACCGGAATGCTTACAACTGATGAATTTACAAGCTACAAGATGAAGCTTATGAGTGAGCTGTAATTTAAAAGATAAATTAGCAAAGGCCCGCATAAAAATGTGGGCCTTTTAATATGCAAAGTCTTGCGAAAAAAATTATATTATATTACATATTGACAATCATATTGATTTTTAGTAATATATTTGAGTATGCCGCATAACTAGGTAAAAGTGGCTTCTGCCCACCGAAGTTAGCGAGATTGTTAATAAGGAGGTGCCTTATGTACGCTATTATTGCAACAGGAGGAAAGCAGTACAAAGTTGCTGAAGGTGATGTAATCAACGTTGAGAAGATTGAAGCTGAAGTTAACGATACTGTTACTTTTGATGACGTTCTTGCAATCAGCGATTCTACATTCAAAGCAGGCGATGACTGTGCCAACAGCACTGTATCCGCAACTGTTCTTGAGCAGGGTAGAGGCAAGAAGGTTATAGTATACAAGTACAAGAGAAAATCCGGTTATCATAAGAAAAACGGACACAGACAGTACTTCACAAAAGTTAAAATCGACAAGATTAATGCTTAATTATGGTATCTGTTATCATTTACAAGAAAAACGGTTCATATTACAGAGTTGAATGTTCCGGTCATGCCGGAGATGCTCCTGCGGGAGAAAACATTTTATGTGCTGCGATTTCGGCACTGGTTATAAATTGCTTTAACTCTGTTGAGCGTTTTACCGAAGATTTTGTTTCATCTGAAACAAGCAAAGACGGTATAACAAGTTTACAATTAAAAGAGAATATCTCTCATGACACAGAACTTCTTGTGAAATCTTTGGAACTTGGACTGAATGAGATTTCAAAGGATAACGGAAAATATTTGAAAATTTCGGTTAAGGAGGTATAAACCTATGCTGCAGATGAATCTTCAATTATTTGCACACAAAAAAGGTGTTGGTTCTACTAAGAACGGCAGAGATTCAGAATCTAAGCGTTTAGGAGCTAAAAGAGCTGACGGTCAGTTTGTTAAGGCCGGCAATATCTTATATAGACAGCGTGGTACCAAAATTCATCCCGGTGTGAATGTAGGTATCGGCGGAGACGATACATTATATGCCAAAGTTGACGGAGTATTACGTTTCGAGCGTAAGGGCCGTGACAAGAAGCAGGCAAGTGTATATCCTGTAGAACAGTAATTATCAAACGCCTCAAGTATTTCGCTTGAGGCGTTTTTTTCAGACATTAAAAATCATTATTTATAAACATAAGATTTTATCATTTTTTTGGAGATCAAGTATGTTTGCTGACAGAGCAAAAATATATATCAGAAGCGGAAAAGGCGGCGACGGACATGTTTCTTTCAGAAGAGAAAAATACATTCCGGACGGCGGTCCTGACGGTGGTGACGGCGGCGACGGCGGCAGTGTATTTTTTGTTGTCGATGATGGAATGAACACTTTATCGGATTACAGACATATCAGAAAATACAAAGCCGGAGACGGTGAAAACGGCGGAAAAAGAAACTGTCGCGGAAAAAACGGCGAAGACATATATCTTAAAGTTCCCAAAGGTACCGTTATCAAGGAATTGTCTACAGGAAAAGTAATTGCCGATATGTCAGGTGATACAACCGAATATCGTATACTTAAGGGCGGAAGAGGCGGTAACGGCAATCAGCATTATGCTACCAGCACAATGCAGGCCCCAAAATATGCTCAGCCCGGTCAGCCGGCAAAAGAACTCGATCTTTTTCTTGAATTAAAAGTTATAGCCGATGTCGGACTTATCGGATTCCCAAATGTCGGAAAATCCACTTTGCTTTCCAGCTGTTCCAATGCCAGACCTGAAATAGCAAATTATCATTTTACGACTTTATCTCCACATCTTGGAGTTGTAGATATAGACGGCGGTAATTCCTTTGTTATGGCCGATATACCCGGTATAATCGAAGGTGCTTCGGAAGGTGTGGGCCTCGGATTTGATTTTTTAAGACATATAGAAAGAACTAAAGTATTCATTCATGTAGTGGATGCTTCAGGTTCGGAAGGAAGAAATCCGATCGAAGATATCGAAACCATTCATGATGAATTAAAAAAATACAATCCCGAACTATTGAAAAGACCCATTATCATCGCTGCCAATAAGATCGACATCATTTCCGATGAACCGGTTGACATCGATGAGGATGGAAATTTCATATATTCCGAAGAATCAAAAAACGTACAGAGGATAAAAGATAAATATGAACCTTTGGGATATAAAGTATTTCCCATTAGTTCTTATACAAAAGCAGGTGTTAAAGAGCTTCTTTATTATGTATCCGAAGTACTTGATACACTTGATAAAACACCCGTTGTGTTTGAACAGGAATTCGATCCCGAACTTAATTTCCCCGTATATGACGAGCCGTATACGGTATCATTCGACCATTCAGCAAATGAATACGTTGTGGAAGGTCCGAGGATTGAGAAAATGCTTGGATATACCAATCTTGACAGTGAGAAGGGTTTTGCATTTTTCCAGAATTTCCTTAAAGACAACGGAATTCTCACCGAGCTTGAAAAACTGGGGATCTCCGAAGGCGATACGGTAAGAATTTACGGATTTTCTTTTGAATATTTTAAATAATTATTGAGGTAATACTTAATGACCAGCAAACAGAGAGCATATTTAAGATCAATTTCAAATTCAATAGAGCCATTATTTATGGTTGGCAAATCCAGCCTGACACCTGAATTTAATGAAGCAGTAAATGAAGCTTTTAATACTCATGAGCTCATTAAACTAAGTGTTTTAAAGAATTGTCCCGACGATCCGAAGGAACTTGCTGTTACGATCGCGGAAAGAACACGAAGCGAAGTTGTTCAGGTAATAGGAAAGAAATTTATTTTATATAAACCTTTTCCCGAAAATCCCGTGATCATCCTTCCCAAAGCAGGGAAAACGGAATAAGATATGAAAACATGTATTTTCGGCGGTACTTTTGACCCCATTCACAAAGGACATATTCATATAGCCAAGAATGCCTTGTCACAGTTTGGTCTGGACAAGGTTATTTTCATGCCTTCAGGCTGCTCTTATATGAAAAAAGACGTCACTCCTGCGATACACAGACTTAATATGTTAAAACTTGCCTTAGAAGGATCTGAAGGCTTTGAAGTAAGTGATCTGGAGATCAAAAGAGAAGGATATACGTACACTAAAGATACGGTAGAGATCTTCAAAAAAGAAAATCCCGATGAAGAGTTATATTTTCTGATCGGGACCGATACACTTTTCATGCTTGAAAAATGGTATGAACCCGAATATCTTTTTGATAATCTGATCTTTCTTGTCGCAGACAGAAATGATGAGAACAGTGATAAAAAAGCAAAGGAATTAAGCGAGAGATTCAATGCGGATATAAGATTTATGAACTGTGATTTCCTGGATATTTCTTCAACAAAGATCAGACAGGATATATGTGCAGTTAACTACGAAGAATTCGAAGCAAAAGACATAGATTCGAAAGTATATGAATATATAAAAGAAAATCATCTGTATAAAGCATTATCCGATGCTGAAATGATAACCATTCTTTCTTCGGAATTAAAAGAATCAAGGCTTATTCATACACTCGGGGTGATCGATACTGCCAGCGCACTTGCTAAAGCTTACGGTGCAGATGTAAGAAAATGCGAAAAGGCTGCACTTTTACATGACTGCGCAAAATATATGCCGAAAGATGAACAGATTGAAATATGCGAGCGTAATTTTATCAAATTAAACGATTTTGAAAGAAAGAAGAGCGCATTGCTTCATTCCAAAGCGGGTGCATGCCTGGCATATGAAAAATATGGTATTACCGATACGGAAATCCTAGATGCGATCAAATATCATACAACCGGAAAACCTGATATGTCTTTGATAGAAAAGATAATTTTTGTTTCCGATTTTATAGAACCAGGAAGAACACATTCGGATAAACTTCCGATGTACAGAATGATTGCCATGGCCGATCTTGATCTGGTATGCATGAATGTTCTTAAAGACACCATAGATTATCTCAATTCACTCAACGAGGAGATTGACTCGATCACTCTGGAAACTTATTCATTCTACAAAGAATTGATTTCAAAGAGATAAAAATCCGGAATTTCATAAAATTTTCAAAATAGAAAAATACAGGTTCTAAATTGCCTTACTGATCCTTTGCTCGATATATTTAATATGAGATAATACATCTATAAAATCATTTTAGGAGTTTGTTATGAAAAAATTTATTGCAGTATTAATGTTTCTTTTAATGTGTTTTTCAATAGTTGCATGTGCTGAAAAAAAACCGGATATCACAGCGGATTACAATACCGTTCAGGAAGCGGTACAGGCACACAAAGACGGTAAAGACATTATAGGAAAAACGATCAAAGTCGAATTAAAGGAAGATAAGTATGCAGGGATAATTTTTGCAGAACCTGATTTAAACCTGAGAGCGAATTTACATCTTACACTAATTGCAGACAAATCAAAATCCTATGAAATAGAAAAAATACCTAAAGGAAAAACGGTAGTTGCAAAAGTAGAAATGATCGATGATCATCTGGTAAATTCAATTTATCTCTTTTCTACCGAATATCAAATCTATTAATAAAGAAACCCCGTATGAATGTTCATACGGGGTAGTTTTATATCTTATCAGATCTTATTTGCAAAGTCTGAAGACTCCGAAAACTTTACCGAGGATCTGAATATTGCCGTTGACGATGATGGGGCTCATCGTATCGTTTTCAGGCTTTAGTTCGATATGATCTTTGAATTTGTAAAAGGTTTTGATCGTTGCGCTGTCATCAAGCAGAGCAACAACTGTATCTCCGTTTACTGCGGTATTGGTCTGACGGACAAATACATAATCACCGTCAAAAATACCTACATTTATCATACTGTCGCCTTTTGCTATAAGTACAAATACTTCGCTGTTTGGAAGCATATCGACGGGAACCGGAAAATAACCTTCAATATTCTGAGTTGCAAGAATTGGTTCACCGCAGGCAACTCGTCCGACAATAGGAACGGAAGCGGTTTCACATCTTAATTGATTGAAAGAATCATCAGTGATCTCAATACATCTGGGTTTTGCAGGGTCACGTTTGATGAGTCCGTTGGCTTCCAGCTTGTTCAAATGGGAGAACACACTGCTCGTGGATGATAATCCGGTGAACTTGCACATTTCCCTTACAGTAGGCGGAAAGCCTTTTTTCATTATATTATCCTTAATATACTCAAGCAGATCGTAATCGGTCTGAGTAAGCTTATTCTTTTCCCTTGCCATATTAATTCCTCTTTTAAATAGATTTGAAATTCGGAATATAATCGAACATATATTCTGTATTCGATTTTAGCATACGAAGGATAATAAATCAAACATATTTTCGAATTAAATCATCCGTATTATACTACAACTTTATTTCTGCCGGTTTCTTTTGCAGTATAGAGTTTCGCATCTGCATCACTGATATTTTCTTCGATGGTTTTTGCAGGATCGAAACTTGAAACACCGAAACTTAACGTATGATTGATGATCGTTCCTTCATAAACACTGGGAGTATCTTCAACAAGCAGACGAAGTTCTTCGGCTTTGGCAGCACATTCGTTAATATCCGTATCAACCATGATCATTATGAATTCTTCGCCGCCCCAGCGATACATTCCGTCACCCATCTTACAGTTCTTTAAAAGAATGCCTGCAACATCGCGCAATACTTCATCGCCGGCATTATGACCGTATGTATCGTTAACTCTCTTAAATTTATCTATATCGCATATGAAAAGGGAAATCTTTCTGTTTTCTGCAAGAACTTTGCTGTATGTGCTTTCAAAATCGTTAAAGAATCCCATTCTGTTTTTAAGTCTTGTAAGTCTGTCGGTATGTGATTCTTCGAGGAAAACATCGGATTCAAGCGCAAGTCCGCAGATCGCTGCAACGAGAGAAAGCTTTTTGCAGTCCCTTTCGATATCGAATTTTCCGTCATCATCCATTTTGTTTATAACCTGATAAGCACCTATAAATTCACCTTTAATATTGTCTACGGGCATTGTGAGTATGGATTTGGTAACATATCCGGTTTTCTTGTCGACTTCAGCGTTAAAATTGGGATCGTTATAAGGGTCGTTTGTGACAATGACCTGGCCAAGAGACAAAGCTTTTGCAACAAGTCCTTTATCATCGGGAATAACGATCTTCTCTGAATTGGTTGCAGCTGTTGTCCATAGAGTATGACTTGCTTTATCCCATTTCCAGAAGCTTGCTCTGTCAGCATTTACTAGAGTTCTGCCAAGATCTGTAATATGTTCGAAAATAGCGGAATGATCGCCTTTAACACCGTTACTCATATCCTTGTAAAGCAGATCGGAAATTGTAAAAATATCTTCAAGTTGTTTTTCGGCATTATTCATTTTTGTTTCCCCTTTATCATTGTTTTCTTCAAACAGCACGGCAGTTTTAATCCTGCTGTCTTTTATCTTGTTTAAAATATATTCTTCATCATCAAGATGCATGATGTAAACAGAAGTGCCTCTGTCGGTCAGGCTTTTTAATAGTTCAATATTATCATCGATATATAGATGTACTCCTGAATTAAATGCTGATGATTCGGTATACAATATGGTATTTTCATCAGCAAGATCCTTGAAAGGAGCGAGAGTGTTGGTATCGCCCGTATATATTATTTTCGTACCGCGGATATTTAACATGTATCCGAAACACTTGTTTTTTAATGTCTCCACATGAGAAGTCATTACGGACGAGAGATCCCACTTATTTATATTTGATGCAATATCCAGTTCATAAGAATCCTTCTGACATCCTTCGATCGAATCGAGCAGATACTCAATGTCTTTTCTGACAGCCTCAGAAGGAGCTATGATACAGACGGGAATATGGAATACGAATTCGGAATAGAAAATGAGCATTCCGATACCGCCTACGTGATCACCGTGCGTATGCGTTATAAGCACATATATCTTTTCAACGGAAGATTTGCTCATTCCCTGTGTTTTACAGTATTCTTCCGATAATCTTTCAAGACCTGTATTTTTGATCTTTAAAAATGATGACATCGGGCAGTCAAGCAGGACCAGATCGTTTCCGTCAATGAAGAACGCACTGTTCTGGTTTTGATTGAAAGCCGAATTTCTGCCGAAAAATCGAAGCATTTTAGCAGTCCTTTCCCAAATACATTTTTGTTATATATTTTAATCATCGGGATTTTCATTGTTTTTCGAAGAATCTTTTTTGACGGTATCGGTTTCTTCGTCCATATCTTCCCGAAGTTTAAAATTCATAATAGCCTTCCTTCTGGTATCATCCGAGATGGAAGCGTAGTGCTTTCTGGTGGTATTTACATCTTTATGTCCGAGGAAATCGGCAACGAGATAAATATCATTGGTTTCACGGTAAAGATTTGTACCGAAAGTACTTCTTAATTTATGAGGAGTAATATGTTTTAAAGTGTTGAGTTTACCGGTATATTTTGAAACCATGTTTTCCATGGCTCGGACCGACATTCTTTTATTCTGCATCGAAAGAAAAAGTGCGTCTTCGTGTCCTTCAACCGGAATGATATTTTCTCTCAGTTCGAGATAATTTGACAAAGCATCGCAAACCTCATCACCGAAATAGATGATGGATTCCTTCCCGCCTTTTCTTCTGACCTTAAATCTGAATTCATCAAGATCCACATCGGAAATATTAAGACCCACACATTCGGAAACACGGATCCCGGTACCGAGCATTACGGTAAGAATGGTAAAATCCCTTGTTGCGTTCTTATCAAAAAATCTCTGTTCGCCTTTTGTTAATTTCGCACCTTTTTCAACCAGGTCCAAAAGATCGACCACTTCATTGATATCAAGTCTTATGATCTCTTTTTCGTGAAGTTTGGGCATGGGAACAAGATCGGCAGGATTGGTTTTTATCATTTCATTTACGAAATAGTAATGATAGAAACTCTTTAAAGAAGCAAGTTTTCGCGCTTTTCCACGTTCGTCATTCGTAAAGATCTTACCGTCTTTTTTGTAATATGAAAGATATTCCATATAGTACATGATATCGTTTCTGGTGATCACATCAAGAATATCGATCTTATAATCTGTAATGGGGCAGTTTTTGAATTTATCATCCGAATCGTGTAAATATTCAAAGAAAACGATCAGATCGTACGCGTATGCGATCTTTGTACGGGAAGCGATAACATCGTTTTTACCGATAAAATAATCAGTACAAAAAGAAGGAAGCTTTTTAAGAAGTTCCCTTAATTTAATAACATTCTTGGCTTTTAAGGATTCATGGTAGTTTAAACTGTTCATAATAAACTATTGAGGTTTACGCCATCCTTTTATATCGGAATTGCAGATTGCGGTGAAGATCCTTTCTCGTACTCCCGGAGCCTCATCGTTAATGGATCTGATCAGATCTTTGGCATATTGTCTTTTTGTATATCCGTCCACAGGACAGGGAGATTTGAGAACCGGAAGATTTTCAGTATGTACAAAACCTATGATATCGGCTTCCTTCATATAGATAAAAGGTCTGATGACCGTAACATCGGATCTGTCCAGGTAAGTGACGGGAGAGAAGGTGTTCTGTCTGCCTTCGTATATAAGAGACATCATATATGTTTCAACAACGTCATCCTGATGATGGGCATATGCGATCTTGGAGCAGTTATGTTCTTTAATGAAGTTATTCATGGCTCCTTTCCGCATTTTTGCACATAAAGAACAGGGATTTTCTTCGTTTCTTATGTTAAATACAATATCCGAGATCTCGGATTTTACAATATGGTATTCAATATCCAGTTTATCACATAATGCCTTGATCGCACTGAAATCAACATTGTCAAATCCCAGATCGCATGTGATACCGATGAGAGAGTAGTGGGCGGGGTAAAATCGCCTCATTCCCGCAAGAGAATAAAGAAGAGCAAGAGAATCCTTTCCGCCCGATATTCCTACCGCAATAACATCATTTTCGTTTATCATATTATAGTCATCGACCGCTTTTCTGGTCTTAGACATTATCTGCTGTAATTTCATGTAAATCAATTCCGGTTTAACTGTAAAATCTGATCATTTCATTTAATATCGGCGTATTAAAATATGTTTTGCAAAGTACACCTGCAATTAAGATTATACCATAAAATATATAGAATTATCTTTAATATTGTTTTATAATTTTATTTGTAGGTTTATTTGTGTATTTTATAATAATTACAGGGGAAAAAGCTTTGTCGGGAAAAAATCTGATCCGAAACATAATTACAATTTTTGCCATGATTTTAACGGCATTGTTATATCTTATATTTATCTTGGTGATCAGGATTCTTTTCACAACACCAACAGCTGATTCGATCATTCATAAAGCCAATATCGGAGTAATTTCCATTTTCAGTCTTGCAATTGTGATCTGCTTCATAATCATGGCTGTTGTGACCATGAAAGAGTTCAATTACATGAAACTTTACGCTAACGAACTCACTTATAACGGTTTATCCGAAGCATTACGCAATGCGACGCTTAAAAGAAAAGACAGATTCAAAAACAAATTCAGTGTCGGATATGTAGGAAGCGTTAATATACTGGCTAATTTTCTTTCATATGAATACAAATACGATGAAGCGATCGAAATGCTCGAGGAATTCGATCTTGTTGAATTAAAAGACAAAATGGGCCTCGAAAAAGCACGGCCCATGAAAGATAATATCGTTACGTATTTCGGTCTTTTGGATAATCTTATGTCATTATATTGTCAAAAAGGCGATACAGAAAAGGCCGATATGTTATATGAACTGTTTAATCCTTTATATAATGCATATATCCACAAATACGATTATCTTACGGATGTCTTATATGAAGCAAAGATTAAATACTGTATTTTAAAAGGAAATATTTCCGAGGCAGATTCGCTTCTTGATATCTTAAAAACTTCTTCACCTGTTCTATACGCATATTTAACGATGGAAAAGTTCGAAAAAACCGGTTACGAAGAAGATGCCTTGAACAGCATACTTGAAGAAGCAAATAATAATCTGGAAAACAGAGTACAGTTTAAGAAATATTATTCCGATCTTCTGGAAAGAAAAAAGAAAGAACTTACTGACAAGCAGGTGTGATTATGAAATTCAAATGGGACAAAAAATACTTATACTGGGGTGCGACCGCACTTATCGTTCTTGCATTAACAGTTTTATTTAATTTCCTTTTAAATAACAATAAAGCGATAAGAGACGCTTTTACAAAACTGGTTAACATATTGCTTCCTATTATTTTCGGTTTTGTAATGGCATTTTTGATCAATCCGTTAATGAAATGGTTTGAAAAATCCGTTTTTACTATATTTGACAAAAAAGCACCCGACAGAAAACTTCATCCCAAATGGAAAAAGAATCTGTACAGGATCCTTTCGATGGTATTTTCATATTTCGTTATATTATTGCTTATCGCAACATTCGTAATAGCAGTTATTCCTCAGATAAGAGAAAGTATCATCAATATCGCAGATCTGTTTCCCGTATATAAAGACAATTTTATGCGATGGATCACAGGTCTTACCAAGAAATATCCGGAACTGGCCAAGTTCCTCGACAATTTTATGGATGAAAATGAGCATGTTATTGATGACTGGACCAATAATACATTATATCCATGGCTTAAGAATCTTGCTGCAAGTGCATCCGTATATGTATTTAACATTTTTTCGGTAATTAAAAATCTTATCATCGGGTTCATTGTTTCGATCTATATTTTATTCAAAAAAGAAACTTTCAAAGGTCAGTCCAAAAAGATCGTTTATTCTTTGTTTAATATTAAAAACGGTAACATAATCATCAAAAATACGAGAATGGCTAACGACAAGTTTTCGGGATTTATCGTTGGAAAGATCGTAGATTCGCTTATAATCGGATTTTTGTGTTTCGTAGGCTGTTCGATCATTAAGATCGAATATCCGGTATTGATCGCGCTTATCATAGGCGTAACCAACATAATCCCGTTTTTCGGACCCATTATCGGTGCGATCCCGTGCGTTTTGCTTTTACTTTTGATAAATCCGATACATTCACTTTATTTCCTTATATTTGTTATAGTTTTACAGCAGGTTGACGGAAATATCATAGGACCGAAGATTTTAGGCTCATCAACAGGAATTTCGAGCTTCTGGGTAATTTTTGCGATCACGATTTTCGGCGGTTTCTGGGGCGTTCCGGGCATGATTGTCGGTGTTCCTTTATTTGCCGTAATTTACACGCTGGTTCAGTCAATGCTTGAAATTGCTCTCAAAAACAAAGAATTACCTCAGAACACGGAAAATTATGTATACCTGGACCATATTGATAAAGAATCCGGAGAATTTGTTGAAAAAGAACTTCCCAGCGTATTAATGGACAAAGCAAAACAGAAAAAAATCGAAGAAAAAGAATTACGTAAGCAGGAAAAACTTAAAAAAGCAGCCGAAAAAGAAAAAAATAAGGCTGAAAATATGAAAAACAAAGCAGAAAACAATAAAAAATAATCCCATAGAAAATACAGGTATTGGGGTTTGATTTCAATCTTATTTATGCAAAATTATGTAAACTGTTTGACATAATTAGTATAAGGAGGCAAATATGGCTGTTGAAGCTGATATGGATATTGATTATGAAAAATTACGTAAAGCAATCGTTGCCAGAGAATTTGCAACAAGCTTCATCGTTCCGACATTTTCCAATGTAGGAAACACAGCTAATGCAAATGCAGCAAATCCTGAGCAGTTATTGAGGATTGCCAGACGATACGGAATAAACGTTGAAAAATACAGAATTAAGGATAAAAACAAGAAATAAAGGTATAATAAATATAATTTTCAAATTAAAACAGGCAGTTGTTGATCATATCAACTGCCTGTAATTATTTTATAAATTAAGAACATAAAATGAATGGATCAGAAAAAATATGTTTTTTTAAGACCTAAATACTTACATAATCTAAATCTTACATAAATAATATAATTTATGAATAATAATGTAAGTAATCAAACAAGAAGTTAAGTTGATAATTTCATACAGAAGATAACGATAAATAAATATGTTTTTTCTAGAAAAAATTAAACATATTCAGTTTAAACAATATAAATATATATATACATATAATTTAACGCATCTGTTAAACGATCAAGAATTATGGCTTATCTTCCGTAAAATACGTTTAACACTGCGTTAAATTATTCTTTTGCGAATAGTTGGATGTAATCTTCTATAAGCAGAACAGTCTTTTCAACGCCGAGTTTTGCTGAATTTATACAGAAATCATATGTCTTTGCATGGCCCCATTTCGTGTCTGCATAATAATTATAATAACTTGCTCTGGAACGATCTTTCTTTTCGAGCATATCTTTTAATTTATTTTCGTTTTTGACTTCAGGATGTTCGGCAGAGATTCTTTTAAGTCTGAAATCAATATCTGCATAAATGAAAAGTGAGATCAGATTATCGTAATCTTTGAGGATATAATCCGCACATCTTCCTACAATAACGCAGGACTCTTCCGATGCTATCTTTCTTACGGTATCGTATTGAGCAAGGAAGATCTTCTGGCCGTAAGGCATATCAGTAAGCGATCCTCTGTTGAAATTAATCGAATAGGGATCCGTAACAAGATTATAAAGGAAGCTGGAAGTCGGCTTTTCGTCGTGTTCCATGATTATTTCCTTGCATAAACCGGAATCTTTAGAAACACGGTCGATGAGAGAGTTGTCATAAAACTTTATGCCAAGTCTTTCTGCAAGCTTCTCTCCTATTTCATGTCCGCCTGATCCGTATTGTCTACCTATTGTAATAATCGTCTTTTTCTCCATTAATCAAACCCCCGTAATTAAAAATTGTTTTCCTTTATCTTAATTTTTCAAGAAGCTTAACGAATTCAGGATTTAAAGGAGCTTTAAATTCCACATATTCATTCTTTGTCGGATGTATAAATCCGATCGTCTCGGCATGTAAGACCTGACCTTCTATCTTAAATTCGTTAGTTGCAGGTCCGTAAATATGATCTCCGAGTATCGGATGATTAAGGTACTTCATTGCCAGTCTTATCTGATGCGTTCTTCCTGTTTCAAGTTTAAATTCTACCAGAGAATAGCCTTTATACTCTTCCACTGTTTTATAATGGGTTATTGCTCTCTTACCATGCAGAGAATCACATACAGCCATTCTTTTTCGGTCATTTTTGTCACGATCCATATAAATATCTACCAGACCTTCGCTGTCTTTCAGATGACCGATCACTATGCCGTAATATATTCTGTTGATCGAATGTTCTTTTAACTGTTCGGCGATATTTCTGTGTGCTATATCATTTTTACATATTATAAGCGAACCTGAAGTATCTTTATCTATCCTGTGAACTATCCCCGGCCTTAAAATACCGTTAATACCGGAAAGACAATCCTTGCAATGGTATAGCAATGCGTTTACAAGCGTTCCTTCCAGATGACCGCATGCGGGATGTACGACCATTCCCTTTGGTTTATTGACGATCAGAACATCATCGTCTTCGTATAAAATATCAAGCGGAATGTTTTCCGGTAATATTTCCAGAGAAATAGGATCAGGAACATTTAATATTATTTCATCGTCTTCTTTTATTTTGTATGAATTTTTGGTTACGGTATTTCCGTTTATCTTAATATTGCCGTCTTTGATCAGTTTCTGAATATATGTTCTTGATGCTTCTTTGTAAACATCACTCAAAAAAACATCTATTCTGATATCGTCATTGTCGGAAATGAATTTATATTCGGTCATTCCTTCTCCCAGGATTTCTGATCATATGTTATCTCTTTAAAAGCTTCCAGGATTAATTCATCCGAAGGAAGTTCTCGTTCGATCCCTTTTCCGAGCTTGCATAAAAGCTTAGTCTGTCCTTCGTACCCGGCAGTTTCTTCCTTATAGATCTTATAGATATCATCTGCTTTGATCTTGCATTGTGAGATCATTACTTTGTAAGGAACGAGCAGGTCCCTGATCTCCAGATATTCTTCATTTGATATAAGTTCGGTTTTAAAAGAAACAAAAGCCAGCAGTACCAGACTTAATGAAATACAGTCGGCTTCGCTGAATTTACCGGTCTTTTTAAATACCGTATAAAAAATATTGTCCATAAAATCCAGTTCGGCTTCAACAGCTTCGTTTTCGGCTTTTTTATGGATGGCGATCAATTCTTTTATGAAATGCTCAAGCGTATCATCATCCTGTGCAATAAGTTCATAGTTATTGTTTTCAAGCCACATAAAGAATTTTCCTTTATGAAGCGCACCTAGACGCAAAGCATGTGATAATAAGGTAATATAGTCTTTTGGATCGGATTGTTTGATCTTTTCAATTGTTAAATCTTTGATATTGGTTGTATTCATTTCAATTTCCTGAATTTTCTAAAAAACTCTCCTGTTAGGGAGAGCTTAATAGATATTATCATATTATATATTTTAAATTAAAGAAGGTTATCCGTAGGATCATCCTCTTCTCTCTTATCGCCTACGATTCCGACATCAGCAGGGCAAATAAGGAAAATGAATTCACTGATCTTCTGCATGGAACCGTCGATCGCATATACGCTTCCTGCGGTAAAATCGATAAGTCTCTGTCCGACAGCCTTATTAACGCCCGATAAATCGAGAATTACAGCTCTGCCGTTAAGTAATGTATCTGCTATTTCATAAGAATCTGCATCAAAAGAACTTGCAATAATGTTACAAATCTCAAAATTACTGGAATTTGAATTATTGTTCTTGGAAGATTTTTTTAATAATGAAGAGAAACCGGATTTTTTCTTTCCATCATCTTTTTCGTCATCAAAAACATCCATTACGCTGCTAACCACTTTGAATTCCTCCTAAAACTATATTCTGGAACCGAATATGGCGGTTCCCACCCTGACAAAATTTGCTCCTTCTTCAACTGCAACCTGATAATCACAGGTCATTCCCATTGACAAAAAGAAACCATCTTTATTATACAATCCTTTATTGGTAAGGTCAACCATTAAAGATTTAAGTTCCACAAAATATTGACGATTATCTTCACCGTTTTCAACATATGGCGCACTTGTCATAAGACCGCATACATCAATACCCTCAATATTTTTGATCTCTTTAAAATTTTCTTCGAGATTCGAAGAAGTAAATCCGAATTTGGTTTCTTCACCCGCAACATTTACTTCCAGAAGGCATTTTACGGTCATATTTCTCTTGACCGCTTCTTTTCCGATCTCTTTGGCGAGATGTATCGAATCAACCGAATGTATCATATATACTTTATCGATTATATATTTGATCTTATTGGTCTGAAGATGGCCTATCATATGCCATTTAATGTCTTTTGGCAGAACTTCGTATTTTTCACAGAGTTCCTGGACGTAATTCTCACCGAAATCCCTGATTCCGAAATCATACACTTCTTTGATCATTTCAGGGGATTTCTTCTTGCTGACAGCAATCAGAGTTACATCTTCTTTGTTTCTGTCGCCCTTTTTTATGGATTCGTCGATATTACTGATTACTTCATTTAAATTGTTTATAAGTTCGCTCATTATATTCCTGATATTATAAGTAAAGTTTATTCGTAGATATATTCGTTATCCTTAACTTTGGAAGCATCCAAAGCAATGTAATCGTAAGGCTTGATCATCGTGTACTGAGGATCGATGATAACATACTCTTCATTTTCGTAAAGCTTCTTAATATTTTTGAAATCGGCATATCCCTGATTGATCTTATATACACCAAGCAAAGTGGCCGTTCTGTTAATTGTATAAGAAGATACTTCGTCAGAACCGTATACTGTATTTCCGAGTTTGACTATATCGGCATCGACATAGTATTCACCGGCATCTATTCTGTAAACATTTAATTCTGTTGTAACATATGTTTTGGTTCCGTCTTCGAGATATTTGTCAAGTTTGACACATACGGTATTAGTTGTTTCGTTAAAATCAAAAGCGATCGAATCCGGAATAAGAAGAAATTCCTTTTCCGTAACCGAACTTTTGGGAACCTTATAGCCGTTATTTTCGTTAGTAAAAATCTCGAAATCAAGGAATCTGTTATCCAGGTAATCCGCAACCGAAGTATTAAAGGTTACAACACAGATCTTTTCAACAGATGCGTTTTTACCGGGTGCAAGAGCATCCAGGATCTTTACACTTCCTTTAAGCGTTTCCTGATTCTTTAAGAACTTGACCTTCATTTCCTTACCGTCAAATTCCTTGGCTTTTTCGTCTTCTATCGGAAAAACGAGCTGCCATGTATTTGAGGTTACAAGCTTATAAGCAAAACTGCCTTCGGTAACCATCTCGTTATTGGCGATTATATGTTTTTCATATTCGACATCATCCGAGAAAAATGAAGAATCGACATCCTGGGGCGTTACATCTTCGTATCCGTCGTAATAATATACTACATAACCGGGTTTTGCGTTTTCCACTCCGTCAGCACAGTAATATTTGTTGACATTGGTACCGTTTAAACTCATGGAAGAAATCTTGTTAAGGATATAAAGATTGGACATCTTTAAGCTTATGCTGTCAAGTTCGTCCCTGAAATCATAAACATCCAGGAAATCGGATGCCTCGTAATCTTTGGAGAACTTAACGATGTCTCCTTTTATATCGATCAGGTCATCCATTGAAAGCGTCGAAGCTTCTTCGGTCTGATTGGTCATCATTTCTTTGATCTTGCCGGATCCGTCAATTGAATAAACAAGGTCTGTATGGGAAGCTTTTTCGCCTTCTTTAAGATAAAAATTGTAATATCCCGTACTCTTTGCGTTGTAAATCTTTTCCTCACGCAAAATAAGTCCCGTATATGAGTTCTGTTCGGACAATGCGCCTTCCTTTACCTGATATACGGAAATATTCTTTGAGTTGAAATATTTGTAAACACCGTATCCGAGATAACCGGACACCAGTAAAAGAACTATATAAAGAACAATCCTGAAAGAAATACTGTTACTTTTCGGGAAAAGGATCAATCCGCTCTTGTTATTCTTATCCGGATCGTTCTTTACGTGATTTCTTTCTGAATTGGAGGTTCTTTTTCCTGAGTTACCCGATCTTTTCGAGGAATCGTTCCTGTTTTTCGTATTACGATTGCCCGAATCGGTGTTTCCTTTTCTTCTGTTGTTGCCTTCGTTATTAAAATCGAACCTGCTTACCATTTGTTACCTTTATAAAAGCCCCGGATTACCGAGGCTTTTGAATGCTTTTATGTTTTACAGAGCTTCCATTACTTTATCTTTTAATGATTCGGGAATGTCTCCGTCCGTAGTCGAGATTGCGGCATAAATTTCGATGCCGAAAGTTTTGCTAAAATTATCCAATTTATCTATTATAGATTCCAATTCGTCTATAGATGTGTGCGACAAAGATAAGAAATTATCAAAATATAGTTCCTGTAAATCATGATCACCCGAAATGATTCCGAGAAGGAATCCGATAAACATATCTCCGGATGAAATATTGTATTCAGAAGCATTGATCAATCTGATCTTGTTGTTGAGTTCATACATATGCTTCGTAGATGTATCAAGATAAACGATGTTTCCCAAAATCTCCTTTACCTGAGAATTAACTTTTTCGAGCAAAAATTTTGATTTGCCCTTTCCGTTCTTGCCTGTAATTAAATTCACCATTGCAGTACACCTCCGATTGGAAAAATTATAGTTTAAAGCATGTATTAATTATAGTTGATTTCAGACCAAAACACAAGATGATATATACTTCCGGACAACTTATTTTGTACTTGAAATAAGCGAATCCATATCAGCATACAGGGTATCGTAATCCTCCGATTTTAATATGCATGCTATAAAAGGATTTCCGGCTGAATCTTCAAAATATATGATAAGACATTTGCCGGCAGCTTCAGTTGTACCGGTTTTCCCGCCAATGACCTTATATCCTTCCGGGATCTCATGACTTCCGTTCAGATACATATTGGTAGAAGTAAGTTCCACGGTCTTTATCGTACCATCGGCTTTTGTGTATGAAGTGGTATAACTTCCCTGGGATTCGATTTTGATAAATTTCTCGTTTTTACAAAGCTCGTTAAGGATAAGATAGAGATCGTATACAGATGAATAATGCCCTTCTTCTGTCAGACCGTGAGGATTAACAAAATTGGTATGAGTTGCGCCAAGTTTCTTTGCTTCTTCATTCATAAGACGAATAAATTCGACATATCCGCCGCCTTCATAGTTATAAGCGATCATATTTGCGACATCGTTGGCCGAATACAGAAGAAGAATGTTAAGTGCCTGTTCCATCGTAAGAGTGTCCCCTGTATCAAGCCCTATCTTCTGGGCACCCTTTTCATTGATCTTGCATTCATCGGTAAATGTAAGGATCTGATTCATATCACAGTATTTCAAAGCAACAAGAGTCGTCAAAAGTTTTGTGATACTTGCCGGAGTCATTTCGTCATACATGTTTTTGCCGTAAATAACATCGTTTTGGTTAATATCAAAAACACCGACAGCGTATGAAGTGTCTACACTGACGTCCTTATAATTTCCGTCATCGATACAAAGATCATGACCGAATGTATCAGATTGAAGATATAATGAATTTGCATCGGAAATAGAAAGAGTTCCCAATGCGGAGTTTCTTTCAAATGCATACGGTAAATCGGATCTTCCGCATGCAGTCATGAAAAAAACAAGAAATATTGAAATAAAAACAGCAATTCGTTTATTTATACATTTCACGCCACTCTAAATCTCCGCGATCAAGTGATTTTATTAACAGTTCGGCACTGGCCAGATTTGTAGCCAGAGGAATATTATGAACGTCACAAAGATGAATTACATTGTTAAGATCCGGTTCATGAACACTCGGTGTAAGCGGATCCCTGAGAAAGATCACAAGATCGATCTGATTATGTTCGATCTGTGCACCTATCTGCTGTTCTCCGCCCAAATGACCGGCCAGGAATTTGTGAACGCTTAAGTTAGTGACTTCTTCAATGAGTCTTCCAGTGGTTCCGGTTGCATAAAGTTCATTTTTGCAAAGTATTCCCCTGTATGCTATGCAGAAATTCTGCATAAGTTTCTTTTTTGCATCATGTGCAATTAACGCTATATTCATATTTATACCCCATCATTACAGTTTCGGTAAAACCGATCTATATTTTACTGTTATTATTTTCTTCCTTACTCTGCTTTCTGGACCTCTGCAGTCTGACATTCATTACAAACCCCATACCTATATATAACACAAGCAATGAAGTCAGGCCATAGCTTACAAAAGGCAAAGGCAAACCGGTATTCGGGAACAATCCCGTGGTAACGCATATATTTATCGTACTCTGGAAGCCTATATATGCGCCCATCCCTCCGGCAATTATCCGCCCCGGCAGATCCGGGGCCTTAAACGCGACAATAAAACATTCGATAGTTATTAAGATCAGAAGTATTATTATCGTTGCGCTTCCTACGAAGCCAAGTTCTTCTCCGGCGATCGTAAAAATGAAATCAGTCTGCGGCTCGGAAATAAAATTTCCTTTTTTAACCGAATTTACACCGGTATTGTTGAGCCCTTTTCCGGTCAGCTGTCCGGAACCTATAGCCATGATAGAATTCTGCTGCTGGAACGCCTCTTCAAGTTCATATTCATCAGGATGAAGCCATGCCAGGATTCTTAACTGCTGATACGGTTTGACGATCTCTTTCTTGACCAGTACAGAATTCGGCTGTATCAGGATTATGAATACTATTATGAAAGCCGGTATGGCCACGGCAGCCAGTGCAATGAAATACCGGTAATTGATCTCGCCCAAATACAGCAAACTGATAAAAATAAGTGAGAAAACAATGGTTGTCGAAAGATCCGGCTGCTTAAATATCAGAAGAACGGGCGGTACAGCCAGAATGCACATTATGGCTATCATGTACCATTGATTGATCCTCTCTTTGAATTTCATTATAAACTGTGCAAAAAATAGAATCAACAGAATTTTTGCCGCCTCGGATGGCTGAAACCTGATACCGAAAAGCGTAAACCATCTTTTTGCACCAAGCGAAGTATCACCTTTTAATAGTACGGCCAGCAAAAGCGCTATCATTGCAAAATAATACAAAAACCAGATTTTTAGCCATATATGATAATCAATAAAAGAAAGGATTATCAAAACCGCAAGACCCGCCACGAATCCCATCAGCTGTTTTTTTGTATTATCGGGCTGTGCGGAATTTACGAGCAGTATTCCCAAAACGGTTATGGTACAAAGATACAGTATTAACTTAAAATCATAATCTTTAAATTTATAATATTTAAACATTGATTTTAATCTCCTCCTCCGCCGTTGTTGATCGGTGAATTCGCTTCGCCGTTCAACAGTTCGTCAGTATCGGTAATTCCGTAATAATATGCATATACGTCTTTTGCCACCTGACCTGCGTTATTCGAGTTATATCCGTTCATGATACGGACCGTAACGGATATTTCGGGATTTGCATAGGGTGCAAAAGATATAAATAAAGCGTGGCAGGCTTCGTTCCAGGCTTCCTGTGCGGTACCTGTCTTACCGGCAACTTCCAGATCGTAATCAAAATATACTTTATGCCTTACAACTTCTCTCATGCCCCTCTGGAGCGTGTTCCATATTGAATTGTCCAGAGTAATATAGTTTCTGACTTCGGCCGAATTATCAAGATACAGATTCCCGTCCGAATCATATATCTTATCTACCAGAGTAAGGTTGTAAACAGTGCCTTTATTGGCAATTGCTGTCACATATCTCGAAAGACCGATAGTTGTATAAGCATGAGTACCCTGTCCGATCATGGACGGTACAGGAAATTCATCGGAAACATTGGGATCGGATTCTGCTATCTCAACTCCTGATTTTTCTGACAGACCGAACATATCCGAATATTTATATATCTTTTCGAGTCCGAGTTTCGGATTATAATATCCGTTATCATTCGAAAGTCTGTAGCCGACTTCATAAAAGAAGCAGTTACAGGAATTCGCAATACCGCCTTCAACGTTCAGATTTCCGTGTGCACCGGGAGATATCCAGCATTTGTGCACTGTTCCGTTCAGTTTGTCGAAATAACCTTTACACTGTATCGTCGAATCCAGATCGATAACACCTTCGGATAATCCCGCAACCGATGAAACAAGCTTATATGTAGAACCGGGAGCACATTTATACTGGGTTGCGTAATTCCATAAAGGCCTCGAATAATCGTTATTTAAAGCAGCCAGATAGTAATTATCGGAATTGGCCAGACGGTTATTGTCATATGAAGGATAAGAAACCAGTGCCAGAACATCGCCGGTATTGACATCCGTTATGACACAGGAACCCGAACATGGCTCAAGCGCAAGCTGAGCGGGTGTTATCTTAAGGTTTTTGATAAGATCGGTAATAAATACGTATGAAGATATCCTTCCGCTCCTTAATGCGGAGATCTCATCTCCCGAAACATCGATAATGTTCTGATCGTATAGAATGATGCAAAGCTGTCTTCCGGAAATATAATTTCCTGCGATCATGTATTTATATATCTTTTTGGAAAAATCCTTGTTGTTTTTAAGCTTTTCCAATGTTATGTCAACTATTCTGTCGTATATCTCCTGAGTATCCGAATATTTAACGGTCAGATCCAGATTATTGACATTGATCCAGTTCATATTGATACAGTATGTCAGATAATCCTTCAGTGATATCGTTTCATCCGTAGTCCAAGCAATATACATTTCATCCTCGAGATCGATAAGTTCCTTGTCGAGGATCTTTACATTTTCACTCGAAAGATAATTAACTATAAAACTCTGATAGATCTGATATTCCTTGGGAAGATCTCTGTAAGCTTTTGCATTGTCGTCATAAAGCTGATGTCTGATCTCCTCGAATATGTCATACTGTCTGCTCTGAAAAGCCGAATAAACCTCTTTTTCGGTTTCAGAAGCATATTCTTTTGAGATATGGTTTAAATCGATAACATTATTGTTAATGAGCTGAAAATAAACATCATCTATGGGTATCTTGATATCTTCCTGCTTTGTATTTTCAGTCATATTGAATTCTTTTATATTGTCGATCTTGGATACAAGGATACCTGCGATTCTCTGTTCGATAAGATTGTATATAGCAATCTGCAGATCATGGTCGATCGTAAGATAAATATCTTTTCCTGTTTTTTCCTCTTTTGTTTTGGTCGAATCTAGAACCTTTCCCAAAACATCGACGTAAACTGTTTCTTTACCTTTAACACCTTTTAAATACTGTTCCTGAGAAAATTCTATTCCGGTTTTCCCTACAAAATCATTTAAGGAATAATCTTCGTCAAGCTGGGAATACTCGTCATATTCTTCCTGAGAGATCATACCCGTATAACCGATTATCTGCGAAAAATAGATCGGATCGTTATATTTTCTTACGGAATTCTGATTTACGGAGATTCCGGGCAGAACATCTTCATGTTCCAGGATACTTGCAACGGATTTTTCGGAAACATCCTTTGCGATAGTTGTTCCCATATATTTCTGATATCCAGTAAGAGACAAAGCATATCTTACGGATACGATCCTTACGGCTTCTTCTTTGGTATATCCGCCTCCGATAACAAAAGAATCTTTATTATTGGGATTCTCGTAATATCCGACTGCAAATTTTTTTCTGTTGCAGAAAAATTCCATTACATCGTCGGGAGTCGATGTCTTTTCCTCATAAGTCAGATCCGAGATCTTCGCCTTCCCGTAAATATCGGCAAGAAATCTCTGAAGCTGGGTGCCTTCGACGCTGAATGCATACTCATCGTTTTCATTTACGTATATCTTGAAATCGTTGTTGAAATCATCTCCGTTTTTTCTGAGGATCTTGTATGTTTCGTAAATGATATTGTTTAAAGTAGAATTTTTGTTTTTTCCGGATTCGATAACGTCTTCGATATTAACATCATAAGAAAGAACATTGTAAGCAAGAAGTACGCCGTTACGGTCATATATGTTTCCTCTGATACCGTCGATGGATTTTTCCCTTACGATCTTCAGCTCGTAGTTATTAACGTAGTTTTCACCGTTTATGATCTGAAGATTGAAAATTCTTGCCACCAAAACAAAACCGATAACAAAAAACATGATTATCGGTAAAATCAGTCTGGATTTTAAAAAGCTGATAAATTCTTCTTTAAAATGTTCAAACATGATCTAGGAACTTTCAGCCGTTTTCTTTTTAAACACATATGCTTCGATAACCCAGAGCAAAGGATAAAGAATAACGGCAACCAGTAATGTAAACACAACCTCGGGTAAAATGATATTGACAACATAATAACCGATATTGAATCTGCTCCTCATCAGGAATAAGAAAAAGTAAGTAAAAAAACAGCAGACTATATCGCTTAAGGTTATCATGATCGCTGGTATTTTTAAGTCTTTTAAATAAAATAAATTGTGGAAAAAGCCGTTCAGATATCCGATCAGCATATAAAGGATCGAATAGAAACCGAATACTTCAAAAGAACAGACATCCAGTAATAATCCGCATGCAAAACCGACAAACAATCCTGCCCGGTCTCCCTGCATGAATCCTGTACACGATACAAGAATTATCAGTATGTTAGGGATGATCCTTGTGATCTTAAGCATTGGGAACAAGGTTGTCTGTAAAACAAAAAAGAGTATTATCAGTAATAAATTTATAATAATTCTTTTGGCTGTTTCCATAACTGTTTTTATTCAACTTCTGTTTTCAGTTTGGTTATGACCAGAACTTCGCTGATATGTTCGAAATTGACACTCGGAGTCACATAACCCGATACGGATAAATGATTCGAATCCTTTTCCATATAGGATATGTTTCCGACCTGAATACCCGGCAGGTAAACATCGGAAATATTGCTTGTGACTATTTTATCTCCTACTTCCACATCTTTGGCATTTTCGGAAAGCTGGGAGAAATTAATATAACCGTTTTCCATTGTAGAAAGACTTCCCGAAACGATCAGATGGTCATTGGTGGTAAGAACCATACAGGATACATTGCTTGTATCGTCTATGATGCTTAATACTCTTGACCAGTTTGCGCCTACTTCGGTGATCCTTCCGACAAGTCCGCCGCCAGCAAGTACGTTCATCCCGACTTTCATACCGTCATTGGAACCTTTATCGATGATAAAAGTCGAAAACCAGTTTCCTGTTGAACCCGAAATAACACGTGCACCTGTTTTGGGATAGTCGGAATATGTCTGATCCAGTTCATAGAGTTTTCGAAGTGAGTTTAGCTCATATTTATCCTGCATCAGAATATTGTTTTCATATGTCAGTTCATCAACCTGCTGCATAAGTTTGTTATTTTTATCAACAAGAGTGTTGACCTGATTGATGAGTTCTTTCTTGGAATAAAGTCTTTCGCCGATGATGCTTACGCCCTTCTGAAGAGGAACTACCGTAACCGAGACCACCTCGTTTAGCGGTCTTAAAGGAATATCAAAAACAAAAGTAAAAAGCATCAAAATAACACAGATTCCGGAAAGAATCATAAGCCAGTACTTTGTCGGTAATTTGTATTTTTCTTCAGGTTTTTTAACTAAAGGGCTCATATCTTTTAAACTTCAAATGTGAGATTTCTGTACTTCTTGTTTCTGATGATCTCGGCAATACCGAATATTACGCTGCTTTCCGCATTGTCGGATGTATTAACCTTAAGTCCGGTTCCGTTGGCGACATTCTGACAGAGATTGCTGACCAGAGAACCGCCGCCGGTAATATAAATTCCGGTCTTAAATATATTCGCACCAATCTCGGGAGGAGTACTTTCGAGAAGTTCCTTAACATTATCGGTGATCTGAAGGAAACTTTCCTTAAGACATCCTTCAAGAACAAGAGGATCAACATAGCATTCAACAGGAAGGCCGCTGGCAACGTTTCTTCCGTAAACAACACCCTTTTCTCCCGCTCTCTTTAGATCCGCGATCTGCATCTTAAGTGCTTCCGCAGATTTGGAACCGATATGCAGATTGTATTCTTTTCTGACATTTGCCTTGATAAGATCGTCAAATTTGTTTCCGCCTATCTTTATGAGCTTGGATTTTACGATACCGCCGAATGAAAGGATTGATATTTCGGTTGTATTATATCCTACATCCACGACCATAACGCCCTGTGAACTCTTAACGTCGATATTGAGTCCCAGAGCACAGGCAATTGATTTTTCGACGACCGATACGGTCCTTGCCTTCATGGAAGAATCTTCGATAAGTTCACCGAAAGCTCTTCTTTCAACATCCGTAACGTCGTGAGGGATGGAAATTATATAATCCGAATTCTTGTAATTGCCTTTGGTTATTTCGGAAATGAACAGTCTCAAAAGATCCTGCATGTTTTTGATATCCGAGATAACACCATTGTTCAAAGGTGCTGATACAACAATATTGTCAGGCGCTTTTTCAAACATTTCATATGCGGAATCGCCGTAAGCTATAACATTTTTCTTGTTCTCTATGGCGATCATGTTACGCTCTACGAAAACACGCTTTTTTTCATGATTATATATACATATTTTGCTGGTACCGAGATCGATACCGAATGAATTGTTAGCCAAAACAAATCTCCTTAATCAAGTTCATTAAATATTTATTATATCAAATTTTCTTATTATTTGCATCCGTAAGGCGAATTTAGCATTCGATTATTTTATGTCAACCAGTTTCTTCTCGTAAAGGGTCTGAAGAGATTTGATCATACCGAGTTTGACATGAGGGAAAGTAAGACCACCCTGAAAATAAACGTTATAAGGAGGTTTTACCGGTCCGTCTGCCGAAAGCTCGATCGAAGAACCCGATATAAAATTACCGGCTGCCATGATCACATTACAGTCATAGCCGGGCATTGCCCAAGGTTCGGGTTTGACAAACGAGTCCACGGGTGAAGAAGCCTGAATCCCCTCACAAAACGAGATCATTTTATCCTCGGCGTTAAAAGTGATAGCCTGAATGATATCATGTCTTTCTTCTTTTGAATCGGGTACGACTTTAAATCCGAGTTTTTCATATAAAGCGGCTGCGAACAGCGCTCCTTTTAAAGAAGATGCAACAACGCAGGGCGCGAGGAAAAGACCCTGATAAAAATCTCTTAAAACCGTAAGCGAAGCACCGACTTCTTTTCCGAGTCCCGGAGAAGTAAGTCTGTAAGCGGCATTTTCTACGCATTCTTTCTTACCGCAGATATATCCTCCGAGAGGTGCAAGTCCGCCGCCCGGATTTTTTATGAGTGAACCTACGACCATATCGGCTCCAACGTCGGAAGGTTCATTTTCCTCAACGAATTCTCCGTAGCAGTTATCAACCATGCAGATAACTTCGGGTTTGATGTTTTTAACAAAAGAAATAAGCTCACCTATCTGCTTAACACCGAACGAAGGTCTTGTCTGATATCCTTTAGAACGCTGTATGGTCACGATCTTTGTTTTATCGTTTATTGCTTTTTTGATGTTTTCATAATCGAAAGAACCGTCAGGCAAAAGATCTACCTGTCTGTATGAAACGCCGTATTCCTTAAGGGAGCCTTTGCTTTCTCTTATGCCGATAACTTCTTCAAGAGTATCATAAGGCTTTCCCACCGGGCTTAAAAGTTCGTCACCGGGTCTTAAATTGCTCATTAAAGCCAATGCCAGAGCGTGAGTACCGCATGTTATCTGAGCCCTGACCAGAGCATCTTCGGTATGAAATATATCGGCATAGACTTTTTCAAGCGTTTCACGTCCGATATCATTGTATCCGTAACCTGTAGTACCGAGCATGCATGCTTCACTGACGTTGTTTTTCTGCATTGCCTTAATGACTTTAAGCTGATTGATCTCAGCCATCCTGTCGATCGCTTCGAATCTTTCCTTCAGAGAATCTATCACATTCTCGGAAAACTCCAATACCTTGTCATCTATTCCGAATTCATTGTAAATATTTGTGTTTTTCATAATGTCCTTTTATTCTATTATTTCTTTATTCTTTAAAACTTTTATGATCTCATTTTCGATCATCTCTTCGTTTAGTTCATCGCGGTTAAGATAGATCGCATCTTTTTCTCTTTTGAAAAAAGTGATCTGTCTTTTGGCGTAATGTCTTGAATTCTGTTTTATCAGTTCAACAGCTCTTTCAAGACTTATATTTCCGTTTAAATATTCGATAAGCTCTTTGTATCCGATCGCATTCAGAAAACCGGACTGTGGATCATATTCATATTTATTAAGAAGTATTCTTGTTTCTTCAAGCAGCCCTTCTTTCATCATGATATCCACTCTTCTGTCTATCTTTTCATATAAATCTTTTCTGTTTTGATCTATGACAAAATAAGCAAGATTATAAGGTGATGTTTTTAATTGCTGCTCACTGTTATGTTCGGATATTTTCTTATGATGGATCTCATAAAATTCGATTGCTCTGATAACTCTTTTAACATTCTGTTTCGGAATAATATGAGTTGATTCTTCGTCGATCTCCTTTAATCGTTCAAAAAGAGAATCTTCACCGTATTTATTGTAAAATTCGGTTATCTCTTCTCTTTTTAAGTTTTCATCTTCTTCGGTAAAATCAATATCTCTCGTAACAGCCTGGATATAAAAGCCGGTACCGCCCGCTATTATCGGAATATGACCGTTCGCGTAAATATCATCCATTGCTTTTGTGGCAAGGTTTTTAAAAGTTATCGCATCAAAAGAAGAATCGGGAGTCAAAACGTCTATAAGATGATGTTTGATTCCCTTCATTTCTTTTTCAGATATTTTGGCCGTACCTATATCCATATATTTATAGATTTGCATCGAATCGGCGGAGATTATCTCTCCGCCGATATGTTTTGCTATATTAACAGCCAGATTGCTTTTGCCGGTCGCAGTAGCACCCGCAATTACTATCAAAGGCTTTTTCATGAAACTATCCTTTTAAACATTTTCTCCAGATCAGTCTTGGATATCCTGATCAACGTAGGTCTTCCGTGCGGACATTGATAAGGATTGTTGAGTTTCAGCATATGCTCGATAAGTTTCTGGCATTCTTCCTTGCTGATCTTCTGATTGCCTTTGATCGCAGCCTTGCAGGCCCTTGTGGCAATCCTGGTCTCAATGATATCGATATGGAGCGACGGTGAAACATTGATCAACTCCGATAAAATATCAAGGAAAAGACTCTTGGCATCGGATCCGAACAGATCTGTCGGAATTCCTCTGATGAACAGATCCTTGTCGCCGAAATCATTGATTATAAATCCGAATTTTTCAAATTCCTTTTTGTATCTTTCATATACATCCATCTCAGCCTTGCTCAGATTAACAACCTGAGAAAGCATAAGCGTCTGCGTTTCGATCTTGCCGTTTCTGAATTTATCCATGAATTTCTCATAAAGGACTTTTTCATGAGCGGCATGCTGATCCATTATCAGAAGTTCATCATCAACGGTTATAAGCCAGTATGTTGAGAATATCTGATCAATTATCTTAAACTTCGATAATTTGGCAGGATCAAGTGTTTTCTCATTGAATAATACACTCTGGGTTTCCTTAATCTTGGGTTCGTTTTTGGTCGATTTGAAACGGTCGACCTTTTTAAACATATTATCGACATTGCCTTTTATCGGCGACTGTGTCTCATCGTCGGTATCTTTGTCGAAATCCTTAACCCTGAATGAAAATCTTGTCTGAGAAGGTATGGTATCATCCGTTCTGATCGGTGCGATATCGTCATCGAGAACGGAAAAGTTATTGATCTCGTTTAATCTGTCATCATTTTCCGAAGATCTTCTCTCACCGATACGGTCGATGATGGAAGATTTTTTGAGCATATCGATCTCTTTTAACGTTTCGTTAAGATCTTCTTCCGGTTCATCGAAATTTACGGTCTTTATCTGAGGAATATCGCTTATCTTAACGATCATTCCGTCAGTTGATTTTTCTATCTCGACAGTATCTTTGTTCTCTATGGAATTAAGCCAGTTTTCAAATGAATTGGAATCTTCGGGAACCTCTGTCTTTTGAGGTACTTCGGAAGCTGTTTCCGTATTCGGTGATTCTTTCTTGCTGACAACATTCTCACCGGACTCATTTAAACTTAGCTTTGTCAGACCGTTCTGATCTTCAACATTAATGAGATTACCGATATTGCTCTTATCGTATTCGCCAAGGCTTTGCTTCTTAAAGAGAGAACTTCCGTGAATCTTGTCATCATAATCAACGGGATCTTTGACCCTGGAAGTGGAATCATCTGTGGGATTGGCTCTGTTTTTCATCAAAGCGGATCCTCTTGATGCCTCTGAATCCTTGTAAGATGAAGCGTTTTCCACATAACCGCCGACTCTGTTCTTAAGAAGAGCCGATCCCTGCGAATTGGGATTATCGGAAAACTCAAATTCATTTTCGCTTATCGTGATGGTTTCTTTCTTGACGGGATTCTCAGCGATCGATCCGATATTGTCCTTCTCGATCACATTTGAATCTTCAGTTTTGGGAACAAATTCAAATTCAAGATTTACCGAATCGCTGTCGGAATTATCATCAATCCGTTTCGGAATTTCATTATCCGTGTCGGTCATCGGTTTTGTGTTTTCGGGTAATTTATTGTCCGTTTCGGTCAAAGCACCCTGAACTGCTGCATTTTCGGTAACTGACCCGATTGGTCTGTCCGTTGTTCCTGTATCAGGCGTTGAGATCGCATTTTCGGAAGAAACAGCATTTTCGACGCTCTGATCTGTATTTACAACAACGTTATCATCATCGCCGTTCTTCATTCTTTCTTCGAGTTTGTTGTACTTCGATTTGTAAGAGATCGTAGTAATATGATTCATAAACTCATTATTGGGCTTATCTGAATTACTGTGATTCTCGGATTCAAAATCAACCGTAAACTCTTTGCTCTTGTCGTTTAACAAAGGTTCTTCATCTTTTTTGACAACGATCTTTGAATCATACCCCTTTTGTACAACATGCGAAGTGATAAGACTTTTTTCGAAAGGTTCAGGTGCTCTTTCAACAACGGGCTTTTCCTCTTCGAATTTAAATGCATTCGGGATAAGCTCGTTATCTTTAAGCAGATCTTTTATCGTCTTATTGAGGATCTCTACAAGGAATTCACCATTCGTGATCCTTACTTCGCTCTTGGCCGGATGTACATTTACATCAAGTCCGAAAGAATCCAGTTCGATAAAAAGAACAACAAAAGGAAACTTATGCTGCATAAGATGATTTCTGTATCCTTCTTCGATTCCTCTTGTGATATATTCGTTTTTAACGTATCTTCCGTTGATGAAATAGTTTTCTCCGGATCTTGAAGGTCTGCAGATCTCGGGTTTTGTTATAAATCCGCTGACTTTTATAAAATCATCCTCGTATTCCATAGGAATAAGAGCATCGTGAATTTCCTTACCGTACAGTCTGTAAATGATATCCTTGATATTTCCTGAGCCGTTGGACTGAATCTTTACAGCGCCGTTCACAAGAAGCTGGAAACCGATCGAAGGATGTGAAAGAACAAGTTCTTCCATAAGTTCGATTATTCTGGTGGCTTCGCTTGAAGGAGAATTCAGAAACTTCTTTCTTGCGGGAACATTAAAGAACAGGTCGCGCACGATAATGGTAGTTCCTTCGGGTGCTCCCGTTTTGCTTAACTCTATTACGCTTCCGCAGTCAAGATCGATCTTGGTACCCATAAGTTCATTGGGTACTTTTGTGATCATTTCCGTATGGGAAACCGAAGCGATGCTTGCCAAAGCCTCACCTCTGAATCCGAGTGTATTCAAAAAGAATAGATCTTCGCTCGTAACTATTTTGCTTGTTGCATGTCGAAGAAAAGCCGTGGGCACGTCTTCGTAAGGTATTCCCGATCCGTCGTCGGTTACTCTGATATAGTCAATCCCGCCGCCTTTAATCTCAACGGAAATATGCTTGCTTCCCGCATCAATGGAGTTCTCGACAAGCTCCTTGACTACATTAAAAGGCCTTTCAATTACTTCCCCCGCAGCTATTTTGTTAATAGTAAGATTATCAAGAATTCTAATCATAGCTTAATCCTGTTTTTGCATTTACACTGTAACCTGTACAAAGTATTTAACCCATCGAGAGGAGTCATGTTGGAAACATCAATCTCCTCTAACTCTTTTATTATATCAGAATCTGACGTCATGTCCAATAAAGTTAACTGACATAAATCAACTTCATCGTATTTTTGTGACTTTTTTTTGGAAGAAGGAACATTCGGAGTTACAATGTCCTGCATTTTATCGATTATATTGTTTTCCGAAAGCTGATCCAGAATACTTTTTGCACGTTCTATAACCATTTCGGGAACGCCTGCGAGCTTTGCTACCTGTATACCGTAACTCCTGTCCGCTCCGCCTCTTATTATCTTTCTTAAGAATATGATATTATCGCCCTCTTCTTTAACGGCAATGCAGTAATTGTTTACGTTATTTACTTTTCCTTCCAGTTCCGTAAGTTCGTGATAATGTGTCGCAAAAAGAGTCTTCGCTCCAAGAAGTCTCGGATTTGCGATATGTTCGATAACAGCCCATGCTATGGAAAGACCGTCGAGTGTAGATGTTCCTCTTCCGATCTCATCCAGTATCAAAAGCGAATCCTTTGTGGCATTTCGAAGGATATTCGATACTTCGTTCATTTCGATCATGAAAGTGGACTGACCGCTTGCAAGATCGTCCGAAGCGCCGACTCTGGTAAAGATTCTGTCACATACGGAAATATTGGCCGATTTGCAGGGAACAAAACTTCCGAGCTGAGCCATGAGAACGATCAGCGCTGTCTGTCTCATATATGTGGATTTTCCGGCCATATTGGGACCGGTAATGACGGAAATATTGTTTTTCCTGTTATCGAGTATCGTATCATTGGGAATAAACTGATTATCGGGTATCATTTTTTCCACAACGGGGTGACGGCCCTCTTTAATATTTATATTTCCCTTATCGTTTATTTCAGGACGAACGTATCTGTTTGCTTCGGCCACATACGCAAGTGAACAGAGCGCATCAAGGTAAGCCAGGGCTTTTGCAGTCTTTTGAATTCTTAAAAGATTTTCTTCTATAAAAGCTCTTATCTCTTCAAAAAGATCGTATTCTATCGTGCAGAGTTTATCCTGTGCATTTAAGATGGTATCTTCAAGCTCTTTTAATCGTTCAGTGGTATATCTCTCTGCATTGCTCAGTGTCTGTTTTCTGATATAATCTTCAGGCACTTTATCCGCAAACGAATTGGTAACTTCCAGATAGTATCCGAATACTTTATTGTATTTGATCTTAAGATTCTTAATACCGGTTCTTTCTTTTTCTTCGGATTCGAGATTGGCAAGCCAAACCTTGCCTTCAGTACGTGATTTTCTGAGATAATCTACGTTTTCGTTATAGTTGTCTTTGATTATCCCACCTTCCCTGACGGAAAAAGGAGGATCTTCATCTATCGCCTTATCGATCCTGTTATAAATATCGATCAAAGGATCTATATCGTTATAAATCTTTGAGATAAGGGATATTTCGCAATCCATCAGACTGTTCTTGATATGCGGAATCATCTTAAGGGATTCTTTGATCGCGATCATATCCTTTGGATTGACCGTTTTATAGCTCACTCTTGCAAGAAGTCTTTCAAGATCGTAAATGGGATTAAGGTATTCCCTTATCTCTTCCCTGGTTACGATTTCATTGTATAGATATTCAACGGCATCAAGTCTTTCATTGATCATATCCTTGTTGACAAGAGGCTGTCCCGTCATCGTACGGAGCATTCTCGCGCCCATAGCAGTTTTTGTCTTATCCAGAACCCAGAGAAGCGATCCTCTTTTTTGTTTATCACGCATGGTTTCAGTCAGTTCAAGGTTTCTTCTCGTAGCATTGTCTATCACCATGAACATGCCGTTTGAAGTAGGTGTGAGCGTCGTGATGTGATTCAGCGGTATCATCTGAGTTTCATTCAGATACGTAAGCAAAGCACCCGAAGCAATGATGCCGAGCTCATAATCATCCAGCCCCATTCCAACGAGAGAATGAACTTTAAAATGTTTAAGAATGGCCTTTTTGCAGGCATTTTCCTCGAAATAATAATTATCCAGACTCGAAACCTGGGTTCCGATCTTGTTTTTCAGTTCCTCAATATCCAGTCCCGAAGAAACAAACTGCGAATTACAGATGATCTCCGCAGGTTTATATTTATATATCTCATCATAGAGATTTCTTATGCCGGTAAGCTCCGAAAGATAAAAATCACCCGTAGTAACATCACATACCGAGAAACCGATATTGTTCATGTAAATAAATACGGACATGAGATAATTGTTGGAATTCTCATCAAGAGACATCGAATCCATATTTGTTCCGGGTGTGACTATTCTTGTAACTTCTCTTTTGACCAGACCTTTGGCAAGTTTCGGATCTTCAACCTGTTCACAGATCGCAACTTTAAGTCCGTTCTCTATGAGTTTTGTGATATAAGGCTCAACAGAATGAAAAGGTACTCCGCACATGGGAGCCCTTTCTTCGAGTCCGCAGTTTTTTCCGGTTAAAGTTATGTCGAGGATCTTTGATGCCGTAAGTGCGTCATCAAAAAACATTTCATAAAAATCGCCCAGTCTGTAAAATAAAATGCAGTCTTTATAATCCTGTTTGGTTTCAAGATATTTTTGCATCATCGGTGACAAGCCGGCCGAATCCGGAGTAATGTTTTCAAAAGCCATGATTATTCAACCACCTCGCCGATATAATAAAATCCTTTGCATTCATTACACTTTACATTAACTATCTTTCCTATTAGATCGGGATTTCCCTTAAAATGCACAATGGTATTGTTTGATAATCTGCCTGTCAGATATTCTTCGTTCTGTTTGTTTATTTCCTCTACAAGAACAGGCAGAGTAAGACCTTTAATGAGTTCCACTCTTTTTCTTGCCGTCTCCTGAACAAGCGAAAGAACACGGTCAAACTGTTCTTTTACGAACTTTTCGTCCAGCTGTTCCATCTTAGCTGCGGGAGTACCCGTTCTTACGGAATATATAAAAGTAAAAGCATTGTCAAATTCAACTTTTCTGATCACATCAAGAGTATCGTCAACATCTTCTTTTGTCTCTCCCGGAAATCCGACGATTATATCGGTTGTGATCGAAATATCGGGTATCTCACGGCGGATCTTCAACGCAAGGTCAAGATATTTTTCTTTGTCATAAACTCTGTTCATGCTCTTTAATATCCTGGAGCTTCCGGACTGGAGAGGAAGATGCAGATGATGACAGATCTTTTTGGAATTCTTAATGACTTCTATAAGTTCATCTGATAAATCCTTCGGATGCGAAGTCATAAATCTGATCCTTTCAAGACCTTCGATCTTTTCGACTCTTCTTAAAAGTTCTGCAAAGCTAATCGGATCTTCGAGATTCTTTCCGTACGAATTAACATTCTGTCCGAGAAGCATTACTTCGATAACGCCGTCTTTAACAAGATTTTCTATTTCTGCAATAATCTCATCGGCTTCCCTGCTTCTCTCACGCCCCCTCACATAGGGAACTATGCAGTACGAGCAGAAATTATTGCATCCGAACATGATATTTACTCCGGATTTATAAAAATATTTCCTGTCTACGGGAAGTTTTTCACATATCTTATCAGTTTCGTTCCAGTGACTTATCAGTGTATGTCCTTTAATCCGTACATCTTCGATATCAGCAGGGATATTTTCAACACCTTCGTAAACATAGTAAAGATATTCGGCAAAACGATAGAGATTATGAGTACCGAATATAAGATCGACAAAACCGTAGCTCTGACAGAGTTTGTCTATGACTTCTTCTTCCTGAGTCATGCATCCGCATAAAGCGATCTTCATTTCGGGATTGTTTTTCTTGAAAGTCGAAAGACGTCCGAGTCTTCCGTATACCTTCTGATTGGCGTTATCCCTGACGGAACAGGTATTATATACGGTTAGATCCGCATTTTCGTCTTCAATTATCTCAAACCCCACTGACAATAAAATGCCCGAGATTTTTTCGGAATCTCTGGCATTCATCTGGCAACCGAATGTTTCAACACAGGCGGTCGGTTTTCTTTTCTTTTCAGCGGAAATATGCTCGACAACATTTTTAAGAAGTTCTATAAATCTATACTGTCTTTCAATCTCCTCTAAGTTGTCTCGTGTCTCGAAAGAATTCATTTATACCTCTCTTTTCCGATCTTTAAAATCGACCGGCTAAATGAGTTTTATTATGATCATCTTACCTGACCGTTACCCGTAACGGTATACTTGTAAGAAGTAAGTTCTTTAAGTCCCATCGGTCCTCTTGCATGAAGCATCTGAGTGGAAATTCCGATCTCGGCTCCGAGACCGAATTCAAAACCGTCGGTAAATCTGGTCGATACATTATGATATACGCATGCGGCATCGACACCCTTTAAGAATTTTTCAGCAGTTTCGCTTTTGTTTGTGATGATACAGTCCGAATGACCGGTATTGTATCTGTTTATATGTTCTATGGCTTCTTCAACATTATTCACTGTCTTTACGGAGATTATATAATCAAGATATTCTTTACCGAAATCTTCTTCAGTGGCATCGACGCAATCAATGACTTCTTTGGTATCTTTGTCACCTCTTATCTCAACATTTTTCTCCCTGAGTTTTTCGGCCATCTTAGGCAATAATGCCTCGCGTATGTCTTTATGCACAACCAGAGATTCGCAGGCATTGCATACGCCGATCCTCTGGGTTTTGGCATTAAAGATAATATTTACGGCCATATCGATATCGGCATCTTTATCTACGTAAACATGACAGTTTCCGCTTCCCGTTTCAATGACAGGGATTGTAGAATTATTAACGACCGCTTTGATAAGTCCTGCACCACCGCGGGGAATGAGAACATCAATATAATCGTTCATTTTCATGAATTCGGCAGCGGTCTCCCTGTCGGTCTTTTCTATGAGCTGGATCGCATTTTCATCAATATTCTCGGATTTAAGAACATCTCTGATAACCTTGGTTATTGCCATATTGGAATTAATGGCATCAGAACCGCCCTTTAATACACATACATTTCCGGATTTAAAAGTAAGTGAAAAAGCGTCCGCAGTAACATTCGGTCTGGATTCATATATGATCCCTATAACGCCGAGAGGAACACTTATCTTGGTTATATGCATTCCGTTTGACATTGTTCTTTCATCAAGGATCCTGTTTAAAGGATCTTCAAGTCCGGCAACCTGTCTTATACCTTCGCTGATGCCTTCGATACGTTTTTCGTTTAAAAGAAGTCTGTCCAAAAGACCTTCTTTCATATTTTCCGAAACACCTTTATCATAATCGATCTTGTTCTGTGAAATGATATATTCACTTTCTTTTACAAGCGCATCGGCAACTTTCAAAAGTATATCGTTTCTGGTTTTTTCATCCAAAAGTCCTATCGTATACTTTGCATTTTTTGCGTTTTTTCCGAGTGTTTCAAGATACATATTTTTATCCTCTTAAAATTCTTAATCTTTTTTCAGATGTGTGATGCTTCCGTCTTTTTCAACTATATCAATATTGTCAAGCTGCGACTTGAGATTGGCTCTGATATTCGCAACATATTCGGCTCTCAAAGATTTCTGTTCTTTTAATTCTTCATCCGAAAGACCTTCTGCCTGAGATTTATGATACAGTTCATTGATTCTGGCGATTAATTTTTCGATTTCCATTTAAACCCCTGTTTTAGAATAGTTCGACCGGAGATATTTTTACTCATCAAGATTCTTAACATAATCAATAAGTTCAAAATCATCATCTTTATCGGCAACAAACAAAGTTCCGAAATCCCTTCCGTCCATGATCCTGTGAAGAATATGGATATCTTCACTGTTTGCAATGATCATGTCTGCTCCTGATTTGGTCGCAATCTGTGCAGCATGGATCTTTGTATTCATTCCGCCGGTACCGACCGAAGAACCCGTTTCGGATTTGCCCATTTCAAGTATTCTGTCATCGATCTTTTCTACAATTTCAATAAATTCGGCATCAGGATTGGTTCTTGGATTATCCGAATACAAACCGTCTATATCCGATAAAAGGATCAGAAGATCAGCATCGATCAGTGATGCAACAATGGCAGAAAGCGTATCATTGTCACCGAATTTGATCTCGAAAGTCGAGATCGTATCGTTCTCGTTAACAATGGGAATGACTCCGAGTTCCAGAAGCTTCATAAATGTATTGTGAGCATTATATCTGTTCAATTCGTTAGTTATTGTGTCTTTGGTCATCAGAACCTGAGCACAGACCTGACTGTATTCTGCAAATATCTTCTGATAAACCATCATCAGTCTTGCCTGTCCTACTGCCGCACAAGCCTGCTTTACGGCTATGTCATGATTGGCATCTTTGATATGAACGGCTCTTTTACCAACGGAAATAGCTCCTGAAGAAACAAGAACTACTTCTTTCCCACTGTTTCTTATATTGCATAATTCTCTTACAAGAGTTTCAAGTCTTGTGTAATCTATCCCGCCTGTTTCGGGATGTGTAAGGCTCGAAGAACCTATCTTGACCACAATTCTCTTTTTATCTTTTATTGCTTCTCTCAAATTCATTTCAATATACCTGTAAATCAATCATTTAGTATTTTATTTATTATTGCCTCAGCAACCTTCATTCCGTCTATGGCTGCAGAAACTATCCCGCCGGCATATCCGGCTCCTTCACCGCAGGGATATATACCCCTTACGGATGATTCGAATTCATCGTTCCTTAAGATCCTGACAGGTGAAGAACTTCTCGTCTCACAGGCGGCGATAAGCGGATTACATGATGCGAATCCTTTGATCTTTGAATTAAAATCGCACATCGCATCCGAAAAATTCTGATTTATGAAATCCGGATATATGCCTGTTATATCCTCACGGACATATAAACCTTTAAAAGCATTGGAAAAATCGGATTCTTCATCCGTTATTTCAACACTGCCATTATAACCCAAATTTTCAAAAAAGTCTTTTAAATATGATACGGGAATTTTGCCGTTACCGATATTATATGCTTTTTCCTCGATGCTTCTTTGAAGATTCATGCCCGAAAGCACGTCATCGTCTCCAAACTCTTTACTGTTGATCTGACATATTACCGCGGAATTTGCAAAACCCGAATCTCTTTTGTTTTCACTCATTCCGTTAACGCAGAGCCTGTTCTTTTCACTGGAAGCATTGACAACATATCCGCCCGGACACATGCAGAAAGTATATACACCGCGTTCTTTGCCCTGATATACCAGTTTATATGGCGAATTCTCGAGACTTTCGTAATAATCCCTGTATGAAATGCCGTATTGAGATTCATTGATGAATTCCTGTGAATGGATCACTCTGAAACCCATTGCAAATGATTTCGGTTCCATCGGAATCCTGTTTTTCAAATATTCAAAAGTATCTCTCGCAGAATGACCGATGGCAAGTATGAGGTTATCGCATTCAAGTTCTTTTATATCTTCGGATGCGGTATTTCTGACATTTATACGGAATATCCTGTCACCCTTTGTTTCGAAAGATTCGAATTTGGTATCATAAAGGATCGTCGCACCTTTATTTAAAAGATATTCTCTTATATTTCCGATGACATTTCTTAATACATCCGTACCGATATGAGGTTTGGAGTCATACAGGATGTTTTCGTTTGCTCCGAATCTGACAAAAGAATCAAGAACAAAATCTTTTCGTCCTTCCCTGTCTTTGATACCGGTATTGAGTTTCCCGTCGGAAAAAGTACCTGCACCGCCTTCACCGAACTGAACATTGGATTCGGTGTTTAATATACCGGATTCCCAGAAATCGTTTACATCCTTAAAGCGTTCCTCGCATTTTTTGCCTCTTTCGATGATAACGGGTTTTATTCCCGCTTCAACAAGGATAAGTGCGGCAAACAGACCTGCAGGTCCCATGCCGACAATAATGGTTTTGCAGTCAGTATCTGTTAATTTCGGTATACAGTAAGGTATTACTTCGTATTTTTCAATATTATCAAATTTTTTGATCAGTATATTTTCTTCTTTTTCATTTGTTTCAAAAGAAAAAGAATATATGTATTTAATGTCTTCCGATCTTCTTGCATCAATGGATTTTTTTACAATCGAAAAAGATTTAATGTCGCCTTTAACATTATATTTTTCTTTTACAAGCTTTAACAGATCGATATTCTTTTTGGCACTGATTTTAACTGATTTTACAAGGATCATCTGCTTACTGAAAACTGTTATAATTCATCTTTATATATACCGAGTTTATAAAGAAATGCATATATTTTCGAACCGAAAGGTATAAGTGACAGATCGTATTCGTTGATGCCTTTTAAAAGGATCAATGCCGTAAAATAAACGATAACCGCGATAAAGATCGCAACAAACAGAGCAAGCTTGTCGGGTGCGAACTTCGTAAACAAAAAATATGTCAGGAACGTCAGAACACTCATAATGACGCCGGATATCAGAGGGATTATGAAAGTCTGTTTAAGTTCCTGTTTATATCCAATGGTCCTGTATATCGCCATATGATTTAAAACGCTTACAAATACGGCAAACAAAAGATTGGCAACAACTACACCGTGAATACCCCATTTAAAAACTTTTAGCATAAGAAGAAGTGCAAGTACATGAAGCACAAAAGCTATAAGTGAATTCAGAACAGGTGTTTTAAGCTTATTAAGTCCCTGAAGGATACCGTTTCCGAGTGTGGAAAGAGAAAAGAATACCACGCTGACCGAACCGTAAGCAAGCATTATGGCCGCAAGATCTATTTCACCTTTAAACAGCAGAGAAATAATGGGTTTGCCGAGAATGGCAAGACCGAATGCCGAAGGGATGGATATGATCATCGTAACTCTTATGACTGTGGCCATCTTACTTCTTGCGGAAACATAATCTTTGTTTTCGATGCTGGCCGTAAGTGAAGGAATGATGGCTGAACACATAGCATTGGCCATTGCGATCGGAAGCGTGATCAAAAGTTTGTATTTTCCGGAATATACACCCCAGAAAAAAGATTTCATGTCACTTTCTCCTATGCCGATCATATGGTGATTGAAAAGAGACTGATCGACAACACCGCATATATTATACATAACCGAGCATAAGATCATGGGGATTGCAGTTCTTGCGATAAGGATGAGGATATCAAGAAAAGTATCCTTATTTTTAGTTGCATCGTTGATGATCCTTCTTTCGATAGACCTTTTGTTATGCATATAAAAATATATCATTATCAAAAGACCGCAAAGAGCGCCTACTCCGCATCCAATAGTGGCACCTGCAGCACCTAATGAAGACGCATAATTTTCATTCATCATCAGATTGCCGTATTTGGTTCCGACGTTAAAGAATATTTTAGCGGCAGTGAGCGATACTATAACGAGGATGATCTGTTCCACGATCTGAGAGATCGCAGTAAAATGCATTACCCCGAGGCCCTGAAAATAACCTCTGAAAACGGCCATAAGAGCTACGACGAAAATAGTCGGAGCCAATACTCTTAGAGCCATGGTACTCATGGCTTCTCCCATAATCGTGGTCGCAAAAAAATCGGCAAATATGAAAACAACTATGCTGAAAATGCCACCGCTTATTATTGCAAAGAGTAAAGCTCCTTCGAATACTTTCTGCATTTTTTTATATTGTCCCCTGCTCTGTCTCTGAGCTATAAGCTTGCTGACAGCCGAAGGCAGACTGTATGAAGAAAGTATTAAGATAATGGAATAAAACTCGTAGGCACCGGCATAATATCCGTTTCCGATATCACCGATTATATTTGTAAGAGGCACACGTCTGGCAATACCGATAAGTCTGCATATGATTCCCGCTATCGCCAGAATGGAGCCCTGAACAACCAGTCCTTTGGCTATTTTCTTTTTCTCGGACATGTTACCTATCCTCAAATATCATTTTCATTTATGATAGGGCTCATTATTGATTATCTTAAAAGCCCTGTAGATCTGCTCAAGTAAGATGATCCTCATCAGCTGATGAGGGAAAGTCATATCCGAAAAGGATAAGCTTTCCTTGGCTGTTTTTTTGACCGAATCGGAAAGTCCCAAAGAACCTCCGATTATAAAACAAATATTACTGCTTCCGTTTATCTGTATTTTATCGATCCTGTCGGCAAAAGATATCGAATCATGTTTTCTGCCCTCGATCTCCAAAGAGATCGTATAAGCACCCTGCGGGATCTTTTTTAATATCTTTTCGCCTTCTTTGTCTCTTATCGATCTTTCGAGAGCTTCACCGGCGTTCTGAGGAGTCTCTTCATCCTCAACTTCAATGATATTTAATTTACAGAATTTCGAAAGTCTTTTTGAATATTCATTAACGGCATCGGTAAAAAATCTTTCTTTGATCTTTCCGACGCACAAAACGGTGACTGTCATTCAAAAACATCTCCGTAGTATTTATCGATCACCATATCAACATAGTCTTCGCGAAGATCCGGATAATTCTGATGAACGATATATTTGATCTTGGCATTACGCATAAAGAAATTCGCCGTGCTGTCTTCCGTAAGATTCAGATCCGAATCAACAAATTCTTTTGTGAATGTCTTTACATACCATTCTTCGAATTCATTGTTTTCCGTATCCTCGGTAGCGGATTCTTTTTTAACTTCGGAATATCTCACAAAACTGTTGATACCGAAATAAATGAATAAAGCAAAGAATGCGGCAAGAATACCGTCAATCGCATATGAAACTATTCCACGGGGTTTGAACGGAAATACTCCGAGCATAAGAAGTACTATAAAAATAACACCCAGAGCACCTATGATAACAAGCATCATACCGCTCGAAAACAGTTCCGAAGCTTTATCCTGCTTTGAAATATATTCACTTGCAGCCCTGTCCGCCTTGACTTCTTTCATTCTTGCCTGAGCCGCTTTCATTCTCTGAACTTCTTTGTCTTTTTCGCTCATCGAATCAAGTTCGGCATTTTTATCAGGAACAAATTCGATCTCGGGAATGACAGTTTCCGCATTGTATTCCTCTTCGGAAGTACTGAATACATCGGACATATCAATTTCTCCGTATTGTCTTTCAATCGAATACGAATCTTCTGAAACCTCATCAAGTTCGGTTTTTTCAAGTGATTTGACAAGAGGGATCTTACAGTCAGCACAGACTGTAAAACCTTCTCTGTATTCTGTTTTGCATTTCGGACAAAATGGCATTTTTAATTTCCTTTCGATGAAAGATATTCATCAATTCCTTTTGCGGCATTTCTGCCTGCACCCATCGCGAGTATAACCGTAGCGGCACCTGTAACTGCATCTCCGCCTGCGAATACGCCGTCTTTTGAAGTCATACCGCTTTCTTCATTGATAACGATACATTTTCTCTTATTGATATCAAGACCTTTTGTTGTCGAAGAGATCAAAGGATTGGGAGATGTTCCGAGTGACATGATAACCGCATCACACTCGATCTCGAATTCGGAACCTTTAATTTCAACGGGGCTTCTTCTTCCGCTTTCGTCAGGTTCACCGAGTTCCATCCTGATACATCTGATTCCGCAAACCCATCCGTTTTCATCGGAAAGGATCTCAACGGGATTTGTCAGAAGATTGAAAATGATCCCTTCTTCCTTGGCATGATGAACTTCTTCGACTCTTGCAGGAAGTTCTTCCTCACTTCTTCTGTATACGATATGTACTTCGCTTCCGAGTCTCAATGCGGTTCTTGCAGCATCCATTGCAACGTTTCCGCCGCCGACTACAACAACCTTCTTACCGATCATTATCGGTGTATCAGACTCTTTGAATGCTTTCATCAGATTGGAACGGGTAAGATATTCATTTGCTGAAAATACGCCGTTTGCATTTTCTCCGGGAATTCCCATGAATTTGGGAAGACCTGCGCCCGATCCGATAAATACGGCTTCGAAACCGTATTTGTCAATAAGTTCGTCGATCGTAAAGGATTTTCCGATGATGGTGTTCTTCTCGAATTTTACACCAAGTGATTTAACGTTTTCGATTTCCTTCTTAACTACTTTTTCCTTTGGAAGTCTGAATTCGGGAATACCGTATACAAGAACTCCGCCGAACTCATGAAGTGCTTCAAAAACGGTAACATCATATCCCATCTTCGCAAGATCGCCGGCACATGAAAGTCCGGAAGGACCTGACCCGATAACAGCGACTTTTTTGTTTTTCTTTTCTGCATTAACGGAAGGCTTTACACCATTCTCAAAAGCCCAGTCGGCAACGAATCTTTCAAGTTTACCGATGGAAACGGGCTCACCTTTGATACCTCTGATACATTTGCCTTCACACTGGCTTTCCTGAGGACACACTCTTCCGCAGACTGCGGGAAGAGATGATGAAGCGGAAATAACATCATAAGCTTCTTTGAAATTTCCTTCTTTTACTTCTTTGATAAAATCGGGAATACTGATGGAAACGGGGCAGCCTTTAACACACTGTGCATTCTTACAGTTAAGGCATCTGGAAGCCTCTTCCATTGCTTCTTCTTTATTGTAACCAAGGCAGACTTCTTCAAAATTGGTCGCTCTTACCTTGGGATCCTGTTCTCTGATGGGAACTTTCTTTAAAACATCCATTATTTTTCACCTCCGCAATTTCCGCATCCGCCGTGATGAGTATCTCCTTCTTTGTCTTTAAGATACGCTCTTCCTTCGGCTGTTTTATAAATCTGCTGTCTCTTCATTGCTTCATCAAAGTTAACGAGATGTCCGTCAAATTCAGGACCGTCAACACACGCAAATTTTACGGAATCACCTACTGTAAGTCTGCAGGCGCCACACATTCCTGTTCCGTCAACCATGATAGGGTTCATGGAAACGATGGTTTTAAGATTGAACTTCTTTGTAAGAAGACATACGAATTTCATCATGATCATGGGACCGATAGTTACACAAAGATCATATTCCTTTCCTTCAGCATAAAGATCTTCGATAACCTTGGTTACCATACCCTGTCTTTTATAACTTCCATCATCGGTTGTAATGTAAAGATTTCCTGCAACCGCTTCCATTTCCTTCTCCATGATGATAAGGCTCTGAGTTTTGGCTCCGACTATAACATCGGCATCAACTCCCTGCTCATGAAGCCATTTAACCTGAGGATATACGGGAGCTGTTCCCAGACCGCCGGCTACGAAGAGAATCTTTTTCTTCTTTAACTCGTCGATTGGTGTATCGATCAGTTCCGAAGGACGTCCGAGAGGTCCTACGAAATCACAGAACGAATCGCCTGTTTTAAGGTCTTTCATGATATATGTTCCGGCACCTATCACCTGAACTACTATCGTAACAGTTTCTTTTTCTCTGTCATAATCGCAAATTGTAAGAGGGATTCTTTCGGAATCTTCATTTGTTCTGACTATAACAAATTGTCCGGGCTGACAATTGGCCGATACATTAGGTGCTTTTACGACAAATTCATAAATAGAATCGGCAAGTTCTTTGGCTTCTAAAATCTTGTACATTGTTTTTCCTTTCCGTATATATAAAAAATATTTTTTACAAAATTAATTAAACAGTATATCAACCGTTAAGTTAATTATTCATTAACTCTCCGTCAACGATAAGATTTGTTTCTTTGATAATGTAGTATTCGCCTTTAGCATTGATATCGAGTGTACCGTAATCGTTGGGGTCTGTTGTGTTGACAGCGACTCTCATGCCCGTAAGAGTACGTTTGCCGGCATTGGAGCTGTCGACGTAATACTCGTTAATGACATAATATATAGTGCCCTTCATATTCAGAGCATCTTCGATGATATACTCGAATTTACCGTTCGTTGTTGAAATATGACCGTCGGTATCCGTCAGTCCTCCGAGTGCATATCTGTATAAAGTAGCAATATTTGCTCCTTCAACCATCGAAACGGTCGCATCGGGTATCGTCACATTATATTTTCTTGTAATGATAGTACTGGGAACACCTTCTTCGCTGTATGAAATAAATCTGAATTCCGAAGGACCCATCGGCATTATCAAAGGATACTCGTAAAGTGTAGCCTCTTTATCGGGATCCACTCTGTCATCCTGTTTAACATTGGCTCTGTAGCATACGTAATAAGTTTCACAGTTAATGTCGGATTCGACTTTTATAAGTATCGGAACGTTGTAACTTCCCGATTCAATCGAAACCTGAGGAGCAAGAGGAATGGTAACGTTTATGGTAAATTTGCCTTCACCTATCTCACTTACAACATCATACTGTGATACAAAGATCGCTCTTACATCATAGTCACCCGATTCAAGATAGATCGGATCGGTATAAAGAGAAGAATCCTTCGTCGGATCCGTACCGTCAAGAGTATAGTATATCTCACCTTCATTTGCATTATTGAGCTCAAGATAAAGAAAATCGTCATACTCTCCGTCTTTAGCGGAAAATGAAGGCTTTTCACAGAGATATTCCCTGAATTTATTTACCGTTTCAGGATTATTGCAGGTCAAAAGCATATCGTTAATGCCGGCGTAATCCTGATTCTCAAAATAAATATTGAATATTCGTTCATATGTATCGGTAGCCAGTTCGGGATTATCAATGGCGATCTCTTTAAGGATAAAGATCGCATTCTTATCCTGTCCGTCAGAAAGATAACAGTTGGCCATCGCAAATTTGATCTTGGAATTGTCCGGATCTTTTTCAAGCGCACGGTCATAATAGTCGATAGCCGTATCAAAATCTTTATTCCTGTAACTGTTTTCAGCCTGTTCCACAAGATATCCTACGGAAGTCCTGTCATGGATTTTTCTGATAACAAAAGTAAATCCCAAAACAAGCGCGATTAGCAGAAGGATACAGAAAATAAACACGATCTTAGTAAAAATGCTTCTGTTCCAGAAATCGATAATAGAAAGGAACGCATCCTTAAAAGCACTGATCTCGCCTACTTCTTCATCCTCGAAATCATCATCGGTGTCGATTTTGCTTCTTCCCGATACATGTTTGTTGTGAGAATAATAATCCGACTTTTTGGGCGTATTGTTCTTGTGCTTTTTGACAGCTTCGGTATCAATTTCTTTTGTTCTGTCAAACACACTGTTAACATCTACAGCCAGATCGGCATCAGGATCGTAATCCGGTACGATATTAATTTCTTCACCGCACACTTCACAGAAAAGATTTCCGTCTTTTAAGCGTGCACCGCAATTGGGACATTTCATATCTTATTCCTTAAAATTTAGAATTAACAAGATTGTTCATAAGCATGGCAATGGTCATGGGGCCCACACCTCCGGGAACGGGAGTGATGAGCGACGCTTTGGGCTCAACCTTATCAAAGTCAACATCACCGCAAAGCTTTTTGCTGTCGGGATCGGGACGGTGAATTCCTACATCGATCACAACAGCACCGTCTTTAACATATGTATCATCGATAAACCTGGGTTTACCGATCGCAACGATAAGGATATCCGCTCTTTTGGCAACTTCATGCAGATCTTTGGTCCTGGAATGACATACGGTAACCGTTGCGTTTTCTCTTAACATAAGCATTGCCATCGGTTTGCCTACAATATTGCTTCTTCCGATAACCACACATTCTTTTCCTTCGATCTCAACATTGCTTCTTTTGAGAAGTTCGATGATACCTGCGGGTGTACAGGAAACAAATCCTTTTTCACCTATGGACAGTCTTCCTACGTTTATGGGATGAAAACCGTCAACATCTTTATCGGGATTGATCCTTCTGATGACCTCATCTTCGTCAAAATGCATCGGTAACGGAAGCTGAACAAGGATCCCGTCCACTTTTTCATCATTATTGAGATCATCAATAAGTTTAAGAAGCTCTTCCTGAGTAGAATCTTCTTTCAGCTGATATGAAAGAGAATTTGCTCCGATATATTCACAGGCTTTCTTTTTATTATTTACATATACGCTGCTGGCGGGATCTTCTCCGACCTGAATAACGGCAAGTGTGACTTCAATACCTTTTTCTTTTAACTTTGATACCTTATCCTTGCACTCGTCTTTGATCTGTAACGATATGGATTTTCCGTCTATTATACCAGCCATAAAACCTCCGATTAATATCATTTGATCGATTTAAATGATAATTTTTTAAAAATGCGAACAATTTATTATAATTATGCTTTGAATAAAAATCAAATTTTTATATCAGAACAAACCGGTTATCTTGCCGTCAACAACATCGATCCCGAGTGCCGCGGGAACTTTGGGAAGTCCGGGCATCGTCATAATCTGACCGGTTATAACTACTACAAAACCGGCACCTGCCGAAACATAGCATTCTCTGACTTCAATATTGAAATTCTTCGGACGTCCGAGAAGCGTAGGGTCATCAGAAAGTGAATATTGTGTCTTGGCAATACATACGGGCATATTGGAAAAACCGAGTTTGGTAAGTTTTTCAAGTTGTTTCTTCGCCGTTGAAGAATAATTGACACCGTCGGCACCGTAGATCTCTTTGGCGATCGTTTCTATCTTATCTTCGAGAGAAAGTTCGTCCTTATACAAAGGATGATAATTGCTTTCTTTGGTCTCCAATGTATCAAGTAATGCTTTGGCAAGTTCTATGCCGCCTTCTCCGCCCTTTTCCCAAACTTCCGAAATGGCAAAATTGCATCCTCTGTTAATACAGAAATCTTTAACAAAATCTGTTTCCGCTTTGGTATCCGTAATAAACGAATTAAGAGTTACAACAACGGGAACATCATATTTCTGAAGGTTCTCAATATGCTTTTCAAGATTGACGATACCTTTCTTTAAAGCATCCAGATTCTCTGTCGATAACTGATCTTTGGGAATTCCTCCGTTATATTTCAATGCACGTACAGTAGCAACCAGTACGATCGCATCGGGTTTAAGTCCCGCCATACGGCATTTGATATCAAGGAATTTTTCGGCTCCGAGATCTGCACCGAAACCTGCTTCAGTTATACAGTAATCAGCGATCTTTAAAGCAGTTTTTGTCGCTCTTACGGAATTACATCCGTGTGCGATATTGGCAAAAGGTCCGCCGTGTACGATAGCGGGTGTATTTTCAAGAGTCTGGATAAGATTGGGCTTAAGCGCATCTTTTAAAAGTGCTGCCATTGAACCTACTGCACCCAGATCCTTTGCGGTAACAACATCTCCGTTAAAATTATACGCTACAACAATCTTACCGAGTCTTTCCTTTAAATCTTCCATATCATTCGCAAGACAGAGAATAGCCATGATCTCGGAAGCAACCGTTATAATAAAATGATCTTCTCTTACAACTCCGTCAGCTTTGGCACCGAGGCCGATAACAATGTTTCTCAAAGCACGGTCGTTCATATCCAGACATCTTTTCCAGACAACGCTTCTTGTGTCTATTCCGAGCTGATTGCCCTGCTGAATATGATTGTCAAGTAAAGCAGCGAGAAGGTTGTTTGCGGAAGTTATCGCATGGAAATCACCCGTAAAATGAAGATTAAGGTCTTCCATCGGAACAACCTGTGCGTTTCCTCCGCCTGCAGCTCCGCCCTTGATCCCGAAGCACGGTCCCAGTGACGGCTCTCTTAATGCGATAACAGCTTTTTTGCCCATACGTCCGAGCGCCTGTCCGAGTCCGACCGTTGTAGTGGTCTTACCCTCGCCTGCGGGTGTGGGGTTAATGGCTGTGACCAGAACGAGTTTTCCGTTTGGATTATCCTTTACGGAATCCATGTATTCGTCGGATAATTTAGCTTTGTATTTTCCGTATAATTCCAATTCGTCCTCAGGTATTTCCAATGCCTTTGCGACTTCGGTTATAGGTTTCATTTGTGCACTCTGTGCGATCTCGATATCCGATTTCATTTCCTTCTGCTCCTTTATATTAAATAAATGTCATTTATCACTTGCCGATCATCTGATTGAATTCGGCTTCGCTCATAAGAATTTTCCTGGGTTTGGTACCTTCTTCGGGTCCGACAACACCGCTTGCTTCAAGCTGATCCATGATCCTGGCCGCTCTGTTGAATCCGATCTTAAAAGCACGCTGTAAAGCACCGATCGATGCTTTTTCTTTGCCGATTATGAATAATGCCGCTTCATTAAACAAAGCATCATTATCATCGTTGGAACCGCCGGTCTGTGAAGGTCCCGAAGCGGAATTCATGTCATTCATTATTCTTTCATCATATCCGCTGATATTCTGATTTCTGATAAAATCAACAACATTGGACACTTCATCGTCGGAAACAAAACATCCCTGTACTCTGGAAGGTTTGTTCATTCCCTGAGGGAAGAAAAGCATATCGCCTTTTCCGAGAAGTTTTTCTGCTCCGTTTGTATCAAGTATCGTTCTTGAATCAATACCGCTCGAAACACTGAAAGCTATTCGGCTCGGCATATTGGCCTTGATAAGTCCGGTGATGACATCAACTGAAGGACGCTGTGTTGCAATAATGATATGAATGCCTGCCGCTCTTGCAAGCTGAGCAAGTCGGCATATTGACTCTTCAACTTCCTTTCCCGCTACCATCATTAGATCTGCAAGCTCGTCAACTATGATGACTATCTGAGGAAGACGCGATTTTTCGTCTTCTTCGGATATTTTTTCATTATATCCTTTAAGATCTCTGACTCCCAGATCCGCGAACAACTTATATCTTTTTTCCATTTCGCTCACACCCCAGTGTAAGGATCCCGCAGCTAGTTTTGGATCGGTAACAACAGGTAGAAGCAGATGGGGAATATTGTTATATACACTTAATTCAACGACTTTGGGGTCGATAAGTATCAGTTTGACTTCATCGGGATGCGCTTTGTAAAGAATACTCATGATAATGGTATTTATACAAACGGATTTACCCGAACCGGTAGCACCGGCTATCAGAAGGTGAGGCATTTTGGCGATATCCGCGATCACGGACTGACCTGCAAGATCTTTACCGATCGCGATCGACAGTTTCGATTTGGCACTGTTGAATTCATTCGATTCAACAAGGTCTCTGAAAGGAACCGCGCTGCTTTCGGAATTGGGTACTTCTATTCCGACCGCACTTTTTCCGGGAATGGGTGCTTCGATACGTATATCCGCAGTTCCCAGACTTAATTTGATATCATCGGATAAAGAAACGATCCTGCTTACCTTTACTCCGGGTGCCGGGGTAAGTTCATATCTGGTAACCGACGGACCTTTCGAACAGTTATCCGGATCTATATAAACTTCCACTCCGAACGTTGCAAGCGTTTCTTTGAGTTTGTTTGCGGTCTCGTATATATTGTCGCCTTTGGATTTGCTGTTTTTCTCTGATTTTTTCAAAAGTCCTACAGGCGGAAATTTATAAGCTTTTGAAGACTTCTTTTCTTTCGTCTTGTAACTGTCCAACGAAGGATCGTCGCTGACCGTCTTTGTTGGATGGTCGCTGTTTTCAAGCATCTTTACCGAATTTCCGGTTAACGAAACGGTTTCGGATTTTACGGGCTCAGGAATCATCGTACTTTCATCAGTATCGTTATCAGCAGAACTTAAAGAATTCACTTCTTTGATATCTTTATCAAAGAACGAACCTTTTGCAGGGACCGAAGCAGTTTTATCATCGGAATAAACATTTATGGGTCTGATCTCGTCTTCATTTTGTTTTTTGGCAAGATGTTTTGAATCTATCTGATGAATATCATTTGTTTCTTTAACTTCCCTAACTTCTTTTTTGGGTTTAGGAAGATCTTCTTCATTTTCATCGTCCATTCCGTCATTAAAAACAAGACGCATATCCGAAGGATCGACATCGATCACCTTGGGTTTGTTTTCGTTTTCTTTTTTCTCTGTATCAGAGGATTCATCATCCTGAGTGATCTTGTAGGAAATCTTTTTCTGTTTTGCCGCTTCCTGCTTCTCTCTGAGTTTTCTTATCTCTCTTCTCGTAAGCTCCTGCTTCTCGGGATCCTCATCGTCAAGATCTGAATATTTGTTTATAAGCATAACGGTAAATCTGACAATATAATTGCCGAACATAACGGTTATCGCTGCAATGATCAAAACTATGGGAAGGATCCATACAAGCGCTCTTCCGCAGCTTTTATCGATCAAATAAGCCAGGGTACCGAATATGACTCCTCCGCCTTTTCCTTCATGAAAGAAAAGTTTGACCGATTCAAGATAGGAAAATGCACTGATATCCTTGTAAGTCAGATGCGCGAGCATTCCCGTACCGATGACCAAAGCAGCGGCTGATATTATATTAAATACGGATTTTTTCGTAAAATCGGCAAAAATATAATAAATGACCGTCGCTATTCCGATTATCGGAATAACATAGGAATTAAAACCGAAAAGACCTTTTATCACTCCTGTAACGAAGCGGCCGAATCCGCCGTCAAAAATTTCCAGAGCAAATAAAAACATCAAAATTAAAACAGCAAAAACACCAATATAAATCAGTGTCTTTACATAGTCAAATTCGAATTCTTCTTTTTTTTCGGAAGTATTTGTTCTCTTTCTTTGATTGTTGTTTCTGTTTACGGACGTACTTCTTGAATTATTTCTGCTTCTCGAAGAAGACGAACTTCTTCTTGAAGATCCGGAATTCTTGCCGGAAGATACGGAATTCTTTCTGCCCGAACTGCGCTTGTTGGAGCGGTTTCCGTTAGATGTCATAATAATCTTTGCCCTTCAAATCGATGATATCAAACTCGAGCTCGTCATCCTTGAGATCATAATCATACGTAAGTTCTTTGGGAACATGCGGTTTGGGAACCGGAAGCGGATTTTTGATCATCGGAGTTGCTTTTAATTCGGGATCGATACCGCTGATGGAAACCTTCTTCTCTTCAACTTCCTGATCGTGTCTGACTTCTTCTTCTTTGCTCTTAAATACATGAGCTGTTTTATAATCTCTTCTTGACGGAATGATCTTATCTCTGTTTTGAGTATCATTGTCGTATTTTATTGCAGGTTTGTCATTCTGTGTTTCTTCGCTGATGATCACATTTGTCTCATCAGAACCGGATCCGGATCCGATTCCGTTATCCTGCTTAAGTTCGCTTACGTTATCAGATGTCGTTTCGGATACTGCAACATCATTACTGTCAGCTTGAACTTCAGTTTCGGTTTCGGTTTTTGCATCTTCGGTATTCTGAACTTCAGAAGTTGAATTCACATTTACTGTAAACTCGGAAGCATTTGCTGAAGTACTGTTTTCCAGAGATATAAGTCCGGATTTTTCGGTATTTTCGGTAATACCGGTTTCTGTGAATACAACAGTTCCTTCGGTTGTATCAGATGCAGCATCAACGTCATTATTGATGTTCGTAACGGATGAAACATCTTCGTTTGCTTCTCTTACAAAAATGGTTTCAGTATCAAGCATCGATCTTCCGTCACCATAACCGCTGTGAATATCGCCAGTATTAGCTGACGTGTTGTCATTTTTGCTTTTCCCTGACGAAGAATTAAAACCGATCGGAATGATCTCACGATATTTTCTTCCGACAGGTGCATCGAAAGGAATATCCTCGTTCTTGCTGTCGGCAACCTGAACAAGTTTATCGATCTTTTGTGCACTGTCATTCTGATTGATCTTATAATAAGGATTCTTATAAGCATCGGGAATCTTGGGTGCAGGTGATACGGGCGATTCTTCTTTTGCAGTATCGGGTTTGTTTTCAGCAGTCGAAACATCGGAAGTGAACTTCTCATTTACGGATTCAAGAGAAATGCCGAGATTACCGGTAAGTTTATTCTTTTCATACTCTTTCGCTCTTCTCTTTTTCTCTTTTTCCTGTCTTGCGATCTCTCTTTGGAATTCTTCATCCGGAGTGATGATGAACGAAGGAACAGCGAAAAATCCGATAACAGCGATTATTATATAGCATAAATTAATGATATTCGGATAACTGATATTGTTTAATTTTACGAATGAAAAGACAAAAGCCAGATCTATGATTATAACCATGAACAAACCTTTATCATATTCACTTCTTATAAACGCTAGTATCGCGATCGCACTGAAGATAAGAATGATGATCCCTTCGGCTCTTGCTTCCATAGGTGCGACAAATGTAAGAGTCAGACCGTCGGGAATAAATGAATTAATATAATTGTGAACATTTTCAATGTTATTAAATCCGTTGTTTTTGATCACATACAGAAAGATAAACAGGAATGCGATAAACGTTCCAAGATAGATAAGCACCTGAATATGACGCTTCTGGAATTTGTAATCGGGTTCCTTGTTGTAATTAAAGATCAAAGAACTTACTGCAATAACAGCAAGAGAAACGCCGATGATATCCAAAGAAGCGATAAAACCTGAAAGAAATCCAAGCCCTACAATAAACAGAACATGAACGGGAGCATTGATATCGCCGTGAATATTAAGTTCATTTACTCTGATCAGATAATAAATGAAGCCTATAAACAGAAAATTCAGAACGATATCTGGAGAAATACTCTGAACAGAAGCAATCGAACCCGGCATGAATCCGAGCAACAGTAATGCAAGGATCGCATATCTCATTCTGAATGATCTTTTAACGATAAAATAAGTGAAAACACTTGATCCGATATTAAGAAGACCGTTAAAAACATAAATGGGATATACGGAATAATGTATTTTGCAGAGCAAAGTACAGATCGATGCGTAAATATATGATGCCATGGTAGTATCCGGAAGAACACTGCTGTTTCCGAGAGCGTAGTTCAAATACACGCTGTCCACTTCATTGCCGTATCTTGCGGCAACCAGCATGGTTCTGGCGAATATCATCATCAGAACAATAAAAATCAATCCCAGCATTTCAAGCAGTTTTGAGATAACGGGGATTTTTTCAGGAATATATTTGGAAGGGATCCTGGGAAAAAATATCTTATATGCAAGAATAATCAATGCGGCCGATACAAAAACGATGGCATATCTGATGATCATTCCGACAAGCGGTGCTCCGTTTGTATCAATACCGGACACACTCAAAGAATGAAGGCCTATACCGCAAAAGAAAATTAAAGCAAATATCACATATAAAATATAATGATAAATGTTTTTCTTTGTTACCATCTGAATGTTAACCTTCCATAAATCAGCTACGACGTGAACTTCTCAATGTTATATCTCGGTCTTCTTTTTACTTCCATGTATATTTTTCCGATATATTCACCGATAAGTCCGATCGATATCAGTTGAACACCGCCCAGAAACCAGATACTGACTATCAGTGATGTCCAGCCGGGTTCAACGGTTTTCATAAAAAACGAAACCAGCGCGTATACAAAAGCCGCAAGACTCAATATCACGCTTACAATGCCGAGGAATACGATATATCTGATCGGTTTTACACTGAATGACGTTATTCCTTCGATAGCCAGTGCGAGCATTTTCTTTAAGGGATACTTGCTCTCACCCGCCACTCTTACTTTACGGTCATAATATACGCATTCCGTTTTATAACCGATGAGAGGAACTATGCCTCTCAGATAAAGATTTTCTTCTCCGTACTTCGAAAACTGTTCAAGAGCTCTTTTAGACATAAGTCTGAAATCGGCATGATTGTAAATCGTTTTGGCACCGAAAAAATTCATGAGCCTGTAAAACGACTGAGCCGTAAATCTCTTGAAGAAAGAATCGGTCTTTCGTTTGTTTCTTACGCCGTAGACGATATCATTTCCGTCATGATAAAGATCTATCATCTGTTCAAATACATCAATATCGTCCTGCAGATCGGCATCAATGGAAATCGAAATGTCTGAGATATCTTTTGCAAAGACAAGTCCTGCCGTAAGCGCGAACTGATGACCGACATTTCCAGCAAGTTTCAAACCTTTGACATCTTTATGACTTTTATTTTCAGCCTCTATGAGCTCCCATGTTTTATCCTTGCTTCCGTCATCAACATACAACACGAAAGATTCGGGAGATATTTTGTTTTTATCGATTAATTCATTCAGTTTGTTCCTTAAACTCTCAAAGGTTATGGGTAACATATCCTCTTCGTTGTAGCATGGAACAACAACCGCAAGAATATCCATTTTATTCTCCGTCTTGATCAATTAAATACATTTAAATGCCTGTTCAAGATCCGCAATGATATCTTCTGCATTCTCGATACCTACGGAAAATCTGATAAGATCGGGTTTTACGCCTGCTTCAAGAAGCTGTTCATCGGTCATCTGTCTGTGAGTATGACTTGCAGGATGAAGAACGCAGGATCTTGTATCTGCTACATGAGTAACGATAGCGATAAGTTTAAGAGCATCCATGAATTTGATGCTTTCTTCTCTTCCGCCCTTTATACCGAAAGTAAGAACTCCGCATGTACCGTTAGGCATATATTTCTTAGCACGATCATAATAAATATCTCCTTCAAGTCCGGGATAATTTACCCATGCAACCTTATCGTTGTTTTTAAGCCATTTGGCAACGGTAAGAGCATTTTCGCAGTGTCTTTGCATACGAAGATGAAGCGTCTCAAGACCAAGGTTTACATAAAATGCATTCTGAGGAGACTGAATGGAACCGAGGTCCCTCATAAGTGTTGCGGTAGCTTTAACGATATATGCGGCTTTTCCGAATTCTTTTGTATAATTTGTACCGTGATAAGACTCATCGGGGAAACAGAGTCCGGGGAATTTGTCGGGATATTTTGTCCAGTCGAAATTACCGGAATCAACGATACATCCGCCTACCGAAGCAGCATGACCGTCCATATATTTTGTGGTCGAATGAGTAACGATATCTACACCGAATTCAAAAGGTCTGCAGTTGATAGGTGTAGGGAATGTATTGTCAACAATAAGGGGAACGCCTGCTTCATGCGCAGCCGTCGCAAATTTATCAAAATCAAGAACAACAAGCGAAGGATTTGAAACCGATTCCGCAAGAACGCATTTCGTATTCGGCTTGAATTCTTTTCTCAGATCTTCCAAAGAGATCTCGGGATCGACAACCGTTGTCTCGATTCCCATTTTTGCAATGGTGGTCGTAAGAAGATTAAATGTTCCTCCGTAAAGAGCGGAACTTATGATAATATGATCTCCGGATTCTGCAATATTGAAAACTGCATAAAAATTCGCAGCCTGACCTGAAGAGGTAAGCATAGCCGCTGCTCCGCCTTCCATATCGCAGATCTTTGCGGCAACATAATCATTTGTAGGATTCTGAAGTCTGGTATAAAAATATCCCGAAGCCTTCAGATCAAACAGATCTCCCATCTGTTCCGATGTATCGTATTTAAAAGTCGTGGACTGATAAATGGGAAGAATTCTGGGTTCGCCTTTTGAAGGCTTCCAGCCTGACTGTACGCATTTTGTTTCAATATTGTATTCGCTCATTTTTTATTTCCTTCGTTTCTGTAGATTTTAATTAGGTTAAGATTAAATATTATTCTTCATCCCAGTTTGTATAAACATTCTGAACATCATCATCCTCATCAAGAAGATCGAGAGTTTTCTGAAGATTCTTTATGGCAGTCTCATCTTCAAGTTTAATGTAGTTCTGAGGAAGCATTGTAACTTCTGCCTGAGCCATGGGAATCTTGTTCTCTTCAAGAACTTTGATGACATCGGTTAGTCCGTCGGGTGAAGTTATGATCTCATAGCTGTCTTCTTCATCAGAGAAATCGTCAGCTCCCGCATCGAGTACCATCATCATAAGTGCATCTGCATCCATATCGCATTCTTCCTTATCGATGATGATCTGACCGCATTCGTCAAACATATAGGAAACGCATCCCTGTGTACCGATATTGCCCTGTCCTTTGGTAAAAGCTGAACGTACATTGCTTGCCGTCCTGTTCTTGTTATCGGTAAGGCATTTAACGATAATGGCGATACCGTTAGGACCGTAACCTTCATATGTGCACTGTTCGTAAACTACATTTGATCCTTCTCCTGCAGCTTTTTTGATACCTCTGTCGATCGTATCGTTAGGCATATTGTTAGCTTTTGCCTTTGCAATTACAGCTGCAAGTTTATAATTGTTGGCGGGATCGGGTCCGCCTTCTTTAACGGCTACTGCGATCTCACGACCGATGATCGTAAAGATCTTTCCTTTTGCAGCGTCATTTTTCTCTTTTTTGTGTTTGATATTCGCAAATTTTGAATGTCCGGACATAAAAGCCTCCTGTTAGTAAAAAGTCAACAACATATTATATCATTTTTTGTTTGTATTATCAATATTATACATTTTTCTTATGATTCGGTCGCACTGCCGGCTCCATCATCGGCCGGATCTTTTTCTTTATCAGCCTCATTGTTTATCTTTGTAACAAATACTGTTTTGATTATATGATTTTCGACCTGCAGAATCCTGAACGTATATCCTTCATAATCAATGGAATTCTCTTCATCCTCCGAAGGTATGTATCCGAGTTTATTGATAAGAAATCCGTTTATGGTCTCAATGTCGGTGTCTTCACAGTCGAATTTTATACCCAGAAGTTCCCCGAGTTCCTCAAGCGGGGTAAGGCCGTCAATCTCGTATTTCTTCTCTCCCTTGGGTTCGACGAAGGTTTCTTCCTTGTCATATTCATCAAGGATATTGCCGACTATTTCTTCGAGAATATCTTCCATGGCAACGAGACCGCTCGTCTGGCCGTATTCGTCGATAACTATAACCATCTGAAGCTTGTCGTCTTTCATCTTTTTGAAAAGATCGTCGATCTTACGGGTTTCGGAAACGAATCTTGCTTCCCTGAGAAGCTTGGGATATCGTTTTATCGCACCGTTCCTCTGTTTGTTGTCATCCTGATACCTTAAAGCATCCTTTAAATGAAGAATACCGATGATATGATCGAGATTGTCAATATAGACCGGATATCTGGAATTACTTCCTTCAAGCATTATCTTAATGGCATCCGATAAGGATGTATCCGCGTTGATACCAACGATACTGTTTCTGTTGGTCATGATATCTTTTGCTTCTTTGTCGTTCAGTTCAAATATATTGTTGATCATGGTAAACTCATCATCTTCGATAAGTCCCTGATCGTTTGATTCCTGAACCATCGAAAGAATATCATCCTCGGTAACTTCATTGTCCTGATTGTATTTGTTCTTTCCTATCAGGTTAAAAAACAGAGTAAGTACAAAATTCGAAAGATCCGAGATCGGAACCATTATCAGCGATATCTTAAGCGAAAACAAAGTGAACATGGCTTTGACATATTCGGACGAATGACGGATGATCCTTCTCGGAAGAAGAAAGAACAAAAGAAAATTAAAGAACAAAAAAACAATAAAAAGAACCACTTCCGCCAGAACAAAAGGAAGCAGCATCGACGAACCGATTCTGAATAATTTTTCAAACAGAAAAGTTAACTGATAATAAATGATCGAATTGACCGGCATAAAGAATAATATATGGACCGTGATCAGAGCGGCATGAAATCTGTTTTCGTAAAGCGATCTTTTTTCAAGAAAATCCGTTAAAGTCTTGATATTCTTTAAAGAAAGCTTCTCACTTATCTTTTCCAGATCGTTTTCATTAAAATCTTCCACAACACAAAGACTGACCGAAATTATTATTTCGGCCAATATCAATGAAAACAATATTAAATAAGCGTACCAGGAGCCCTGTATAAACAAATCGTCAATCATGTTATTTCTTGGTTGCGTTATTGTTGGCATTCATTACTTCAAGAATGACGCAGTTATTGTAAATCCTGTCATCAAACTTAAGTGAGGAGAACGCTTTGGGTATATACTGAAGTACATCTCTTGCCGTTACACAGTAACTCGACAGTTCTTTTCCTGCAAATTCGCCTGCACGTCCGTGAAGATAAACGGCTGTATTTACTCCTCTGAAAGGATACTCTTCGCCTATGAGCAAGGATGCGATCATTCCCGTGAGAATATCGCCCGTTCCTGCGGTAGACAATGAAGAATTACCTGATTTATTAACGTAAAGGTCGATCCCGTCACTTACTCTCGTGGAAGAATCCTTGAATACAGTAATGATACCGTATTCTTTCGCGATCTTAACGGCAAGATCATCCAGACTGTTCTTTACATCATCGCATTTTGAATTGCAGAGTCTTGCAAGCTCAAGCATATGAGGCGTAATTACAACTGTCCTGTTTCTTCCGACATTGTATAAAGGATGATTGGTATCGGCTTTGTAATCTTCCTTGAAAACATCCTTGAATTTGTATTTTACGGAAATGGAATTCAGTGAATCCGCATCAACAATGATATTTCCGTTATAGTTTTTAAGAACATATTCGGTAACTTTAAGCGTATCTTCTCTTACTCCGAGTCCGGGACCGATAACTACGGAATCTGCATTTTTAAGAAGCTTGTCAAGTTTATCCTTGAAAAAATTGTCATTGGGATCAAAGACCGGATGTTTGATATTATCCGACCAGTCCAGGATAGCTTCGGGTACAAGAACCTTCATAGCTTCGATATTGTTTTTGTCCGTTAACACATTAACAAGTCCGCAACCGCTCTTTAATGCGGCATATGCACTGAAATAAACACAACCGGACATGTTTTCGTTACCGGCAATGACCAGCACGCGACCAAAAGTTCCTTTATTTCCTTTTTCGTTTCTTTTGTTTAAATGTGGATTGTAATTATTCATAAACTAATGAAGCTTGTTCTCATCGGGATTGTATTTCATATCGAATATTTCTATTACGTCGGCACCGAAAATATCGTGCATATATGAATACAAATCCTGAATCCTCTGCTGCTTTTCCTGCTTTCTTACAACTTTTTTCTTTAATTCGACACGCATTTCATCTATCCATTGCGATATCTCATTAATTTCTTCGGTACCATTCTTTATATCATCATAACACACTTCCATGGTTGCTATCATTAATTTTTTATTAATTTCATTAATTTGTGCGGGAAGATCGAGTCCTTCATCCTGATAAGCTTCCAGTTTCTGGTTGCATTCTTCGACAAGTTTCTTGTTTTCTTCTATCTTCGGATCGTCTTCGTTACCGGATTCCATACTCGAAGAACGGATTTCTTCCATCAGTTTGCTTTTCAGCTTTTTGATTTCTTTTGTTTCGGTATTGATTTTTCCCTGTCTTTTAAGCAATTCGTTCAGTTCATTTTCGTATTCCTTGATCTCCGAATTGGTTTCTATCTGTGTGAAAAGTCTGTGCCATTTATGATCAAGAGTCAAAACAGGTATCTTTTTGCCCGCTATCGCAGGTTTGTACACTTCTTCGCTTCGTGACATAAAACACCATCCTTTACAAAAAATCAGTTTTCGTTCTCGTGAATCTTAAATGATAATTTCATAAGGCTGTCTGAAAGATGAACATTTTCAACATTAATCGAATCGGGAACATCCAGATCCACATGAGCAAAATTCCAGATGCCTGATATATTGCAATCCACAAGGATTTTGGCTATCTCCGTTGCACCCTGTTTGGGAAGGGTGAGCACGGCTATGTCAATATTGTTTTCTTTGACAAACTCGGCTATCTTATCTGTATGCATTACTTTCATACCGCGAACATCGGTATCCATGAGTGATTCTTTGCAGTCGAAAATACCTTTGACAAAAAAACCTCTCTTTTCGAAATTCATGTAATTGGCCAGAGCCTGACCGAGATTTCCCGCACCGATAATGATAAGATTATGCCTTTTATCCAGACCCAGGATCTTACCGATTTCTTCGTACAGATAATTAACATTATAACCGTATCCCTGCTGACCGAATCCTCCGAAATGGTTAAAATCCTGTCTTATCTGTGATGCCGTAACATTCATTCTCTTTGAAAGTTCTCCCGAAGAAATCCTTTCCATTCCTTCATCTTTCAAATCGCCTAAATATCTGAAATATCTCGGAAGTCTGGAAATGACAACCTGAGATATGTTTTTTTCCTGCATGACTAACCCCTTGCTGTATAAACTTACTTTAATGAAAAAAAGGGCGACAAAAATACACTTTGCCGCCCTGTATTGAATTTATTTAACTCTTCTTACTCTGAATACACCGTCAATAGCTTCAAGCTTCTTGATGATCTCATCAAGATCAGCGCTCTCGGAATCAATCATTGTGTAAGCAAAATCTCCCTTAGACTTATTTGTCATATCGGAAATATTGATGTTGAGCTCACCGAAAAGTGCAGTGAACTTTGTGATCATATTAGCAATGTTCTTATGGAAGATTGCAACTCTTGCAGCCTGTGTGCAGATACCCATATCGCAGTTGGGATAGTTAACGGAATTAACGATATTACCGTTTTCAAGGTAATTCTTCATTTCCTTAACTGCCATCTTCGCGCAGTTGTCTTCAGACTCTTCGGTAGAAGCTCCGAGGTGAGGGATAACGATACATCCGTCCTGACCTGCTGTTGTAGGATTAGCAAAATCAGAAACATATTTACGTACCTTTCCTGATTTGATCGCATCAAGAAGATCCTTTTCGTTAACAAGGATATCACGTGCGAAATTGAGCAGGATAACGCCGTCTTTCATCTTGGAGAAAGCTTCCGCATTGATCATACCCTTTGTGGAATCAAGCGCAGGAACATGGATCGTGATAAAATCACAAACTTCATAGATCTCATCAAGTGTATTAACATGCTTGATATCACGGCTTAAACTCCATGCGGCATTAATGGAAAGATAAGGATCGTATCCGTATACTTCCATACCGAGGCTCTTAGCTGCGTTCGCAACCTTTACACCGATCGCACCAAGGCCGATAACACCGAGTTTCTTGCCTTCGATTTCTGTACCGGCGAAAGCCTTTTTAGCCTTCTCAGCTGTCTTGGCAATGTTCTCGTCTGCCTTGTTTTCTTTAACCCATTCGATACCGCCAACGATATCACGGCTTGCAAGAAGCATACCTGCGATAACGAGTTCCTTAACACCGTTTGCATTTGCACCGGGTGTATTGAATACAACGATACCTTTTTCTGCGCATTTATCAAGAGGGATGTTATTTACACCCGCACCTGCTCTTGCTACGCAAAGAAGCTTATCGGAAAGCTCCATGTCATGCATAACGGCACTTCTTACAAGCACACCGTCTGCATCTGCAAAATCATCTGTTGCAGCATAATTTGCATCAAAATTATCAAGTCCTACCTGAGCGATAGGATTAAGGCAATTATATTTAAACATTATGCGTTCTCCTTCTCGAACTTCTTCATAAATTCAACGAGTTTTTCAACACCTTCGATGGGCATAGCATTGTAGATGGATGCTCTCATACCGCCAACGCTTCTGTGTCCTTTAAGGTTAACGAATCCTGCTTCTGTAGCTTCTTTGATGAACTTGGCTTCCATCTCTGCTTTCTTCTCAGCATCGTCAATCTTACATACGAAAGGAACGTTCATAAGAGATCTGTCTTCTTTTACAACGGTACCGGTGAAGAGTGTTGACTGATCAAGGTAATCGTAAAGGATAGCAGCCTTCTTCTCGTTAAGTTCTTTCATCTTCTCAAGACCGCCCATCTTCTTTAACCATTTGAACACCTTGCCGCAGATATAGATAGTATAGCAGGGAGGTGTATTGTATAAAGAATCATTGTCAGCCTGAGTTTTCCACTTAAGCATGGTAGGTGTTCCGGGAAGACAGTCATCTGTAATGAGATCTTCTCTGATGATAGCGATAACACAGCCTGCAGGACCTACGTTCTTCTGTACACCGCCGTAGATAACAGCGTACTTGGATACGTCAACGGGCTCTGACAGGAAGCATGAAGACACGTCTGATACGAGGTCTTTGCCCTTGGTGTTGGGTAATGTTTTAAACTTGGTTCCGTAGATAGTATTGTTCTCGCAGATATATACGTAGTCCATATCATCCGTAATGGGAAGATCGGAACAATCGGGAATATAAGAGAAAGTCTTGTCGGCACTTGATGCAAGTTCTACAGCTTCGCCGTAGATCTTAGCTTCTGCAAAAGCTTTCTTTGCCCACTGGCCTGTAAGAATATAACCTGCTTTTTTGTTCTTCATCATATTCATGGGAACTTCGGCAAAGAACTGGTTGGCACCGCCCTGAAGGAATAAAACCTTGTAGTTGTCGGGTATATTCATAAGTTCTCTCAAATCAGCCTCTGCGTCCTTGATGATCTTGTCGTATACCTTGGATCTGTGGGACATTTCCATTACGGACTGACCCGAGCCCTGGTAATCGAGCATTTCTTCAGCTGCTTCTTTTAATACTTCTTCAGGTAAAACAGCGGGACCTGCAGAGAAATTGTAAACTCTGGACATGATACTTCCTCCTAAGATATATAAAAATTATTTTAATTTTTTTCCTTCGGGATAATCCCGGATTTAATATGACAGTAAATATTTTAATGAATTTTTATAAGAAAATAATCAAAAAAATCCGATGTCATGAAATTTATTTTACATTTATAAAAATACTAAGTCAATGGAAAATTGGCAAAAATGATAATTTTTTAACAATGTTTACATAATATGCCTGAAATAAAATAATCCCCTTACCCGAAATCTTTTCGCAATAAGGGGAAATGTCATTATTTTTGAATTATTGATGTACTACTACAGGTGTTCCGATCTCAATGATGGCAAACAGTTCCTTCATTTTATCAAGAGGTGTATTTACGCATCCGTGCGAACCGTTGTAAAGATAGATCTCACCGCCGAAAGTTCTTCTCCATGTAGCATCATGAATACCTATCTGGCTGGTAATGCACATCCAATGATAAACAAAAGATTCATATCCGGGTCCGATAAGCGTAACGTTTCTTGCTTTATTTACGATAAAACATACACATTCGGGAGTGCTGTTTCCGTTAGCCTTGCAGCCCGTAACAACATCGGTATCATAGACCAGTTCATAATCAACATAATAATACATATGCTGCTGAGCTATGTCCACTTCCACATAAGTACCGTTGAAATTGTTTTTAATGGAACCTCTCTCCTCTTTTTTGATATAGATCGGTTCTCTCTCACCGGGACTCTTATGTGATCTTAAAATGGTTTCAAGTTCTTCAGCTTCGGCTTTTACATTAATAAGATTTCCGTAAGTAGTAAATCTTGAATAAGGAATACTTACGATATCACCTCTGGTGGTCTTGAATTCCTTGGGAGCATACATATTATCGTACTTATCCGATAACGACTGGACATATTCAATGATCTTGTCGGAATCAAGAACAAGCTGATCATCTTCATCAAATACCACATCTCCGTTCTCATCAAGAGAAGCAAAAGACGAAACGACCGATGAATCTACAACTTCTTCATCTCCTGTAGCAAACTTGTATGTCATGTTAAAATCAATGGTATTATTGATCTTTTCCCATTTAGCATATGTATCCTTATACTGTTTGGTTTCCGTAACAGATCTGTATACATCGTTTTCGGAAAGATCGACATATCCGATATCATTGACCGAAGCCTTTAATACTTCATCTTCAAGTCTTTCCCAGTCAAGAAGATTTTGAGTTTTATCCTCAAGAACATAACCTTCTTCTTTGGTATATTTGATCTCTGCGCGATTGTTCTCGTTAAATCTTTCCTTTTCGCCGAGGTTGGATTCTTCAACGATCTGCATCAGTTTTTCATCGTCAAGATATCTCTGAACATTAAAAACATAATCATGTCTTCCGAAAAGACAGTTGACCCAGAGATACGGATTCTCTTTACTCTTTATATAACTGATGGCATCTTTTATCTCATCGCTGTCATATCTGTAAATGTCTTTACCGTCAACAAATATCTTCGATCCGTCATCGTCAACAATAGTCAGATTATGTTCGACAACATCGGCATCTATGATCTTGTCGCATACGGAAAAATTACAGTTGGATACATTTACACCGTTGATGTAAGTATTGGGACAGAACCAATGTCTGAAATAAAATACACCGAAAAAGTATCCCCCCGTACATGCAATAAGAAGAAACGAAAATAATGTGATCAAAAAAATTCCGATTCGTTTCATAAAAACTCCAAAAAGTCACTGACCATTAAACAAAGATTAAAGAAACATTTAATTAAATCATTCAGCTTTCTCAATCTGAGCTATCGCCGATTTTTTCATAGGAATCCTGCAATTCTTGTTGCTTCCGAACTCTACGATAACATCTTCATCCGAAATATCGATTATTACACCGTAAAAACCTGATGTGGTAACTACAGAATCACCCACTTCCATACTTGAAAGCATGGCCTGAGTCTTCTTCTGCTCTTTACGCTGCGGTCTGATGATTACAAAATAAATAAACACTCCGAATATGATAATATATCCGATGGTTCCGAAAATGCCGAGATTTCCGAGTCCGAAAAATCCGCCGGCACCTGTGTTTGCTGCCGCATCAAGCATTAAATTATACATGTTAAAGCCTCCTTGAAATTATCAACATAATTACAATAAGTGATTTTTAATAATAATACAAGTGAAATTTTATATATTTTTTACAAAATTATGCATTATTCTCCGACATTGAAGACAGTTTTCTTTTTTTATAGTCCGCAAAATTTCCATTATCGAGAGAATCTCTTATCTCTGACATCATGTTATTGTAAAAATACAGATTATGCAGAACGCAGAGTCTCATTCCGAGCATTTCTTTTGCCTTAAGAAGATGTCTTAAATAAGCTCTTGAATATCTCTGACATGTCGGACACCTGCATCCTTCTTCTATCGGAGAATCATCAAGTTCATATTTTGCGTTCATAAGATTGATCTTTCCGTGATCGGTATAAAGATGTGCATGTCTTGCATTTCTTGAAGGATAAACGCAGTCAAAGAAATCAACTCCTCTTTCGACCGCCTCAAGAATATTCTCCGGTGTACCGACACCCATCAGATAAACAGGTTTTTCCGAAGGAAGATAGGGAATAGTCTTTTCTATGATATTGTACATTTCTTCGTGAGTTTCCCCTACGGCAAGACCTCCGATCGCATATCCGGGAAGATCGAATTCGCTTATCCTTTTTGCATGCTCGATCCTTATATCTTCAAATACAGCTCCCTGATTGATACCGAAAAGAAGCTGATCCTTATTAATGGTATCTTCCAGGGAATTAAGCCTGTTCATTTCTTTTTTGCATCTTTCGAGCCATCTGGTGGTTCTTTCTACGGAATCCGAAACATATTTCCTGTCCGCTTTGGAATTCGGACATTCATCAAATGCCATCGCAATTGTTGATGCAAGATTGGACTGGATCCTCATGCTTTCTTCCGGTCCCATGAATATCTTTCTTCCGTCCACATGTGAACTGAAAGTAACGCCTTCTTCTTTGATCTTTCTTAATGAAGCAAGCGAAAAAACCTGAAATCCGCCCGAATCGGTTAATATGGGCTTATTCCAGGACATAAATTTATGTAAACCACCGAGTGTTTTTATCTTGTCATCACCCGGTCTAACATGAAGATGATAGGTGTTGCAGAGTTCAACCTGGGTACCGATCCTCTCGAGATCTTCGGTTGATACGGCTCCTTTTATTGCCGCCACCGTACCGACATTCATAAAAACAGGCGTTTCAATAGTACCGTGTACGGTTTCAAAACGCCCTCTTTTAGCAAAACCTTCTTTTTTTAATATCTCAAATCTTCCGTTCATATCAATTTGAATTATTCCTTGTATTTACCATTTCCGCAAATTCTTCAAATGTCAGATTGTTAATATATATGAATTCGGCCGCATCTTTTCCGACATATCTGAAATGCCAGGGTTCATACTGGATCTTTGTGATTTCTTCACAGCCTTCGGGATATCTTAAAATAAAGCCGTATTCATATGAATGTTCGGAAAGCCAGATGCCCGCATCGCTTTCACCGAATTCAGCATCCATCTTGTAATGATCGTCACTTAATATATCTACCGCAAGACCCGTCTGATGTTCACTGGTCATCGGAGGAGTGACTTTCATGGAAGCCGTCTCTTCTGCCTCTTCTTTTGAAAATCCGAGTCTTTTGAAATAATTGACCTTCTTATTATAAAGATAATTCTGTGTGTTGTAATTCCTGTAACCGGATGCCATATTCAGATATATTCCTTCTTTTTCAGCATCCGAAAACATCTCTTTAAGTTCGTCGTATATTCTTTCATCCACTTCAAAACCGTCGAATTTCTTCAATTCGCATTCAATATCGGCTTCAAGCGGATTGTCCTTGTTTACCAGTATGAGTTTCCAGTCATCCATGTCAAACTCGGCTATCTTTTTTGAAAGATTGGTCTCAAACGATTCGGGTTCATATGAAGGATTATGCGAATAATCACCCGAAGGAGCCGTATTTGCATCAACAATATCATTGGTAAAATAAATAACACCGTTTTCATCAATGCGCATAAATTCACTTGCGTGCGAATCGTATGAAAACAAAGCAGAAACAAAAATTACGGAAATAAATAATATCAAAGATAAAACGGAACAGACCGTTTTGATAAAACTGTGATTATATTTGTTAAAAAATTTATTAAACATTTTGGTTCTTTCGATTATGTTACTTTTATTTATTTAATGCCTTTAAATATCACGCAGTTGGGATAATCGATCTTAACTTCCTTCGCGCACATCGACAAAAGACCTTTTTCGAGATCTACATTAAAAAACGTCAGCGTACTTGACTCGTGATTGAGTGATACAAGATGTTTCATATCAGGGAATAAAGCAGCATCCTTGGGATATGTACCGCTTATCGGAAGCCAGAGGATCTTTGTGAGCATTCCGCTTTCATTATCTCTTTTAAATATCTCAACCGAATTGTCACCGGCACTCGAAGTGATTATATAATCCCTGTTCTCACTGAATTTAAGAGCTCTCGAAACTGACATCGACGCATGATAATTATCAACGGTATTGATGGACTGAATCTTTTCAAATTCAGGGTATCCGGAATCAAGACATGTGTATGTGAAAACATCAACTGAATTTGCCATCTCGTTCAAAACATAAACATATCTGTTGTCCACGGAAAAGATCATATGACGCGGACCCGAATTTACATCGCTTCTTATTATATCTACGGGTTTAAGTTTTCCTGTCAAATAGTTGAGAGCATAAACATTTATATGATCCATACCCGTATCGGATGCGAGAAGGAATTTATTGTCCCTTGACATTTTAACGCAGCTGACATGGGGAACGTAAGATCTGTCCGAAACCTCTCCCATTCCCTGAACATAGATCTCATCGGTGATCTCTCCGACAGCTCCGTCTTCACCTACTCTTAATACAGTGATCTTTCCGTCATGATATCCTGCAACAAAGAGAAATCTGTCTGTATAATCAGTGGATAGATAACAGCCTCTCATACCGTTAATGGATGCAAAATTGATCTCATCCAGATTTCCGTCCGAATCGATCTCGTAACTTTTAACGCCCATATCGGTAATGGAGAAAAGGAACTGATCGTTATGCGAGCAGGTAAGATAGGAAGAATTGGATATTTCAAGAGAATTTCTATATACAAAAGTCCCTTTTTCCATATCCACATCATAAACTGTTATTCCTTTTTTATTTCTTTTTGTATAACTCGATACATATGCAACATATTTTTCAAAATTCATAACTTAACCCCGTCAATAGTTTAAACATACGAATTTAAAGATTCTTTTTATTCATGAAATATGAATTTGATTTACATAATAGCACAAATCGTATAAAATATAAAATGTTTTTCGTAATTATATATATTTCACTTAAAGAAACGGAGTAAAAATGAGCAATAAACTGATAAATCTCGAAAATATTTCCAAATCATACGACAATCATCTTGTTCTTGATGAAATGAATCTGTATATTCGCGAAAACGAATTTGTCACGCTTTTAGGTCCTTCCGGATGCGGAAAGACTACTACTCTGCGTATTCTGGGCGGTTTTGAGTCTCCCGACACCGGTCGTGTTATTTTTGACGGCAAGGACATTACGAAAATGCCGGCATATAAAAGACAGTTAAATACCGTATTTCAGAAATATGCTCTTTTTACCCATATGAACATAGCCGAAAACATTGCTTTCGGTCTTAAGATCAAAAACAAATCCAAATCTTACATAAACGATAAGATCAAATACGCTCTTAAACTCGTTAACCTTGAAGGATATGAAAACAGAATGCCCGATTCGCTTTCCGGTGGTCAGCAGCAAAGGATTGCCATCGCAAGAGCCATAGTAAACGAGCCCAAAGTTCTTCTTTTGGATGAACCTCTGGGCGCACTGGACCTTAAGCTCAGACAGGACATGCAGTATGAACTTATCCGACTTAAGAACGAACTAGGCATCACATTTATATATGTAACTCACGATCAGGAAGAAGCTCTTACCATGTCCGATACGATCGTAGTAATGAATCAGGGCTATATCCAGCAGATCGGAACTCCCGAAATGATCTACAATGAACCTGAAAATGCATTCGTTGCCGATTTCATCGGAGATTCAAACATAATCGATTCGATAATGATCCGTGATGAACTTGTTGAGATACTCGGAACCAAATTTGCATGCGTGGATAAAGGTTTCGGCGAGAACGTACATGTCGACGTTGTTATAAGACCTGAAGACATAGAACTTGTAGCTCCCGAAGACGGAACCATTCAGGGTGAGGTCACTCATATCATATTTAAAGGTGTACATTATGAAATGGAAGTAATGGCCAACGGTTTCGAATGGCTCGTTCATTCCACGAAGATGTTCCCCGTAGGTGAAAAAGTCGGCATCAAAGTCGATCCTTTCAATATTCAGATAATGAACAAACCCGAAAGTGAAGACGAGGAGGCAGTTCAAATTGAAGAATAAGTTTTTCAAATGGCTCTCACTGCCTTATATAATATGGTCCGTCGGTTTTATCATAATTCCTTTGATTATGGTATTTTATTTTGGTCTGACAAACAAGAACGGTTCATTTACTTTTTCGAACATAACCAGCATTGCTCTGCCCGTTCATTTTAAATCACTGCTTATCGCTTTACTGCTTTCGCTCATAAGTACGATAATCTGTCTTTTACTCTCATATCCGCTTGCAATGATCCTTTCGAATATGAAGTCGGGCAACAATAAACTTATGATCCTTGTTTTTGTACTGCCCATGTGGATGAATTTCCTTTTAAGAACACTCGCATGGCAGACGCTTCTTGAAAATGAGGGCGTTATCAATACGATATTTAGGTTTGTTCATCTTCCCGCTTTGAAGATAATCAACACACCATATGCCATTGTATTCGGTATGATATACAACTTTCTGCCCTTTATGGTTCTTCCTATTTACAACGTTCTATGTAAAATAGATAAGAATCTGTTAAATGCAGCAAGGGATCTCGGTGCAAATGAAGTCCAGACATTTTTAAAAGTAACTTTACCCCTGAGCGTTCCCGGTATCATTTCGGGTATCACCATGGTTTTCATTCCCGCACTCACTACATTCGTTATTTCAGACCTGCTTGGCGGAAGCAAGATCCTTTTGATAGGAAATGTTATCGAACAGGAATTTACGCTCAATTCAAACTGGCATCTCGGTTCCGGACTTTCAATCGTTTTGATGCTCTTTATCGTCATCTCCATGATAATTTCCGTTATATTTGATAAAGACGGAGAAGGGAGTGCGTTATAATGGCAAATGTATTAAAGAAAATATATACAGCTCTTATCTTCATATTCCTTTATGCTCCGATGGTCGTACTGATCGTTTTATCTTTTAATGCTTCAAAATCAAGATCCAAATGGGGCGGATTCACATTTAAATGGTATGCAAATCTGTTTTCTGATTCATCCATTATGGAAGCTTTGGGAACCACTCTTCTTCTGGCTTTGCTCTCGGCTTTCATTTCAACGTTCATCGGAACAATTGCAGCCATTTCCATTATGAGTTTCAAAAAAGGTATGAGAACACTAATGATCGGAATCACAAACATCCCGATGCTTAACGCCGAGATAGTAACCGGTATATCACTGATGCTTCTCTTTATCTTCTTTAATGTAAAATTCGGATTCACCACCATTCTGCTCGCGCATATTACATTTAATATACCTTATGTGATACTGAGCGTCCTTCCGAGGATAAAGCAGCTCAATCCTTCGGCGTACGAAGCCGCAATGGATCTTGGTGCTTCTCCGTTTAAAGCATTCATGAAGGTTGTTTTCCCCGATATCCTTCCGGGCGTTTTTTCGGGAATGCTCATGGCATTTACAATGAGTATAGATGATTTTATTATCACTCACTTTACAAAAGGTGCCGGTGTTGACACATTGTCGACGAAGATCTATTCACAGGTAAGAAAAGGTATCGATCCGAAAATGTATGCTCTCTCTTCCATCATATTCATCACGGTTCTGATACTGCTCATTCTGGTTAATCTTTTACCGAATGCGGGTAAATCATCATCGCATACAAAAAAATAAGGAATATATCCTTATTAGATGATGTGAATAAAAGATTTAAATAATTATTGATTATATATTTTTTTATGTTATATTAGATTTTGATGCTTTCATCAGAATCTAATTTTTTATTTAGGGAGGAAAAGAAAAAGAATTGAAAAAAGTGTTTTTGTTTGGTTTACTTGCAACTTTAACGATGCTTCCTTTGTTTGGTTGTGGCAACGCTTATGAAAACGGTGAAGTCTATGTTTACAATTGGGGTGAATATATCGATCCCGATGTCATAGAAATGTTTGAAAAAGACTGTAAGATTAAAGTTATTTATGATGAATACGAAACAAATGAAATGATGTATCCCAAAGTCGAAGCCGGCGCTGTAGAATACGATGTCGTTTGTCCGTCCGATTATATGATCAAGAAGATGATCGACAACGACATGCTTGCAGAACTCAATTGGGCAAATATACCCGAATCAAAGAATATCGGAGCTCAGTATTTCGAAACAAGCGAAGAATTCGATCCCGGAAACAAATATTCAGTTCCTTACTGCTGGGGGACCGTTGGTATATTATACAACAAATCGATGGTCGACGAACCCATCACAAAATGGGAACAGCTTTGGGATCCCAAATATAAAAACCAGATACTCATGCAGAATTCAGTAAGAGATGCATTCATGGTCGCACTCAAATTAAACGGATATTCAATGAATTCAACAAATATCGATGAACTGCAGACGGCAAAGAAATCTCTTTTGGAACAAAAACCCCTTGTTCAGGCATATGTAGTCGATCAGGTAAGAGACAAAATGATCGGTAACGAGGCTGCGATCGGAGTCATCTATTCGGGTGAAGCGATCTATACACAGAGAGAAAACGATAATCTCGTATATGTTATCCCTGAAGAAGGAACAAATGTATGGATCGATTCATGGGTAATCCTTAAGAATTCAAAGAATAAGGAAAATGCAGAGAAATTTATTAATTATATGTGCAAACCCGAGATCGCTTTAAAGAATTTCGATTTCATCACATACTCCACCCCCAATGATGCTGCAAGAGCATTAATTGAAGATGAAGATATAAGAAATTCCGAAATAGCTTTTCCCGATCTTTCCAAGTATAACAATCTTGAAACATATGTTTATCTCGGAGAAGACGGCGATGAATTATATAATTCGCTCTGGAAAGAAGTTAAATCCGAATAATATTAAAAGACATAAAAAATAACAGCCGGCGATCGCCGACTGTTATTTTTATATGTATGATCATCTGATCTTCTCGTTAAAACCAACTTTCTTCTGAACTTTTCTTAAAGTCTTATTAGAAAAATACTGAGCTTTTTCCGCATTATTCTTAACAATACCGTCAAGATATGCCTTATCCTTTAAAATATCGGCATGACGGCTCTGAAGAGGTGCAAGGATATCCGCTACAGTCTCTCCCACTGCAAGTTTGAAATCGCCGTATCCTTTGCCGTCAAATTCTTTTTCGACATCTTCAAAAGATTTACCTGTACAAGCCGAATATATCTCAATAAGATTCGAAACACCGGGCTGTTCTTCGTTATGCTTAACCTGAGCCATTGAATCGGTTACGGCACGTTTGAATTTACGAATGATCGTATCCCTGTCATCCGTAAGATAGATCGAAGCATTGGGATTTTCATCCGACTTTGACATTTTTTTGGAAGGATCCTGAAGCGACATAATCTTTGCTCCGGTCTTTCCGATAAAAGGCTCGGGTATCGTGAACACATCGCCGTATACGGAATTGAATCTCTGTGCTATATCTCTTGTAAGTTCAAGATGCTGAAGCTGATCGATACCTACGGGAACAACATCCGTCTGATAAAGAAGAATGTCTGCAGCCATAAGAACGGGATACGTAAAGAGTCCGGCATTGATATTGTCTGCATGTTTTGCGGATTTATCCTTAAACTGCGTCATTCTGTTCAGTTCGCCCATATAAGTGAAGCAGGATAAGATCCATGATAATTCGGCATGTCCCGAAACATGTGACTGATAATATATACAGTTCTTTTCGGGATCGAGTCCTGCGGCAATATACAGTGCAAGAAGATTCTTTGCTTTCTGTCTGAATTCCGCGGGATCCTGTCTTACCGTGATCGAATGAAGATCCACTACCGAATAAAAGCATTCGTATTCATCCGATAATTTAACCCAGTTCTTGAGTGCTCCGAGATAATTACCGAGTGTCAGATTACCGGTAGCCTGCATTCCCGAAAATAAAACTTTTTTGTTGTCAATCATTTTTATACCATCTTTCGTAATTTTATTTTTCAAAATAATAATTTTATACATCAAAAGAAACAATTTCGCAAGGAAAAATTATTTCTCCGTGATATCGGATTTAAGAAAAGAAGCCTTAAACAGACTGCAGGATCTTGATTCAAGTTCAAATATCATTCCCTGCTTTTTATCATCTTTTTCTTTTTCTTTCGTTTCACCCGTTGAAAAAATCGGTGTCCATTTTGCTTTTGAAGGCAGATACGGCAGATTGAAAGATATTTCTTTCCAGTAGAAATTATAAGCGGCATAGTATAAAGTAACCGTTTTGCCGTCTTTATCACAGTCGGAATACATTATTCCGAGATGCCTGTTGTAATTTGCAAGATCGGCTTTCCACGCCTCATCGGAATGGTAAGAAAGATCGGGAAATCCTATATGAGCCCTGTCAAGCATTGAAAATTCACGGTTTAAAACAGGTAAAAGATCGTTCTTACGAAGTTTTATCAATTCCTTTACATACTCAAGCATTTCGGATGACTGAGCATTCATATTCCAGTTGATGTAACTGGTTGAATTATCCTGACAATAAGGATTGTTGTTACCGTTCTGAGTATTGCACAACTCATCCCCCGCATAAATTAGCGGTGTTCCTTTTGACGAAAATACAAGGAACAATGCATTCTTCATCATCCTCTTACGCAGTTTTACGATCGAGCTTTTCTGCGATCTTCCTTCAATACCGCAGTTCCACGAGAAGTTATAATCACATCCGTCCGCATTTTTTTCACCGTTCTCGTCATTATGCTTTCTGTCGTATGAAACCAGATCGTTCAGGGTAAAACCGTAATAATTGGTTATAAAATTTACACAAGCACTTTTTTGAGGATAAAAACGTGTAAAATAAACCAGATCCTTGAGAGTGTCCTCGTCTCCCTTTAGTACTTTTCTCATCTGATACATAAAGGAATCGGAATAAGCACAGAGATTTCTTGAAGCAGGAATATATGATGCTTCATATATTTCATTTTCCGGAATATAATCGTAAAACAGTTTGGTCTCGGAAAACAAAGGATCTTTTGCAATCATCGTTAACGGAATATTGTTTCCTTTAAGATGGAATCCGTCTATATGATAATTCATAAGCCAGTACCTGAGTACTTCCATAATTCTGTACTGGCCCACCGTATTGGGAAAATAAAACTGCATTATGATCTCGAGACCGTTCTTATGAAATTCACGGACAAAATCCTTATATTCTCTTACGGGATCTTTGCTCATACAGTATGAAGCTTTTGGAGCAAAATAAAATCCTGTCTTAAAGCCCCAGTAATTCAGCTTATCCTTAACTGCGATATCAGCATTTGAAGAAATACCGTTTTCGGTAAATTCAGCCTTGTCATATTCTTCAAATTCATACGCAGGCATTATCTCGATCGCGGTAATCCCGAGTTCCTTAAGATACGGGATTTTTTGTACAAGACCGGTTACGGTTCCTTTTCCCGTAACCTTGCTTGACTGATGTGCGCTGAATCCTCTTACATGCAAAAGATACAGAATGCTCTCTTCAAAAGAAGTATTGGGTTTAATGTCATTTTCCCAGTCATATTTTTCATCATGCACTATATGTGAATAAAGTTCGTAATTTTCTTTCTTGATACCGAATTTCTCATTTCCGGTAACCCATCTCGAATACGGATCCGTGATCTCTTTCAATCCGTCATAAAACTTATAAACATATTTATCAAAATCAAGATATTTAACTGTGATCGAATATATATTGCCGACTTTGTTTTCTTTGCCGAAAGGAATTCTTATTATCTGCGAAGTTTTAATATCTTTAAGAATAACACCGCAGTCTTCGTTTTTACATTCCGCAGCAAACATAACACCGTCTTTTACAACGGTAGCACCGCAAGGATGAGGTTTGCCCTTTTCTGTCTTGTAACTAACCATATATACCTCATTGGATCTCGCTAAAATGCATTAAGAATTCCTTCTTTTTGCTTTTAACGTAATAAGCAAGAATAAGATCGTAAAGATTGCCGATAAAACCGATGAAACCGCCGAGTATCAGATTTAAAAACATGAATATCCAGCACATTACGATCGTTCCTTCAAAGTATTTAACGCAATACAATGCTTCGTTTGGAGTGGAGTAATTTTTTATTATCTGAATATTCTTAAAGTATCTTATACAGCCTATCAGATTATAAACCATTAAAATAAGAGTTCCGACTCCGTATCCGAAAGGAATCGTGACCAGTCCGATAACAAGCTGCATAATGACTATTACGATCCATAATGCAAAACTTATATACATCAGTGTACTGATTTTTTTCATAAATTTAATGATCTGAAGATCTTCCATAAAACACCGTCGGCAAATATAAAACAAAAACGATAACAAAAGCCTGAAATAAGCAATACACTAATATTATAATCATATTTGTAAATTTTTTAAAGTATGATAAAATATATTTGTTAATGCGGAGGTACCGAATGGGAATATTCAATATGACACCCGAAGAAGAAATGACGGTTGAGATCAAAACCGATTTCGGAACATATGAGTGTTTGGTTTTAACAATACTTGAAGTTAACAAAAAAGATTATATTTATGTTCAGCCCATGGTTGATGAAGATGACGATCTTTACGGAATTTACTGGATTTACGGATATAAAGAAAATCCTGATAATCCCAATGAAGAACCAGAATTAATATATATCGACGATGATGAAGAACTTGATGTCGCAGAAGATGCCTTCCAGGAGTATCTCGACAATCAGGAATTTGACGAAATAATAGAGGATTAGATTTCATGAAAGTTGCTGCTATAATAGCGGAATACAATCCGCTGCATAACGGGCATGAATTTCAGATAAAAAGAGCCAGGCAGATGACCGGCGCAGATTTTGTAATAGTTATAATGAGCGGAAACTTTACTCAGAGAGGAGTTCCTGCCGTTGTAGACAAATATCAGCGTACGAAAATGGCTTTAAACGCAGGAGCGGATATCGTATTGGAACTTCCGCTCTATTACGCATGTTCAAGTGCCGAATATTTTGCATCAGGGGCTGTTAATCTTTTAAAAGATCTCGGTGTTGTCGATTATCTTGTTTTCGGAAGTGAATGCGGTGACATTAAGATACTGACCGAAATTGCAGACGTTCTGATAAACAGAAAGAAAGAGCTTTCCGATACGATACATACTCTTGTAAGAGAAGGTATGTCCTATCCCGCCGCCAGAGTAAGAGCCGTTGAGGAAGCGATTCCCAATTCGTACGAACATGTTGAAGCCATGAATTATCCCAATAATATTCTCGGTTTTGAATATATCCGTGCATTAAAACAGTTTGAATCGAATATTATCCCCGTGACCAACTTAAGAATAGGTGCCGGATATCATGACAGAATGATCGATAACCCCATCTGCTCTTCTCTCGCCATCCGTTCATCCCTGGATGAAACAAACGATCTCGAGAGGATCAGATCTCAGGTTCCTTTTCATGTATATAAGATACTCGAAGAACAGTATAATAAAACATTTCCTGTATTAAACAAAGATATTTCGTCAATACTGAAATACAAGCTTCTTCTCGATGAAGGAAAAGGTTACGAAGAATATGTCGATATCTCATCTGATTTTTCAAATAAGATAATCAACAACCTTAACAAATACGACACATATTCACAGTTCTGCGATCTTCTTAAGAGTAAAGACATTACATATGTCAGGGTTGCCAGAAATCTTCTGCATATACTTCTTAACATTAAAAAAGATTCCATGCAGAAATATAAAGAAGAAGGATACATTTTCTACGCGAGAATGCTCGGCTTCAAAAAGGACTCAAATGAATTGCTTTCAGCCATAAAACAGAATTCCTGCATTCCTCTCATTTCCAAACTTGCCGACGCAAGAAATCAGCTTACACCGATAGGTATGGAAATGCTGGAAACAGATATTCAGGCAGCACATATTTACGATACCATCGTATCCGAGAAGTTTGGTATTCCCACAGTATCTGAATTCTCAAGAGAGATTGTGATCATCTGACATTTGATAATAATTTGATCTCAAATACATATATAATAAAAAACACGCCGTACAGCGTGTTTTTTTATATCATAAATGATCTATATCATTAATTCTTGAACGAATGAATGGGTGCCGGGATCCTTCCGCCTCTGTTAATAAATGCATCGCAGGAAAACATATTAACGGGCATTATCGGCGCATGACCGAGCAGACCGCCGAATTCAACTGTGTCTCCCACATCTTTTCCTACTACCGGGATTATACGTACAGCTGTTGTCTTCTGGTTGACCATTCCGATTGCCAGTTCATCTGCAATGATGCCTGAAATGGTAGTCGCTCTGGTATCTCCGGGAATGGCTATCATATCAAGTCCTACCGAACAGACACATGTCATAGCTTCAAGCTTTTCAAGAGTAAGCGCACCTGCTTCAACAGCATTGATCATTCCCTGATCTTCCGAAACCGGAATAAACGCACCGCTCAATCCTCCGACATAGGAAGAAGCCATTACTCCGCCCTTTTTGACCTGATCGTTAAGTAACGCAAGAGCAGCGGTCGTACCCGGTGCACCTGCATATTCAAGACCGATCTCACAGAGAATATCCGCAACGGAATCACCGATCGCGGGTGTAGGTGCCAAAGAAAGATCGACTATTCCGAAAGGAACATTCAGTCTCTCGGATGCTTCCTTAGCTACAAGCTGACCTACTCTGGTTACTTTAAAAGCAGTTTTCTTTATGGTCTCGCAAAGAACCTCAAAGTTCTCTCCTCTTACCTTTTCCAGAGCAGTTTTAACAACACCGGGACCGGAAACACCGACATTGATAATGCAGTCTGCTTCTGTAACACCGTGAAATGCACCTGCCATAAAAGGATTATCATCGGGAGCATTGCAAAATACAACAAGTTTGGCACATCCTAACGAATCACTTTCTTTTGTTTTCTCGGCAGTTTCCTTTATTATCTCACCCATAAGTTTGACTGCATCCATATTGATACCGGTTTTAGTCGAGCCAAGATTAATGGATGAACAAACCCTGTCTGTTTTTGAAAGTGCTTCAGGTATGGATTTGATGAGAAGTTCTTCAGCAGGAGTCATTCCTTTTGATACAAGCGCCGAATAACCGCCTATAAAGTTAACTCCTACATCCTTTGCAACATTGTCGAGTACCAGAGCAAGATCCACAAAATCAGATGTAGTCTTACATGAAGCCGCACCTATAAGAGAGATAGGGGTAACGGAAATTCTCTTGTTAACAATGGGAATACCGAATTCTTTTTCAATTTCCTTACCTGTTTTCACAAGATTTGCGGCATAATTGTATATTTTATCGTAAATGTTCTTTTTTACTTTTTCATTATCGGAATCAATGCAGTCAAGAAGAGAAATACCCATTGTAATGGTTCTGACATCAAGATTCTCTTTCTCGATCATTTCATTGGTTTCGGAAACTTCATTGATATTTATCATATTTGCCTCTGAATAATTTTTTTATCTTTAAAAGTGATACAGAATGAAGATTGCGATCAGATCCTGTGCATTGAATCAAAAATCTCTTCTCTCTGACATTTGATAACAACACCGATCTCTTCGCCGATCTGAGCAAGTTCATCAGATATATCACCGATGTTTTTCTGAGACTGATTCATATCCGTTATCATCATCATATTGAAGAATCCGCCGGTGATCGTCTGTGAAATATCTTCAATGTTGATATTATTATTTGCAAGATAAGTGCAGATTTTGGCTATTATTCCGACACCATCCCTGCCAACTACAGTAATTATGGTTTTTTTCATAATCTATCTCCTTAATCCAAAGATTTTATAAATCAATAACATTTGACAACTCACTTCTTTTAGCCACATAGATCGGAAAATCGTATGCTCCGTATTTGGTATCGGACATTGTTATTTCCAGTTTGACGGCTTCATATGCCAGATCCGGCAGATTGTTTTTGTCGCTCAAATGCCCTAACATTATACCTTTTACATTATCATTTAGCAATGCCGATATAAAACGTCCCGACGACTCATTGGAAAGATGTCCGAGGTCCGATAAGATACGTTTTTTCAGTTCATAAGAATATGGCCCGAGCTGAAGCATCCTCACATCGTGATTGGATTCAGCATATATAAAATCAAGTTCTCCGAGTTCTTGTATGAGTTCATCGTCGTAATTTCCAAGATCGGTCACAACTGCAGCTCTTTTTCCGTTATTTTCAAACGAAAAACAAAGGGGTTCGTTTGCGTCGTGCGAAACCGAATGCGGATAAAAAATAAAATCTTCGATCTTAAATGCCGAAAGATCTCTTAACGATTTAAGAACATCCAAATTAAAAGAACCGAGAGTTTTCGCTGAATATATACCTTCTATGGTGCCCATCGAAGCATATACGGGAATTTCCTTCTTCCGTTCGAGAACTCCAAGTCCTTTAATGTGATCGGAATGTTCATGTGTTATTATGATCGCATCCAGATCATTGATGCAAAGATCGAGTTTATTAAGTCCTTCTTCTATTGCCTTTGCGGAAATTCCGACATCCAGAAGAATATGTGTATTGTCATCACCGATATAAATACAGTTTCCGCTGCTTCCGCTGGCTATGGGAGTAATTCTCATTCTTAAATACTTTCCTTCCAGTATATTTCAATGATATCGCCCTCTTTCAGTTCTTCGAGAAAATCGGCGCTGTGGCCGTTCAATATGGTGGCAATACCCATGCCCTGAGGCTTGCTCAGATCAAAATCTATATGATCGAAAACATCAACGAACACATATGATGCTTTATTGTTTAATACGATCTTATCGTTATTAACGGTAACGGTAATCGTTTGCGTGATTACCGAAGAATCGGTACCGTTTTCCGAAGAAACGTTTTCTTCGCTACCGGCGTTCTCTTCGGTATTTTCAATATTTTCAGACGCGTTTTCTTCCTTTACATTTCTGATCCCGTCATCTTCGGGCAGGTCTGCGTATGTCATTTCGCCTTTGGTGATAATTTCAACATTAAATCTGGAATACACTTTTGTATCCATATCCGCAGGTGCATTGTTAACAATGACTTCCTGATTGTCGGCAAGATTTATGTCAACCAGTTCGAGTACCTGCGAAACCGTAAGATAATCCAGTACCTCAACATCATCCCCGTCCTGTATACTGTAAGAATCGATCGCAATATTTCCGTTTACGGTACAGAGATTCGGAAGACTGACATTCATGTTGTTAACGGTTATATTAAGCTTCTTATTGTTCGAATTTAGTTTGCCGAGAGTAATGCTTCCTTTGGCTCCTTTGGTCGAAGGGATAAGCTTTATATAATCATTGGCCTGAATCTTTGCATGAAGATTCGTAAGTTCGGAATTAAGATAAACGATACATGCCTCTCCGAGTTCGCCTTTTACGGTCTTGGGTTCACCGTTAAGCGTAAATTCAAGCGAATCGCCTCTTCTTGGGAATAATGCATTATTGTCAAGGCCTATCTGCATAACGGCATCCACAACCGAAACATTGCCGTTATCATAAAGTTTAAGTCTGTCATCGTTTAACGAAACATTGATAAACGAATTATTCTCTTCGTAAAAATGAAGACAGATGCCGAGAGGGGTAACAATGAGCGAATCTTTTGGAACCGAATTATCCTTAAATTCGATCTTGCCCATTACTTCTTCACCGCGAAGTGCAACACGATTAACCATGATATCATGTTCTTGTGCAAGGTATTTGGTATAGCCTTCGATACGGCCGCCGCCTCCGACAACAAATATGGCTCCTACCTTATTTCCGCCGTTAAGTCTTATGATCTCATCGGAAACAAGCTTGGTCATATTTTTGATATGCGAATCAAGGATATCAAGAACTTCTTTTCTGGTGATCGTATTCTTTAATCCCAGGATATCCTCATATTCAACTTCTTCATTCTCTTCTATGCCTTTTTTAATCTTTTCCGCCTCATTAAATTCGGCAAGACAGAAATTGGCAATGGTTTCCGTCAGTGAATCTCCTGCAACCGGGATCATGCCGTATGCAGCAACGGAACCGTCTTTAGTGATACAGATATCGCTTGTGCCCGCACCTACATCGACGAGTGCGATATTAAGCATTCTGAATTTTTCGGGAATTGCAACTTCTATGGCAGCAATAGGCTCCAGGGTAAGATTGCATACACTGAGTCCCGCCATTTCAACCGCGGTATAAAGTCCTTCAACAACATCGTAAGGAAGGAATGTACAGATCATATCCACGGAGATCTTTCTGGCTTTATGATTAAGAAGATTCGTCATGAACAGATCATTCATGAAATACTTTATTACGCTCTTTCCGACGCAATAATACTTCTCTCCGAATTCATTCTCGGTCTGGAATTTCTTATATGCTTCTTCAACACCCTTGGACTGTAGATCAAAAATATGTTCATCCTGAATAAGAACATCATCATTGTATACAATTTCAGCATGAACGTTCTCTGTCTTCAAAACACGTCCCGCAGCAGCGATACAAACATCCTTGAGTGTGATCTTACACTTCTTTTCGAGTTTTTCCTTAACCTCGACTATGGTTTCGGAAACCCTTCCTATATCGTGTATCTGACCGTCGATCATGGAACGCGTATCATGTTCTATCGATTCGATGGCTTTAACTATAAACTTGTCTTTTTCGCGATATCCGACAACACCCACCACAGCACGAGTGCCTATATCAAGTCCGAAAACAAGACCTTCTTTTGTATTATTCGATGCGCCCATTTATTTCCTCCATGGCATTATCGATTTTGGAATACAGTTCATTTTTACCTTCATTATTCTGCAGTACTCTGATCCCGTAGTATTCTGCAAAAGGATTTTTTTCGGAAAACAGATCACTTGATCTAATATAGTAATCCGTATCATTTTGAAACGCCATAATGTTTTCACATTTTTCAAGAGAATACCCGCGCGTTTCCATAAGTCTTTTGATCCTTATTTCTTTTGAAGAATCAACAACCCAGAGTTCGTTTAAAATATCAAAATAATCCGCTTCAACCAGAAGAGCCGCTTCGATCACTATAAATGCGTGATCGCCTTTATCATCTTCAATAATGTTTTCTATTTCTTTTCTTACCGCAGGATGAATTATCGCATTGATTTTTTCGACAAGTGCCGGATCTGCAAAGATAATATCCGACATTTTCTTCTTATCGATCTCATCATATTCGTTAAGAATATCCTTTCCGAGCAGATCGATGATTTCGTTATAGCATTCCCTGCCTTTTAATTTCACTTCATTACCGATATCGTCGGCTTTTATGATAATACAGTCATAAACCTCACTTAAATATTCAAGTGCAAGGGATTTACCCGAACCGACACCACCGGTAATACCGATAATATAACTTTTCATAATACGTTTTTATCTGTTTATTTAGCTTCATACCAGTCTGAGCCGGTATTGCACTCAACAGTAAGCATAACATTCATTTTGTAAGCATTTTCCATCTCATTCTTAAGTACACATACTGCTTCTTCTCTTTCACTTTCCTTTACTTCAAGAAGAAGTTCATCGTGTACCTGAATGAGAATGCGTGAAGAAAGACCTTTCGAAACAAGTGCATCCCTGACGTTGATCATCGCGATCTTCATGATATCCGCCGCAGTACCCTGGATCGGAGCGTTCATAGCAACTCTTTTACCGAATTCCCTTTGCATGAACTGAGAAGATTTAAGTTCCGGAATAGGTCTTCTTCTGTTAAATTCGGTGATGGAATAACCCGTTTCTTTTGCAGAATCAACACATCCTTCGAGATAATTTTTTATATCGGGATAGCCCTCGAAGTACTCTTTAATATATTTTTCAGCATCTTTTCTCGTGATCTCAAGATCCTGCCCGAGAGAGAAAGACGACATGCCGTATATAATTCCGAAATTAACTACTTTGGCAGCTCTTCTCTGTGAAGAAGTGACCTGATCCACCGGTACGTTAAAAACCTTGGATGCAGTTACGGAATGAATGTCCTGTCCTGAATTGAAAGCATCCGTAAGTGTTTTGTCTTTTGACATATGTGCGAGGATCCTGAGTTCGATCTGTGAATAATCGGCATCCGCAAATATATATCCTTCTTTTGGGATAAACACTTTTCTTAACTGTCTACCGATCTCTGTTCTTACGGGTATGTTCTGTAGATTCGGTTCTGCAGAAGAAATCCTTCCTGTTGCTGTAACCGTCTGAAGGAAATGCGAATGTATCCTTCCGTCTTCGCCTATTGCCTGAGTCAGACCGACCGCATATGTGGATTTAAGTTTCGTCAGTGCCCTGTACTCAAGGATATTGGCAACAAAAGGATAATCGGGAGCAAGTTTTTCAAGTACATCCGCCGAAGTCGAATATCCGGTTTTTGTTTTCTTGGCATTCGGAAGATTCATTTTTTCAAAAAGAATAACTCCGAGCTGTTTGGGTGATAAGATATTAAACTGTTCACCGGCTTCTTCATATATCCTTTTCTCTATATCCGTGATCGAAACGCTTAATCTGTTTTCGTAATCAGCCAGACCTTTTTTGTCTACAAGAATACCTGTTTTCTCCATCTCGTAAAGGACAAGTGAAAGAGGCATCTCTATATTTTCAAAAAGTTCAAACTGTCCGCTCTCTTTAAGCTTTTCATCAAATATTTCATAAAGCTTTATGTATCCGAAAGCAATCCCTGCAAGGTCTTCTTTTTCAAAAGAATTGACATTAAACGAAAGGTCCGTATAGTCATTAAGAAGAGATTCGGGTGAATAATCATTATTAACCGGGTTAAGAAGATAAGCCGCCAGATCAACAGCAAAAACATTTGCGGTCAGATCATGTGAATTCTTCTTAAAATCTTCATCGGTAAGAAATCCGAACACTTCAGAAGAACGAAATACGATAACTTTTGTATTATTTTCGAAAATACATTTTCTGATAACATCAGCTGCCGATACTGTAACAGGCACAAAAACAAACATATCCCCGTTTCCGAGAACGCTTCCGAAAGAATTGGAAACATATGAAACCGGTCTGTCATTTTTGAAATCATCGAAGTATTTGTTTAATTCGTTCACATCCGAAACCGAAACAATATTCAGTTCCTTAACATTGATTTCATTCTTTTTCGATGACATATTGTCTTCGAATCTTTTTAAATATGTTCTCAAACCGAGTTCTTTAACTATATCATAACCGCCCTGGGTAAATGTAAGTTCATTCTTTAACTGCGAGAATTCAAAACTTATCGGAGCGTTTATCTCAATGGTCGCAAGTTTCAAACAAAGATATGCAAGTTCTTTGTTTTCTTTCAGAGAATTCCTGATCGAATCCTTGGAAATCTCATCCAAAGAAGCGTATATATTGTCCAGATTATGATATTTGACGATAAGTTCGCCTGCGGTTTTTTCTCCGACTTTGGGAACGCCGGGAATGTTATCGGAAGAATCTCCCATAAGAGCCTTCATATGGATGAATTCTTCAGGCGTAACATTATATTTTTTTACCACATCATCGGGATAATAATCTTCAACGGTAGTCTGACCTTTAACGGTCTTTGGGATCCTTATCTTTATATGCTCGTCGGATATCTGCAAAAGATCCCTGTCGCCCGAAAGCAGCGTAACTTCCATTCCTTCTGACTGCCCCTTCTTGGCAACGGTCCCTAAAAGATCGTCGGCTTCGTATCCTTCGAGCTCAAGAGTATGGATATTAAGTTCTTTAACAAGATTTTTAATGTAGGGAACCTGCTCTCTGAGTTCATCGGGCATACCTTTTCTGGTACCCTTATAAGCATCAAAAAGCTTGTGTCTGAAAGTAGGAGCATGAAGGTCGAACGCTATGGCAAGATAATCCGGCTTTTCTTCATCCAGAAACCTGAAAAGAATATTCAAAAAACCGTAAACGGCATTGGTATGAACACCGTTTACATTAGTCAGATCGGGCACACCGTAATATGCCCTGTTCATTATGCTGTTTCCGTCAATGAGTAATAATTTTTCCATGAATAAAGATCTGTATCCTTGTATTATCTTGGTTCATTAATAAGCAAATAACGTGGAAAGGAAAAGTCCGAACAAAAATGCCAGAATAAATATAACTATTGCGGCAATAACCGTAAAGTTCTTTTGGAATTTGGCTTTGGAATAAGATTTGTTGATCTTTTCGTTAAGCTCATGATCCAGATCGAAAGAAGTCGCCGTATCTAGTCTCTTTAAGCCTTCGTTAACAAGATACTCTATGGAAAGCTCTTCCATACACTCGCTGCAGCCTCTTACATGATTGACAAATTCAATGCATTTCTTGGAATTCATAGAATCGTTAAGAAATTCTTTTATTTGTTTTTTGCATTCATAACAATCCATATCTTCACCTTTTCCCATACCTTATAATTTTACATCAAAACAGGATTTTTTACTACATAATTAATACTAAAAATAACTTGAATATAAGCCTTATTTATGCTAAAATCAATTTTCGTAAGAATAAAAAGCCGGCGTGTCGGAATGGCAGACGAGGCAGACTCAAAATCTGTTGTTGGCAACAACGTGCGGGTTCAAGTCCCGCCGCCGGCAGTTTCTGTAATTTACCTAAACTTTAAAACTCCTTGAAAAACATTTTGTTTTCAAGGAGTTTTTTTAGTTTAAAGATTTTGAATTTTTATTCTTCCGACATAAACTGCATTATTATGGTTGCACCCTCCGCTCTGGTTGCATTTCCCTTGGGATCGAGTCTTAATTCTGACTTCGGTGCTCCGGGTGTTCCTTTTCCGCCTATCAAACCGTTTGTTATAGCCCAGTTCATTGCGGGTATAGCGTAACTATCCACTTGTTTGGTATCTTTATAACCTATATAAGCATTCTCGTCGACATTGTTTAAAGATTTCAATCCTAATGTCTGCGCATATTTATAAAGCATCAATACAAGATCCTGTCTCTTTACGTTTTGTCCGACTCCGAACCTGTTGTTTCCTACACCTCCGACTATGGAATTCTTATAGCACCATACTATTCCTTTGCAAAACCATTGATTATCCTTAACATCAGTAAACGGATTCTTATCATTTGCGGAAAGTTCGGGTTTACCTGCATGTGAATAGATTATCTGTGTAATCTCTTCCCTTCTTATCTTTCCGTTAGGGTCAAACATTCTACCCTTTCCGGACATTACTCCGTTGTCATATACGAACTGTACATACGGAACAAACCATTCGTCGCCTTGTATATCATCAAAGATATCGGCTACATTTACCTTGCTCTTCCATTCTGCAATAAGAATGGTGTCAGCATTAACCGTAATCTTATCGCCTGCTTTTCCTAAATCCCATTTAACGAACACTTTGCCCATAGGAGCTGTAAATCCGCATTCTGGAAGAGTATATTCTGTATCTGCTTCTACCTTTACGCTTTCCATGCTTCCGCTTCCGCCGTTTGCATCAAAGCTTACAGTATACATTACGGGCGCCGGAGGATTAACGTTCTCTTTTTCAAAGCATGCTTTAACTTCTACGTTTTCATTTCCAATCTTAAATGTAGTAGTCGCACTCTTACTGTCTGCTAATGTAATTCCTCCGCTTAATACCTGCCACTCTGTAAACTTAAAGCCTTCATTGGCAGTTGCGGTAATTGTAACTTCGGTTCCTTCAATGCCGGACTCTACAGAGGAAACCGCAGTTCCGTTTCCGTCAGTACATGCTTTTACTGTGTATTCTGTAGGAGCGGGAGGATTGATATTTTCTTTTTCAAAGATTGCTTTTATTTCTACATTTTCTGTTCCTATAACGAATGTAGTCGTAGCACTCTTACTGTCTGTTAATGAAATTCCTCCGCTTATTACCTGCCACTCCGTAAACTTAAAACCTTCGTTGGCAGTTGCAGTAATTGTAACTTAATCTCCTTCTTTTCCTGAAGCAACTGATGAAACAGCAGTTCCGTTTCCATTAGTACTTAAAGTTACAGTGAATTCTTCAGGTGCGGGAGGATCGATTGTTTCTGTTTCAAAGATTGCTTTTATTTCTACATTTTCCGTACCGATAGTGAACGTAGTTGTAGCATTCTTACTGTTTTCTAAACTTACTCCTCCGCTTACAACTTGCCATTCACTAAACTTAAAGCCTTTGTTTGCAACAGCCGTAATTGTAACTTCTGTTCCTTCAATTCCGGATTCATGCGAAGAAGTAGCTGTTCCGTTTCCGTCAGTGCTTAAAGTTACAGTATATACTGTGGGAGGATTGATTGTTTTTTCTGCAAAAACAGCTTTTACTTCTACATTTTCTGTTCCTATAACGAATGTAGTTGTAGCATTCTTATTATTATCTAAGCTTATTCCACCGCTTACAACCTGCCATTCGCTAAACTCATAGCCTTCATTTGCAGTTGCTGTAATTGTAACTTTAGTTCCTTCAGTTCCGGATTCTGGAGTTGTGAACGCTGTTCCGTTTCCATCTGTACTTAAAGTTACAGTATATACAGTGGGAACAGGAGGATCGATAGTTTCTTTCTCGAAGATCGCCTTAACTTCTACATTCGCAGTACCAATCTTAAATGTGGTCTTAGCATTCTTACTGTCAGAAAGCTTAACTCCGCCGGAAACTACCTGCCATTCTTTAAACTCAAAGCCATCGTTAGCTGTTGCTGTAATAGTGACATTTGTTCCTGCAACACCCGATGATACAGATGTCTTTGCAGTACCATTTCCGTCAGTACTTACTTTTACGGTATACGTCGTAGGCGGAACAACAATCTCTTCAAAGATTGCTTTTACTTCTACATCAGCAGTTCCAATTTTAAATGTGGTCTTAGCACTCTTACTGTCAGCAAGGGTAACTCCACCGGATACAACCTTCCATTCTTTGAACTCAAAGCCATCGTTCGCAGTTGCTGTTATTGTGACATCGGTTCCTGCAACACCTGATGAAACGGATGCTTTGGCAGTTCCGTTTCCGTCGGTACTTGCTTTTACAGTGTATTTAATAGGAGTCCATTTTGCGTAATATATCTTGTCGCCTATATCTGTCTTGGAAATTGTTTTTACTTGCACTCCTGTACAATTCGCATTATCATACCAACCACCAAAAGTATATCCAGCCTTTGTGACGTCAGTAGGAAGAGTTGCTCCTACACCATATTTGTAACTTGTTATCTTTCCGGAATTAATTTTTCCGCCATTGGTATTAAGAGTAACATCATAACTTGATTTATGAATCGTAAATGTCCATGCATCATTTGTTATAGCATCTCCTGTAGCTCTTCTTGCAGCCCTATAATTTTCACCTTCTTCAACATCAAGCATTACTTTATATGTTCCGCATTCTGTAGGAGCATACGCACTCACAATTCCATCTTGATTAACATATAAAACTTTAAAACTGCCCATACCTATAATTCCGTCTTTGGTTTTAGCAGTAGCAGTTTTTTCTCGTCCGTCATAAACCGTATTTGAAGGAAGGCATACAATAAAATCTTTGTCTGAAGGATTTATTATATTTATATCGAAAACATATGAATCCTCTTCAAGAACTAATGCCTCATAGTTATCCCCTTCTTCTACAAATAGTTTAAATCTATATCTACCTGCATTTACAGGATCAATCGGAACTGTTTCTCCTTCTTTATAGTATTCGATAGAAATATCACCCATACCTTCTAATGTATCATCTCGAGTGTTAAAAGATGCACTTACAGTCTTCTTTTCACCGTCGTAAATATAATCCCTAAGATTATTAATAATAAAATCATTATAATTAGGGATAGCTTTCTTAATAGTAAATGTCCAAGCATCATTTGTAATACCATCCGCTGCATTATAAATGGTTCCACCGCTAACATTTACTTTCACCTTATATGTTCCGACATTTACAGGAGGTTTAGTACTCTCATGATTGTTTGAATCAACATATACAACACTTGCTGTCCCGTAATCCTCATTATCAATAACTGTAGCAACAAACTCATAGCCATCATATGTGTCCCATGAGGGAAGATAAACTCTAATATTTTTATCAGTAGGAGTCGCCTTATAGATAGTAAATGTCCATGCATCACTTGTTATACCCGAAGCGGACTTATAATTATCTCCTTCTTCAACATCTAATTCTATCTTATAAGTTCCCGGCAGAGTCGGAATAGATTGGATTTTATTTTTATCACTGTCAATAAAATACGCAGTTATTAGACCCATACCTTCAATTCCTTCATTTATATTAAATCTAGTATCATGAAAATCTCCATCAAAAACATAATTGTCTGGAGGTGTTACAGTAAAATCACTGTTTTTAGGTGTCGCTTTATCTATTGTAAATTTCCAATTTGAATCACTTAAGCCTGTTGCCGCCTCAAAATTATTGCCGGAATTATCAACATCAAGTTTAAATGTATAATTTCCAGGATAAACTGGTGGTATCGAGCCATACACACCATTATCCTGATAGTATATAGGAGTTATATTACCTATTCCTGTAAGACCAGGTATCAATTCAACTGTTATTCCTTTAGCTTTTCCGTCATACACTAAATTGGATGGATATTTAATAGTAAAATCTTCAACTTTAAGTGTCCTCTTATTAATACGGAATTTCCAGTTAGTATCATCTCTTAATTCAGCAGAACAGAAATATTCATTTTCCGTTACTCTTATGCCGAATGTATAATCTCCCGCATCTATAGGTGCACCTGATAACTCTGTACCGTTTTTATCAAAATATATAACTTCAAAATCATCTGTTCCGATAGTATCATCTTTCGGTGTTACTGTAGCTTCCAATGCACTGCCGTTATAAGCTCTGTTTGAAGGAACCTCAACCTTAAAGTAATCTTCTGTAGCAGTAGCCGTAAATGTTATAACAGCACCATCAGGATCTGATGCCAAATCCGTAAATTTATCTCCGTTATACTGTTCAGAAAAGAATTTAAGAGTATATTCCTTATTTTCCTCTAAATCATTAGGGATTTTAACATATGCTTCACCGCTTCCTGTTGCGGAATCACCAGTTAAATCAACAATTCTTCCGTAATATAAAAGATTGTCCTGATTATCAAAAAGCATGGCTGAAACATATTCATCCTTACTTGTATCTGCCTTTGTTTTTGCATTTGAATATGAAAATCTGCATACACTGCCCGGTAATATATTGCCGTTTCCGATTTTGCTTACCGTAAATGTATCTCTCGAAGAATCATGAAGTGTAACTTTCCATTCATTGCCCGTATATTCTCCGACAGGTGTCAACGCCAATGCGCCTATAGTATTTGTTGGTTTGCCTCCATTGGCCGCAGATGTGAAGATGATGGATGAAAGATTTAAATTAAAAGCTGGTCGTACATAACGGTGATACACTGTCGCAGATTCCCCCTGAAAACGTAGGGCTCCATTATTAACATAAGAAGTGTAGTAGGAATATTCACCTGGCGAGCGTAACCACCATATTTCATATATATTCCTAATATCATAATTAGTAATATTAGCTTCATATGTTGAAAGAGGCCACATATAAGCATTAGAAACTGTTGTTCCTGATACACCATTACAAAATGGTTCAGAATCACTGTAAATCCCCACTTCAAGATTTCTTGGGATAATAGCTTCTTTTTCCACGCCTGCAGTTCTCATTGATAAACTATCAATTGAGTTTTGTAATAAACTTCCGGAATATTTATTATTTCCTCCTGACACACTAAATGTAGTTCTATTTCCTAAATACGATTTAGCAAGCAATGTCATTCTTCCGTCCGTGCTTGCAACACCGTTCGTGTTGTATCCAATAATACTCCATGCATCAGATTTTAAAATTCCACTCTCTTCATAAGAATCATAGTATAATGTTGCAGCATTTGATGTATTTACAGCTGCTCCAAGCGCTTCACTACCAATCTGGATTGTTTTTCCGTTGCCCGAATATGTATAAGAACCAACTGTAAATGAAAACTCTCTTGATGAATCAAACTCTGAAGCATAGTCTGTCATCTTGTCACCATTGTATTGTTCGGACATGAATTTGAGCGTATAAGTAGAACCTTCAGTTAATCCGGAAGGAACGATAATATATGCCTCTCCATTTTTTGATGCTTCGGATGACAGTTCTGCTATTCTTCCATAATAAAGAATATTCCCATCAGAATCGACAATAATTGCAGAAAGGAAATTATTTTCCCCGGTTGTTGCATTCTTATAATTTATTTTGATTGTTCCTCCTATAGGCACATTTAAATTGCCTTCTCTGCTTACTTCAAGATTGTCTCTTGAAGAATCATGCAGTGTTGCCTTCCATTCAGTACCTGTATAATCTCCTACAGGAGAAAGAGCGAGCGAACCTGTTTTGCCCGAAACTTTACCGCCTTCAGCAGCAGATGTGAGGATTATTGATGAATAATTCAAAAAGAAAGCCGGGCGAACATAACTTGAGAATGCAGTACTATGACCAAAATCTTTCACAGTACCAGTCGTATCTTCCACATATGAAATATTATAAGTATATTGATCTTCAACCGTATATCCGGGCGATCGAAGATACCATGAGTAATTTTTCTTTCTGATATCAACATTTGTTAAATTGGCTTCATATGATGAAAGCGGCCACATAATCGCATTTAATACGCGATATTTAGCTACACCATCGCAGGTGCAGATAGGATTTGCGATATCAAATGATTCAACCTCAAGATTTCTTTTTATTATTGCTTCTTTTTCAGTTTCTGTAGTTCTGGCAGCTATAATATTTACCTCATTTTGTAAATTACTTCCGGAGTAAATATTATAAGTACCATTATTATAATTAAAATCGCATTTTTTCATTAATGAATCCGAAAGCAAAGTCATTCTTTCCTCATCACACGCGACACCATCATTTTGATATCCGATTACTCTCCATGCATCTGATTTTCTTGTTCCATTTTCTAAATATGAATCGAAATATAATTTTGCAGCGTTCTTCGTATTAACCCCTGCTCCAAGTGATTCGCTTCCCAGCTGAACAGCTTTACCATTATTTGAATATGTATTATAACCTACTGTAAATGTTACATCTCTTGATGAATCAAACTTTGAAGCAAAGTCTGTCATTTTATCGCCGTTATATTGTTCGGATAAGAATCTGAGTTTATATGTTCCTTCATTCAGGCCCGAAGGAATCGCAACATAAAACTCTCCGTTGGCAGAAGCTTCTGATGTACCTAAATCTAAAAGTCTTCCGTAACGAATTATATTATTATCTGAATTAACAAGAATTGCAGAAAGATAATTATTTGATCCGGTAACTGCATTCGAATATTTTATTTTTATTTTATTTCCGGGATTTACTTTAAAATCACCTTCTCTGGTTACAGTAAGAGCATCTCTTGAAGAATCATGAATTGTAAATTTCCACTCATTACCATTATAATTTTCTATGGGCGTAAGTCCGAAAATGCCCACACTGACGGATTTTTTACCATCTACTGCTGCAGATGTCATTATCACAGATGAAAGATTTAAATAAATAGCGGGACGTACGCTGTAACTGTTGTCTGCATTGTATCCAATTTCGTAAATATTGCCATCATTGCTGACCGCAGCCGTAGTGTAATAATATTGACCCGGCGAGCGAAGCCACCAACATTCTCCTTTGTTTCTTATATTGCTATTTAATAAATCGGCTTCATAAAAGGAAAGCGGCCACATAACTGCATCAGAAACTGTAGAACCGCTTACATAGTTATCATTATAATCATCTGCACCATAAAGTCCGCTTCCACCCAAGAGCGTTCTGTTAATTACCGCATTCCTTTCAGGAGAACCGGTTGATAATCGATTATTTACAATATTATCTATTGCTGTTTTTAATGTACTCTTTGAATATTCATTTGAATTCTTAGTTTCATCAAAATATGAATTTCCAAGTGAAGATTCTGCAAGCAAAGTCATTCTGCCATCCGCACTCGCAACACCATCGGTATTATATCCGATCACTCTCCATTTATCGGATTTTCTTGTTCCTTTGTCTAAATACGAATCATAATATAATGATGCCGGATTACCGGTATATACACCTGCACCAAGTGCTTCACTTCCAATCTGAATTGCTTTTCCGTTACTCGAATAAGTATTTGAACCTATAGTAAATGATACTTCTCTTTTAGATTCAAATTTTGAAGCAAAGTCCGTCATCTTATCGCCATTATATTGTTCGGACATGAATTTGAGTGTATATGTTGATCCTTCAGTTAAGTTAGAAGGCATAGTAACATATGCCACGCCATCAGATGATGCTCCTTCTGGTAGCTCTACTATTCTTCCATATGAAAGAATATTATTATTTGAATCAACAAGAATTACAGAAAGATAATTATTTTCTCCTGTAGTTGCATCCTTATAATTTACTTTAATTGTACCGCCCGAATAAATATTTGTCTTTCCGTCTCTCCATACTTCGAGTCCGTCTCTTGATGCATCATGAATCGTCAGTTTCCATTCATCACCAATATAGTTTTCAACAGACATAAGTGCCGATTCACCCATACCCGATACTTTACCTCCTTCGGCTGCAGATGCGAGTATAATGGATGAAAGACTTAAATTAAAAGCAGGACGAACTCCAAAATACTGGTACACATACGTACCGTCGAAACTCACGAAACCATCAGAATAAACAAATGGTGCCCTATCATCTCTCTCACCAGTCGAGCGGAGCCAAAATTCATTATTCCTTCTGCGGAAATTACTTCCTACAAGATCAGCTTCCTTTGTAGATAACAGCCATAAATAACCACTTGTACCATTCTCATCAGATACACCATCACAAAAATCACTATAACGATAACTGTATTCACCATGTATCAAATTTCTTTCTACTATTGCCGAACGTTCTTTGTTTGAAAACAATGTCAAAGGCAATCCGTTTGTTGCGTTTTCATTATCATAATATGCATCAACTACAGATTTTATTTTTGAATTAGCATATGAATTATTACAAGGAGATTTATCATCAAATAGCTCATTATAAAATGCAGCGTTAGCAAAAAGCGTCAACACGTCTTCCATTTGAACTGCTCCGGTTTCGTTATTACCTATAACAATCCAATTCTTTGTAGTATCAGTGCCATAGTAAACAATCGGAGCTTCTGTAACTCTGCTCTTTACATCCCAATCATATCCTTCTTTAACACTTTTCATCGTTGGTATAATGGTATCAGCACCAAATTGAATATTTTTAGCTGTTCCTTCAGCTCTGGCTTTAATTGCAGTATGTTGCGATACAAAAGAAAAGAGTCCGACTGTAAGTATCGCACTCATAACATACATAATTGTCCTTTTTAATTGTTTTTTTATCATAATATCCTCCGAAAAGAAAATTTACATTTATCAAAAAAAATAAGAGTTTAAGATATTAAAAATATTTTTAGTTTTTCAAAAAGATTTATTTAATTTATCCTTAAAAATTCTATCATATAACAATATGTTTTACAACGAACAACTACGATTATAATTCCTTATATTATGATTCCTGTAATAGCGCATTTTTCATATATAAAACATATAAAAAGCCCCACAGACTTTACTCTGCAGGGCATAAATATCATCAATTAATTTTATACTATCATTTATTATATTAAAATAAGCCTATTTTATTTTAATTCTGATGGCATCTTTTCCGAATGCCGACAAACTCAAATCCAATGAATCAACAGTTGTATCTTCGGGAATTTCGTATATAAGTACGGCCTGTTTAACTTCACCGGATTCAAGAGTTTCCACGAAAAAGTTCATTACATCATCAAGCGGAACTTTAGAAGATGAGATTTTCGTATTGTCATTAATTATAGCCTTAAACTTGGGATTGGATGTCGCAAGATCGACATATACCGATTCGGAAGTCACATTTTTGATATTGAATCTTACGACCATCAGTTTGTTATTGTCGGATGCAGTAAATGCAAAACCGAGATTATCGGAAGTTTTGGGATATTTAAGAACGATCTCTTCACCCGCGAATTCGAATTCCGCTCCCTCTATACCGAGATAATCATTGATCTCATCCGGATCATAAGACTTCTTGGATACACCGGTTTCAATATCGTCAGGTCTGTTTTCTTCCTGTTTCTCTTCTTTCTTTTTTATTTCCTCTTCTTCGATCTTTTTGAGTTCTTCCGCTTTTCTCGCTTCTTCTTCAATGGCTATCTGCTTTTCTTCTTCACTCAGAAGTCTCGCCTGATAATTTACATCATGTTCGAGAACTGCATCAGCCATATATCTGACGACCTTAACTTCCTCTTCCTCTGTCATTTCCGGAATAAAATTAAGGCAGCCCGTAAGAGGTGCCGCAACAGATATACAGATCAAAAATTTTATAAAAGATTTCTTCATTCGAAAATTCCTTTAAATCAAATATTATGCAAAATCACATTTATTTTATCGGCAATTCAAAATAAAAATTTACACCGCCATCTGTATTGTAACATCCGAAATCAAGATTTGCACCTGTCATTATTGCTTTTACTATGGATAATCCGATACCGGAGCCTCCGTAATCCCTGCTCCTGGCTTTATCGGCTTTATAAAATTTCTCCCAGATCCTTTCCATATCTTCATCCGGAATAGGTTTACCGGTATTAAAAACATTGATCCTTACAAATTCTTCCTTCTTTAAAACGCTTATCACGATCTTTCGTTCATCATCACAATAATGAATTGCATTCGAAAGATAATTGGAAAGAACTTCTTCAGTCTTAAATTCATCAGCCCACACACAGATCTTCTCTTCTTCACACTCGAAGCTTATACTTATATCTTTCTGCTTTATAAGAATATTTGAAGAAGATATCTTGTTTTTTATGAGTTCGACGATATCAAACCTTTCAACCTCAATGGGTTTGTTGCCGAATTCAAGCTCAGAAAGAGTCATTAGTTCTTTTACAAGATTATTCATTCTGTTGGATTCATCGATGATAACATCCAGATAATAATCCTTATTCTCATCATCATCAATGATACCTTCTTTCAGGCCTTCCGAATAGCTTTGAATCAGTGCAATGGGGGTTTTTAATTCGTGAGATACGTTTGCGATAAATTCCTTTCGCATTTCCTCATTCTCTGTTTTTCTTTCAATATCCCTCGTAAGTTCCTTGTTGGCGCACTTAAGTTCGGAAATGGTTTTCTCAAGAATATAAGAAAGTCGGTTTATATTTTCACCGAGCATATCTATTTCGTTTTCACCTTTGGAATCATATTTAGCATCAAAATCAAGATTAGCCATTTTTGACGAAATATCGGATAAACTCACTATGGGCTTTGTAAGCTTGTTGGTAAAGAAAATGATACTGATAATACCTACCGTCAATCCTATCAGTCCGACTATTAAAAGAAATTTATTGGAAATGTACACATTATCTTCGACGGCAATATATGCACATCTGATCAGAAAAGATTCTCCGTTATCCAGATAACCTTTCATTTGCATGTATTTATTATTAGAAAAAGGATCTGCAAGCATCTGAACTTTCAGATTCTGAAAATCGTCAACCGGCCATAATTCAAGAATCCCCTGTTCGATCCTCAAAAGAAGATCCTCGTCATTAATCCTTATAGATGCGATCAGATCCGAACTTTTATCGATTACAATTATCGACAGATCGGAAGTCTCGCATTTAAGATTAAGTTTTTCCTGGAACTGACCGTCATGAAGTTTACCTTCCCTGCTGGCCTGATTAAGCAGATTGTATGCTTCTTTAATGTCATTTTTTTTATTCAAAAGATAAAAATGTTTTAGAAAAAGAATGTTAGCCAGCATACACATGACTACTGTCAAAGTAAGAATCGATATGAAAATTGAAGCTAACTGAAATTTAATCGATCGTTTCAAATTTATAACCTATGCCCCAGATGGTTTTTATGAATTTTCCTTTATCTCCGAGTTTTGCCCTGATCTTTTTTACATGAGTGTCGATGGTTCTGTCTTCGCCGTAATAATCATAATTCCATACATTGTTAAGGATACTCGTTCTCGGAAGCGCAATACCTTCGTTCTCAAGAAAATAAGCAAGAAGTTCAAATTCCTTATAACTGAATTCAACTTCTTTGCCGTCCACGCTTACTATATGAGTCAGTTTATTCATAACGATACCGGCACTTTCAATAATATCCTGAGCACCGATACCCTGCGTTCTTCTTAACACAGCTTCAACTCTTGCAACAAGTATCTTTGGCGAAAAAGGTTTGGATATATATTCATCGACGCCAAGTTCAAAACCTAAAAGTTCGTCGCTCTCATCACTTCTGGCCGTAAGCATTATTATCGGAACTTTGGATTCTTTTCTTATTTCCTTACATACTTCCCAACCGTCAAGTTTTGGCATCATGATATCGAGAATGATAAGACTGATGTCCGAATCAGAATAGAACTTATCAAGTGCTTCTTCGCCGTTACCGGCCTCGATAACAGTATGTCCGTTCTTCGTAAGAAAGTCGTTTATGATTTTTCTCATTCTGCATTCATCGTCAACAACAAGAATTTTTGAATTCATAATATACCCCCGATTGATTAATCAACAGTATGAATTATAAAATCATCTTATGAAAAAAATGTGAAAATCAAGGAAGATTAGCTTCTTTTTCCTTTACCGCTCTTTCTCTTTCTTCAAGTTCCATCTCCCATGCGGAATACTTGTCAACCAATGCATTCTCGTAATTCAGAATATTGGGATTTTTTGAAGTCGAAGTTATAACGAATAAAGCAATTATGACGATAACCAAAACAGCATTTATAAATAAAGACCATTTGAAAAATGTTGAGTATTTTTTTGACTCATTTTTATATCTTTTAAGACTTTCGTTTCTCTCTTCAGCGGACAGCTCATCATGTGGAAGTGCATTAACGGGAATAGGAAGAATATCCGCTTTAAAAGAAGGCGATTTTTCGAGTTTTTTCTTTATGGCCTTCATATACTCCAGTCCGACGGGTGTTTTAAAAGTATTTTTCTCTATACTTTTGTTATATACCTTATAAAGCAGTTCTACGTCGGCGCCGACAAGCTTTTCATTAAGTTTTTCTATTTTATCAAGTTCGAGTTTTGCAATGTTCGCTTCTTCAAGTGACGAAAACATATAATCGCCGACTATAAATTCTTTACTCATGGCATTACCTCATCGAGTTATCTGTCTTTAATAAAATATAAAAAATCAATCAGATTATTTCTGTATTATATTATCACGAAAAACATAATATTTCAAAAATAACATATATTGAATTTCTTTAAGTATTTACCGGAATTTACTCTCATCAAATACTTGATTCCAAATAAAATATCAATCGAAACGCAAAAAATGAGCAGGATAAAAATCCTGCTCATTAAAGTTAATCTTATTTAACAAATTATAACTGAGGACCTGCAGCAACAAGTGCCTTACCTGCATCGTTTGTTGTATACTTGCCGAAGTTCTTGATGAATCTTCCTGCAAGATCTTTAGCCTTAGCATCCCATTCGGAAGCATCAGCGTATGTATCGCGAGGATCAAGGATAGCAGAATCAACTCCGGGAAGTTCTGTAGGAACTTCGAAATCAAAGATGGGGATCTTCTTTGTGGGAGCTTTGTTAACATCGCCGTTAAGGATTGCATCGATGATACCACGAGTATCCTTAATGGAGATTCTCTTTCCTGTTCCGTTCCAGCCTGTATTTACAAGGTAAGCCTTAGCGCCAGACTTCTGCATCTTCTTAACGAGTTCTTCACCGTACTTTGTAGGATGAAGCTCAAGGAATGCCTGACCGAAGCAAGCCGAGAATGTAGGAGTAGGCTCAGTAATACCACGCTCTGTACCTGCAAGTTTTGCTGTGAAACCTGATAAGAAGTAGTACTGTGTCTGTTCAGGTGTAAGGATTGATACAGGAGGAAGTACTCCGAATGCATCTGCTGAAAGGAAGATAACATTCTTCGCATCGGGACCTGCTGAAATACCGTTAACCTTCTTAACGATGTTTTCAATATGCTCGATAGGATAAGAAACACGTGTGTTCTCTGTTACGGACTTGTCAGCGAAATCAATCTTTCCTGCTTCATCAACGGTAACGTTCTCAAGAAGAGCGTTTCTCTTGATAGCATTGTAGATATCGGGCTCTGATTCTTTGTCAAGGTTGATAACCTTAGCGTAGCATCCGCCTTCAAAGTTGAATACACCGTTGTCATCCCAGCCGTGCTCGTCATCACCGATGAGGAGTCTCTTAGGATCTGTTGAAAGTGTTGTCTTACCAGTTCCGGAAAGTCCGAAGAAGATTGCTGTATTCTTTCCTTCCATATCTGTGTTAGCTGAGCAGTGCATGGAAGCGATGCCCTGAAGAGGTAAATAGTAGTTCATCATAGAGAACATACCTTTCTTCATTTCGCCGCCGTACCATGTGTTAAGGATAACCTGCTCACGGCTTGTTGTATTGAATGCTACACATGTTTCGGAGTTAAGACCGAGTTCTTTGTAATTGTCAACTTTAGCAAGTGAAGCTGTGTAAACAACGAAGTTAGGCTCGAAGTTTGCAAGTTCTTCCTCTGTAGGCTGGATAAACATATTCTTTACGAAATGAGCCTGCCAAGCAACTTCCATGATGAAACGAACTGCCATTCTTGTGTCTTTGTTAGCACCGCAGAATGTATCCATTACGAAAAGTCTCTTTCCGTTAAGTTCTTTCTTGGCAAGATCCTTAACGATTGCCCATGTCTCTTCGCTCATGGGATGGTTGTCGTTCTTATATTCTTCTGATGTCCACCAAACAGTGTTCTTGGAATTCTCATCCATAACAATGTATTTGTCTTTAGGTGAACGTCCGGTGTAAATACCGGTCATAACGTTAACTGTACCGAGCTCTGTCTCTGTACCTTTTTCAAAACCTGTAAGTTCAGGCTTCATCTCTTCTTCATATAAGAATTCATATGAAGGATTGTGGATAATCTCGCTGGCATTAATACCATACTGACTTAAATCGATTGCCATAATGTATCTCCTTATAAATTTTATTTTGAATACCCTTATTTATTGCAACGAATATATATTCCGAAATACAAACGAATATACAATAGAAAGCGAATAAGGATAATTTCGCACCGTTAATTAGTATAAAAATAAATACAATCAAAGTCAAGATACTTTCGAGGGTTTGATATTTATTTAACAAAATGTTCACATCTGTGTATTTTTCTTGAACAGACGATATTTATGCAATACAAATCCCGATCATAAATATTTATCTGAAATCATTTTGATAAATATCATGATGAACGTTGAATTCAGATGCTTTCACAGCATCTTTTCTGATATTCATCCAGCCATTTGAGTTCTCTTTCGTTCATCTCATCCCTTAAGATCAGCTTTTCATCCATAGGCACATACGTCAGGCATTCAAAACATAAGAATCTTCCATCTGACGTCTCACATTTTTCCCTGACCAGAAGAATGTTTTCAATCCTTATGCCGTATTTACCCTCTTTGTATATTCCGGGTTCGTCCGAAACAAGCATTCCGGGTTTTAATACAGTATCTTTTCCGTTTGGACGTGAAAGCCATCTGATAGCATGCGGGCCTTCATGAACCGACAACATATATCCGATTCCGTGTCCGGTTCCGCATTTATAATCGTCTCCTTCTTCCCACATGGGTTCTCTTGCAAGTATATCAAGATTTATTCCGGTACAGCCTTCAAGGAAAACTGCATTCATAAGACTGAGCATTCCTCTCGCAACCCTCGTATAATCATGTTTCATTTCATATGTAGGATTTCCGATCGCAACGGTTCTTGTAATATCGGTGGTACCGCCCTTCCATTGTCCGCCGGAATCGAAAAGATAGAGATTGTCCTTTAAGATCATCGAACATGCATCTTCTTTTGATTCATAATGCATCATTGCGGCATTCGGACCGGATGCGGATATTGTTGAAAACGACAGATCGTAACAATCTTCTTCGGAAAGCCTCATTTCATCAAGCTTATTCATCGCTTCAAACTCATTAAGGGATGTAATATCCACCGAATTTATCCAGTTTATGAATTCCGAAACGATCTTATTGTCTTTTTTGTATGCTTCTTTTATATTTCTGATCTCCGTTTCGTTTTTAATGGATTTCAGTAAAGAAACACCGCAGTCATCGTTAAAGATGTCCGTATTTTTATCACTTAAAATATGTGCTGCAGTCAGAGGAGTCTGTTCAAATTTAAATGCCACACTCTTACCGTTCGGAATTTTACGAATAAAATCGGAAAAGAGATCATAGTCATATATTTTAATTCCGTCTTCGGTTAATGAATCTAATGCTCTTTTTATAAACAGGAAACATTCTTCGCGTGTTATAACAATATAAGAAAAAGCCACCGGATTATGTTCTATCGCTCTTCCCCTTATATTCATGATCCACATATTGGCATCAAGAGCCGAGGAAATATAGTAATCATAATTCCTTGAAACCATTGTTTCCCTTATTTTTTCTATTTTTGAATTACGATACTCGCCGCACAGTTCAACAGACAGTTCTTCCACAAAATCATCCGCATTCAGTTCCGGATAGGGCTTTGAAAAACATTTTTCATATGCATTCAAAAATACAGAGTTATCCTCATCCGCAAGTTCGATACCATAATCAAGATATTCTTTATACGAAAGATTATTTCCGTAACAGCAGAATACATTTCCTTCATTCTTAAGTTCCGTTATAAAACCCTTCAGGCTCGGATATCCAGGAGTTGAAAGCTTCATGAGTTTGATCCCGGTACCCTTAAGTTCGTTTTCAGCCTGAATAAAATAACGGCCGTCGGTAAAAAGATATGCATCTTTTAATCCCAGGATCAAGGTTCCGTTCGAACCGGTAAATCCTGAGATAACAGTTCTGAATTTATAATGATCATTAACGTATTCACTCATATGAGGATCGCAGTCCTTATAAAGGAAGTAGTCAATGCCCCTGTTTTTCATTTCATTTCTAATATAATCCAAAAAATTCATATCGACCTCTTATGTAAACTTTTTATTAACTTTGATTAATAGTTTTGAATAATATTTTTATATATGTTATAGTATTAATGATGCGTTTTGAAGTTATGTTTACCAAAACTGTCACTTGAATGACAAATACTTACTTGAGGGGGATTCTGAATATGTCATCATCAAAACACAGCGAAATAACTCCTGATATAATCAATCTTGCCGATAAGTGTTATGAAAAAAGTATCATCGACAACGAATTATTCATAAAATACGATGTAAAACGCGGGCTCAGAGATTTAAACGGACGAGGAGTTTTAACCGGTCTTACTCATATATCCGATGTACGTGCCAATAAGATTGTTGACGGCGAGCAGATTCCTTTGCCCGGCGAACTTTTTTATCGCGGTTATAATGTTAAAGATCTGGTTAAAGGTTTCAGTGAAGATAATCGATTCGGTTTCGAAGAGATAGCTTATCTTTTGCTTTTCGGCGATCTTCCCCGAAATGATGAGCTCGAAAAATTCTGTACAATACTGGGTGAATATCGTTCTCTGCCCACCGGATTTGTGCGCGATATCATCATGAAAGCTCCGAGCAAGGATATGATGAATACGCTTGCAAGAAGTGTGCTCACACTCTATTCATACGATGACAGAGCAGACGATACTTCTCTTCCCAACGTATTAAGACAGTGTCTTCAGTTGATAGCTTTATTTCCGGAGTTTGCGATATACGGTTATCAGGCATACAGTCACTATCATGACGGCAATTCTTTGTTCATTCACAGGCCCAATAACAATCTTTCGACTGCAGAAAATATACTATCACTTTTAAGGGCCGACAGCAAGTATACATCGCTTGAAGCCAAGCTTCTTGACCTTGCTCTTGTTCTTCATATGGAACACGGCGGCGGTAATAATTCCACGTTCACCACGCACGTGGTCACCTCAACATTAACAGATACATATTCGGCAATCGCTGCCGCTCTCGGTTCTCTTAAAGGTCCGCGTCATGGCGGCGCGAACATCAAAGTTGTTCAGATGTTTGAGGAAATGAAAAACGAAGTAAAAGACTGGACCGACGATGAAGAAATAAGCAGCTATCTTCTAAAACTTCTTCACAAAGAAGCATTCGATCACCAGGGACTCATTTACGGTGTAGGCCATGCTATTTATTCAACAAGCGATCCCAGGGCCTGCCTGTTCAAAAAATATGTTGAAATGCTTTCAAAGGAAAAAGGTCTTGAAGATGAATTTGCACTTTATTCAAAAGTCGAAGATCTTGCTCCGAAGATCATCGCTTCCGAAAGAAAAATGTACAAGGGCGTATGTATAAATGTCGATTTCTATTCAGGTTTTGTATACAATATGCTCGGTCTTCCTTCGGAACTGTTCACGCCGATGTTCGCTATCGCAAGAATAGTCGGATGGTCAGCACACAGACTTGAAGAACTTTCCAATAACGGAAAGATAATCCGTCCGGCATATAAGCCTATTATGGATGACAAGATCTATGTTCCTATCGTAAAACGATAATGATAATTAAACAGCACGTAAGAATTTTCTTACGTGCTGTTCTGTCTAAAGAACCTGATCGGGTTCTTTTTTTATACTGTTTTTTACGGTTCTCTTATTTGGGAACTATGGTCTTCAGATCGTATGTAAGCGTCATATATTTATCTTCCGACACTTCCTGCCAGGTTGTAATGATCCTCTGTGCTATCTGTCTGGAATCTTCCTCATCGGCATTCATCAAAAGAGTTACATACTGGAATGAAGAATACTGAGTAGTAACATCCCCCATTCTCAGAGAAACGACTATCGCTCTTTCAACCTGCTGCATTGCTTCTTCAAGCATTTCAGTCGTAAGTTTGTCCGGACCCGAATGAGTCAGGGTAAAGAGTATCATCCATACCGTCTGATTGGATCTTGCGATTGTTCTCTGAACAAAATGAACGATATTCTTGAAACCTTCGTACTCAACTCTCAAAGCTCCGTTCTCGTAGTTCTTCTCTTTCATGAAGCCTTCCAGCCTTGAAAGATCGACCTCACTGTTAAAGTTTTCTATCGTCGAGTTCAAATATTCTTCACGCTGTTTATAAAAATGGAAATTATCCTTTCCGTTTTGTTTTACATAGTAAAGCGCTTTATCCGCCCTGTGATACAGAGTATTAAAATCAACACCGTCATCGGGCGCAACGGAAATACCGATTGACACCGAAGGATTATATGAAAGTTCGGAACCGTCACGCATTTCGTTATGAACACAGACAAGTATCATATTGCAGTATGAATTGATCTCATCGTCAGAATAATCGCCCTTAAGAAATACAGCGAACTCGTCACCGCCTATTCTGGCAGCCAGGTCTCTGGGTCCGACATTGTTGGCGAGTATCTTCGCAAATTTACAAAGAACATTGTCGCCGAACACATGACCATAGGAATCATTAACCACTTTAAAATTATCAACATCAAGTAAAAGGAAAATACCTTTATTCTTTGTCAAAAAGTATTTTTCTATATCATCTTCGATAAATTTTCTGTTCCAAATTCCTGTGAGCGGATCTTTTTTGGCGGAATTGGAAAGATTCCTTCTTAAATCTTCTATCTGAAGGATTTTTTCAATACGCGAAAGCATGATCTCCGGTTCAAAAGGTTTTAGGATAAAATCCATCGCCCCCATTTTAAGACCTTTAATCTCACTTTCCCTCTGGTCGTCCACTGTCAGAAATACAACGGGAATATTGGCGGTTTCATTATTAGCTTTGATACGTTCAAGAGTTTCGTATCCGTCCATACCTGGCATTCTTACATCCAGAAGAATAAGATCCGGTCTGGCTTTCTTAAGAAAATCCAAAGCCTGAGCACCTGATTTTGCCATTGAAAGCTGATAGTTATCCTTTAAAACATCAGCGGCAACTTTTAAATTTGTAGTTACGTCATCGACGATTAAAATATGTTTCTTTCGATCCATACAATCCTCAAAATTTCAGTCAAATAATTATAGTTATGTGTAGTAACTGCTAAACAAAAAATAATCACAAGTTAATCGGAATAATATCAGTTAAGTTTCAAAAAACTTTCAACTTCATTGATCATTGCATCTTTTTCACATACTGTATCGTGAAGAATTGCGGCATTTCTGATATCGTTAACCGCTTTGGGTATTTCAATACCGGAAATCTCGTTGAGTCTGTCAACAAGAACAAAATCATCTTCGTCATGCTTAATACCGTCAATCGCGGAAAGAACAGCTCTTGAAAACTTATAAGGTGATGCTGTGGAAACTATCACCGTAGCCGAATCATCTTTTGTTTCCTTAAGATAATCTTCATAAACAGCACTTGCAACAGCAGTATGAGTATCAATAACATATCCTGTTCTGTCGAATACATCCTTGATCCTGTTTCCGACCATTACTTCCGAAGCAAATCCACCGACAAAACTCTCATCAATAAATCTCTTCATTTCGTCGGTAACCTTATATTCACCTTTTTCTTTAAGGTCATTCATAAAAGCAAGATTTTTTTTTGCATCGCTTCCGCATGAAAGATAAACGAGTCTTTCAAAATTGGAAGAAATAAGTATATCCATCGAAGGAGAAGTTGTAAGAATGAAATCTCTGTTTCTGTCATATATACCGGAATTAAAGAAATCAAACAATACTTTATTCTCATTTGAAGCACAGATAAGTTTATTTACGGGAATACCTATCCTTTTGGCAAAATAGCCTGCAAGAATGTTTCCGAAATTTCCTGTGGGAACTACAAAATTTATCAGGTCACCCTCTTCGATCTTTCCGTTCTTTAAAAGATTAGCGTAAGCATATGCATAATAAACAACCTGAGGGATCAATCGGCCGATATTGATTGAATTTGCGGAAGAAAATCTGTAGCCCGCTTTGTTGAGTTTCTCATTAAACTCTTTATCCGCGAATATATTCTTAACACCTGTCTGCGCATCATCAAAATTGCCGTTTATTCCGACAACTTTAACATTGTCTCCGACCTGTGTTACCATCTGTTTTTCCTGAATGGCGGAAACTCCGCCCTTTGGATAAAACACAATGATCTTAACGCCTTCCACTCCGGCAAAACCTGCAAGTGCAGCCTTTCCGGTATCGCCACTTGTTGCAGTAAGAATAACTATATCTTCTTTGATATCATTCTTTTTGGCTGATACTTTCATAAGGTAAGGCAGGATTGACAGAGCCATATCTTTGAAAGCTATTGTTGACCCGTGAAAAAGTTCCAGGTAATAAGCCTTATCAACAAAAGACATCGGAACTATCTCTTCAGTGTCGAATTTTTCATCGTATGCTTTATCTATACAGTACTGAAGTTCTTCTTTGGTAAAATCGGTAAAAAAGAGCTTCATGATCTCGTAAGCCACGCCCTTGTAATCAAGTTTTGATAAATCTTCAAGACTAATGTCCAGTGAAGGAAAACTTTCCGGAACATAAAGACCGCCGTCATCAGCAATACCTTTGGTGATCGCATATGAAGCGCTTACTCTGTTCGAATCGTCCCTAGTGCTTTTATACAGAATTTCCATAATAGCTCCTGAATATTTAATAAGATAAATGAAATTCTGAAACTTCGTTAACAAAATGTCAATGTATATCCAAAATTTCCCATAAATTTTTAAAATTATATCATAAAATCGGCATTTTTTAAAGGCTTTTCTGTTTAAACAGTCACTTTAAAGAATGATTTTACCGAATAATTCTGACATATCGCGTATTTCCCGCAATGTATTTTTATATTATAATTCATATAAAAACAGTGATTTATATTTAAAGGACAAAAGAATGACCCTGTTTTATCCGAAGATCACCAGTCTTTATCTTCCGGTAAACATTGTCACTCTTTATTTGAAATCATGAGTTACAAAGGAATCTTTTTTGCAAAAAAGAAAAACGGTAGCGAATATTGCAGAGTATCTGTTACTTCCAAAGGAAAGCATATTTCCCTTGGAAGTTTTGAAATACTTGATGAAGCATTAAAATGCAGAAAAGAAGCAGATGAAATCCTTTTGTCTGAAAATCTCACGATAGATGATTACGATAATTCATATTCTCTTTCATTCGAAAAATTCGTGATCCTTATCAATTACCGCGATAACGGAATTTATATCCCGAATCCGATCTATTTAAGTACAAACCTGATTTACTACTATCTGGATAAGGATACCGTACTTAAATTCGACCGCGACGATCTTTTCTACTATTCCACGCATAAGATATGCAAAAGAGGCAATCACTTATTCTGCTACGAATACGGTAATCAGATAAGCATAAACGAAAGATACTCGATCCCGGCATACGCAATAATCGGAAAAGATTACAGATTCATAAACAATGACATATACGATTTTCGCTATTCCAATATTGAGATAATCAACAGATATCACGGAGTAAGAAAAAAGATCAAAGATCGCAAAACCGTTTACGAAGTAAAGATCCATCTGAACGGATATATTAAGATAGGTGAATTTGAAGATGAGATAACGGCAGCCATAGCCTACAACAAAGCAGTGGATCTTCTCAAAAAAAATAACTCTAAAGATTTCATTCAGAATTACCCGGAACTTAACGCAAAAGAGTATGCGGCCATCTATTCCGAAATTCAACTTCCCGATAAATTATATACTTAAATCTAAACAAAAAGATCGGATCTTTTTCAAGACCCGATCTTTTGATTATGGGTCGTGACCCTGTTGAGCTCGCGAAGCGTGCGAAATATAAACCACCCGCTATGCGGGTGCGCGGTGTGTGTTATACAAAAAAATCACCTTTCCGCTATAATGAGGTTGTTCAAGCCAAACAAATAGCGAAAGGA
>JAILRA010000058.1 GCA_024698715.1 Lachnospiraceae bacterium
GCTGATGCAAGGTATTAAAGTTACATCTTTGTCGAAAGGTGCTTTGCAAGACACAGATTTGTTGGTACCTAAATCTATTGACGAGCAAGCCAAGATTGGAGAGTTTTTTTCAAAACTTGATAACATTATCACCCTTCAACAGCGTAAGTTTGATGAACTTAAGGAACTGAAAAAAGGATTATTACAACAGATGTTTATATAAAAAACAGTGTAAGCCCCAAGAAATCAATTAGTTAAGACTTGAAAGTGATCTCATTACAAGATCGACATCACGATTCTCTAGTTCACGAATAATATGCAGATATGTTTTCTGTGTTGTGGTCATACTTGAATGACCGAGGCGCTGAGCCACGCTTGCAATTGATACACCGGCAAAAAGTAAGAGAGAAGCGTGGGTGTGTCTAAGCCCGTGAACTGAAATAACAGGAATGTCCATGTTTTTGCAATGACGAGATAGAATGTCATTTATAGTTGAATTGTAGACATTTCCATTAATAAATATAGGTACTTCCGGCGGAAGATTTCTTGTTAATTCGGAGAACTGGATGATTAATTGCCAATCGATCTGGATTTTTCGCATGGAAGACTTATTTTTTGTTTGTGCAAATCCGGTTTTGCTTTTGTAATCCCATGTTTTATTAATCGTAAGCATCTGATGAGAAAAGTCAAAATCGGATGGAGTAACTGCTAATGCTTCTGAAAAACGCATTCCAGTCTTAGCAATTAACAAAATCAACCAATCCCAGTTAACTTCAGGACCAAGGTCTAAATCTGAAAGAAGTTTATGCAATTCAAACTGATTAAGATATTTTGTTTTTTTGACACGAGGAATCTTCCCCTTAATTATTGCTTTTCTAGTGGGATCGCGATCGATTAGTCCATCATCTACCGCATCAAGTACAGCTCCTTTTAATTGATGGTGAAAATCAAGGGTAGTTTGCCTTTCATGATACATAGCATAATCATTTAGCAGTTTTTGATAAGTTATTCTAGTTACATCTTTCAGCTTCAGATTAGGAGCAAGTTTTTTTAACCAAGCAAGTGTAAGCAAGTATTTATCCATTGTTGGCTTACGTATGGCTCCTTCTTTGTACACTTTTATCCAAGTTTCATAATAAGCCCAGAAGAAATCTAGGCTGTTAAAACTACTTAACATATATTTATTGGCCTCCTATTTTTAAAGTGGGACTCACACTGTTGAAGGGTGATAAGGTTGTCGAGACTTCTAAAATACTCCCCAATCTTACATTGTTCATCCTGTTCGGGAACCATAATCTCTTTAGCCAATAAATCATCTTTAGTGATTCCTTTTATCGCTGAACCTTGTACAATATGTAAATCATCCTGAAGTCGTTTATATAAAGAATAGCATGTAAATATGGGGTCAGTTTCCAAGTCCGCCAAAGATGTAAAATCTTGGCTTGTAGTATAAGCAAACGGAACGAAAACGAGCTTTCCTACACCCACATGTGTAACTACAGCGATAGAGTTTTGAGGAACTAATTTAGTAGCTGATTTGTTTAACCCCAGCTCTGTAATTCTCTTGGGGATATTAAAATCAAACATTTCGTCTTCCTGAACATTTGAGGATTGAATCCAAGGAATATTTCCATCCCAATATTCTCCGACATTTGTTTTAGGTGTTCCTCCACCCAAGACATTTCTAGCTATCTCACCCAACTTACGCTGTTCCCATTCATTAGTGAAAAAGTTATTATAAACTATAAAATCAATTGATTTTCTTTTTGGAATTATTTTAAAATACTTACGCTGTTGAAGGGTGATAAGGTTATCTATATTCAAGAAATATTCACCGATTTTGTTTTGTTCATCAAGTGAAGGAGAGTATTTCACAGGTATTTCTGCTAAGTCTCCAAGATAAATCCCTGGCTGAGCAGATGTGGATTTTCTACTCTCAAGCTCCTTTTGAAATGTCAGGGTCTGTATTTCTGTATATAAAAACTCTGATAAAATATCTTCCTTTGGTCTTAAAAATGCAACACTACGTTGAAAGGTTAATCCCTCAGACTTCTTTAATATAGCGGTTTCTCCAATGGAACCTACAATTGTAAGAAGAACATCTCCAGTTTTTAGAGCGAAGTTGGAATGTATCTTTTCGTATTCCTCCTGAGAAATCCTTCTATCAGTTTCATCCCATTTTATGGTTCCATCTTTTATATTTTTTGCACTCAACAATAACGGTCCATCATCTGCATCAGCATGTGTTCCGTGAGTCCCATCCTTTAAAAACGATAATGACTCTCCCAATTTACGCTGTTCCCAATCTATAGTTAAATAGTTAAAAAATCAAATATAGATAAAGCTTTATTTTTCTCCAATGATTTCAAAAGTATATTTAATTATGAAAAAGGGATTGACTTGTTCATTCCCTTTTGTTATATTAATTATATCAACCTTATGGCTGACAGTTGACATTATCGTTAGGTTTGCAAAAAAGTATATTTAAAATTTTAACAATTAGAGCAAAATTATAAAAAAGAGTAATCTTGAATTATTAAACGAATGTGAATTTGAACACAAATTAAAGAATAAGAAGACACAAAAAGATCCCGGAAAACTATTTATCGAAAAAACGAGCAAAACTAAGAGAAGAAAAGAAAAGAGGACAAACCATGAATCAAACCGTGAATGTTAACGAAATGAGCTTCGGCCAGTATATCGAGGCAAAGAGAAAAGGACTAGAAAACCATCCATCCCTGCGTGCAACTGCTATGGCTATTGGTGTTTCTCCTCAGTTTTACAGTGAAGTTGAAAAAGATAAGAAAGGTGCTTTCAAACAGGATAGACTTGATGCTCTTGCATCTTTCCTAAAATTAAATGATGAAGAGAGTTCCTTATTTTATAAGAAAGCTGCTGCTTCAAGACAAAGAGGAGATTATGCTATTCCATCAGATCTTCCTGAATATATAGTGGAGAGGAGCTATGTAGAACAGGCATTGAGATTAGCTAAAGAATTAGATGCGGGAGAAGAGGAATGGTTGCAGTTCGTAAAAGAAATGCAGAAGAAAAGAGAGGTAAAATAAGCTTATGCTGCAACTTAACTATCGTGTCAGAAATGATGGCGTTCCTATTTTAAAGAACAAGAATATCGAGGACGATGCTGAATATATTTTGAGCCAATATGATGATACTCTTCTTACTAATCCGCATCCAATAGATGTTGAGGATTTTACCGAAAGATTTTTGGGATATAATATTCATTTTGAAAATCTTTCGTTCAATGGATGTATTTGGGGAAGAATGGTATTTAATAATAGAAGGATTTTAGTTTATGATCCAGAAAAGAAGGACATAGCGTATCGTCCAATTGATGAGAATACTGTAGTGATTGATAATTCTCTTTTGGAAGCGCCAAACGAGTATGCATTTAGATCAACAATGATTCATGAATGTGGACACGGATTATATCATTCACAAATATATAAGGAGAATGAGAATCAACTTTCATTTTTCCCTACTAATAATGATGAAAAGATTGCAATTACTGCGTGTCGATCGTCAGATGTTCAAGGCTCAGGCAAAAGAGAACTGATTACTAAACATGATTGGATAGAGCATCATGCAAAGTATTTCAGTGCAGCGATACTTATGCCGAGACCCGCAATGCATATTGTGTGTTATGATAAAAAATTGAGAGATAATAAATTTTTATCTCCGGAAATGAAGTTGGATTTACTTACAGAAAGAGTGTCCGATACATTCAATGTATCGCCTGCATCAGCGAGAATAAGAATAAATCAATTAGGATATGGGATTGATAATATTAAACAGAGGAAGTTATTTACGTTTGAAAATGATGAAACAGTTTATTCTATTTAGTATTTAAGCACCCTGTTAGATACAGGGTGCAAATTTATAAAAAGCATGTCAACCATAAGGATGATAGTACTATTCAGACCAAAGAAAACAATAGTCTACAAAAAAACCATTGACAAGTTAGTCGGACTGATGTATTCTTTGGTTAAGCAAACAAAGGAGGAAATAAAAAATGTTTTTCTTTTTTGATGAAGAGACAACGGAAACAGGGCCGAAGGTATATAGGGTAAAAACTCTGGAAGACTGTAAAGATGCTGTTGATAACATTAAACGATTAAAGGACGAATATGATTTTACTTCTAAGATGAAGGAGGATCATGAAGAGGAATTAAAATCTTTAATGGAAGCAATTAAAGAACAAGAAAAGCAACTTCATGAGTTTAGCATAAAATATGATTATAACAGTCAAAGGTTACGCGACAATATTGAATTACTTTTGAAAAAAAATAATATACAAACAAATACTCTTGAAGCAATATTGGAGTTTAGCGCCGGGTATATTTCTAGGACTTTGGGAAAAGATGCGAAAAAGAAACTTTCTATTGATGCTGCTTGTAAAATAGCAAATCTTTTTGAAGTAAATGTCGATGATATGTTAAATTCAGACCTAACAGAACCATCAAAAGATTTGAAAAAAGTATTGAAATTTTTAGACACTCTTAAAGAAGATGTTGATATGGATAGGTCTCACTGGAAAAAAATTGATCCTAAGCCTTCTTCGGAAACAAGTTTGTTTTATCGAGAAGTTGATGGGAAGACGGTATACATGCCGTCAAAAATCAGTTCAATTCTTAAGGAAATAGAAGATATTCGAGTGCTTGATACTAAGATTGGAAAACTGTATTTGGTAAGAGGACTTGGAATTATCGAAGATGTTCAATACGAATTGTATCAATTTGATGAAGAAAATTATAAAAGTAATATTGGAACAGAATATGAAAACAAGTTTCCTTTAAATATTATGATAGACACATTTACGGAAGAAACTGGATTGCTAAACAAGTATTGTGAAAAGCTATATAAAACAATTAAGACGCATGAAAGTGATTTCGAACTTGATAGTAATACCCGTCACTTGATTGATAAGTTTATGGGAACTTTTGAAGGAGGTAGATTGTTTTAATGGAAGAAAAGAAAATATACACACCAAATCGCTTGGTCATTTGTTCTGTGAAAACTGATTCATTTGGTAATAAAATTCTTCATCGCAAGAATGGTAAGCGAGAAGATGATATATCGTTGACGCAATTTCTACAGCAGGTGTTCAGCGATGAAAATGATGATAATGAAAATAATTGTTGTAGCGTAGAGGCATAGTTGCAGCACATTACGTGTCTCGATATGTTTCGAATAATAAAAATTTTACTATTGCTTGGACGAGCTGGTTCTACCCAATATGGGTTAGCGACAAAGCCGGAGCGGGAATTTTAGATACTTATCTGAAATTTCTGCTCCGTTTTTTATAGATTTTCAATTAAAAATTTAAGTAAACAGGAGGAAAGAAAATGATTTTTATTTGTTACGAAGAACAGGCTGAGTGGATGTCAGATTATGCAAATTGCGAATATGAGGAAGCAATTGAATTTCTTGAAATTCAACAAGATTATTATGATGAAATTGGCTTGAATGTTTATCCTTGGGAAGAGGATTTTGGAGTTTCGATTAGATCCGACATAGTAGTTAAAGAGGATGATATGGCTAAATATATTGACATACATTCTTCTTTATCTATTGAAACAATTGATGAGTTGCTTGTGGCTGATGTTGAATATTTGAAATTTGTTGGAGTTATACAGAAGGAGGAATATAAAGGTGGGTTATCGTAGGATTTATTGTCAAGAAAGTTGTTGCCCGTATAATAAAAAGCATTGCTGCTTGGGAGAGATAACTATAAGTACAATAAATATCGATCCCAATGTAATGACAAGGAACAAATGTAAATATAAGAAAAGTAAATATGTTATTGGTAAACCTAATATAAAATAGATTTTTTGTACAAGTGAAAGATGCCTCTTCGAAGCGCATGAATCATAAAACTAATAAGACTTCCAAAGGAGTTTTATGACATTATGATGCGTTTCGGAGAGGTTTTTTATTATTGATATTTTTTGAAAATATTTTTCAAAGCGGAAATTAGACTTCCGGTTTGACATATAAGGTATAGGAAATAAAACGGCAAGAGCCAGAAAGGAGGGAAGCGGTGAGCAAACGAGAGCCTAAAGCATACCGTCAAAAGCGAATATATGAAATCGTACGTGAACGCGGACATGTTACATGCTCTTGTTTGGCTTCTGAACTTCATGTCACGGAAAGGACGATCAGAAGTGACATAGAAGAACTTAGCTGCGAGTACCCTATAGAAACAGTTTCTGGCAATGGTGGTGGAATTAGACTGCAGGAAGGTTTCACATTATTAAAATTGGCTCATTCGCCTAAAGAAATTGCTGTTTTGAATAAATACAAACAATTTGCGGACTGCCCCGAAGATTTGGCCATATTCGAAAGCATGATTCGTAAATGCATCTTTTGATTACAAAAGGAGGAAATAAACATGGTAATCAATAATACAAATATTATCAATATTTATAAGGATGCAAATCCTCAAGAGCGTTTTGAAATCATGATGAATAGATATTGTGATTTTGAAAAGTCAATCGCGATTGCAGAGAAAACTGTTCAATATATGATTAAGTCTGAGTTTGAACGTCTGAGTAGTCGGAACTTAGATGCTTTGGGCGAACGTATAAAAACATCAAAACTGGGTGACAGGACGGCTAATGAGGCTATTTCGAACGTTATGCTCGAAGAATCGTTTACAAAAGGAGTTCTTGATCCTTCGCTAATAAAAGGTTTTTCTAAGGACAAAGAAATTATTGAAGGCTTTCGAACAGCACGTGCGATGAGACTTGATTTTGAACTTTTAAGAGAATTGATAAAAAATCTTTCGGATGAAGAGTACAAAATCATGAAAATGCGCTTTGAAGAGAATAAACTCTGCAAGGAAATTGCTTATGATGTTGGCTTGAAAGAGGATACAGTTCGTAAAAAAATAACACAAATAACGGTGAAATTAAAAGAACAAATCTTGTTTTATTTAGAAATGAATCTGTAGGAGGAAAAGAAAAATGCCACTTAAGAAAAATGATCAGAAAGTTATGATAGAAAATAAATTAGCACTTACTATTCCGGAAGCTGCAGAGCTTTCGAATATAGGTCAGAACAAAATATCGAATTTGCTTCGATTACCTAACTGCCCCTTTGTTTTATATGTAGGGACGAGAAAATTGGTTAAAAGGAAGGAATTCGAAGCATTTATAAGTTCACGTACGGAAATATAGTTTGGTATTTATATAGGTAATATTTACTTATATTAATGTATATCGAAAATTATTGAGAATTATAGGGCTTGATGATATAATGAAACAGTTGTATCGAGCCCTTTTTCGTTAAAGAAGGAGGGAACCGATATGGGAAAAGATCTTAAAAACAGAGAGATTGGAAAAGGTCTCTCTCAAAGAAAGGATGGGCACTATTCAGCCAGATTCTTATCAAAGACTGGCACAAGAAAAGAAAAGTATTTTGATACACTAGTTCAAGCGAGAAATTGGCTTGATGCTGCGAGGAAAGAAGATGAAGGACTGACAATCGCTCCTTTTGAAATGGCATCCGATTTGGTACTCGAGAATGATATCCTTCCTACTAAGGAGGATATGACGGTTGATCAGTGGTTTAACTTTTGGTTAGAGAATATAGTTCCTGATTTACGAAGCAATACTTTACGTAATTATAAGGATAGGTATAAATTCAACATCAAACCTATAATAGGTAATTTGAGCTTACAGGCGATTAAACCGATGCATTGTAAAAAGGTTTTGTTGGAGATGGAAAAAGGCTATTCAGGCTCTACTATAAAGCAAACTTATATTACAATGGGAACGATGTTCAAAGCGGCATTAATGAATGATGTGATATCAAAACACCCGATGGACGGGCTTAAATACATCATCAAAACAAAACCAAAATCAGATATCAATGTTTTGAGCCTTGATGAACAGAAAAAATTCCTTGAGGCTGCAAGAGAGTCAAGTAATTATAAACAGTATTTGCTTATTCTTGAAACCGGACTCAGAACCGGTGAATTGGTAGCTTTAACTTGGGACTCGATTGATTTCGAGAATAAAACTCTTACAGTTGATAAGTCATTGGAATATCGCCATAGCAGAGGGAACTGGGAAGCAGGACCGCCTAAGACTGAAGCGGGGTACAGAACAATTCCTCTCACAAATAAGGCATTTAAAATTTTCCAGGAACTCCATACAGATAAGAGATTCAGAAGAGAATCAAGTGATCTAAACCAGAAACTCAAGTTTAAGGATAAGATTACTGGTCAAATCAGAACATTACATATGAAGGAACTTGTATTTATTAGTCCACAGACCGGAATGCCGATCAAGAATAGTGCATATGACACTCAATTGTATAAGCTTTGCGAGAAAGCGGGCATTAAACACATTAGTATGCATACTTTAAGGCATACATATGCTACAAGGGCAATTGAGCGTGATATAAATCCGAAAGCGTTACAGAAGCTTTTAGGTCATGCGACCTTACAGACCACTACGGATACTTATGTTCATGTAACTGATGATGCGAAAGTTGATGCTGTAAATCTGTTTGAGAGCAATGAACCGGCAATTTTCAAAATGGCGTAAAATTGGCGTAAAAAATGGCGTAAAATGAAACTACTCATAAGAAGATTTGAAAAAGCTTCGAAAGTACTGTAAAATAAGGGTTTCATGAAGGTCCATAAAAGTCCATAAAAGGCAAAAATCGACCAAAATGGCGTAAGACCTTCAAAAAAATGGCGTAAAAATGGCGTAAAATTCCAAACACAAATCGCTGGAATGCCCTAAATATAAGGAGATAAGAGAGATACATGAAACTAGGAATCGTGGGATTGCCGAACGTTGGCAAATCAACATTATTCAATTCACTTACGAAAGCGGGAGCGCAGGCTGCGAACTTCCCTTTCTGTACTATCGATCCCAACGTAGGTGTGGTTGCGGTACCGGATGAAAGAATAGAAAAGCTCGGTGAACTTTATAAGACCAAGAAAGTTACACCGGCTGTTATAGAGTTCGTTGATATTGCTGGTCTCGTAAAGGGTGCGAGCAAGGGTGAAGGACTCGGAAACCAGTTCCTTGCGAATATCAGGGAAGTTGATGCCATCGTTCATGTTGTAAGATGCTTCGAGGATGAGAATATCATTCATGTTGAAGGAAACGTTGATCCTGCAAGAGATATAGAGACGATCAATCTTGAACTTATATTCTCTGACCTGGAGATACTTGAGAGAAGGATCGCAAAGGTTGAAAAGGGTGCAAGAATGGATAAGGCGCTTGCCAAGGAAGAAGAGCTGCTTAAAGGCATTAAGGCTCATCTCGAAGAAGGCAAGATGGCACGTACATTTGAAGTTCCCGATGATGAGGATCTTCAGAAAGCTTTTAGGGAATACAATCTTCTTACCGCAAAGAAAACTATATATGCAGCTAATGTGGCAGAGGATGATCTTGCAGATGACGGAGCTTCCAACGAATATGTTAAGAAGGTTCGCGAGATTGCAAAAGAGGAAGGCTCGGGCGCACTTGTCATCTGTGCACAGATCGAGCAGGAACTTGCGGAACTCGACGAGGATGAGAAGAAAGAGTATCTTGAGGAACTCGGAGTTAAATCTTCGGGACTCGACAAACTGGTTACCGAGAGTTATTCGCTTCTCGGACTTATAAGTTTCCTTACAGCAGGAGAAGATGAGTGTCGTGCATGGACCATCAAGAAAGGAACGAAAGCTCCTCAGGCTGCCGGAAAGATCCACACCGACTTTGAGCGTGGATTCATTAAGGCCGAAGTTGTTCCTTATGAAGTTCTTATTAATGAAGGTTCTCTTTCCGCTGCAAAAGAAAAAGGACTTGTCGGACTTGAAGGTAAGGAATATGTGGTTAAGGATGGAGATGTTATTCTCTTCAGATTTAACGTTTAAATTGGCATTATTACAAAAAGATCATTTGAAAGTCTGCCCGTGATTTTTCGGACAGGCTTTTTTGATACAACAAAATACGATAAATGATATGTCGGATTATGAGAAGAAGCTTTTTTATCTTGGGATTATATTACTGTTGAATAAAAGAGAAAAACTTTTGTATGAAAAAGAGGATAAATATGAAAGATCTTACAACAGATATGACAAAAGGAAATCCGGTAAAGCACATCTTACTGTTTTCGCTTCCGGCACTTATAGGAAATATTTTTCAGCAGATATACAATCTTGCGGATTCGGTTATAGTCGGCAGACTTATCAGCCCTCAGGCTTTGGCAGCAGTAGGAGCATCGGCTTCCATAACATTTCTTTTCTTTGCTCTCTGCAACGGAATAGGAAGCGGCGGCGGGATAATTGCTTCACAGTATTACGGGGCGCATGAGGATGACAAGGTCAAAAACTGCATCGTGAATACGGGACTTATAATGCTTGTCGTACCGATTCTTTTCGGAAGCATCGGATTTGTATTCGCACCCGTTCTGCTTAACGTTTTGAATACACCGGCTGAAATAATGGCGGATGCAACGATGTATATAAGATTTATGTGCTTCGGTCTGCTTTTCGTTTCTTTATATAATTACATATCTTCAATATTAAGAGCGCTCGGCGATTCGAAGTCACCTCTTTATTTCCTTATAGCATCGACTCTTGTGAATATTGTTCTCGACATTGTATTCATTCACAATTTCAAGCTCGGTATTAAAGGCGCGGCACTCGCAACCGTGATCGCTCAGTTTTTATCCGTAGTAGGAAGCGGAATATATGCGGTTAAGTTTAATTCGTATTTTAAACTGAAGAAAGAAGATTTTAAGATATCTTCGAATATGATCTACAGAGTTATAAGACTCGGGGTTCCGATGTCACTTCAGTTCGCTCTGATAGCAATATCCACCATGGCGCTTCAGAGAGTGGTTAATGCATACGGAACAGTAGTTGTTGCTGCGTTTACCGCCACAGGAAGAATAGAACAACTTGTTCATCAGCCTTATCAGACGCTCTGTGCTTCGCTTTCCACATTCTGCGGACAGAACCACGGTGCCAACAAAAAGGACAGGGTACTTTCCGGATTCAGATACGGCCTTCTTATAATGGCGATCATCTCGGTATTAATGCTCGGTGTAATGCAGATTTTCGGAAGAACTCTTATGGGACTTTTTGTAACGGATCCTGAAGTAATCACACTCGGCGCATACGGTCTTAAGATCACAAGCCTGTTTTACCTTGCACTGGGAACCATCTACGTTGTAAGAGGCGTTCTTACCGGAATGGGAGATGCGTTCTTTGCACTCTTTAACGGTGTGATAGAAGTAATAGGAAGAATCGCATTTCCTATTCTTATTACAGGACTCCTCGGATTCGGTGTTTCGGGCATCTGGGTAGCTACGGGATGCGTTTGGCTGATAAGCGGTATCACCGCATGGGGCAGATATTATGTACGTTTTCATGAAAAAACACCCGTTAAGCACAAGATGTTGGGGAGAAGTGTGATTTAGCTTTATTTTTCGGGCCTTCGGGCCCTTTTTTTATTGCAAAAAAATAGTAAAAAAACGAAAAAAATCCTTGAAATCGGGGAAGGTTACGCGTATACTTAAATCAAGTGGTGACTAAGTGGCGAATGAATGATGACTTAGTGGTAAGTTTTTCTGAAAAAAGTCCGATAAAAATATCGGAACAGGTAAGGATACGATGGGATTTAGCGGAGAGTATCAAAACAATATGGATGCCAAGGGAAGAGTGATCCTCCCGATCAAATTCCGTGAAACCATCGGAGAACCGTTTGTTCTTACCAAGGGAATTGACAGAAACCTTTACATTTATTCAATGGAAGAATGGGAAAAGGTTGAAAAAAGACTTGCGGCACTTAAAATGACGGATTCCAGATCCAGAGCACTGAAAAGATTACTGCAGGGCTCGGCTATAGAATTGGAAATAGACAATCAGGACAGAATTACGATTCCGCAGAATTTGAGGATTTATGCAAATCTCGGAAAAGAACTCCTTTTTGTGGGTCAGGGCGAATATATTGAAATCTGGTCCAAGAGTTCATTTGATGAGATGAGTGACAACATGAATTATGCAGAGGTAACCGAAGGATTGGATTTCTAATGGATTTTAAACATGTTTCCGTTTTGCTCAACGAAACGGTTGACGGATTAAATATAAGAAAAAACGGGATATATGTAGACTGCACGCTCGGCGGAGGCGGACATTCCGAAGAAGTTTTAAAGAGACTTGAAGGAACCGGACTTCTGATCGGAATAGACCAGGACGAAGATGCGCTTTCGGCAGCAAAGGAAAGACTTAAAGAGTATAAGAACGTAATCTTCGTTCATGACAACTTTGAAAACATAAAAGAGATCGTAAACAGAGAGTGCAACGGGAAAGTAAACGGAATCATGGCAGATCTGGGAGTCAGTTCCTATCAGTTCGATACTCCGGAAAGAGGATTCAGCTACAGATTCGATGCACCGCTGGATATGAGAATGAATCGCGAAAATTCACTTAACGCTTACGAGATAATCAATCATTACTCACAGGCGGATCTCTTCAGGATAATCAAAGATTACGGCGAAGAAAAATTTGCTCAGAACATTGCGAAACACATATGCATGGAAAGAGAAAAAAAGCCGGTTGAGACAACTTTCGAACTCAACGAGATCATCAAGGCTTCGATACCTGCCAAGATGAGAGAAAAGGGCGGACATCCTTCCAAGCGAACGTTCCAGGCAATAAGGATCGAATGCAACAGAGAATTGGAAATACTTGAGAATACTTTAGATGACATGATCGGATGCCTCGACAGTGAAGGAAGGCTTTGCATCATAACATTTCATTCACTTGAAGACAGGATAGTGAAGAACAATTTCAAAAACAACGAAAACCCGTGCACATGTCCTGCGAACTTTCCGGTCTGCGTATGCAGAAAGGTTTCAAAAGGCAGGGTAATATCGAGAAAGCCGATAACGGCGGGAGACGAGGAGCTGGAAGAAAATTCCAGAAGTCAGTCGGCAAAACTCAGGGTATTCGAAAAGATCTGAAAAACTGAAAGACAAAGGATTTATTAAAAAGGGGATTGGAAATGGAAACTCAGACACTTGAATTTAAGGGATTAAAAAGAAGGGATAATTCATTTTATAACACAACTAACACGGCGGTAAAAGTTCAGCCTAAAGAAAGGAAGAAAAAGAACCTCGAATTATTACCCGAGGAGATCAAAAAACACAATATATCGGGTAAAATGCTTCTGACTTTTTTCTATATTGTGTGTACGGGGCTTTTCATAGGAACGATTTTGATGTATATTAATCTGCAGGGCGATTTGTCCACTTCGGCAGATAAGATAGCTACACTTCAGACAAAATACGAATCACTGAAGAAAAGCAACGACGCAGAATATGCCGCGATCAACAATTCCATCGACAACGAAGAGATACGAAGAGTAGCCATCGAGGAACTTGGAATGCATTATGCGGCAGACGGACAGATCATTTCTTACAAGGATAATTATACTAACGACTATGTGAGAGTATATTCCGTAATTCATTAGGAAGTAACATTGTGGAAGCAATACTGAAAAAGGTTTTGAAAAATATTCTTGAAACTCTTTTATATTTCAAAGAGAGTATTCTGAGAATGATAGGGCTTAGACCATCCGATAAATACGGAGAAAAAGACAATAAGAGTAGCCAGCAGGTTACTCTTATTCGCGTATTATTTTATTTATTGATAGTTTCTTTTGTTGTAATCATTCTAAGACTTTCCTACATTGTTTCCTTTAAGGGCGAAGAATATAAGAGAATGGTTTATTCGCAGCGTCAGGCTTCGGATATCGTTATTCCCTGCGAACGAGGCAGTATCTATGATGCGAAGGGTACCGTACTTGCATCGAATATAAAAGAATACATTGTTATCCTTGATGCAAAACAGGTAAACGATTATTGCCGACAGATGGGTAAATCCGCATACATCGAAGCTACTGCTGATGCTTTAAACAAATATCTCGGATACAACAAGCAGGAGATAATCGATTTTATCAACGATAATCCCAAGGATGCGTACGAGAGAATCTCCAAGGAGGAGAACGGCAAAGTCATTTCACTTACGTCGGAAGAACTTAAGCCGCTCATGACTGCTATCGAAGAGTCCAAAATGAAAGGAAGCAAGGAGACCGCTATATACGGAATCCAGTTCGAGGATTCATACAGCAGAATTTATCCGAACAATACGCTTGCTTGTGACCTTATCGGTTACGTCAATGACGGTGACGAAGGCATGTACGGTCTTGAACAGTATTACGAGGATGATCTTAAAGGTGTTAACGGTCGTTCCTTCGGATACATCAATGATTACACAAATCTCGAAAGACAGATCGTTCCCGCACAGAACGGCAATTCGCTCATCTTAAACGTTGATGCTTCGATCCAGAGAATAGTCGAAAGAAAGATAAATGAGATCAACGAAAGCATGGATACCGAAGACAGAGCGGGTTCATATAATACAGGCGTTATCATCATGGAAAGCGAGACCGGCAATGTTCTTGCGATGGCAGGTTATCCTTTTTATGATCTCAATGACCCCAAAGCCGTATCTGCCGACAAATACTATTCGCAAAAGCAGATCAAGGAACTTTTGTCAAAATTCGCGATATCTGAAGGTTATGTGGACGGTGTCAGCGGAAATATCTTTTTTGAAGAAGACAAAGAGCCTTATTTTAAGATACTCAATCTGGAAACGGGAATGGATGAAGTCGTAGTGCTTACCGAGGAGCAGAAAGATACTCTTGATAACGATCTTTCCGGTTATGTCAGAGACGGTGTATGGAAAAACTTCTGTATTTCCGATACATATGAGCCCGGTTCCGTAGCAAAGACGATCACGACGGCCGTTGGTCTTGATTCGGGCAAACTTGTTCCTTCGGACAGTTATTATTGTACAGGTGTTATACAGGTTCTCGACAGAAATATCCACTGTTCGCATAAATGGGGATGCCTTGGCGGCGATCTCAGAATGTGCCTTGTCAAGTCCTGCAACCCCGCATATACGGTATTTGGAAAGAAGATCGGAAAAGAAACTTTTCTTGAATATACAAAAGATTTTTACGGAATTAAGACCGGCATAGATCTTACCGGTGAAGTAAGTGCCCACAATCTGGTATTTACCGAAGCGACACTTAATACTACCGAGCTTGCGACTGCATCGTTCGGTCAGGGTTTCAATGCTACCATGATCCAGATGATCTGCGGTTTCAACTCACTTATAAACGGCGGTAATTACTATGAACCCCATGTCGTAAACAGGATCGTTGATGCCAACGGATGCGTTATCAAAAATATTGAGCCCAAGATCCTCAAGCAGACCGTTTCAGAATCCACAAGCGAAAAAATGAAGGATTACTGCATCGGCGTTGTTGAAGAATCCGAAGGTACAGGAAAAAAATCCCGCCCCGCAGGTTACAGGATCGGCGGAAAGACCGGAACGGCTCAGATCTCCGGCGTTGGCGGATATCAGGCAGGACAGTACGTTGTATCTTTTATGAGCTTTGCGCCTGCGATCGATCCCAAGATCGTAATGTATGTTGTAATCGACAGACCTAATATTCCCGATCAGTCTTCGGGTGCCGTAAATCAGGCCTGCATTCTTACAAGAGAAATTTATACGGAAGTACTTCCTTATCTCAATATTCCGATGACGGAAGCACTTACCGAAAAAGAAATTGAAGAACTAAATGAGAAGGGTATTTACACTTCAAATATAGTCATTAAGGAAGAAACGGAAGAAGAGAGCGAGACCGATACGGATGAAATGACCGGTGAAGCTATCGAACCCGTAGAAACCGATAATTAAAAGATTTACGAGGATATCATGAGTTTACTGATTCAGATTATTGTTTTATTCTTAAGTTCATTTGCGATAATGCTTATAACGACACCGATCGGACTGCCTGTTTTAAGGCGTTTAAAATTCGGACAGACGGTAAGGAATGAAGGACCGGAGTCGCATCTTGTCAAAAACGGCACACCCACGATGGGCGGCCTGATGATACTGTTTGCATTTGCTATTCCCTGTGCTTTCATAATTGTAAATAATCCGATGGTTGCTTCGGCTGCGGCGATTACCGCATTTTTTGGTCTGGTCGGATTTATGGATGATTTTATAAAGGTAAAAAAGAAACAGTCCGAAGGACTCAAACCCTGGCAGAAGATGGGACTTCAGGTTATATTTACAATCGGTATTCTCGTATATATGTACTTTTTTTCGGACATATCGTTTTCAATGATCGTTCCCTTTACTCACGGAATGGAAATTAATATCGGTATCTGGGCGCTTCCTCTTTGCTTTTTTGTAATACTCGGAACGGATACCGGTTCGAATTTTACGGACGGACTTGACGGTCTGGTATCCAAAGTTACACTTGCGATCCTTGCATTTCTTTTTGTTGTTGCATTGATGCAGGGAAGTACGCTTGTATTGCCGATAGCGATATTTGCAGGTGCGTTACTTGGATTTCTTGTTTTCAATTCTTATCCTGCAAAAGTATTTATGGGAGATACGGGTGCTCTTGCAATCGGCGGATTCGTGGCCGTATGCGCGATAGAACTCAAAGTCACTTTGTTCCTTCCCATAATCGCATTCATATATGTTGCCGAAGTAGGTTCGGTCATCATGCAGGTAAGTTATTTTAAAATGACACACGGAAAAAGAATTTTTAAAATGACACCCATACATCATCATTTTGAAAAAAGCGGATGGAAAGAAACAAAGGTTGTTTCGGTATTTACCATCGTAACGATCATTCTTTGCATGCTTGCTATGCTTGCTTTATAAAAAGGACGGAAATATTTACGGTATTATGAGAGAGAAAAGATCAGTCAAAACAGAATCAAAAGCAGGCTTGTTCTCGTTTAAGGGTATAGACATATCCATTATTTTCGTGTGCATTTTTTTGTCGATATTCTGCCTTATTTTCGTATATTCGGCTCTGGCTTTCGAATCGAGTGATACAAAGGCATTTTTGAACATCATTAATATCAAGAGCAGTGACAGAACACTTTTGAAAACTGCCGTATATATTATGATCGGTATTCTGTGGATGCTGATATTGGCATGTTTTAATATGAAATTTGTCGAGGAAAGATTTCCGCTCATATTCAGACTCGTGAGAAATCCTATCCCTTACTATGCATTATCCTGCGGTATGTTTCTTTTTATCGAGATAATGAAAAAAGTCGGTGGGGATGCAGGCGGAGAAACCGAAAAGGCGGCACTTGTCGGCGGCGGATTTCTGTTAAAGGCTAACGGTGCTTACAGATGGATTCATATTCCCGGTCTGAACATTAACTTTCAGCCGTCTGAAGTGGCAAAATTCTTACTGATAATTGCATTTTCGATCATCATCTACAATGCCGGAATGAGCCTTCAGCATAAGAGAGGCATGCTTTTGTATATGGCAGTTGCCGGAATACCCGCATTTTTGGTACTTGAATGTTCTTCGGACCTTTCGAGTGCGATCGTTGTGTTCGGAATTCTTTATTTCATGATGATAGTTGCAGCTCCGAATATTAAAAATACTGTTTTGATCACGGCAATTCTCATCCTTTTGGGTGTATTGGCTTTTTCGAGCCTCATAGTCATGAATCACGGAAAAGAAGAGGCTGATATTCATCCATATCAGGCCAAAAGACTTTTGGCATGGATTTATCCCGACGAGTATCCCGCATCTTCCGATCAGACCAATCAGGCTATGTATGCGATAGGTTCGGGCGGATATTTCGGAGAAGGTATCGGAAACAGCATGCAGAAGATAAAGAAGCTTCCCGAAGCACAAAACGATATGATTTTTGCTCTTATCTGCGAGGAGATGGGACTTATCGGAGGCGTAAGCGTAATCCTTCTTTACCTTGTTCTTTTATACAGAATGTATGCGATAGCAATGACTGTCGATAATCTGATGGACAGGATGATAGTCGTTGGAGTAATAAGTCATGTTGCATTGCAGGTTATCATCAATATCTGCGTTGTTACTAGGCTTTTCCCCAATACAGGAATTCCGCTTCCTCTTATTTCTTCGGGAGGAAGCTCGATAATTTTTATGTATTTTGAACTCGGACTTGTACTGAACATAGGCAGGTCTATAAAGAGAAAATGATGGCAAAAGCAAAAAAAACTGAAAAAGTGAATAACGGGTCATCAGGTATTAAAATGATCTTCAAATACAATCTGACCAAATTTATCGTTCCGTTCATCATCGTTTTGCTGCTCGGGATCGGTATTTTTGCGTTCAAAGAAGGGTTTGAGGTCAAACAGGTAACAGTTGAAGGTTCTACGCATTATACCACCGATGAGATCACCAATTATGTTCTGGATTCCAAACTCTGCAGAAACACGGTTTTCGTTTATCTTAAATACAACAACAAATCGATCAGGGATATTCCTTTTGTAGAGCAGATCGACGTTAAGATCGTTGACAGAAATACGGTTAAGATCAATGTATACGAAAAATATGTGGCGGGATGCGTATATCATCTCGGCAACTATCTGTATTTTGACAATAACGGAACGATCGTTGAAGCATCGAAAATGAAGACGGAGAACATTCCCGTTGTTACCGGACTGACATTCACGTATTTTAATCTCTACGAGCCGCTTCCGGTCGAGGATACCGCGGTATTTAACAATATCCTCACGATCACAAAGCTTTTAAACAAGAATTCACTGACGGCAGACATCATATATTTTGATGAAAACTATAACGTTACGCTGTTTTTTGACGAAGTGAGAGTCAGCATTGGAACGGACAAAAATCTTGATGAAAAATTCTCGACGCTTCCCCTTATTCTGCCCGATCTTAAGGGAAAAAAGGGCGTACTTCACATGGAGAATTTTTCTGATACGAACGGCAATGTAGTGTTCAATATCGATACCGATACGGAAGTGATCTCGGATGAAGAACCCCAAGATACTGTGGGAATAATACTTGTCGAGTGAAAATATTGATAAAAAACATTGCTTTATTCGGTTAAAAATTGTAAAATATCAATATATGTGTGTAAATTTGCTTATTTATCTATAAATTGTATATTTCATATTGTGTCGAGGAGGAGTTAAAAAATGTCCCAGGTCATGTCCATTGAGATTAAACCAAACGAATTTAATGTTGTTGCCCGTATTATCGTAGTCGGTGTCGGCGGTGCCGGTAACAATGCTATCAACCGAATGATCGATGATAATGTTCAGGGCGTTGAATTTATTGGTATTAACACGGATAAACAGGATTTGGCATGTTGTAAAGCACCCAAGCTTATCGGAATAGGCGAGAGACTTACAAAAGGTCTTGGTGCAGGCGGTGATCCTTCAATCGGTGAAGGTGCTGCAAAAGAAAGTGTCGACGAACTCGAGGCAGCATTGACAGGGGCAGACATGGTATTTGTAACCTGTGGTATGGGCGGCGGAACAGGAACCGGTGCAGCTCCCATCGTGGCACAGATCGCAAAAGAACTCGGCATTCTTACAGTAGGTATCGTTACGAAGCCTTTCTCTTTCGAAGGTGCAGTTCGTGAAAGATACGCAAACGAAGGTATCAGCAAACTTCGTGAAGTAGTAGATTCGATCATTGTTATCAAAAACGACAATATATTCAAAGTTGCGGATGATGATATGGATGCAAAGATGGCTATGAAGAAAGCCGATGAGATCCTTGAGCATTCACTTTCGGGTATCACCGATATCATTAACAGACAGGGTGATTTCAACCTTGACTTCGCAGACCTTAAGAAAGCCATGACAGATAAGGGTGATATCTATATCGGTATCGGACAGGCATCCGGTGACAACAAGGGTATCGATGCATGCAATATGGCTATTGAAAATCAGATCCTTGAAACAGATATCGTCGGTGCATCCGATGTCGTATATTATGTTCAGGGTAAGGTTAAATTCAAAGACTTCACCGGTGTCGGCAAGAGACTTCTTGAAAAATGCGGTTCTCAGGCTAATGTATTCGGTGGATTCCTTTCAGAAGACAACGGTCAGGATTCCTGTACTGTTACTGTTATAGCTACGGGACTTCATACAGAGGAACTTATCAAAAAACCTCTTATTCCCGATACAACGGCTGGTCGTACGTTTGATAATACAAACAGACCCAGACCTACGATCCAGAGAAGAACGGTTACACCTGCTCCTGTTACCAGAAAACCGGTCAGCAATCCCGGTAGCATTGTAAAGCCTGGTGACGGAGAGAGAAAGATTTCTGTTCCCACTTTTGTTAAAAAAACAAACAGAGATGAATAGGAGCAAATAAAATGAAATGTCCGTTCTGTAATCATGAAAATACAAGGGTTATAGATTCAAGACCTGTAGAAGACAAAAACTCGATCAGACGACGCAGAGTATGCGATGAGTGTCAGAAAAGATTTACCACATATGAACAGATCGAAACAATTCCCTTGATTGTCAGAAAGAAAGACAATAACAGAGAAGCGTACAACAGAAAGAAAATTGAGGATGGTATTTTAAGAGCATGTCATAAAAGACCGGTATCCGCAGCTCAAATCAGAGATTTGGTTGACGAAATAGAGACCGAAATTTTCTGCAATGAAGACAAGGAGGTCGGATCGGATACAATCGGCGAATTAATCATGGATAAGCTTAAAGATTTGGATCCCGTTGCATATGTTCGTTTCGCATCCGTTTACAGAGAGTTCAAAGATGTAAACACATTTATGGATGAATTGAAAAAAATGCTTAATTAAGATAAATCGGGACCGCAATTTACGGTCCCTTTTTATACAAAATAATATTTTTAATAGAAAGGGTAGAGTAATGAAAAAGATCAAAACTCTCGTTCTTTTTTGCTTACTCGCTTTGACTACTGTACTGTGTGCGTGCACAGACGGCAAGGCAAAGAATTCCGATTCTATAACTATCGGTATTGCTCAGGACATTGATGAAAGTCTTGACCCCCACAAGATGGTGGCGGCAGGAACAAAAGAAATATTCTTCAATGTTTTTGAGGGATTGGTAAAACCCGATAGTAACGGAAACATCGTGCCTGCTGTAGCCCAGAGCGTAGAAGTATCAGAGGACAAACTAACTTACACTTTTAAGTTGAGAAACGGAATTAAATTCCACGACGGCAATGCGGTAACGATTGAAGATTTGGAATATTCAATCAACAAATTTGCCGGATTGGACGGGGGCGAACCTGTCAGTTCGGCGTTTTTAAATATCAAAGAAGTTAAAGTTACTTCGGAAGATACCGTAGAGATCAGACTTGAAAAGGCTGATTCGGCATTTCTTTCATATCTTGCGAGTGTCGAAGCAGCTATCATTCCCAAGAATAATGCGAATCCCGACACTGTTTGTATAGGTACCGGACCTTACAAATATGTTTCTAGGACACCCCTTCAGAATGTTGTATTCGAAAGATTCGATTCATACTGGGGAGAGGGCGGCAATATTCAGAACGTAACATTTAAGATCTGTACCAATCCCGATACCATTGCGATGGAACTCGAAGGCGGTACCATTGATATGTGCATTCATCTTACCAAGGGACAGAGAATGCAGCTTGACACCCAAAATTTCACTATTTACGAAGGAACAATGAATCTTGTTCAGGCTTTGTATCTAAATCACGATTTTGCTCCTTTCGAAGATCTGAATGTCAGAAAAGCCATGAACTATGCAGTAAGTTCTGAAGAGATCATGGATTACGTTTCAGGTGGTTACGGAACAAAGATCGGTACGAGTATCTATCCTAATTTCGGAAAATACTATGACGAGACTCTTTCGAGTGTATATGATTTTGACATAGAAGCCGCAAAAGAATTTATGGCCAAGAGTAATTATCCCGACGGATTTGACATGACGATCACCGTTCCTTCCAACTATGACCAGCACGTTGATACAGCACTTGTATTGAAGAATCAGCTTGCTGTTATCGGAATTAATGCAACGATCGAAAAAGTTGACTGGGAGACATGGATCTCTGATGTTTATCTCGAAAGAAATTATGATGCTACCGTCATCGGTGTTGATGCGGCTAACTTAAGCGCAAACGCACTTCTTTCCAGATTTAAATCGGATGCTTCGGATAATTTTACGAACTATTCCAATTTAAAATACGACAATGCATACAATAATGCCGTTAATGCCGCAGATGACGAGACGGCTACAACATATTTCATGCAGTGTGCGAATATTCTTAACGATGACGCTGCAAATGTATATATACAGGATCTTCCGGATTTTGTTGCGTTGAACAAAAAATTCGACGGTTATACATTTTATCCTTTGTATGTATTGGATTTAACAAAGATTAAGGCGGTAAATTAATATATGGGCAAATATATAATCAAAAAGTTGATACTCTTGATTATTACCCTTATAGTTACCAGTTTTATTATATTTCTGATTTTTGAACTGGTGCCCGGTGATCCCGTATTGGATAAACTGGGTACCAGGGCAACACCTGAAAAGATAGAGTCTCTGAGGAGCCAGTGGGGACTGGACAGACCATTCTTTGTGAGATACTTCAGTTTTCTTAAAGGTATTTTTACACTGAATTTCGGAATGTCGTATACATACGGAATGTCCGTTACCGCGCTTTTGCGTGAGAAGATCGTGATCAACCTCGTTCTTTCGGTAATGGCACTTTCCGTTGTTATCTTTGTTTCGGTCCCGCTCGGAATTTATGTTGCCAAACATACCGGCGGATTTGCCGATAAAGTCGTTTCTTTTCTGAATCAGACTGCAATGTCGGTTCCGTCATTTGTACTGGGACTTTTGATCACGTTTATTTTTGGGATGGTCTTAAAATGGTTTCGTCCCGGAGGGTATATATCGTATAAAAGTGATCTTTCCGGATTTTTGTATTTTCTTATTTTCCCTGCGGTTGCACTTGCGGTTCCAAAGATCGCAATGTGCATAAGACTCTTAAAGGGTAATATCCTCGAAGAAGCGCTCAAGGATTATTCCATGACCGCATATGCGAGAGGAAACAATACAACGGGACTTTTATACAGACATGTATTAAAGAACGCTATAATGCCCACCATTACTTTCGTAGGTATGGTTGCGGCGGATATGATCTGTTCGGGAATAGTCATCGAGCAGGTATTTTCAATACCTGGACTCGGACAGATGCTCATAAGTTCTATTTCTACGAGGGATTATCCCGTTGTGGAAGCACTCGTTCTGATGATAGCACTTTTTATAATGGTAATCAGTTTTGCGACCGATATTATCCACGCGATAATCGATCCGCGTGTAAGGCTTCAGAACTGATCGGAATATATGGGGGAAGGGTAACAGAGGTATTTTTTGATGAATCATTCATAATGGGGTGTATGTATGGTTATTTTCAGAGTTGATGCCAATTCTATGATCGGTAAAGGTCATATGAAAAGATGTATTGCGATCGCGAAGGCTATAAAATTACTTGGCGGCAAGGTTTACTTTGTGACGCGTGAAGATTCGGATATCTCCATATTGCAGGCTAATTATATGGAATTCCGGACGATCCCTTCGATGACGCTTGGCAGTGAAAAATCAATAGCCAGTCTGAAAGAGATAATAGTTGAAAATAATGCCGGTGTATGTGTTGTTGACAGCTATGACGTTTCCAATGTCGCATTCAATTCTTTACGGGAAGTCTGTAAGGTTATTCTTATCGAAGATTTTCTGTATGATGTTTACGATGTTGACTGCGTTGTGAATTACAATATTTACGTTGAAAAACTGGATTATCTCGCAAAATATCCTTCAAGTACACAGCTTCTTCTTGGAATTGATTATGCTCCCTACGGCGGCGAAAGCTACAGCAGAAGAAGATTGAACATTAACAATGATGTATCTTCGATACTTGTTTATCCGGGCGAGCTTGATTCTCATGAACTTGCACCCGGTATTGTGGATTCCCTGCTTGACTGTATAGATGACAATGTGAGACTTCGTGTGGTTGCCGGCAAAAATGCTGTAACGAGGGATATTCTTTATAAAATGAGCAATTCATCTTCGCAGATCATCATAGAACCGGATATATCGAATATCGGCAAGATACTTAATATGTGCGATATTGCCGTAACGGTTGCCGATTCACTGTGCTACGATCTTTTAAGTTTCTCGGTTCCATCATGTGTATTTCTAAGCGATTACAGTCAGAATATGCTCTTTAGCGGTCTTGTATCCAAGGAACTTATGGTTTCGGGCGGAGACTATGTTAACAGGAGCAATAAATTTTACGGTGATCTGGTCTGCGGTGTGACTTCTCTTGCATACGAGAATCAAAGAGTGAAATTATGTGACAACATATCCGGTTTGAATCTCGGCAACGGTGCACAGAATCTGGCCAAAGCCATATTGGATTATGAATAAAATTAAACTCAACAATCAGAAGAAGATCGGTATAATAATATTAATATGCATGATATTGTTTGTCATGGCAGGTTTTCTTAACCGATTTTCTTTTGACGGTATGAATAAGGACCTGATTCTCAAAGGTCCGACCTTTTCTCATCCCTTCGGCTGTGATGAATTCGGAAGAGATATTCTCAAAAGAACACAGACCGGAATGGGTATATCTGTGATCATTTCTTTTTTTTCCGTTTTGATCGGTACTTTTTTCGGAACTTTAATAGGCGCTTTATGCGGATATTTCGGCGGTGTGATCGATGATTTTCTTTCTGCGGTCATAGACGTTTTGTTTTCGATCCCTTCACTTTTGCTGGCACTTGTTTTTGTTTCGCTTTTCGGCTCGGGTATGGTGCAGGTAACACTGGCACTCGGGATTGCGATAATTCCTTCGTTTTCAAAAATGATGCGTTCGGAATTCAGAAAACACCGTGAACTCGAATATGTAAAAATGGCAAAGCTTATGAAGGTTCCGACGGCTAGGATACTTTTTGTGCATATCCTTCCGAATGTGACGGAAACTTTTATAAACTGTGTTTTCATAGCTTTTAATAACTGTATTCTGGCAGAAGCCGGTCTGAGCTTTCTGGGCATCGGCGTGCAGCCGCCCCTTGCATCGCTCGGAACGCTTTTGTCAGATGCGGGAGGATATATAAGGAGTGCACCTTATATGGTGTTTTTCCCTGCACTTACTCTGATAATCATGTTGTTCGGAATCGGACTTTTGTCGAGCGGAGAATCATTTCATCATGCTTACAGTAAAAGATTTAAGAATTGAATTTTTCGACCACGAACTGCCTGAAGTGGCTGTAAAAGACGTGGATTTTACAATTGAAGATTCGGAAATACTCGGGATCGTCGGTGAGTCGGGTTCGGGAAAAAGCATGACTGCAATGGCAATAGCCGGGCTTTTGAACAGAAAGGATCTGACTAAATCGGGTGTGATAGACCTTGACGGCATAGATCTTTTAAATCTTCCGAGAACAAAACTTCGTGAGATACAGGGAAACGACATCGGATTTGTTTTTCAGGATCCGTTAAATTCGATGAATCCCGTTTTAAAGGTCGGTCCGCAGGTCGAGGAAGCTATGCGCATCAGAAAAAAGACACTCGGATTAAGCAAAGAGGAAATGAAAGCGATCGCCATCGAAAACATGAAAAGCGTGGGTCTCGATGATGCAGAGAGGATTTATGACGCTTATCCTCATCAGATATCCGGCGGTCAGAGACAGAGGGCTATGATAGCCGCTGCACTTGTTTTAAAACCGAAACTTCTGATATGCGACGAACCTACGACTGCTCTGGATGTTACGGTTCAAAAGAAGATCATCGATCTTTTAAAGAAACTGAACAGGGAAACGCATTGTTCGATACTTTTTATTTCACATGATCTGTCGGTAATAAGGGCACTTTGCGATAAAGTTGTGGTAATGAAAGACGGACTCGTTGTAGAAGAAGGAAGTTCAAAAGAAATATTCAGCAACCCCAAAGAAGAGTATACAAGGCAATTGATCTTTTAAATGCATATTTGTCTGAATTTTGGAATAGTATATAAAAATTTGTTTAATGTATAAAAATGTCGGAAAAAGTACTTGAGATCAAAAATTTAACATATTTATATCCGAAATCCGAAAACGGTGTTAAGGATATCTCGCTGTATGTAAATGTCGGAAGCATTGTTGGTCTGCTCGGCGAAAGCGGGTGCGGTAAATCCACTCTTGCCAAATGCATTTCAAAACAGCTTCCCATACGATCCGGAGAGATATCATGCGGAAAGATCGGTTATATCTTTCAGGATAATTATGCTTCTCTTAATCCTTCCAAGAAAGTAGGATGGCTTTTGCGTGAGGCGATAAGATACAATAATCCCACGAAGAGAAACAATGCTGAGGAACTTATTCTGGATATTTTAAAAGAAGTTGAGCTTGATCCTGCCGTACTTGAACATTATCCTAACGAACTGTCGGGCGGACAGAGGCAGAGGATCGGAATTGCGATGGCTCTTTTGACCGAGCCTGATATTTTGATTGCCGACGAACCGGTTTCAGCTTTGGATGTTACCGTTCAGAAGCAGGTAATAAAACTGATAAAAAAACTCAATAAGGACAAGAAACTTGCGATCCTTTTTATTTCACATGACATAAAAGTCGTAAAAGAGATATGCAATTACATATACATTATCAAAGACGGGATTCTGGTTGAAGAGGGTGACAGCGATAAGATCTTCAACGATCCCGAAACCGATTATACGAGAGATTTATTGGACAGCTCGTATCTGATCGGGGACGCGGGGAACAGTTAAATGCTTAATAAATTTAAACCTGATATGGAAATTGAATCAGTCTATATGATAGATTTTGCTTCGCTGTACAATAAAGGGTACAGGGGACTTATTTTTGATATAGACAATACGCTTGTTCCGCATGATGCACCATGTGATGCAAGAAGCGACGAACTCATTCAAAAACTTCTGGATATGGGCTATAAGATCTTTCTTTTGAGCAACAATGACGAAGACAGGGTAAAGCTTTTTATCCAAAACATAAAACTTGACTACATACATAAGGGCGGTAAGCCATCGAAGAAAAATTACTATAAGGCTTTTGAGATAATGGGACTTGATAAAGAACAGGTAATAGCTGTAGGGGACCAGCTTTTTACCGATTGTGCCGGTGCCAAAAATGCCGGAATAATGTTTATCAAAGTCGGAATTATCGATAAGAAAGAGCCTCCGCACATTAAGTTAAAAAGGATTCTCGAAAAGCCGGTAGAACTGCTTACGAGATAACGGGGAAAGAAATGATCAGAGTTTGTAACATCAGTAAGACATTTTTGAGAAATATCGACAAAAATGCCTCAGAGAAAAAGGGATTTGCACGAAAAACAAAAGAAGAATTTTATGCCGTGAACAATGTTTCTTTTGAAGCAAAAAACGGCGAGATTCTCGGTATTCTCGGACCGAACGGTGCGGGCAAGACCACGCTTTTAAGAATGCTGGCATCGCTTATGACACCGAATGAGGGCAGTGTTGAAATATACGATTCCAACGGTACTATCATGGAAAAGGCCGTTGATAAGAAGAAGCATATCGGCTATCTTTCCGGAAATACCAAACTCTATAACCGTTTTTCGACACGTGAGATGCTAAGGATCCTTGCGGATGTTTACGGAATAAGTGATGAGGATGCCGAAAAGAGGATAGGATTCATTGAAGACGTTCTTGAAATGCATTCTTTTATGGATAATCGTATCGAGAAACTTTCCACGGGACAGACGCAGAGAGCGAACATTGCCAGATGCCTTATTCATACGCCCGATATTTATATTTTTGACGAACCGACACTCGGACTTGATGTTATCAGTTCGGATGCCATCGTTAATTTTATGAAGAAAGAAAAAGAGAGCGGAAAGACCGTGCTTTATTCCACGCATTACATGGAAGAGGCACAGTATCTTTGCGATAACATTTTTATGATCTACAAGGGAAAACAGATTGCTTACGGAACTCCCGAAGAACTGATGGAAAGTACCGGAACAGCCAATCTTCGCGATACCTTCAAAAAACTGATTGGAATGGAGGCCGGAAGCGATGAACTTTAGGATTATCAGGACTCTTTTAAAGAAAGAAATAACGGATATTTTCAGGGATACCAAGACGATAATCATTATGATCGTTGTGCCCCTTGTTCTTTACCCCCTGCTGTTTTTGGGAACCATGTTGCTTACTTCCAACATAATCAAGGAGTCCACAGTCAAAACATATAATGTTGCGATCGTAAGTTCCACCGAAGAGGATTATGCATTTGTCGAATCTCTTTTAAAAGAGGCTCTCGATACGCATCAGTATCATTTTGATATTTCAAAATTTCCCACTGATGAAGATTATGAAAAGAGTTTAAGAAACGAAAAATATCAGGGGATCATTTCGATCAAAACTTTGGAAGATGACTATCCCGATTTCGAGGTATATACGCTTACTTCATCAAATAAATCGAGTACCTGCAAGGGTATGATCGATCAGGTTTTAAAGGACTATAAAGAGAAGATCATCGACGAAAAACTCAAAGATGCGATCGCAGACTATGATGCTCTGACTGCGGATCCTTTTGAGATCGATCACAAGGATTATTCCAGCAAGGAAGAAACCACAGGTATGCTCATCGGATATATCATGCCGTTTATGATGATCATCAGTGTTCTGATGGGTGCATTTACGGTTGCGATAGATGTATCAGTCGGTGAGAAGGAGAGAGGCACACTCGAAACACTCATTACGCTTCCGATAAGAAATTCGGAGATGATGATATCCAAATTCCTGGCCGTTTCGATATTTGCGCTTTTTTCGGTAACCATCAACCTTCTGTCGTTCACTCTGATGGGTATATATATTTATAATTCAATGTCACTGGCCAAGACTTTAATGGGAGGATTTAAATTCACGCAGTTTATTCCGTCAATCATTCTTATGGCTGCTGTCATGATATTGTTTTCGTTCTTCGTATCGGCACTCTGCCTTTGTGTGGATTTTACCGCAAAGAGTGTAAAAGAAGCCAACAATATGACCACGCCTCTTATGCTCATCCTTATGACGGGAGCCGGCGTGACCGTTATTCCGGGTGTGAAGCTCACATCCTTAAAGGCTTTGATCCCGATCCTTAATGTATCTCTTCTGATAAAGGATCTTTTCATGCTGAAATTTGATCCTTACATGATCGCGATCGTGTTCTTTTCAACTCTTATACATACGATGATCGCGATCTTTGTTATGACAAAGATATTCTCTTCGGAAGATATTCTTTTCGGTGAGGGAGTAAAGGGTGTAAGGATATTTGAAAAGAGAGCAAATATGAAAGAAAAACAGATACCCGAAATCGGTGATATCATCTTTGTATTTGCGCTGATGTTCCTGATCTCAACCTTTGCCGGCGGCTATGTTATCTTAAGATTCGGATTCGCAGGTTATGCGGTTTCACAGTTGATCATTTTCGCAGTACCTGTATTGTATGCGTGGTACATGAAGACGGATTTTATTAATGTGTTTTCGATAAAGAAACCCCGTATTAACGAGCTTGTCGGTGCTGTGCTGTTTTTTGCAGGAACATATATACTGGTTACGCTTCTGGTTTCATGGGTGTCGGCATTGCTTCCTTCAATTCTCGAGTCAAACGAACAGCTTTCGGGTATCGTATCTTCGGGAGGATTTGTCGCATCGCTCTTTGTTATAGGGATCATGCCTGCATTTGCAGAAGAAGCGGCTTTCCGTGGCTTCTTATACGGTACTCTTAAAAACAAAAAAATCCCCATCCTGGTTACGATGATAATTACCGCTTTGGTATTTGCGGCATATCATATGAACCTTTTGCAGTTCATATACGTTTCCGTGATGGGAATGATAATGTCCTATATGATCTATAATTCAAAGAGTATATTTGTTACATGTCTTTTCCATCTTCTGAACAATTCGTTTTCGGTTATCCTGCAGTTTAACCCGCAGATAATCAATAAGATTCAGTTCCTTGGAAAGAGCGAGTTTTCGCTTTCGGATAACTTTTTATATCTTGGGATCTCGATCGCCATTCTGACATTGGCATTCTTTATTTCAGACAGAAAAGTGGGCTTTTTCAAGATCAAAAAATCCGAGAACTGACGGGTCAGAAACTGCTTTCGTGCCTGATCTCGTTTTCATCCGGCTGGTAGAGATTTGCGTCAGTATTCTCATTGATACTGTCAGCGGTCTGTTCCACCATTTCCCCATATCCCGTGAGAGCGGCAAAAGGAGCGAACTGTGCGGCGCGGTTTAACATGGTCATGTGCGGACGTTTGGCCGACTGATAGTGCGGATGGTCAATTATATCATCGTATTTGCTCATGATCTGTGTCCTCCGATCTGCATATTTCTTTCTCTTGAGGTAGCTCCTTCGAGAAAATCGGTTCCCTTTAAAAGGGCATTTTTGCCGTATTTTTTCTTTATCTCAAGCGAAGCCAGCTGAAGTCTTTTTTCTCTTTCCAGTTCCGCTTCTTCTTTTTCTTTTGCGGAATAGTCTACAAAAAGACTCATTTGTTCTTCATGATCTTTCTTTGCGTAATCAGATTCCAAAACAATATTGCAGGCAGTGATATTAATACGTCTTACAAAAAGATTGGGATCCGTGATCTCTTCAAACAATTCCAGGCAGGCATTGATTATCATTCTGGTAGAAGAAGTGTATCTTGAAAGATTTATCGTGCCGTGAGCGTATTTTGGGATGTATCGACCATAATGGTCAAGCTTTATCTCGCCCGCATATTCTTTCATGCTTCTTGCATCCTTGAAACTTTCGTAACCGATATTGAGTACAAGCTGTGCAGTAAGAAGCTTTTTTTCTACCAGGTCAAGCGAGAGATTGTCGGCCATTTCTCGAACGATGATCTGTGCTTCGCTGTATTTGTAAGGCCTTGTCAGAACCTGTCCCGTGCTGATGCTGTTTGTCTCGGGACGAAACTGTTTGATGTATTCGATGGTGCAGGGTTCCCAGCCCCATGCATGATCGATGATGAGTTCCGCATTTATACCGAATATTTTATATAAAGTATCTTCATTTTTTTCTGAGAATCTTGCCAGTTCACCGAGAGTGTAGATCCCGAGTTTGTGAAGACTTCGTGCAGTTCCGGGACCTATTCTCCAGAAATCGGTCAGAGGCTGATGATCCCATAAAAGTTCCCTGAATTTTCTTTCGTCAAGCTCGGCAATGCGAACACCGTCTTTGTCTGCGGGGATATGTTTGGCCACGATATCCATCGCGATCTTGCAGAGGAACAGATTGGTGCCTATACCGACTGTAGCCGTAATATGTGTCTCCGCGAGCACATCATTGATGATCTTACGGGCGAGTTCGTGTGCACTCAGTCCGTAGAGTTCAAGATAATCCGTAACATCCATGAAGACTTCGTCGCAGGAATATACATGGATATCGTTGCTTGAAATATATTTCAGGTAGATGCTGTAGATTTTGGTGCTGTACTGCATGTAAAGAGACATTCTCGGTACCGCGGTTATAAAATCGATCTTTGCGGCCGGATTGTCTGCCAGTTCAACGGCATCACATGAGGAGGATGTAAATGTTTTGTTCGGAGCGTGTTTTAATCTTTCTGAATTGGCGTATTCGAGTTTTTGCAGCACTTCAAAAAGCCTGGCTCTTCCCGGTATCCCGTAGGCTTTAAGGGAAGGAGAAACAGCCAGACATATGGTCTTTTCGGTTCTGGACGCATCGGCAACGACAAGGTTTGTCTTAAGCGGATCAAGGGAACGTTCCGCGCATTCAACCGAAGCGTAGAAACTTTTCAGATCTATTGCAATATAAATACGCTCTTTATCCATACAGTTATTTTACCAAACAAATGTTCGAACAGTCAAGCGGAACGAAACATAAGAGACAAAAAAGGGATTTTTCTCTTTAAATAGTCGGCATAAATGTGATAATATGCTATTGACGAGTTGTTTTTAAGAGGAATGCAAAATGATATTTGAGCAGGTCGGAAGCGTATACAGTATCGTAATCAATCTTGCGGGTTTAATAGTGTGTCTGTTTCAGTACATTAAACGTCCGACGAAAGTAGGTGTATGCGTACTTGTGTATCTGCTTTCAAACCTTCTTTCAAACTATTACTGGGGCGCATATGTTGTAGTAATGGGGGATTATCCCAATGTTTCGTCAATCCTTTCATATGTGGGCTGGAATATCGCTTTTCTTACGACGGCACTTATGCCGATCATCTTGATAAAAGAAAACAGGATAAAATTTTTCTCGCCTCTTTCTCTTATTCCCGTTCCTTTAAATATCGCACAGCTTTTGATCTATCTGCAGTACGGCGGGTATTTTAACAATATCTGGCAGGTTTTCTTTTCGACCGTAACCGTCTGCTTAAGCATTAATTATATTTTATGTTATGTCTTCAGACACAAAAAAGAGGAAAATCTCCGCAAACCGTATATTGAAGTGGTTCTTTTGTTATTTATCACTTCTGAATATATTTCGTGGACTTCATCGTGTTATTCATGGTCTACCGAATGGGTGGATCCTTATACATATGCTTCGATCTTCAGCGGAATGATATATATTCTTCTTCCGATCGCAATCAGCAAAACATATAACATAAAAGGCGGGAAAAAATACGAAACCGGTAACAGATTAAATAAAATTTTCGCACCTGTCTACTTTGCGTTTGTTTTTACGACATGCTTCGGAGGATATATTCTGGCCGTATGGATGAAAAAGACTCTTACATCCGGAATCGGACAGGTCGGCGACACCGATCCGTACAGTGTTATCGCCGTTATGCTTTTTGTTGTGTCACTGGTTATCATTCTGTTTACCATTACGGTTATTCTCATTGTAAGTTCCGAACAAAAAACATCTGAAAGCAGAAAACTGAAGATAGAAAAATCGGCAGCTGAAAGATCGAATGCCGCAAAGAGCGAATTCCTTGCCAATATGTCGCATGAAATAAGAACGCCGATCAATGCCGTTCTCGGAATGAACGAAATGATCCTGCGGGAAAGTCTCGAAGCCAGGGATATGCTCCCACAGGAAAGAGAAGAGATAATAAAGATATTTTCCGATATCTGCAATTATTCCGGGAATATTGAAAGTGCGGGAAATAACCTTCTTTCGATCATTAACGACATCCTTGATTTTTCCAAGATCGAAGCCGGCAAAATGGAACTGGTGGAAAGCAATTACAAATTAAGTTCGGTGCTTAACGATGTGAGCAATATGATCTCGTTCAAGGCCAAGAGCAAGAACCTGGAATATATCGTTGAAGTTGACGAGACGCTTCCCGACGGACTTTACGGCGACGAAGTAAGAGTCAGACAGATAATCACCAACCTGTTGAACAATGCGGTCAAATATACTCAGAAGGGCAGTATCTGCTTAAGTGTTAACGAAGGAAAGAGCGAATACAATGATTTTGCCAATCTGGTGGTCAAAGTAAAAGACACCGGTATCGGAATAAAAGAAGAAGATATCTCAAAACTCTTTAACAAATTCGAAAGAGTCGATATGAAGAACAACAGTACCGTGGAAGGAACAGGACTGGGTCTTGCCATTACCGGAAGTCTTCTTACCATGATGGGCGGAGATATAAAGGTTGAAAGCGAGTACGGGAAGGGTTCCGTATTTTCCGTTTCGATCCCTCAAAAGATAGTATCCGAGGAACCCATAGGCAATTTCCGCGAGAAGTTCGAAAAGAGCATCAGTGCACTTAAGGCACCAAAAGAAAACTTCCATGCGCCGAATGCGCATATCCTTATCGTAGATGATACGGTCATGAATCTTACAGTGGCAAGGGGGCTTCTTAAGAACACATACATCAATATCGATACTGCCGTCAGCGGTGAAGAAGCCATCGAACTTTCGAAGGCAAACTGTTATGACGTGATCCTTATGGATCAGCGTATGCCGAATATGGATGGTATAACGGCCATGCATTACATAAAAGAGGATGCTAACTGCATAAACGCTTCCACACCTTTCATCTGCCTTACCGCAGATGCAGTAAGCGGTGCGCGTGAGAGATATCTGTCCGAAGGTTTCGAAGACTATATCACCAAGCCCATCGACAGTCGCGAATTACTCGACACACTGCTTAAATATCTTCCGCAGGATAAGATCAAACGCGGAGATATGCCCCGTGAAAAATCGGCGGATGCGGTTAATGACATATCTGTTTCCGAGACAGAGGCGGTTAAGGATATATCTGTTTCCAAGACGGATGCTGACAGTATCATAAACAGAAAAACCGGAATTGATTTCTGCGGAGGAGATGAAGAATTTTACGATACTCTTTTGGATGAATATGTAAAAGAATCTGAGAAAAAATCTCTGCTGATTGAGGAACTGTTCGAGAAACAGGATTGGAAAAACTACAGCGTTCAGGTACATTCGCTGAAGAGTACTTCCAAAATGATAGGTGCCGCTAAACTTTCAGAAATCGCGGCCGAGGTCGAGAAAGCCTCCGACGAAAGTGATGCACAACTGATAAGAACCAAGCATGATAAGATGTGCGGAATGTACAGATCCGTAACGGAAGAAATAAGAAAATTACTTGATATTAAAGAATCAAATCCGGACAAAAAAGATGAAGATGAAATCCTCGAGTTCTTACCTGAGTAACTGTTATCATATTTAAGGAATTTACGCGCAAAAATCAAGAAATGTAAAAACGCGTGTAAAATCTGAGGCAAATCTGAAATCCTACGCGCGTAATTGAATATTTGTCTAAAAAGCGCGTAAAACAACTGAATCTTGTATTCAGGATATTTCTTTACGAGTTTTCCCTGTATTTCACAGTCTTCCAAAAATTTCTCTTCGCAAAAAATGACAGAAGTCATACAGAAAAATAAGAAGTTAAGAAGGGATAATTGTATTATATTGAAACATGAAGTTTAAAAACAATAACGTGTTAACATGTGAATATAAGGTTTTGAAATAATAATGCATTAATATGTGAATATAAGGTTTTAAAATAATAACGCATTAATATGTGAGTATAACATTTTAAAACTATAATGCATTAATTAAAACTATATAGTTTCGGAACCAAAACACGTTAATAATTCAATTATCAATCAGCAGGAGGGTTTATGGATATTTCTCACAGAAAGGTTAACAAAAGGGTACAGTTCAAAGATGCGCAGGGGAATCCCGTTGCAAATCGCAGGATCGGTGTAAAGCAGACTAATCATGAATTTTTGTTTGGATGCGGGGCATTTGATTTTATTCCGTATGTAATGACGGGAAATGAAAATTTCAAACAGATCACTGACAGTTGGCTTGAGATTTTCAATTACGGGACACTTCCTTTTTACTGGGGCAATTTCGAAAAAGAGGAAGGAAAACCTGAAACGGAAACGCTTATGAAGACCGCGCAGTATCTGAACAGCAAGAACGTTAAAGTCAAAGGGCATCCTCTTTGCTGGCATACGGTTTGTGCTCCCTGGCTCATGGAATACGACAATGCGACGATAATGAAAAAACAGATCGAAAGAATCGACAGGGAAGTCAGCGGTTTCAAGGGCGTGATCGATATGTGGGATGTTATAAACGAAGTTGTTATCATGCCGATATTCGATAAATACGACAATGCCGTTACAAGAATATGCAAGGAAAAAGGCAGGGTCGGACTTATCAAAGAAGTGTTTGACAAAGCACATGAATGCAATCCCGATGCAACTCTTTTGTTAAACGATTTCAATACTTCCATAAATTACGAAATACTGATCGACGGATGTTTGAATGCGGGTGTTCCCATAAGTGCGATAGGAATCCAGTCCCATCAGCATCAGGGATACTGGGGCAGGGAAAAACTTGAAGAAGTTCTGGACAGATTTTCTTCTTTCGGATTGCCGATACATTTTACCGAAAACACTCTGATCTCCGGTGAGATCATGCCTGCATATATAGAAGATCTGAATGACTGGCAGGTGGATGAATGGCCTTCAACTCCCGAAGGTGAGGAAAGACAGGCGAAAGAAATAGAAGAAATGTACAGAATTCTTTTCGCTCATCCTCTGGTTCAGGCAATTACGACATGGGATTACAAGGACGGAGCATGGCTTAAGGCACCGAGCGGATATTTAAGAACTGATAATACGAAAAAGCCTTCGTACGAAATGCTTAAGAATCTGGTCAGAAACGAGTGGTGGACGGATACCGAAGTAATGACGGATTCCGAAGGATATGCGGATATTGAAGCTTTTAAGGGTGAGTATACTTTAAGCTGCGACGGTATTTCGGCTTCTGTAAGATTAAATGATAATGAACCTTTGACAACTGTCCTTAAATAATCCGGAAATACATGATCATTCAAAAAATAACACGGATTTGATATAATTATTTTAGATGATGTGCTGTAAGAAAGGAGACTGATTGCATGTTCGGTTTTAACTATTATACACCAACAAAAGTAGTGTTCGGAAAGAATACGGAAAGCAAGGTCGCTGAGCTTGTGAAAGAATTCGGCGGTACAAAACTGTTGATTCATTACGGCGGAGGAAGTGTGGTTCGTTCAGGCCTTTTGAAAAGGGTTACCGACACTCTGGATGCGGCAGGCATAAGCTATGTTATGCTTGGCGGAGCAGTGCCGAATCCACATCTCGGACTCGTATATGAAGGTATAGATTTATGCAAAAAAGAAAATGTTGATTTTATCCTGGCAGTCGGAGGCGGAAGTGCCATAGACTCTGCAAAAGCCATCGGATACGGAGTGGTAAACGAAGGCGATGTATGGGATTTTTATGATTATAAAAGAAAAGCTACAGGATGTCTTCCTCTCGGCGTTATCTTAACGATAGCGGCTACCGGAAGCGAGATGAGTGATTCTTCGGTAATTACCAAAGAAGAAGGACTGGTTAAGCGCGGATACAGCAGCAATTACTGTCGTCCGAAATTTGCAATCATGAATCCTGAACTTACGATGACTCTGCCTGATTATCAGACGGCCTGCGGATGCACGGATATCATGATGCACACGATGGAAAGATATTTTACCAACGGCGGAAACATGGAAATAACCGATGCTCTTGCGGAAGGTCTTCTTCGTACCGTTAAGAAAAATGCTCTGATTCTGGCTGAGGATCCGAATAATTACGATGCACGTGCCGAAGTTATGTGGGCAGGAAGCCTCGCACACAACGGTATTACCGGCTGCGGAAATGACGGCGGAGACTGGATGACTCATAAACTCGAGCATGAACTCGGCGGTCTTTATGATGTTGCACACGGTGCCGGACTTGCCGCAATATGGGGCAGCTGGGCGAGATATGTTTATAAGGACTGTCTTCCCCGATTCAAAAAATTCGCTCTTAACGTTATGGACGTAAGGGACGAAGGAACCGATGAAGAGATTGCTCTTTGCGGTATTGAGGCAATGGAAGATTTTTACAGGACCATTAAGATGCCGACCAATCTTCGTGAACTCGGTGTGAATCCGACTGAAGAAGAACTTGTTACGATGGCTAAAAAATGTGCAATAGGCGTCGGCGGTGAGATGGGTTCCGCAAAAGTGCTTAACGAGGAAGCTATGCTTGCAATCTATCGTGCAAGTATGTAATAACGACAGGATACGAAACATATGGATTATCATTCATACGAAATATACGATTTTGATCATGTGAGTGCATTTAATATGTCCACCGGCTACAAAGAGAGGAGTTATCAGCCACACTGGCATTCTTATGGGGAAATACTGCTTGTCGGACCGGGGAAAACAAACATATACAGCGTAGGTAAGAACACCTATGAACTGGATAAAGACGATATTGTCCTTGTGTGGCCGATGGAAATGCATTCGATCGTTGATGCGGACAGAAAAGAATCGCTGGTCATTCAGTTTTCAAATGGATTTATAAATTCGCTTTTTGACTTGAGAAGAATAATGCATATGTATCGAAATCTTCATATCATACGTGCGAAAGCCCATCCTGAATTGGCATCGAAATATAAGGTTATCACCACTCAGATGAAGGAGATCTTTTTCTCGGACAGAACGGATCGCGAGATCAGATGCTGTATGCTTTTGATGGAGTTTATGCTTCTGCTTCTTGAATACAGAAAAGAACTGGCACCCGATATTACCGATGAAGAACGGTACGGATATACGGACGATATCATGAGACGAATGATTTCCGTGACCGACTACATAAAAAACAACCTGACGGCCGATGATCTTTCACAGGGAGCCATGGCTGAAAAAGCCGGAATAAGCAGGGATTATTTTTCGAGAATATTTAAAAATGTTACAGGAATGAATTATATTAAATGGCTTAATATGATAAGACTCGAGAAGGCATCCGAAATGCTTGCGGAAGAAGGAAGGTCCATGACGGAAATTGCAATGCTGTCGGGATTTCAGAGTATTCCGAGCTTTAACAGGGTATTCCGTGAGGAAAAGGGAATGACTCCGGGCGAGTACAGGGCACTGTTTGCGGGGAATGAAAAGTAATTAAAATCCAATAACATGATTATGTTACAAAAAAATGTCCGAAAATATAGATTTGGAGTATAATAAAGATTATAATTTTATTATTTACGGAATCGTATTTTGATAATAAACAATGGAAGGGGGAGCATTATGTCACAGCAGACGATCACAGATGAAGCAAAAAAACGGCTTGATTCTCTTTTTGATGCACTTTCCATTGTTTCGGAGAATAAGCATGTTTTTCTCTGCGATATGAAATATGATTTTTCGCGCTGGTCAAAAACCCTGGTGGAATCTTTTGATCTGCCGTCGGAATATATGTACTCTGCCGGTACTATATGGGAGGAGTATATTCATCCCGAAGACAAACAGGCTTATCATGACGGACTGGATGCCATTTTCAGCGGAAAACAGACCGGACATGATATGCAGTATCGTGCGAGACGCCCGGACGGCGAGTATGATATCTGTACCTGCCAGGGACTTGTTATTCTGGACGAACAGGGTAATCCCGAATTCTTTGGCGGTGCGATACGAAACCACAGTCAGAGAAGCCATATCGATACTCTGACGGGTCTTCGCAATCAGTTCGGATTCTTTTCGGATCTGCAGAGTTATATCCGTAATAAAATACCGGTAAGGATCGGTATGGTCGGTATCGGAAAACTTACCGAGATTAACGAAGTATACGGATACCATGTCGGAAATATGGTACTTCAGTATTTCGGAAGATATCTGATGGATAATGTAACGAACAGGGGCGGAACATACCGTCTTGACGGATCCTGTTTCGGTATCATTACCACGGTACAGAATGAACAGGAACTTTCGGATTCATATGATGAGATCCGTGCATTTTTCCGCAAGGGAATAAAACTGGATGATCTGGATGTCATGGTTGAACTTAATGCAGGCATGCTTTCGCTCAACGATTTTAATGTTGACGATCAGACTGTCTTTTCCTGCCTTAATTTTGCCTATGAAGAGTCTAAAATAAACAAACACGGAGATCTGGTTACATTCCGTAACGAACTGACAAGCGAGAACAGAAGAAGGCTTGAAAAACTGCATGCGATACGTGCATCGATAAATAAAGATTTTAAGGGCTTTTATCTTCAGTATCAGCCGGTTGTGGATGCCAAAACGGAAAAACTCATCGCAACGGAAGCACTTTTGAGATGGAAGGATGATGAATACGGAGTGGTTTCTCCGGATGATTTTATTCCTTTCCTTGAAACCGACCCCATATTCCCGGCATTGGGAGAATGGATACTGAAAACGGCTCTGCAGGATGGTCAGAGGATCGTGGAATATGTGCCGGATCTGATAATGAACATCAATCTTTCGTACTCACAGCTTGAAAGAACCGATTTCACAGATGTTGTATGGAATACGATACGTAATGCGGGCTTCACACCGAAGCAGGTCTGTCTTGAAATAACGGAACGCTGCAGACTCCTGGATATGGAACTTTTAAGAAATGTTATCGTTACGCTTCGTGCAGGCGGTGTTCGTATAGCACTTGATGATTTCGGAACGGGATTTTCATCTGTCGGACTGGTTAAGAATCTGCCTTTCGATACGATCAAGATTGACAGAAGTTTTGTTCAGCAGATTGAAAAAGATGAAAGGGAAAAACGTCTGCTCAATAATTTCACGGATATAGCCGGAACATTCGGTGCCGATGTATGCGTGGAAGGAATCGAGACTTCAGGAATGCGTGATATCATCAAAGACTACGGGATTCACAGTTTCCAGGGATATTATTATTCCAAACCCGTAACAATAGACGAATTGCTGGAACTCGTGAAGAACGGTGCAAACTGTTTTTCAAAGGAAATTTAATAAAATATAAAATTTTAAGAGGCAGTACATAAAAAACTGCTTCTTTTTTCGTATATTAAATGAAACGGAATTCGCTTCAACGCTGAGTGTAAAAGGACAGAACTTTGGGAGAAAAATGATGATACGAAAAAAAATATTAAGAATGGTTATCGGAATCCTGGCCGGCACAGCTATGATGTTGAGCGTGGCGGGATGCACAAATAATATTGATGAAATTGTTTATAATATAACGGATCTTATAGACGATGACAGTGCCAAAGCAGGAGGAACAACCGACAATAGCAATCCGAACGCTCCGAAAGAAATACAATCAAAGGTTATAACACAGTTTTCCTGTGATATTTATCTTTTTGGTGAATGGGGCGAAAATTATAATGGGCAGTATTTCGATTTTAGAATTATGGAAGATGAAAACGGCGAACTTATGGCATCTGAATACGAAACAGGTGCTGAATTCCCGGCAGATGAAGAACTTCTGACATCACTTCAGGATATGATAGACAAGTATGATCTTGCAAAGGAAAACGGTGTTTACAGGGTTACGGCAGGACTGCCGCCGGAATTTCAGAAAATCAGTTTTTCTGCCGACTATGCATCAGGCGAAAAAATAAGCTTTACAATCAACAATGATCCGAATGATGATTGGGAGATGGCTTTGTATAAGATATTCTCCGATTGGTTTGATAAAAACGGGATAACCGCCCTCAATGAACCGAATGGCAAAAGTAAGATAACAAGCATCGATATAAGATTTAAGGATAACGAAAAGCAGATTCTCTACGATTATGCCGAAGTCATTGTAAAAGAAGAAGATGCGATTGACGGAAAAACCGTTCTTTTAAAAAAGTATGTTTATGACATGAAAAAACAGGAGACTGTCAAAGAAGGGTATGTACGTATTCCGGATGATTTTTATGACAATGTAAATGGTATAGCAAACTCTTATGATCTTCGCCCGTTTACTCCGGGTTCCGTACTGTACGGATACGGAAGAAAAAAAACAAAAACGACGGAAGAGGAACAATCGTCAGGCAGCATTCATCTGCGTATTGAGTTTGAAGGCGATAAAAAAATATCGATGGACTCTGAGGATGACTGTGATATAGAAATACTGAAACCGATGCTTTACAGCCTGATCGAATATTATGATTCCATATCGGAAGAGGAGCAGACTGAAGAACAGACCGAAGAACAGACCGAAGAACAGACCGAAGAACAGGCCGAAGATTAGATTGAAGAACAGACTGATGGACAGACTGTGGAACAGACCGAAGAACAGACTGAAGATTAAATTCAAAAATATGATATCATCCACTCAAGGTAGGGCGGATTGCTGAAAAGCCGGATCTTTTTCTCGCGGCCGAAAACAAGGATCTTGCAATAGAAGTTAAGCGTATTGTCGCTTACGACATATCCGTCCGGCATTGTCCGTGCACCCTGATGCGAAATATCATTAAATTCTTTTATTGTAAATGCCTGACTCTGACCGTCTTCGTCGGTAATGCGTATCCTTATAGGCTCTACCTTTCCGTCTTTTGTATGCAGGCATATCACATCGGCTTTTATCAGCGGTCTCATGTTTACACCTCATTAAGTATTGATATAATAGAACAAATGTTCGAAAATGTAAATAGATTTACAGAAATTTATTGTTCGAGGAAGTTTTCTGATGATCAAATTGATAGTTACGGATATGGATGGATGTTTCCTGGATCCTTTGGGAAATTTTCCGCCTGATTTTAAAGAGGCTTATGACCTCATGAAGGAAAAAAATGTCATATTTGCCATTGCGAGCGGCAGGTCCGTGGACGGTTTAAGAAGAGCGTTCGGAAGTCTGTCATCCGAGATGACTTTTATTACCGATAACGGGGCTGGAGTATATCATAAGGACGAGCTGCTTTTTGAAGAAACACTTGCGTTTGAGGATTACAAGCCTTTTCTTGATGAGATGAGAAGCCATAAGGGACTGCTTCCGATAGCCTGCGGCAAAGAAAGGAAATGGGTGGAAAATTCCGAAGCGGTTTCGGAAAGAGCAAAAGAAGAACTTTTAAAATACTACCCCGGATGGTATGAAAGCAGTTTTGAAAATATACCCGAAAAAGTGATAAGATTTGCACTTTTGTATTTTGACGATATAGAGAAGAACATTTATCCGTATTTCGAAAAGTATAACAATGACAGGGTACGCCTTCAGGTGACGTCGTACGAATGGATCGATGTTTATCCGAGGAATGTTTCAAAGGGAAGTTCGGTCAAGATCATCCAGGACAGATTCGGAATTTCACCGGATGAAACCGTAGTCTTCGGCGATTATCTAAACGACATTTCAATGGCAGATCATGCCGGATCATCCTTTGCACCGATGAATGCACATCCGAAGGTAAAAGAAAGATTCACCGGAGTCGTAAAAGCGAATTCGCAGTACGGGGTAACCGGAAAAATAATTGAACTGATGAAGGAAATATAATAAAAATCATGCAAGCCTTCCGGCCTGCATGATTTTTATTAGAGAGTGAGAGAAAAAGGAAATGATATAAACAGTTAATTCCTGTTGTTTGGCATAAATTCATTTGAAAAATTTCCGTCGGGAAAACCTCCGTTCATGAAAGGATTCTGCATTTGCTGCTCATTCTGAGGAGTGTTGTTTTCCTTGGGAAGAGCGGATTGTTTTTTAAAAGAAAGCGTTACTTCAATTTCAAGAATTTCCCCGTTTCTGTTTACGGTAAGAGTAACGATATCGCCTTCGCTTCCTTTTGCGATAATGCTTCTTAATTCTTCGGAATCGGATATTTCTTCACCGTTGACCTTGGTGATAAGATCGTTCTGCTTTAAGCCTGCAGCTTCCGCGGGGCTGTTCTCATCAACTTTCTGAACTACCGCACCGGAAAGACCGAATCTCTGATAATCGCTTCCGAGATCGTAAATGTATACACCTATGTAAGGTTTTGTGATACTGCCGTCCTCGATGATTTCCGTAATGATGTCCTTAACATTGTTAATGGGGATGGCAAAACCTATGTTATCAATGGATGCTGCGGTATAATCCCCGTTATTTGAATACTTTGCATTGGTGATACCGATAACTTCACCGTATGAGTTAAAGAGTGCACCGCCGGAGTTTCCGGAATTGATCGCACAGTCCGTCTGGATCAGGTTCATTGATGTGCTGCTGATCGTGACATTTCTGTTTAACGCACTTACGGCACCGGATGTGAGAGAAAAGGTGAGTTCTCCGAGCGGATTGCCTATTGCGATAACATCGTCGCCCACGCTCAGCTCATCGGAATCACCGAGAACGACGGGTGTGAGATTTTCGGCATCGACTTTAATGACCGCAATATCGTTGCTCTCGTCGTAACCGATCAGTTTTGCATCGTAAACATCACCGCCGTAAGTTGTAACCTTTATCTCGGATGCATCCTCGATAACGTGATAGTTTGTGATGATATATCCGTCTTCGGTCAGTATAAAACCGGATCCCGAAGCGGGTGTTGTGGTTTGATAACCGAAATAATTGGTGGTGATCGATGTTGTTATACCTACGGTTGAATTGACGTTTTCGGCATAAATTTCCGATGCGCTCATTTCTTTGAAAGTATCCTTGTACGAAACGTTCATCGCGGGATTTTCTTTGACTCCCTCATAAACGGTAACATTATTGTCATCCTTAACGGTCTGTCTGATGCTCGGGATAACATTTTCCGTTAACGCCATTCCTCCGGCACCGACCGTGCCTCCCAGAAGAGAGCATCCGAGAGCCAGTGCCACGATCTTAAATGTGTTCTTTCTGCCTGAACTTTTATTCGTCTCAGGCACCTTAAAAGTGTTATTTTCATAAAAATTGTTATTATTGTCCATTTTGCGCTCCTTTATCTATTAAAAATCGTTATAGAAATGTTTTTTGATACCCTGATGATAAGCGTCGAACCTTAAATCAACCTTAAACTATGAAAAATTCACAAAAAAAACACATTCAGGCTGTTTTGTGCTAAAATATCTTTTAAGGTTTTTGATATTTTCAGAAGTGAAATACCGGATGGATTCAGTCAAAAATACCGCAATTGATCAAATCGGTGAAAAAATGCCACAAAGTTGATAAAGAGGCAAAATAAATTCGGGAAATATGCCGATATAAAAATAGTGATGTGTAAATTTCAAAGATATTGATGTGTATTATTCATCAGAAGCGGGGAAAAACAGAATGATTTATTACGACCATTTACCATTGGATGAAGATATCTTAAAGGCTCTTGGCGAGCTGTCGATAAATTATGTGTTTCAGCCTATATTCCTGCCGGACTGCAAAACAGTCTATGCGTGGGAAGCGCTCATGCGACCGACTGATATGACCGTAACCGAACTCATCGAGGAATATGAAAAGAAAGATAAGTTACATGTCCTTGAGGTTGCGACATTCTTCGGTGCTATGCAGGCTTTCTTTTTGAGAGGATACGATCAGAAAGTTTCTATCAATTCTTTTCCGTCAGACTGTATGAAAAAAGAAGAAGCGGATGCCTTTTGGGATTATTTCGGTGATGAGATCCGCGGAAGGATGATAATTGAGAATCTTGAATTCCCTTATTTTTCACGCGAACACTGGGATGAGAAGAGCAGGTCCGTAAGAGCGATGGACAATCTGCTTTCCGTGGATGATTTCGGAAGCGGAATAAACAATCTTGAACTTGTAAAGATCATGTCGCCGCATATTATCAAACTGGACAGAGAACTTATTTCGGGAATAGATCATATAGAGGAAAAGCAGAAGAACGTCAGCAATCTTGTGCTTGAATTTCACTCCAGGGGAATACTTGTGGTAGCTGAAGGAGTGGAAGAAAAAGAGGAGTTTGATTATCTTGTAGGACTGGGAGTTGATCTCTTCCAGGGTTATTATCTGGCAAGGCCTGTCTGAAAAGCAACTGCAACTAAAAGAACCTTCGGTGTGTAGTTCGTTTACAACGAAGGTTTTTAAAAAAAAGGATTGATATGATCATTACAGATAAACGAATTGATGCCGGAAAAGCTTTTGACTGGGGAAAGACATCAAGAGACTATGCAAAATACAGGGATATATATCCCGACATATTCTACCGGAAGATCACAGACAGAGGACTGTGCATTAACGGACAAAATGTACTGGATATCGGTACCGGTACGGGTGTTATACCGAGAAATATGTACCGTTTTGGGGCAACATGGACCGGAATGGATATCTCACCCGAACAGATAGAACAGGCTAAGATACTGGCTCAAAAGGATGGAATGAAGATTGATTTTCGGGCTTGTCCGACGGAACAGCTTGATCTTCCCGATAAGAGTTTTGATGTGATCACTGCGTGTCAGTGCTTTTGGTATTTTGATCATGAAAAGGTGATGCCTCTTCTTTCAAGAATGTTAAAAGAAAACGGGATCATACTGGTCTTATACATGGCATGGCTGCCTTCCGAGGATATTATCGCCGGTGAGAGCGAAAAACTGATCTTAAAATACAGCCCGAACTGGACGGGAGCCGGAGAACACAGACATCCCAACTGGATTCCGGAAATTGCATACGATCATTTTGAACTGACGGAACATGAAGAATATGACATTAAGGTTCCTTTTACCAGAGAAACCTGGCACGGAAGGATAAAAGCCAGCAGAGGCATCGGTGCTTCGTTATCCGAGGATAAATTGCAAAAATGGGATAAGGAACACAGGGAAATGCTTGAAAGAACGGCTCCGGAAGAATTTGAAGTGCTGCATTATGCGGCAATAACCGTTTTAAGAAAAAAATAAAAGGATAAAATATAAAACGCTGGAGAAGATGAATAAATGAAGGAATCTGCCGATCGCAATAAGATAATAATCAGGACAAGTATAGTCGGAATAATCGCCAATATTTTTCTGGCTGCATTTAAGGCAGTTATCGGTCTTACAACAAATTCCATAGCCATCGTTATGGATGCCGTAAACAATATATCCGATGCCGCAAGTTCGGTCATTACGATCATAGGCACCAAACTTGCAGGAAAGGACCCCAATAAAAAACATCCTTTCGGTTACGGCAGAATAGAATATTTAAGTGCCATGATCATATCGGTGCTGGTTCTTTATGCAGGTGTTACGGCACTTATAGAATCCGTAAAAAAGATCATCAATCCCGAAAAACCCGAATATTCCGCAGTATCACTGATCATAGTGGCAGTGGCGGTACTGGTAAAGATCTTTCTCGGATTGTTCGTAAAAACTACCGGTAAAAAAGTAAATTCCGATTCTCTTGTGAATTCCGGAAGTGATGCATTGCTGGATTCCATCATATCAGCGACTACGCTTGCGGCAGCCGGTATTTTTATAATCTTTAAGATCTCACTGGAAGCATGGCTAGGTGCGATAATTGCACTGGTGATCATCAAATCCGGCTTTGAGATGCTTAAGGATACTTTATCAAAGATCCTGGGTGAAAGGATTGATGCGGAACTCGCAAGAGATATAAAAGGGACCATCTCGGATTTTGAAGAGGTTAACGGTGTTTACGATCTGGTAATGCATAATTACGGACCTGATTCGTATAACGGCTCGGTTCATATTGAAGTTCCGGACACTTTATCGGCCGATGAACTTGATAAGCTTTTACGTAAGATCCAGGTTAAAGTCTATCAGACTCACAATGTGATCCTCACGGCTATCGGAGTTTATTCATACAACACAAAAGATCCGGAAGCGGTTGAAGCAAGAAAAAAAGTTTCCGAGATCGTTGCAGGTGTTCCGAACGTGATCCAGATGCACGGATTTTATCTGGACAAGGTTGAAAAGACGGTAAGATTTGATATTGTAGTAAGTTTTGATGCAAAAGACAGAAGTGAAGTATATAAGGAAGTATGCAATAAGGTTCAGAGTGAATTTGACGGATACACACTTCAGGTAGCTATGGATACGGATTTTAGTGAATGATGATGCCGCAGCTTTTGCTTGTTGGATTTGCATCTGCTTTCGGTATGGTCATCCTCTATATTCAGCTGGAGAATCCGAGTGAATACATTGACGGAACGACTGGTCTTTTTACAACGAATGCCTTATCTGCCTACGTGTATGATAAGTATAAATTCGGAAAGCGCTTTTCCATATTTACCGCAAAGATACATTATATGACGGAAAATGTAGATTACAGTATGGAACAGTTTGCGGTCATGGCTACTTCCCACGCGCTGGTCAATCTCGGACCGGAGCCGGCTTTTCGAATTGATGACGAGTCTTTCGAAAAGGAATATTGACAATCTAACGATTGTTAGATAAAATCTCTCTAACGAGTGTTAGGGAGATTTTTTTATGAGTACAAAAGAAAAAATAATGGATGTTGCACTGCATATGTTTTCCGAGAGAGGTTATGAAGCCGTATCTATAAGAGATATATGCGGGGAAGTAGGGATTAAAGAGAGTACGCTTTATTATCATTTTAAGAACAAAAAAGACATTCTGGATTCATTAATTTCAAAGTTTAAAACACATATAGACGAATTGCTCGGCCATATCGAAGATATCGGTACAGAACCCGATAAAAAGCAGACGGAAGCGGCTGAAAAAAATGCGATCGAATTTTATATGATGGACAGTTATCTTTTCGATCCTTTTTGTAATCTGATGCTTCGTTTTATGATGATGGAGCAGTTCCATAACGAGGAGATGCGATTGTTGTATGAGAAAACACTTTTCACCGATCCGTATGAAATCCAGATGAAAGTGTTCACGGCGATAGCAATGAATTTTGGGATCTCAGAAACAGATATTGAGTTTATTGTCCGGGAAACACATGCGTATATGACGATGCTGACTTTTAAATACCTTTTGAACGGCGAACTGACGGAAGAGCGAAAGAAAGCCTACGACAGAGATGTTCATGAATATATGAGCAGAAAGATGTGGATAACGGAATAAAGATGATGCTGCGAACGAAATAATGATGTTTGGAGCGGAATAAAGATGATGTGGGGAGTGTGACAATGAAAAAGATCGCCATGTTTACGATGGGCACCAGAGGTGATGTTCAGCCGTATATATTTTTATCAAAAGAACTAATACGAAACGGATATGAAGTTACGCTCGGATCTCATCCCTGCTGGCGAAAACCGGTTGAGGATAAGGGAATTCATTTTGAACCCATAGGACCGGATATCGATATCGAAAAAGAAACCGCAGTGATCAGGGGCAAAACATCAAATCCGGTACTGAGCCTGTTAAAAACAATGAACTTCATAATGCGTATCATTCAGGGATCGACAAATGAGGTGTATAAGCTTTGCGAAAAAAAGGATCTGATCGTGGTAACCCACAGTATGATAGGAGCCGTTGAAGCGGGTGTTCTCGGTATTCCTACAGTAAATGTTACATTACAGACGGAAATGATCGGTGAAAAACTCAAACCTCAGACTTTCAAGGATAAACTGATCGGAGGAATGATTGCGAAGCAGGTTGCAAAACCGTATAATAAAATCCGTAAGGTTTACGGATTAAAACCCGTCATATCTGCTGATGAGATCATGTCGGATAAGCTTAATCTTATACCGATAAGCCACTATGTTCTGGAAAGAAATCCGTACTGGGAAGAAAAGAATGTGCTGACCGGCTACTGGTTTGATGAAGAAGAGGATTATATACCGGATGAAAAACTCAAAGCGTTTATGGAAGCCGGAGAACCGCCGGTGGTACTGGCTTTGGGAGCCATGTCTTTTGAAGACAGATCGGAGAAACAGAAACTTGATATGTTTGTGAATGCTTTCATGAAAACCGGTTGCAGGGCGGTGATCCAGGGATTTCAGAAGACGATCCGGGATTATGAGTTACCGGAAACCATGATCGCCTGCGGAAGCGTTCCTCACAGTTGGTTATTCAGACATGCAAAATTTGTGATCCATCACTGCGGATTCGGCACATCGGCCGCAACGCTTATTTACGGAACACCTTCCATACCTGTTCCGCATATCCTGGATCAGCTCGGTTTTGCAATGCAGCTGCATGGAAATGATGTTGCCGTTGAACCATTAAAATCAAAGGATCTGAGTGAGGCATCCGTTATAAGTGCCATTGAGGAAATGAACAGAACTTATGATGTAAAAAAGAAAAATGCCGTTGAATTATCTCAAAAGATACAAAAAGAAGGCGGCGTAAAAGAGGCGGTAAGGCTGATAAAGGAAATTGAAACTTTAAACGAAATTTCAAGAGGTTAATATGAGTAATAAAAAATATGTATTAAAAAGACTGAATCTTGATGATAAAGAAGCAATAAAAGAAGTGTTTGTCGGAGTATTTACCCGGGAACCCTGGAATGATGACTGGTCTGACAAAGAACAGCTTGATCTGTATATAATCGACCTTATCGGTCAGGGGTATTCATTAACTTACGGATTATATGACTCGGACGAACTGATCGGTATTTCCATGGGATATATAAAGCACTGGTATTCCGGAACGGAATATATAATCAATGAACTCTGCATCAAAACCGAAAGGCAGGGAGAAGGGGCGGGAACGTTCTTTCTTTCCGAAATAGAGAAAGCAATAAAGGAACTGGGACTCAAACAGATTTTTCTTCTTACGGATTCAAATGTTCCGGCTTATCATTTTTATAAGAAAAACGGATTTACGGAATGCAGGGAGAATGTATCTTTTGCCAAATTTATTTAAATGAATGGTTAAGAAAACTGACCGGGGGATAAAAAATGGAACTTAAAAGATTATCAGAACATATATGGTATATGCCTTACGAAGAGGAGAGAGACCGTCCGAATCTGGGATACGTTAAGGGTGATAAATGGAGTCTTGCAATAGATGCGGGACATTCAAAAGAACATATTGAAGAGTTTTATGCTCTTTTGGAAAAGGAAAATCTTCCTCTTCCGAAATTAACGGTACTTACGCACTGGCATTGGGATCACACATTCGCAATGCACGCGGCAAACGGCCTTTGCATTGCGAATAAAAAAACAAACGAGTATCTGCTTGAATGGAAAAACAAAATAGAAACCGAAGGCCCGGGTGAATTTCTGAGCATACACGAAAGTATCAGAAAAGAATATGCGGGCAATAAAAAAGTGATCGTTGTTCCTGCGGATCTGACTTTTTCCGGCAGCGTGACTTTGGACCTTGGCGGTTGTACGGTCGAACTTTTACAGACGGAGGCACCGCATACGGATGATTCTACCATCGTTTATGTGAAAGACGATGAGACTCTGTTTATGGGCGACTCCACCTGCGATGACTTCCTCAACGGCATTAAACCCGAGGCTTTATGCAGAAAACTGGCTGACAGTATAAAAAGCTTCGATCCGAAGATCTGTGTCGAGGGACACTGGGTACCTGTAGAAACCGAGGATACGCTTTCCGACCTGCTGAGCGAAATGAACTAAGAAAAATGGACCTAGGGGACGGAGTTCCCGGTCCAAAAGTTAATAATACTGAGATGATAATGAAAATATTTTTAACATTCATAAAGATTGGCCTCTTCACTTTTGGAGGCGGATATGCAATGATTCCGATCATAGAAAATATCTGCGTTGAAAAAAACAAATGGATCACGCATGATGAAATGATGGATGTTACGGTAATTGCAGAATCCACACCCGGTCCGATAGCCATTAACTGTGCAACATATGTCGGATATAAACAGAAGGGGATATGGGGTGCCGTTGCGGCAACGCTCGGAGTTGTTTTGCCGTCATTTATTATCATTTTTCTGATTTCAATCTTTTTGGATGATTTTCTTGAAATCACATGGGTAGCAAATGCGTTCAAAGGGATTCGAATAGCAGTTGGAATACTGATTCTTGATGCGGGGATCAGGATGTTTGTAAAAATGAAAAAGAAAGTGATTCCCTGCATTATCCTTGCCTGTTCATTTGTATTAATGATGTTAATAAATATTTTTGCATGGAATTTTTCTTCCATCTTTCTGATTCTGATCGCAGCAGTGTTCAGCCTTGTTATTTTTTTGATCCAGGGGGCACCGTCCGGGAAAGGTGGTAAAAAATGATCTATCTTGAATTGTTTGTCGGTTTTTTGATAGTGGGTCTGTTCTCATTTGGCGGAGCATATGCCGCTATTCCGTTGATCAGGGATGTCGTTCTTTTTTTCGGTTGGGCAAATGAAGATGTTATGACAAATATGATTGCGGTCAGCGAGAGTACGCCGGGACCTTTAATGGTCAATCTTGCGACATATGTGGGCAGTAGTCAGGCAGGTGTTTTAGGTGGTTTAACGGCAACATTTGCTGTAGTACTGCCTGCATTTCTGATCATTTTGCTGATCATGATCGTTTTGAAGAAAATACTTGCCAATAAATATTTTCAGGCAATACTTGGCGGACTAAAGCCGTGTGTTACAGGAATCATCATTGCAATGGGTTGCCATATGGTTTTGCAGAACAGTATCATGCCGGTTTTTCAACAGCCTTCTGATTTTTTGGCACCGGTTATTGCGATGATCCTTTCGGTATTATTTTTTGGATCGAAAATCGTTTGGAAGAAAAAAATGTCTCCGATCGTGCTGATTCTTATTTCGGCAGTTCTCGGTGTGATCGCTTTTTAGAAAGTGGACCGGGGGGACGGAGTTCCCGGTCCAAAAAGAATTTATACGGAGAAACATTTTTGAAAAAGTACAGACTGACATATGATGAATGGAAATGCATAAAGAAGAAAGATCAGAGGATCCGGTTTGTTTCAACAGACAGATTTTGCGGATATATAGGTGTTTTGGAAATAAAAGAAGTTACAGAACCGCAAATTTGGAACTATAATGGAAAAGACCGAATTGTTTGTGACAAAGGAATAAAATGGATTTCAATTCTTCCTAAAGATAAATACTATTGTATTACGGCTATGCTGGATTCAAATGATGAGGTTATCGTATGGTATATCGATGTGACAGCCGACCAGGGAGTGGAAGATGATATTCCGTATTTCCGTGATCTGTACCTGGATCTTATTGTTTATCCTGACGGAACAATAATCACTGATGATATGGACGAATTGGAAGATGCTCTGAAAAAGGGCGTTATTTCGAAGCAGCTGTTTCAGATGGCGATTGATACAAAAGAAGAATTGGAGAATACACTGTTTGCCGAAATAAGCTTATTTGAAAGATACACAAAAGAATTAATTGAGGAAGAAAAATGAACGCAAGAGAATATCTTGAAATATTGCATATAGCCGAGAGATTAAAAGATACACCTCGCCATTGTACTACATCAAACGGCAGAACTGAAAGCGTGGCGGAACACAGCTGGCGAATATCTCTCATGGCCTTTCTGTTAAGACACGAATTTCCGGATGTGAATATGGATAAAGTAGTCGATATGTGTCTTATTCATGATCTTGGAGAATGTTTTACGGGTGATATTCCGACATTTATTAAAACTGATTCTGATCGTAAAACGGAAGATGAGCTCTTAAACCTGTGGGTAGAAAATCTTCCTTCGGAAATCTCAAAAGATTTTAAAGAACTGTATAAGGAAATGGAGGCTCAGGATACAAAAGAAGCCAAAATATATAAGGCGTTGGATAAGCTTGAAGCTCTTATACAGCATAACGAATCTCCCATTACAACATGGTCAGAAAATGAATATGAATTAAATAAAACTTACGCTTTTAATACCGTGGAGTTTTCGGAGTGGCTGACGGAACTGCGAAAAGAAATACTTAATGATACGCTTGAAAAGATAGAAACCGGTAAATGAACCGGGGGGACGGAGTTCATGGTCCAAAATCGATTATTCGGACCGGAAATGCATCAGTGGTTGGAAAAACAGGATGATAATGAAAGGAGTATATTATGACACATAAAGAAAAAGCATTGGAATATTTTGGAAATAGGTTTCATTGTTCTCAATCTGTTTTGGCTGCATTTTCCGAAGAATGCGGACTTAGCGAAGAGCAGGCATTGAAACTCGGGGCATGTTTTGGCGGTGGAATGCGTCAGGGAGAAGTGTGCGGCGCGGTTACCGGCGCACTGATGGTTCTGGGTATGCTTTATGGTCAGTATGATATGAATGATCCGGAAAGCAGAATGACAGCCAATAAAGTTAATGATGAGATGATGAAAAGATTCAGGGAAAAGAACGGAACATATATCTGCAATGATCTGTTGGGATGCGATATTTCAACGCAACAAGGGGCACAATATGCATTAGAAAATAAACTTTTTATTGAATTTTGCCCCAAAATGGTAGAAAGCGCCATTGAAATCCTTGAAGAGATAATCAAAGAAAACTGATATGTTCTGCATCCGTCGAAGGTCTTATATAATGGGCGGATCAAATGGCTTAACGTAGCTGATATTTTTAAGGGTGAAAAAAATGAACGATATCGTCAAAATAATAAATGAACAGACAAATGTGCTTTTTGAAAATATGTATGAGCAGATCAACAGAGCGGATTTATCATGTTTAATTGATAATGTTAACAATTCAAGGTTTTTGTTTCACATGATCCATTCCATGGATTAATATTTTATTAATCCGTACGATTACGATTACTCTGAGGTTTACGATATTATCGGAATAGATGAAAATTACAGTATAATCTCAGAATCCAGGGAAGGATATATTGCCGATGAGAGCTATGTGATCCCCAGAAAAAAACTGGAAGAATATATGGATCATGTTAAGGAAAAGATCAGTAAATATCTCTCGGGATTAAGTGATGAAGAACTGTCCGAAAAACCTGAAAACTGCCCGTATACGCGCTTACAAATGATCCTCGCTCAGTTCAGGCATTCGATGTTTCACTGCGGTATGTCCGAACTGGCAACATATGACAGTACGGATGAATGGCTGAAATATATAGGGATTGCATATATTCCGTAAATTCATATACAAAAGATAAAACTATTAACAGTGGAGATAAGACATGGAATTGCGAAAAATAAATCCGGAAGATGCAGTGGCTCAATGGGAATATACAACGGTTTTGCCGGAAGATGAGAACGGTCTGACAAATCCATATCATGGTGTATCGTTAGAGGAATATAAAAAAAGTGTACTTCCGACATTGATTTCGTATGAACATCCCGTAAATATGCCTGACTGGTTTGTTCCGGAAACATTTTATTATCTTTGGGATGAAGACTGCCTGGTTGGAGAGTTCAGGATAAGGCATTATTTGACCGAAGCGCTTCGAAACGGTTCGGGACATATCGGATACAGTATTGGTAAAGAATACCGCGGAAAAGGTTATGGCACTGCCGGATTAGGTCTTACGATACAAATGGCAAAAAGCATTGTCCCTGAGGACGAGATTTATCTACGTGTAAAAAAGGACAATATAGCTTCACAAAAATGTATGATAGCAAACGGTGCATATAAAGCGGGCGAAGACGAAGAACATTATTTTATGCGGATACCGAAATGAAAGTGAGGAAGAAAGGTGGCTGATAAAGCATTACTGGTTATAGATTTGCAAAATGATTATCTCTGGGATAAAAGAAAACCGATGTTTTCTTATGATCCGGAGAAACTTGTCGGGAATGTAAATCATGCAATTTCAGCATATAAGGACAAAGGATACGACATTATTTATATCAAACACATTATTCCGAAAATAATGTGGGGAGTCGGATTTTCCATTAAAGGAACGGAAGGTGCAGAACTGTTCCCCAAAGTTGATCTGGTTTCCGATCTAATCTTTGAAAAGAATCATTCCGACACGTATACGGCAAAAGAGTTCAGACAGCATATGGAAAAGCAGGGATATAAAGAAGTGGTTCTTTGCGGACTGGATGAGTGCGGATGTGTAGGGGCAACAGCAAAAGGTGCAGCAAAAACAGGTGTTAAGGTGTTTATGCTGACGGATTGTATAGGCAGACGTTTTCCGGATGATAAAGTACAAAAAATGAGAGCAGATCTTAAAGCATTGGGCGTTCAATACATATAGTGAAAATGAGTAAATATGAACCGTTATGGAATTGGATAAAAGAAAACGGCACCGACAGTTTTTATGCTGCTCAAGTATAACTTGAATTATACGTCGGAACATAAACCCATACCCGCTGATAAAAAAGTGTCATCTGCTTTATGATGTATATGCACAAGGAGGTTTTCATATAAGTTTTGGAAACATGTCCGTTATGGTTTGATGGATGAAATCTTTTATGAGAAAGCGGTGGAAATAATAAGGATGGGCGTATGAGTAAATGTCTTGACAGATGCAATAATCTGACAACGATGTCATGGGGGCTTAGTCGGGAGAAGATCTACAGGATGATTACCGAAACGGAAGAGTATTATCCTAAGCTGCTTGAGGCAGTAAAGGCGGTTCCCGAATATAATAACGCGGCATGGTTACTAAAGTATCAAATAGAAAGCATGCTGGATATTTATAAGAGATTGATGTAGAAACCGGATTTTGATCTTACTGAAACAATTGTGTAAAACCGGAGGGGAAATATGGCAATAAAACTATGGGACTGGGAGAAGAAAGAGCGTACGCAGATGAGGTATCTTAAAAGGGGAGATATCTTCTGCTTTACATATGACAAGCAAAATTACTGTTTCGGCAGAATCATCGAATCTGTTCCGAAAGAATATTGTATTGTTGAAGTATTTGACTATATTTCAGACAAGCCTGAAATAGATGAGCAGACTGTATTAAATGCAAAAAGATTTGTTTCGCCGTTTAACGTGGAAAGCAAGTTTACTTTTCAGAATGAACCGGGGGGACGGAGTTTCCGGTCCATTTTATGAGAGCAAAAAAAGTCGAGAATTATAATACATGATTAAGATATTATATGCTCACAAGGAGATGAGCAGATGGAAGAACATTTAAAAGCGGTACGATTGATGCAGGATTATATAAGCGGGCATATCAATGAAGAGATCACACTCGAAGATATTGCCAGAGAAGCATCATTCTCACCGTGGTATGCAAGAAAACTTTTTATTAAGCATCTCGGTATGACGCCGGCAGTTTATATTCGGCGCCTTAAACTGTCAAAATCGGCACTGAGACTGCGAGATGAAAATTGTCAGATTCTTGAAGTGGCTTTTGATATGGGATTTGGAAGTGTTGACGGATATCAACGGGCATTCAGACGTGAATTCGGTTGCAATCCTAAAGAATACTCATCGAGTCCTGTTCCCATCTGGTTATTTACTCCCAATCTTATTATTGATAAAGAAAGGAAAGTGAGCGAAATGAGCGAAATCAGAAATGTATTTATCCAGGTTATCGAAAAACCGACCAGAAAAGTAATCATCAAAAGAGGAATAAAAGCGGCTGAGTATTTCAGTTACTGCGAAGAAGTAGGATGCGATGTATGGGGACTTTTAAAGAGCATTAAATCAATAAGCGGAGAACCCGTTTGTCTCTGGCTTCCGAAACATTTAAGAAAACCCGCTGCCAACGAGTATGTTCAGGGCGTTGAAGTGGAAACTGATTATACCGGAACAGTTCCTGAAGGCTTTGAAATCATCGATCTTCCTAAAGCAACTTATCTACTCTTCAGAGGTGAACCTTTTGCGGAGGAAGACTATGTTGCCGCAATCAATGAAATCTGGGATGCAGAGAAAAAATACAATCCTGAATTCATCGGTTTCGAATGGGATTCCGATAATCCCAGAATCCAGTTGGAACCTGTCGGAGAAAGAGGCTACATAGAACTGGTTCCCGTAAAGAAAAAATAGTTTGAACAGTTATTCATCTTTCAACCGGATTGATTGAATAAAAAATATGCTTCGTATATAGTCGCATTAACAAAGACTATATGCGGAGCTTTTTTGTTGGCAGGAACACATTGTAGGCAGTTTTATTGTGATAAATATGCTATACTTAACTATGTGAGAAAAAGTGGACCTAGGGGACGGAGTTCATGGTCCATTTTGGCAAATCGTGGTAAGTAAGGGCATAAGAGGAGAGATATGAAAGCTTTGATTATTAACTGCAGTCCTGTCAAAACAGGTGCTACTGCAGAAATCGTTAAGTTAGTTTCAGAAGAATTGGTTCAAAGATATGACGTAAGTTCTGTTTGTATTGATGACTATTCATTTTCATTCTGCAAGGGTTGCAGAAGCTGTCATAAAACAGCGGAATGTGTTCAGCATGATGATGTAGATAATCTGATGCGCGAGTTTGAGCAGGCGGATGTGATTGTATCGGTTTCTCCGTCCTATTGGGCAGATGTTCCGGGACAGTTTAAGGCTTTTATAGATCGATGCACGCCGTGGTGTAATACCCATGAACCGCACAGAACAATTCCATCCGGAAAGAAAGGCTATGCCATAGCACTGCGAACGGGACCGAATATTGCTGAGTGTAACAGGATCATAGGAACTATAGATCATTTTTACGGACATTTGGAGATTGAATGTGCAGGAGGATTGGGGCTGACTTCTGTTGAGTATAAGGAAGATGTTGTAAATAGAAGGCAGGAAATAAAAGAATTTTGTAAGTATATTTGAGAAAACTGAAGTGGACCTAGGGGACGGAGTTCATGGTTCATAAATTTTGAGAACTACAAGATTTAAGGAGAAACTATAATGTTAGGGAATTTCAGTCACAAAAATGCAACAAAACTTTATATGGTTGACGGAATCGCTGACGGAACCATAATTCTTGAGGGCGAATATAAAGTACTGACCAAGGATGATGTGAAGGCAATTTTAAGAGAGAGTTTATAGGAGGATATTTCAATGGGAAAAACTTTAGTGGCTTATTTTTCAGCAAGCGGAGTTACCGCAGGATTATCAAAGAAATTGTCGGATGCCATCGGAGCGGATCTGTTTGAGATAAAACCCGAGCAAAAATATACAAGCGCAGATCTTAACTGGATGGATAAAAAGAGCAGGAGTTCTGTTGAGATGAATGACAGAAATTCAAGACCTGCTATTGGAAACAAAGTAGAAAATATGGAGCAGTACAGTGCTGTATTTGTCGGATTACCTATTTGGTGGTACAGAGAACCGTCTATCATCGATACCTTCATGGAGGCTTACAACTTTGACGGAAAGACTGTGATTCCGTTTGCGACTTCCGGCGGAAGCGGTATGGGAGATTCGTCAAAGAATATGCAGGAGCTGGCAAAGGGAGCAAAGGTTGTTTCCGGTAAGCGTTTTGCAAAAAGTGTTTCTTCGGAAGAACTTAAAGCATGGGCAACGGAATGGACCTGATCTTGAGTGATTGCGTGCTATGTGACTGACTGATTTTCTGTTTACGAGGAATATAAAATGGATACATACGTAGATGAAAGAGATTTTAATCTTTTGGGAAAAGATAAATATACATTCTCGGTAATGTCGAGGATAATCAGAGAAAAATGCTCGTTAATTTTATCGGATCATGAAAGATTGATAATATGCTTTACAGGTCAACCTTATCCTGTTTGGATATGGACTCCTAACGACGCATCGAAAGAGGAGATGGAACGAGCGTACAGGACCGTTGCGGACAATTTACTGATGGACGGAAATCATCGTTTTAACGTCAAATATGATCTGGCAGAATACTTCATCGACAGAGCAGGAAAAGACGGGATCGAACTTAAGATTTCTACAAACCTGTTTGCGTATGATTGTCCTTCACCCATACCTCCTTCAAGTGTTGTTAACGGAGAAATTCATCAGTGCACTGAAAATGATATTGATATTCTTGTTGACTTTTATGACATGATGCATGATGCGATCGGATTGGATAAAGAAAGCAGGGAACAATACAGGGTTTATGCGGAAGACGGTATAAAAAAAGGTTCTGTATATTTCTGGAAAACATGTGATGGGGATTTCGCAACGAGTTGTAACTGGCATGCTGTTCAGAAAATGGCTTCCATCGGATTGGTTTATACCCGACCTGAATACAGAAGAAGACATTATGCGGAACACCTTGTTTATCAGGTGACTAAAATCGTCCAAGACGCAGGATATTTGCCCATGCTTTATACCGATGCGGATTATGTTGCTTCAAATGCGTGTTATGAAAAGATAGGATACGTCCTGAGAGGGAAACTTTGTACCATAAGTTGATGAATCGTGGACGGAGTTATTTGTATGAAACGAGCTTTTGAGATGGAATATAAGCATCCTGCAGGCGATAAATCGTTTATCGAAATGAAACCGTATTCGTCAAAATATCAGGATGAGTATAAGAAAATTTATAATGAATGTTATCACGAAATGCGTGAGGCGTTAGGGATAGAACCGTATGATTTTATACAGGATGATTCATTTTTCAATGAGGGAATGGACGCAGTTTATATACTCGAAGAAGGCAATGAGATAATAGGGTGTGTCACACTTAAAGGCGATGAAATCGATGACTTGATCGTCAATCGCAAATATCAAGGACGAGGGTATGGTAAGAAAATTCTTCTATGGGCTCTGGAAAACATCTGCTCTGACAGAGTGATCCTTCATGTGGCCGAATGGAATGAAAGGGCTGTTTCTTTATATAAAAAAATCGGGTTTGAAATCGTAAAAACCATAAACATCGACAGTGATAACAGTACAGGTGGGAGGATTTAAAGATGGAAAGAACTGTTTTGGATTGGTTATTGGAAGAAACATCTCCCGAAGTAAGGCTCAGAACGCTGAAAGAATATGAGAAATTATCGGAAGATGATGAGAGGATTATCCTTTGCAAGAAGGAACTGCTTCAGAGCAAAGTATATGAACGTGCTTTAAAAAAACTTAAAAAAGATAAGCCTTGGGACAAGTATGACGCTATTATGGCTTTTGCGGAATGGGGACTTACAAGGGACGATATAGGTTCGGATATAGATGATGAGGTGTTCGGATTGATCAAGAGTACCGGTTTTAAAATGCTTTGCGGAGAGCCACTTCTTTTAAGAAATCTGGTCAAACTCGGGTATTACAGTGAAGATATTGTTAAGAATGAGGTTGATTCGGTTCTTAAACTTATCAAGGATGATGGTGGCTTTGGCTGCATCAGCACCAACAAAAAGATCAACGATCCAAAGAAACCGCATAAGAGCTGTGCAAGGCTGACGGTGGAATATCTTTTACTGGTTGCAGAACTTTCACTGCAGGGATACAGTCCGGAGTGTGCAGACGATCTGGTACATTATTTCACAAAACGTAATATTTTCTACAGGACGGATGATATGAAAACACCTATGGTTGACGTAATGCTCAGTACTTTCTATCCGCCCGATCCCATCAAGATCGGAGCCCATATGATCGTATATGCATTAAGGGTATTGGGATGTGATCCTGATTCAGAAGCAATGCAGGCAGGTTATAAAGTTCTTGATGAGCACAGACTTGAGAACGGAAGATATATTCTGACGGCATCCAAAAGTGTACCCGCTTTTAAAACCGGAAATGTCGGCGAAGAAAATAAATGGGTAACATTGTATGCATGCCTGGCAAGGTAATGGACCGGGGGACGGAGTTCATGGTCCGAAAAATGGACCAGGGGGACGGAGTTCATGGTCCAAAAATCTGTTAAGGGAGAAAAGTTACTTGAGTAAAAAACATGTTGTTGTAGTTCCGTATGACGAAAATTGGAAGCAGGCATTTGAAGATATAAAACGTGAACTTGAAGTCGCTCTCGGCAATCTTGCTTTGAGAATTGAACATGTTGGAAGTACTTCTGTAGAGGGACTTTCGGCAAAACCCATAATAGATATAGATGTTGTGATCAGGGATTCTTCAATGCTTGGTACTGTGATCGAGGCTTTGGAAAAGATCGATTATCGGCATGAAGGAGATCAGGGCATTCCCGGACGTGAAGTATTTAAGTATGACGGCAAAGAACATCTAATGAAACATCATTTATATGTCTGTGCCGAAGACGCAGCAGAGCTAAAAAGACATCTGGCTTTCAGAGATTATCTCCGTTCTCATCCGGATGATGTGGAAGAATACAGCAGAGTTAAGGAAGAAGGAGCAAAGCTTTATACTTATGATATTGATAAATATATAGAACATAAATCGCCTTTTATTGAGAGCATATACGAAAGAATTAAAGAAGAAAATCATGGATAAAAATCTGATCGAAAAATTTATAAAAAAACAAAGTGTTGCTTTTATCTGCTCTGTTGATGAGGATGGATTTCCAAATGTCAAAGCAATGCTCAGACCGAGAAAAATCGAAGGATTGAATCAGTTTTATTTTTCAACCAATACCTCTTCTATGAGAGTAAAGCAGTATTTGAATAATCCTAACGCATGTATTTATTTCTATCATAAAGGATTAATAAAATATACCGGAGTTATGCTTAAGGGCAAAATGGAAGTTGTGACAGATCAGGGTATAAAAGACATAATCTGGCGAAAAGGAGACACAATGTTTTATAAGGGCGGTGTTACCGACCCTGACTATTGTGTTCTGAAATTTAAGGCAGAAAGCGGGAGATACTATTGCGACCTGAAAACCGAGAGTTTTTCAATTGAGTAAGGAGTAAAATGGACCAGGGGGACGGAGTTCATGGTCCATTCCGGAGGATATAGCGGATAATTGCGGGTATATACCGAAATCCCGTTTTTGAAAACAAAATATAAGAAATAATGGAAGAAAGAAGTAATATGAGCGAATACAAAATAAGAGACGTGAGGATTGAAGATGCAAGCCGTTTGGTTGAAATATATTCGTATTATGTATCGAATACAGCGGTTTCATTTGAATATGACGCACCTTCCGTCAGTGAGTTTGAAAATAGGATAAAACATACCATAGAGGCTTATCCGTATTTGGTTTGTGAAAAAGATAATAAAGATCGTAGGATATGTTTATGCAGGTGCATACAGTACGCGAGAAGCTTACACATGGACGGCTACAACATCGATCTATATTGATAAAGAATACCGAAGACAGGGCATAGGAACTTTATTATATAAAAAATTGGAAAAGAGACTAAAAGAAAAGGGTATCATTAATCTTCTGGCGGGAGTGGCTTATACAGAGAATGAAGACGAATATCTTTCACATGACAGTGAAAAATTCCATGTTGATCAGGGATATACCGAAGTCGCGCATATAATAACAGTTGGAAAGAAATTTGACAGATGGTATGACCTTAAATGGTACCAGAAAAAATTAACAAAAGAAGATTGTAAATAAAATTATCTGATGGATATTGACAACAAATAGGTAATATGTTACATTTTAATATGTAACATGTTACTTATTTTTATTTACACCATTTTTGAGTAAAGAGGAATGACTATGAATTATGATGAAGCGATGAATATGAACAAAGTAGAGTTTGGACAGATGCCTCCGCAGGCTTTTCTTTTGGGCTTGCTAAGTGCGTTTGATAACCGGTTCCAGGCATCCGCTGATAACTATTTTAAGGAAATTACCTGGAAACAGTTCTTTGCGATTATATGCATTAATTTATGCAAAGAGGCACCGACGCTTAACGATCTTTCTGAAATAATGGGCAGTTCTCACCAGAATGTTAAACAGATTCTTTTAAAACTTGAAAGCAAAGGATTTGTGACGATGGTGTCGGATGAAAAAGACAAAAGAAAACAGAGGATTCTTATTACGGATAAGTGCAGGAAGTTTTGTGAAGAAAATGATAATCAGAATCCAAACAGTGAGCAGATAATACATAAGATATTTAAAGATATCGATGAAAAAAAGCTTTTGATTACAATTGAGACGATCATGGAAATGGAAAGGAATTTGAGTGAAATATGAAAACACTGATTTGTTATACTTCACAGACGGGATTTACAAAAAAATATTCCGAATGGTTAAAGGAAAACCTTGATGCTGATTTATTTGAACTGAAGGAAGTTCAGAAAAAGAAAAATGAATTTTTCGATTCATATGATGCAATTATTTTTGCAGGATGGGTTATGGCAGCACAGGTTGTTAAAGTAAAGTGGTTTTTAGAAAAGGCAAACGGATGGAAAGAGAAAAAACTGGCGATTGTTGCTGTCGGAGGAAGTTCGAATGACAATCCTGATATAGAAGTGATGCTTGATAAATTGCTTAGCGATGAGCAGAAGAGATCTATTAAAGCGTTTTACTGCCAGGGCGGATTTAATTATGATAAGATGAACGCTCCTTCAAAACTTGCAATGAAGATGTTTGTAAATACATTAAAAAAGAGCAAGGAAGAAGAAAAAAGAAAACTGGCCGGTGTAATTGATAAATCATACGATATAACAGACAGAAAGTTTATCGAACCGGTAGTTTCTTATTTTGCGGGGTGAGGTCATGAAAAAAATACTGATAATTGCATCAATAGTTTTGGGCGTGATATTTATAGGTTTTGCTGCATTGATTGGAGGAGGTTTTCTTATGCTTAAGAATAAGATGACAGATGAAGTCAATGCTTTCGATAAAACCCCGATAGAGATAAACTCAGTAGCTGACGGAACGTATGAGGGCACTGCGGAAACTACTCTCGTTAAGGTTAAAGTTAGTGTGACTGTCAATGACGGAGAGATAGAAAATATTGAAATTCTTAAGCATGAATGTGGTAAAGGTGCACCCGCAAATGTTATAGTAAATGATATGATGTTACTAAACAATATTGAGGTTGATGCAGTAACGGGTGCAACCTATTCAAGTGAAGTTATTAAGGCAGCTGTGAGAAATGCACTTAGATGACTTCGGAAACAGTGAGCCAGTGGACGGAGTTCCCGGTCCAAAAACAATAGAAGAGTAAAATTATATTTTGGAATAAATAATAAAAAGGAATAAAACTATGAATCAGGATTTACCGATTATTGGAGTTATGCCCCTTGTTGATGAGGAAAAAGACAGCCTTTCGGTAAACAGTTATCATCATCAGGCGATTAAAGAACCTGCTGACCCCTGAGTGTAATGGCTGTATCTGAAGACGGTATTATTGAAGCGGTAGAAATTCGGGAAAAAAGATTCGTGTGGGGTTTACAATGACATCCTGAATTTTCGTACAAAATCGACGAGGACAGCAAAAAGATTTTCAAAGAATTTGTGAATCAATGTAAAAAGAAGCAGCATTAATGATAAGATCAAATTGGTGTATACTGATGGCAATACCGGTGTATTTTATTAAACTGTGTCATGAGTTGGAAGCAAAGGCTGGAATAAAAGGATATTTATAACATGGAATACTTGGATATAGTTGATGAAAACGGAATACCGACAGGTGAAATTGTTTCCCGGGAGGAAGCGCATAAACTGGGTGTACAACACAGAACATCACATGTATGGATAGTAAGGAAAAACGAAAACGGATATGATATCCTTCTTCAAAAACGCAGTTTAAATAAAGATTCCCATCCCGGAATGTATGACACTTCTTCTGCAGGACATATTGTAGCAGGAGATGAACCGCTTGAGTCTGCACTAAGGGAACTATATGAGGAACTGGGTATAAAGGCCGATGCTTCTCAGCTGGAAAATATCGGTAAATTTCATGGAGAGTATTCAAAGGAATTTCACGGTCAATTATTTAAAGATAATGAGATATCTTTTGTCTTTCTTTATCAGGGAAATGCGGATATTGACGAATTAAATTTGCAAAAAAGCGAAATAGATGAAGTTCGCTGGTTTGACTTGAATAAGGTTTGGAAAGAAATCCAATCCAGCAGGGAACGAATCTGCGTGCCTTTAGGCAGTTTGGAGATACTGAGAAATTATTTAAATTTTGAACGATAATCACACAAAATGAAAGTTATCACACAGAGGAGAGTTAATAAATAAATGAAAAATCTCAAAATCCTGATTGCTGAAGATGAAAAAGATTTAAGGCGACTTTTGTATGATCAACTGACCGGTGAAGGTTATGAAGTGATTGAAGCAGGAGACGGTAAAAGAGCACTGGATCTTTTTAACAGCGAAAAACCGGACATGGCTATTCTTGATATTATGATGCCGGTAACGGACGGCCTTTCCGTTCTTTCGAAGATCAGAGAAAGTTCTGAGATGCCTGTCATTATGCTTACAGCCAGAGGCGATGAAATTGATAAGGTAAGTGGCTTAAGACTCGGGGCGGATGATTATCTGGTAAAACCCTGGGGAATGAACGAACTGCTTGCGAGAATAGAAGTTCAAAAGCGACATTTAAAACTTGATGAAGAAAAGAAAGAAGTACTGGTTTCAGGTAATCTTCTAATGGACTTTACAAACGGAGTAATAGAAAAAGACGGAAAAGCAATAACCCTTAATGCAAAAGAATTTAACATACTTAAATTCTTCGCGGAAAACTGTGGAAAAGTTCTGACCAAGAAACAGATCTATCAAGAAGCATGGCAGGATGAATATATGTACGATGACAATACCATCATGGTACAGATTTCTCATCTTCGTTCAAAGATTGATGACGAAGAAAACAGACATATAGAAACCCTTATAGGAATAGGATACAGATTTAACTAAGTAAAAATGGCACGAAAGAAAAAAATATCAAATACAAAAAAATATCTGAGGGTAAGATTTGTAAGTGTTATTATTGCAACTTTTGCGCTGTTTCTTCTTCCGATTCTGCTTATAGTCATTTCGCAGAAAACAGATCCGGAACATACACCTTACAAACTGAATGCCGGCGATTATTTAAAAGAATCATATGATGACATAGACGTAACTGATGTTCTCTCGAGGAAAGGAAGTGCCGCGATAGTTGATAAAAATCTTAATGTAAAAATTCTTGGCAAAGAAGCAATATTTGACAATGATAAACTCACGGAAAAAGAGTGGACGGAGTTCCTTCGGCTTACGGGAAAAGAGTCGGATTATTATTACGATGTCGCTTTTTATGAAGGCGGAGAAAACAGTGAAAGTTACTGGCTGGTTTTAAGAGAACCAAGAGCGATTTTATTTGTAATTTTGCTTTCCACCAACCCGAAAGCAATTAATTACAAAGAAACCTCGTTTCTTTTTGTATCTTTCTTTGCACTTTATTTTATCGCCCTTGCAGTATTCATAATACTGTATTCGAAAAAAGCTGCAGCGGAACTAAATGCAATGGAAAAATTAAAGACCGAGGAAGAAGAAAAAAGAATGCTTCTCGTATCCGAACTTTCGCATGATTTGAAGACTCCGCTTGCGAGTGTTCAGGGTTACAGCGAAATGCTTTTAAATGGCGTTGATGATGAAGAAAAGAAAAACGATTATCTTAAAATGATACATGATAATTCCGTAAGAGCAGACGGAATTCTTAAGGCACTCTTTACGTATTCGAAACTCGGAAGCAGTGGTTATGATCCGAAATTAGAGAAAACTGATATCTGCGAATTTACAAGACTGATTATTGCTGAATATATTCCCCGTTTTGAGGATGCAAAATTCAAGTATGAAATTGATGTTCCCGAAGATGAAATAAATGTTCAAATGAATGCGGATCTTTTCAGGAGAGTATATGATAATCTTTTTGAAAACTCGATGAAATATAACGAAGAAGGAACACTAATCGGTATTTCTTTAAAGAAAGAAAACGGCAGAGTTTATATACGAGTTTTCGATGACGGAAAAGGTATTTCAAAAGAGAATCGGGAAAAGATTTTCGAACCGTTTTACCGCGAAAATAAAACGGGTGAAAAGAATAAAAACGGAAGCGGTCTGGGCTTGGCGATTGTAAAAAGAATCATTGAACTTCACAAAGGAGAAATCACTTATAAACCCAAAGATGATAAAGGATGTGGGTATCTTATAGTACTGTCCGCAAAGATTTAAGACGGATTTAAGATTGCGATATGACTGATTAAATATGCTTTTGATAGTATGACTTTAGAAAGAAACGGAGGTCATATATGAAAAAGAAAATACATATCGCAGTTCTCTGGCTGTTGTTTATTTTACTGATGGCGGTAAGAATACTGATTACCATGGATTACTGGATCGTTATCCAGATACTCGCATGCGGACTTGCAGTTGCACTTCTTATAAAATATAAACTGCCGTCAAAAAAGAGTATTCTTTTGTCGGTGTTTTTAACATTTCTTGTAGCGTTCTCTTATTTCGGCGCAATGAAGTATTTCGGGATAAACAATTTCGGCGTTTTAATCAGCAATAGTCCGTGTATGATTGCAACACTGCTTTCATCTCTTGCGGTTCTTTCCGTGATGGAAAAACGCGGCGGATTTTATATGATTCCAAAAGACGGAAAGCATCCGAAATTAAAATTTTTTGTCTTTACTTTTGTCGCAGGAACTCTGCTTGTCGGGATAAGCATCCTGGTTGCTTTTTTATCTTCAAGCGTGGTTACTCCCGAATTCTCTGTATGGAAATATGTTATCTGCTTTAATCCCGGGATATTTGAGGAAATGGCTTGCAGAGCAATCTTTATGGCGTTCTGTATCGGTTTTTCCGAAGACAAAATGTCCGGATTCGAAGTATTCACAATGCTTTTTATGATGACAATGCCGCACTGCATAGTTCATGGAAAAGGTCTTATTGAAACGGCTCTTTTGTTTGTCATTTTCGGAATACCGTTTGCTTTTATTCAGAGAAAGAACGGAATTGTAAGTGCCATGATAATTCATGGAATGGTAGATGCTGTAATGTTTACGGTTACCGGATTGTCGATGTAATTTTGATATAACGTGCAAAGAAAGGTGAAAAATGGATAGTTTTATAGATGCATTATTGTCTCAAAAGACAGATAAAATTCCTGATGATTTCTGACATTACAGATAACAGTTTTACTTGGAAATGTAATGATTTCTGAGGATGGAACACGTACTCTTGACTGCGAAATACATGGGAAACGTATAAAGTAATTTTTTACTGTACGACCTAATAAAATGGAGGGCTATTATGAAAAGAGAACTGGGAATAGCGCGTTGTGGCCTTGCATGTTGCCTTTGTTCAGAAAATGTAACATGTAAAGGCTGCAAAAGAGAGGGATTTAAAGAATTGTCCTGGTGCAAGGATGCAGAATGGTGCGAGGTTAGAAGGTGTGGGATTGATAAAAATGTGATTGGATGCTTTGAATGTGATCCCGCAGATTGCCGTAAGGGACTTTTTGCTGAAAAGATTAAGCCCCGTGCATTTTCTGAGTTTGCAAAAAGATACGGTGTTAAGGAACTTTTGGATTGCTTGGAACGCAATGAAAAGGCAGGCATAGTATATCATCGCGAAGGGATCATGGGCGATTATGATGAGTTTGACGATTTGGAAGAATTAATTGAGTTTATTAAGGTAGGAAAAAGATAAATATGTTTTGATTTTACTAACTAAATTATATTTGAAGTTAATTGATTAAGTCAAATCGGATTTTGTGGAGGTTGCGATGAAGAATTATACACAGGTATATGTTAAAAACAGTTTTGAAGCAGCAAAAACATACTGCAAAGCCTTTGGAGCAGAAATAACCCGGGAGTTTAAAAAC
>JAILRA010000063.1 GCA_024698715.1 Lachnospiraceae bacterium
TACAATTATCTGATCCGCATTGCTGACAGATTGAAGCCTGTGAGCTATTACAATAACTGTTTTATCTTCAACAAGTGCAGATATAGCTTGTTGTATCAAGACTTCATTTTCAGGATCCAACGAAGATGTTGCTTCATCCAATAATATGATAGGAGCATCCTTAAGAAGTGCTCTAGCTATTGATATTCTCTGTTTTTCTCCTCCGGAAAGCGTGCATCCGCCTTCACCTACCATTGTTTCATATCCGTTTGGAAGTGCCATTATAAAATCATGGCAGGCTGCTTTCTTTGCAGCTTCAACTACTTCCTCATGTGTAGCATCGCTTCTACCCATACGAATATTTGCCTCTATGGTATCTTTAAAAAGATAAACATCCTGAAATACCATACTGATTTTCGAAAGAAGTTCATCTGTAGTAATGTCAGTTACGGGAACTCCTCCCACACTTATTTCGCCGTGTGATGCATCCCAAAACCTTGCTATCAATCTGGTAATGGTAGATTTTCCGGAACCTGATTCTCCTACAAGTGCTGTGACACTTTTTTCAGGAAAACATATATCTATATTATGTAATACTTCCTTTTCACCATAGCCAAATGATACATTTTTAAACTCTATTGTTGCACCTTGGGGATTTTTATCCGAACTATTTTCTTCCAAAGGCTTTTCTTCAAATAATGCCCTTATCCTCTTTCCGCTTCTGGTCGTACGTGTAAGGTCCGCAATAAAAGTGAATAATGACAAAACCGGATCATAAATAGTCAAAGTCAAAAGTAAAAATGCAATGTAATAAAAAGTTTCAATTTTACCATTCATCAATAATATCGAACCGGATAGCATAACCAATCCTATACCGCAGTTAAGTATAAATCTTCCAAGCATGCTTACAGGAGCTGCCGCTCTGGTTTCAATGGAAATTGATGCTTTTCTTTGCTGATTAAGAGTATCTTTTAGTGTCTCAAAGCTCTCCCCTGCCATATGAAAAGCTTTTAACGTTCGTATGCCACCGACATATTCAAGTATTCCTGAAGCAGCATGTTGTTGCGAACTCTGAAGCAGAGCGCCTTCCTTCTCCATTGTTTTCATGGAAATAAAAGCAAAAGGCAATGCCAAAGGAATAACAATAAACACTGCTGCCATCATCCTGATATCAAAAACTGTGAGAACTATAAACGCAAGAGAAAACCTTATAATTATAGTTGCTACCTGTGGCAAAATCTGTTGTGCAAAAGTCTCTATTTCCGTATAGTCCCTTAGGAGTACTGTTGAAAGATCTCCTGCATCTCTGTCCGAGAAAAATCCCATACTTAATTTTTTAAGATGCTCTCCCATTCTTATTCTTGAAACCTTAGTAGCGCCTGCAAATCCAATGCAGAAATCAAGATAAGATTTTCTCCTTATGAACAAGTATCCGATAAATTGTGCTATCAATATTCCTATAAGAACATATATACGATTAACCGGAAGGGATACCCCCGGTGATGCAATCGGAATTAACAGTACATAAACTGCCATAACCATCACAGCATAAGGAAGTGATACTACAAAACTGTCGAACAGACACCAAAGTAAAAGTTTTATGTATAATTTCGTTTGACCTAAGGTCATGGTATTAAACCATTCTCGCAAAGATTTCATGCCATCACCTCCGTTCTTTTAATACTCCATTTATCTCTTCTTTCATTTGCATCAACCATATCTTTATACTCCGGACACGATACAAGAAGTTCTTTATGTGTTCCCTGTCCTAAAAGAACACCTTCTTTCATAACAAGAATCCTGTCAGCATTCTCGATTGTCTTCAATCGATGCGCTATTATCAATACCGTTTTATCTTTTGCAAGTGATGCAAACGCTGACTGAATCTTAGATTCATTCTCGGCATCCGCGTATGCAGTAGCTTCGTCCAAAACAACTATTGGTGTATCACGAAGAAAAACTCTTGCTATCGAGATTCTTTGTTGTTCTCCACCGGAAAGATATACTCCGTTTTCTCCGATTATACTTTGATAACCATTAGGAAGTTTCATAATGACATCATGTATCTGAGCATCTATGGCCGCCTTAATAATCTGCTCCATCGTCTTTTCTTTATCGCCCATACGAATGTTATTCTCTATTGTGTCATGGAACATGAAACTGTCTTGGAATACATATGAAACAAGTTTGCTTAATGTCTCTGATGAAAAATCCTTCAGATTAATTCCACCAATACTTAAATTGCCTTCATCAGGATCATAAAATCTAAGTATAAGATTAGCCAGTGTAGACTTACCGCCACCAGATTCTCCTACAAGACCTGTAATTGTTCCCTGCTTAAGACTGCATGTAACATTTTTTACAGCCTGCACTCCCTCCTCATACGAAAATGAAACATTATCTATCAAAACATCATGGTTTTCAGGTAATTCCTTATCACCGCATTCCAGTTCCGATGCATATAAGATATCATCCATTCTTTTAACACCTTCAGTAATGCGTCCGGAAAGTATCAACATCTGCATCATGTTTTCCATCGGATCCTTAAGTCCTGTTCCAACCAACAGAAACAATAAAACAATCGGCAAATAGTCCATATAAGAATTAGCTCTGATTAAAATAAATGTACTTGTTGGAAGAAGAAACAAAAGTTGTGCACCGAAAAAAGCGTAGTAGAATGACATCGGCCAAGCATTTGCTCTGGCAGTTTTATCAACAGCATTAACGAATCTGTCTATATCGGATTCGTACTTTTTAAAAGCACTCAAAGATCTGTTGAAAATCTTAATAACAGGCATACCGTGAATATACTGTACTATTGTTCCCTGCATAGCCTCCATGCTGTCATGCATCTCTGTCTGTAAAGCTGCCTTGTCTGGCTTAACCAGACACATAGCCAAAAGAAAAATGGAAATTATTATGGGCAAAAGAGTAATTAAAGCAAGCCTCCAATCCATTACAAAAAGATATATAAGAGTGAAAATAGGAGTAGCAACTGCAGCTGCTATATCGCAAAGATGATGTGCAACAAATATTTCGACCTGTTCTGTATCATCCGATAATATCTTTTTAATTCCACCTTGGGTTTTGTTGGTAAAATATCCTGAAGGAAGTTTACCCAGTTTTTCCATAAGCTTTATTCTAAGTTCATAAATAATATCATATGCAGCTGTATGCGCCAGTGCCGAGGAGGCATACGCACAAAGTCCATATACCAAAGCAGATGCCAACGTTATAATTGTCAAAATCATTATTCTGCTTCTATCCATTTTCTGCGGTTCATTAAAGAACGGAAGTATAGTTACGATAATCCAATATACCGTAAAAAAAGGAAGCAGTTTTGCAGCAGATGAAAGGACCGAAAGCATACATGCAATTATCAGTTTTCCTTTTTTCCTGCCTGCTAATTCAAGAAGTCGCGAAAATCCGCTTTTTTTCTTTTTATCCATTTTTTCTTTCCTTTCGGGTTAGTTTGTGCTAACCTTATATTGTTAAAAAATATGTCACACCTGCGACATCGATGAGCAAATAATATTCTACTTAATATTCAAAGTCAATATAATCGGCTAAAACGCTACAAAATCCGGTTTTTGTGACATGTATTATTATTCTCAATATGTCTGATTATTCGATATATAAAAAGGAAAAATTTTATAATATAGAAAATATCGGAAAAACAAATGATAAAAAATGGAGAAAATTATGGAAAAAACAAATGATAAAACAATGAATAACGCAGAGACCGCTTTCGTCAATGCTCTTCTAAAGCTTATGAAGGAGAAACCCTATAATCAGATATCTGTTTCAGAATTGTCAGATGTCGCTCAATATGACAGACGAACTTATTATCGTTATTACACATCAAAAGACGATATATTATTCTCTTATTGTGCAGTACTTCTATCTAAAATGGCCAAGGATATGAGCAGTAACCCTCTCACACCCCAATCCGGATTTTTATCATTCTTCAAATTCTGGGATAATAACAGAGAATTTCTTGACTTACTTTATAAGCAAAACCTATTGTATTTTCTTGGAGAAAAACTTGATCAGCTCCTATACGAGCAAGTCGGTCTTAAAGTGCATGATGACCTTCCCACCCAGCTGTCTGAAGTATCCGAGTTTTCCAGATATGCTTACTACTTCACACTGGGAGGGCTCTGGCAAATGCTTATTCTATGGATTCGAGATGGTATGAAATTAACTCCCGAACAGTTAACATCGCATGTTCTTGCAAGTTTTTCTGAAATGCAAAAGATGATTTAATTTTCATATGATTTATTTATTCAAAACCACACAAAGAATTGCCGCCGCATAATAAATAACCGATATCATATTGGTCCAGCCTCCGCAAACAACCATATGTATTCCTTTGGGAAGTTTTCTTACAAGCGGCAAAAGAAGAATTAAAACAAGCGGAGTAAAAACTATCATCCATCTTGGAAGAGCACTCCATCCCATAACAATCATCAGTGCCATTCCGATAAATCCAAAAGCCTGTATTCCAAAAGCAACTTTCTTTTGAAAATCAAGAAAAGAAGTTACTTCTTTTAAGGTTTCTTCATCTTCATGTCTTCCTATCAAACCTAAATTTGCACAGTGACTGTGATATGCTCCTCCGCAAATTATTCCGAGACAGTTAACCAAAAACAATATCCATCCAATTACCACAAATTTATCTTTTGCAAAAAGAACAAGATGGAAATAACCCACACAATACAGAAACGCTGTTACAGGTCCAATCATTCCGCCAATATACAGCCTTTTTGTTCCTGCCTTTTTCATAATATCTATTATTGGATTAAGAGTTCCGTCATGCTTATAATCATCCTTGCTGAAATATAATGTCATATCTCCACAAAGCATTAAAATGGCACCGGTTAATCCTATGATTAATGCTGTCAGTAAACTCATTTTGTCTCCTTAAACAATTATTCCTTTAAAAAGTAAAAATATCCCGGCTGTAATCATGCAAAGGAAAGGATATGCAATGATTCTAATAATCTGATTTTTGTTGTTGAAAGCCCTGTTTTTCCATCCCTCACAATCAGCCGTCTCAGGATATAATTTTTTAAAATATCCCACCGTCATAACAAGCCATTGATCCTGAACAATAATATCAAATGCTTTCATGATATATAATAGCACAATAAACCTGAGCGTCAGCCTCCAAAATCCGTATCCGTTTCTGATGCCGTCAATTCCTAAATATATCATTCCGGCAAACATCGCAATTAAGAATAATGCCAGCAGGATATGCGCAATAATCTGCTTATACATAGGCGGTTCAGGGTGATCCTTACCCGCGATTCTGACATCTTCGGGCAGGAATCTTAGTACCAAAGACGGCTTTGCCATGGGAGATGCGATTCCAATCACCAATATCTCAATTATGCATATAGCCAAAGCTACAATTATCGTTTTAATCATATATATCAGCCTTAATTTCCTCATTTCACATTTATTCTTGTCATTTATTATTTATTTTTTCGTTTAAATTTTTTCTTGTTGTTTTGCATTTATTCATTTATCTTGTGAATCTGTTGATTCGAATTAATCCAATTTATGATTTCTTTCTCTGATGATACAAAATAAGATATATTTTCTTTCCTGTATTTTCCGAATGTTTTATACATTATGCCAATCAAAGGAATCATGCGATACAGTTTTTTCTCTCTTTCTCTATTGGGCATAAGGCCGTTTAAATGGCTTCCGTGCTCGTAAATCATGACTTTTACATCTTTATCATAATTTGCTTCTTTTAA
>JAILRA010000091.1 GCA_024698715.1 Lachnospiraceae bacterium
TCACGCTTAACTCCAAGTTCTTCAATCTCTATCCCGCGTTCTTCACATAGTTCTTTGATGTATTCTCTTTCACGATTTTTCCAAAGACTTTCTTCGTTTTCTTTTTTACTTTTTGCTTTAGGTATACCCATTCCCTGAAGCGCTTTGGAAATACTGTTTCGTTTAGAGAGACCTTTTGTATACCCATCCGCAACGGGAATATAATCAATGTGAAGATGAGGCGTTTTTTCATCCAGATGCATTACGCAGTTAAACAAGTATAAATTGGGATTCCTTTCCTGGAAAGTTTTGGCATACTGATCAAGTACCGATATGGCTTCTTTGGCTGCCTCTGTTAGATTCCCATCTTCGTCGATTACGGGTGTATCTTTCATCGTTCCAATTTGAACAATATCTTCATAAAAAAGATGTTCTCCATTTTTAGAATGACGTATCTCATCTATATAATCAGTCTTTTTCCTGTCAGCTCTTGTTTGCTTATCGTTGTATTCCTGAATTGCTTCTCCAAAGCATTTTTCGTATGCATCTTCGAGACTTTCCTTTACATATGTTTCATCCCATTCTACTCGATCTTCATCGACATTCATTGTTATAAATTCTCGGTTATTATGATTAAGACTTCCGCCACCTTGACAGAATGAAATAGTTTTCGCCATGTAATATCCTTTCGTTTTGTGTGAGCCTTCCGCTTGCAGGTTCTGTTACTCTTGTCAAGAGTAACGCCTTATTAGTTTTGACACTACGCATCAAAACATAAGTCGCTCTCCGAGGGCTCTTGCAGAGAGCCTGTATGCCAAGAAATATAATTCAAGGAATTATTATCTTGGCATATTTGGGGCTAAAAGTTTGTTTTGCTTTTAATTGCTGACATCCTTTTATGAATATTCCACAGGAGTGTGTCACGCTCCTGTATATATTCATTATGATGTCACCAACGGAATGATTGTCTCATTCCGATTTCATCCAAGTATTTTTTTCTAGCCTTTTCTCGTTCTTCCTCCGATTCGCCGGTTTTGAACCGAGTATATAATTCATGTTTCCACATAGAATCAAGTTTGTCATTTATTCCTTTCTTGATATTTTCAGCCTCGCTAAACTCATCATAAAGATGATAATTTATTAGACTCATAAATAGTTCTTCTGATATTTTTATGTTTTTCATTTTTGTTCCTTCCCTGGAAGACCGCAACAATGCAATGTCTTTAATTTATTGCGACCTTGCAATCGCGAAGATTGCAAAAAGCATACACTTTGCAATGTTGCGGTCTTATTTTTTTATTCCGTTTCGTTTAAGATCCAATACCAAGTATTATTTATTTTTTGGGTTTTTATACACATTTCTCTTTTTACGATTTCGAGAGTTCTTTTGGATATACCTTCTTCTAAAGCAAGCTCGAATATCTCGTTACTCGATATGGAATTGTTATTCTTCATCAAGTCATTTATTAGTTTTTTTGCCATTTCCTGTTTGGTCGAACGAGGTTCTATCCCAGATAATATTTCGTCAGCGGTTATGTCGTAATCTCCAAGCCAAACAAATTTATCCTTTGTCAGTTCAAAGGCTTTGGCATGTCCAGACTCAGCAAGGTTATTTTTTATTTGCACAATTGCACGCTTAGCGGGCTGCCCTTCGATTCTTCCAACAAGTAAAACGCTTCTTGCAACAGCATAGAAGTCAATCGAACCCATTCCTCTGTATGCTGCTTTGTTTCCTGCAGCTTTATTCATATGTCCGATAAGAATAATTGAACATTGATGTTTTTCTGCTACCAACCCGAGTTTCTTTGTCATTTCTCTGGCCTCGTTTGCTCTATTCATATCAGTATTGCCACCAAGATACGCTTGAATTGGATCAAGAATAAGCAGTTTTGCATTGGTTTTAATAATGGCTTCCTCGATACGCTCGTCTATCATAGATAATGATTTGTCTGTCTCATCAATCACTGAAATGTTATTACAATTCGCACCGGCTGATATTAGTCTTGGCTTAATAGTATCTGACAATCCGTCTTCAGCAGTTTGATATATAATCTTCAATGGATCTGTACATTTCATGTTTTCATCGAAACCTTCACCTTGAGAAAGCCTTGCAGCTATATTAAGAACGAGAGTGGTTTTCCCATCTCCCGGATCCCCTTGTATTATTGTGAGTTTTCCGACAGGGATAAACGGATACCAAAGCCAAGATATTTTCTTCTCTTCAACATCGGCCATGCTAATCATTTTTAATTCTGTTTTTTTCTCTTCCAACGTTTAATCTCCTTGTAATAATTCTTCAAATAAGGAAGAGCCTCTGCTATAATATATTTGGTGGATACATTAGAACAGAGGCTAGTCTCAATCGTTTTAATGTTCTGAGTCCTCATCTTTGGTGGGGACTTTTTTGTTTGTAGGCAACGGAACAATAATCTGAGTTTCATCGTTCTTGGTTCTAATCTTTACTCTCGAAGCAACATAATAATTTGATGCTGTAGATTCAAGATCACCAATGTATGCTGCTATATCTTTTATATCCGCTCCCTGATTATGCATTTCGGTGGCGAACGAATGCCTAAAAACATGTGTCCCGGATATTTCCTTGTCAAATCCAAGATTCCGAAAAATAGTATTCATTAGATGATCCATCTCGGTAGCGGTATAGTTTTTTCCTGTTCTTGTTCTGCAAATATGTTCTTTCGCCTTTCCGGGAAAACGTTCTTTAATTAATTTCAAATCTTCGATAGCTTCAGGTGATAGCTTTATTAATCTTGATTTTTTATTCTTTGTTGATCCTGTGATAGAAATGTGTTTTTTCTCATTGTTGTTGTCCCTGTTTTTTGCATATACCATATTCTTATCGACTCGAAACAAACCATTTTCTTCATCGTAATCTTCCCATAAAGCACCAATAAACTCTCCGATACGTAAACCACTATGAAGTAAAAATCTGCCATACAAACCACCATAATATTTATAGTTGTTATTCCACTTATTCTTTTTTAAGCTTTCTTCAAGAAATAAATCACGTTCTTCCTGTGAAAGAACGATAACATCTGCATCATCTGCCGTTTTTACTTCCCTGTTAGCCAAACGTCTTTGGATAGTAGATTTAATCTGTGCAACCGGGTTGATGCTGAGTTCACCGCGTGCAATTGCCCAATTATATGCTGCATTTAATACGTCTAATGCCTTTTCAATTGACGAATTTGAGAGCGAAGATTCTGACAAGAGCGAAAAATGATTATCAATATCAATCGCTGTTATTGCATTAATTTGCATTTTTCCAAGAGGATATTTCTCTATTTGATTCTTGATAGTATCTTCGCGCCGATCAATTGATTTGGGCTTTAATTCACCATTATCAATTTGAAATAAAAGGTGTTTCTTACAAAGAGTTGCCACAGTCTC
>JAILRA010000009.1 GCA_024698715.1 Lachnospiraceae bacterium
GTCCATGCGTCACTATCCGGAAATTGATGTGAATAAATGGAAAAACGATCAAGCGTGGTTCCGGAGATCTTGTATTCATCCGAATCTTTCTTGAGATAATCGTTGTATTTTTTTAAGTTTAAGGATTCCGGATAACTTAACGCAACGTAAATTATCGTATCGTTTTCTTCATCCAGAAGCGCGTATTCATATGCATTATCATATCCGTCGACCGCAATGATCGCGGGATAATTATACATGGTATCGTCATAAGATACATAATTTGTATATGACTGATCATTAAGAGTTATCGTACAGCTGATATCCGACATACGTTCGACTTCTGCTTTGTAATCCTCTTCGTTATACTGAACTTTTAAAATAAAATATCCGTCGGTATCAAAAAATCCGGTTTTGGCCGAATAAGCAAATTCATTATCAACTGCTTTATCCAGATCATCCGGGAAAAGGAAGAAGTCCGAATTCATATCGCCGCTGTATTTTGTGATCATTGCCTCCTTGTCATATCCGTCCGCGCCCTTCTTGGTCGGAGCCAGGAATTCAAAAGCCATAACCAGTACTACGACTGAAAACATGGAAACGCCTTTGACAACCACTATCGAGGCAACTGATATCAACGCGATCAGACCTATGGTAAAGGCTTTGTTCTTTTTGATCTTCTGTAAAACCCCGTTAACATAGAGTGTCATAACGATCATAACCACAAATGCTATGAAAGAAAATACAAGTGAAATAAAGTTTCCTATTTCCTTTTCATAAAGACTTGTCTGAAATGCGATCGCTACAGCCAGTAAAATTACACCTACGATTCCTATGATCCTTATTACATTAAATAATCTGCCCTTTTCATTATTGGCATAATCCGCCATCTTGTTGGCAACATCTCTTACTTCATTGTCCATCATCTCGCTTTTTCTCTCTCCTTCTATAATCTCTCTTACATCCACTTCGTAGAAGTCGGCTATTTCCACAAGTAAGGAAATATCAGGCATGTTGTTGCCCGTTTCCCACCTGGAAACACTCCTTCCCGATACGTTTAATTTTTCTGCAAGCTGTTCCTGAGTAATACCTTTTTCTTTTCTCAGTTCTTTCAAAAAAGAACCGACCTTTTTTTGATCCATTCAGGTTTTCCTCCTTTCCCTTGCAGAATAGAAAATTTCTTTTGCGTTTCACACGACACAAAGCGAGAAATGCCGTATTTACGCATATAGACACGTGTGTCTATCCTTTAAATTCTTTTAGATTATAGGGAGTGCAAGCGTTTGCCCCCACTCTCTTTTCCATCGAACCGTCATCTGACGACACGCCGTTATCCTGAAACTCGTTCAACATTTCAGGCGGTCCGTAAATGCAGCTTATCATATTATCGGGCGAATTGAATTTTCTGTCTTCGGAAAATTCTTCCAAGTTTTTATCTTCGGATTTCATATTATACCTCTTTGTACTTTCTTATGAAACTCTTTTACAGTTATCTATAATACCACATTTTCTTATCTTTTTATATCCCAAACACCATCAGTCCCAAGAAAGATTCGTGCTTTTTCTTTTGAAAAATCCAGTCCCCTGTCACTGTTCGTCATAACCGCTATGAATCTGTCCTTTTCGGGGTAAAGTACATACAGGCTCTGAAAGCCCGGATTGATTCCCGAATGCCAGTACATCGAATCGGCTGCTGAGGTATATTCGAGTGCGATTCCAAGTCCCCAGGCATTTTTATCGTCGATCTCCACCGCAGGTTCAAACATTTCACCCAATGAACCGTTTCGATTCTCCGACTTTTCCATAAGTTCTCTGCAAAAGAGCGCCATATCTTCCCCCGTAGATCTGAATGTATATGCGCAGTTGGCTTTCACGGGTAAAAGATCGTTTGTTACGGGAATCGTTACCGGAATAACGAATCCGAGGATCATAACCGCAAGCAAAACTGCAGGTGTAACGGAATAATAAAGAACCGGACGTTTCTTTGTAAGAAAGAGGATGATACCCGTTATCGCAAAACAGATCAAAAACAAAACGAAGACTTTTGATACAAAGAAGAATAAAAGAAATACCGAGTTGATCGCTCCCGCCACTAGAAAGCTTATAAGAAAGGCAATGTCATATTTATAAAACCTGAACTTCGTGATCTTTCCCACAATGAGCGAAATAACGGCTAAAAGGATAAACGAGAGGACAAAGATCAGCAGCGAATAGAGAACGGATGAACTTAAATTCATATGCGGCGTTACGGTTTTCGCACTTTCAAATGTACTGTTTTTCATTCCGAGAGGTTCGAACACATATTTTGACGCAGCCTGATCAAGTGTCATCTTTCCGGAATTCTCAATCACGCTTTGAAGATATATGTATCCGACTCCCGAATAGCGGAATTTCTCACCCGGATCGGTATATATCTTTTTGTCGGTACCCAGCTCATAACTCGGAGAAAATCCGGCAGTATGACAGAGAAGTTCTCTTAATGTGATATCCTTCATTCTCTCATCTTTTGTGATAAGCTCCTTATCCAGATAAGGGTATATTTTCTCATCAAGATCAAGTATTCCGTCATCCACCATTGCAAGAGCCGTATAAGCCGCCACGGTTTTGCCGTTTGAACCGAGTTCATATACGGTTTTTTCATCCGTTCCTTTTCCGGAATTTTCGTATGTTACCGCACCGTTCTCGAAACGAACGATTGTGTAGTTTGCCGGTGTTTCGCTGCAGCCCGTAAGAGTTGCCGATATTAAAACCATACATACAGCGGTTAAAAATGTTGTAAACTTCTTCATAGGATATCCTCATGTATTTTCTCATTTTCCAAGGAGTTTTAAAGTACTTATATACAGACAGTTGATAAGCTTCTTTTCATCCGGATCGCTCATGTCTTCGGTTCTTATCCCGTAGCATTTATTCAGTGTCACATCTCTTATGATCCCGTCAAAAGACGACACGACAAAATTCAGAATTTCTTCCGCGGGGATCAGGGGTTTAAAATATCCGGTTCCCGTTTCCGTAATGATAAGTTCTGCCACCCTGCACGCAAGATACGGAAAAACAGGTGTTACGGTTGTTTCACTGTTGATCTTTTTGTCATATTCCGGATTCTGGATGCAGAAAGTCCCCAGTTCGAAAAGTATCTTGTTGTAACCCAGCAGCATTTCAGAAAAAAAGTTTTCGGAGACTTCAAATAATTTCTTAAGTTTGACTTCCGGCTTTGCTTTTGAATTCATGATCGCGTCTATTTTTTCAGTCTGATTTCCGACCTGATTCGCATCGTCTATCAGTGCCGCATATACGGAATAAATATTGTTGTAATACTTATATACCCCACCCTGGCTCATTCCGGTTTCTGCAACAATATCCGACATGGTCACATCATACGCAGGCTTCCTCTGACATACTGCAAAAGCTGCATTTACTATCTCTTTTTTCTTTCCTTCCAGATATTCTTCATTTACTTTAGGCATATTTTAATCCTCTTTAAAATAAAAACGACACTATTGTCGTTTTTATTTTTATCATATCCGAAATCTTTTGTCAAATAAAAAATCCCGCATTCTTCAACGTGAAGTCTGCGGGATCTTAGCCGTTGTAATTATATAAATCACTTTTCTGAAAACGAAACAATGATCTTTGTGTTTCCGAGATACTTAACCGTATACCCTTTTCCTTTTGAGGGCAGTTCGTCAAAAGCACTTCTGAGTAAGAGCAGTCTGTCACCCGGTCCTGATAAAAGGATCGGCTCAAAAGATTTACGATCAGCCAGATTATATAATGTCCATCCTACTTCATTTCGTTCGCATGCTCCGCGTTCTTTGTACTCTCCTTCGACCACACATAGATCTCCTGAATGATATGCATTAAGATCTTCTCTGACCGGAACGGAATCCTTATACCACGTTCCGATCATTCCTGCAAAAAACATCGCGGTCACTGTCAGCAAAATGCCGGAGACAGTCAGTTTGTTTCTTATTTCCAGTTTGTTTTTTTTGAGTTTTTTGGGTTTGACAATGCATCTTATAATGAATCCGAATACTCCGGAAACCACAGTAATAATAACCGAAACCAGAAAATAACTGACTTCATATGATGCATAATACAAAAATCTCTCTATTTCCGTTCCGCCTGCTTTGATCTCCATGATCCTCGGATAAAAGATCATACACATAAGGAAGATCAATGAGATAAAAAGCGCCAGGATTCCGTCGTACGGAAGTTCCCCTTTAGTCTCGTTTTCCGATTCAAGAGGATCGATTGGATATTCGATCATATCCATATATCCGTACCCGCTTTTAAAAAATATTATCGTATTGTCATAAGGCACACTTATCGTTCCGGCTTTCGGAGCATGCTGTGTATAAATGCCCTCGTTTCTTTTCCACCTGGAGATTTCCCTGCGTTTATAGACTTTCTTTGAAAAAATGCCGTAATAGATCAAAACATCTTTAGTTAAAAGATATCTTCCGCGTTTAATCCTTTGTTTAATCTCCTCACATAATGTCTCTTTTATTTCGGGATTTAATTTTTTCAGATCCTTCAAAAATCTGATATTCGAAACTGCCTGATAAACGGCCAGAATAATTCCCGTTATCAATGCTATGCATCCCAATAATTTAAGAAACAAGTCGACACTCATATCCCTTCCCGGTGTTGTAAACACATACACAAGGATTTCGGTCAGGAAAGCAAACGGCAACAGACATAAAAACCAGCAGGTGAATATTTCTTTTTTATAGTATTTAAATATATTACGAATCATGATATTGAGTTTTTTAATTCAATAAAAGCAATACTCAGGCAGGATGCTCTTATTTTTTTCAGTTTAAAAAAGCAAAGATTTCCGATGTTGCAGAACTCTTTGCTTTTACATGTTTTCAACTTTTTCAGCCGTATTATTTTAATACGGTATTAACCACATTTTTAACATCCTGTTTGCTTATATCAACCGATTTTGTTTTATCGTTGACTTTCTTGATAACATCATCGGCAACCTTTGTATCGAGAGCCTTATCAACAACCTTTTTTACATCATTTTTATCAACATTCTTAATAATGTTTTCTGCTTCTTTCTTTATATCCGCCATAAAAAACTCCTTCCGAAAAAGACGATGCCGTCCGCATATATATTATATCAGATTATATCATTTCTTCAAATAATCCGCCACGATTGCAGAAGAAAAGGATTGCATTTCCAATCCACCTACTTTGAGTAGAATCCATAGATCATTTCGCAAATGCCGTAACCCTCTGCTGTAATGGTTTCTTTTACGCAGTTGTCGATCAATTCTTCTTTATCCTCATATGATTTAAGATTTAATTCTTTTACGGTTTCCGCAGGTGAATAAAAACTTTGTTTCAGCTGATAACCTTTATCCGTTTTTATAAGCTCAAGCTTTCTCGGAAAACTGAGGATCCCTCTGAATCCCTCATTCTCGGTGGGTATCTTCATGCTTTCGGGCGAATTGCCAAGCCATGCCATCATAATTGTTTCGGGATAATTCGAAAAGACCGTTCCCGCATAAAAATCAGGTCCGTGATCAACCAGCTTAACTTCTTTTTGAGAATCCGAAACAATAAATCTTTCCCCGTCAAAATCTCCGACAAAATACTGCATGAGTCTTGAATGAGGCACTGCTTTTTCGGGAAGTTTTCCAAATTCGCTTTCAGGTATATCCATGCTCATCATCAAAACATATTTGAGAGCACCGTCACATTCAAAACAGGACAACGAAGGACATTCGATCATTCCTAAAAGTGCATATTGGGGTAACAGAAATTCACCTGTTTTTTCCCAATCGATCAGATTTCTTGAATGATAAAAAAGAATTTTATCTTCAACGGTCAGACACATGCTGTAACCGCCTTTAACTTCATTCTTAAAAACATGAGGATCTCTGGCAGGAGTATTGTCTTTCCCTGCTATTATCGGATTATTCGAATACTTCTCAAATATCTTTCCGTCAAGACTGAAAGCGATACACTGCTGTTCTCTTTTGGTAAGCATATGATGTGATGTATAGAAAGCCAGAAGCGGCGGATCATCTTTCGTTCCGAGACCGCTTACATTTTCTTTGTCATAAATGCAGCTTCCCGAGAAAATATCGCCGGCCTCATCAGGACAGATCGCGATCGGAAGCTGTTCCCAGTGAATAAGATCATCGGAAACCGCGTGGCCCCAATGCATCGAATCCCAGATCAGTCCGTTGGGATTGAACTGAAAGAATATATGAAATTTTCCTTCATAAAAGATCAGTCCGTTGGGATCGTTTATCCATCCGTATTCCGGTGTAAAGTGAAATTCCGGTCTTAACATTTAATAAGCCTCTGTTCCTTCTGTTCTTCATCCAGCATTTTATAAAGTATGTTATACAAGGTCGCCGTCTCTTCCTTCGAAAGATTTATCCGGCATGCCATACCTTTGGGTACTTCCAGAGCCTTGTCTTTAAGTGCTTCGCCTGTTTTTGTAAGCGTTATCACAAGATTACGCTCATCTTCGGGATCCTTGCTTTTTTTAATGTAACCCTTGTTCTCCAGTTTCTTTAAAAGAGGTGTGACGGTATTTGATTTGAGACAAAGAGTTTCGCAAAGCAGTTTTTCGTTTACCTTCTCTTCTTCCCACAAAATCATCATCACAATGTACTGTGTATATGTCAGGTCAAGCTCGTCAAGCAGCGGCTTGTAATTTCTTGTTATCATGTTTGATACTGCATAAAGTGGAAAACATAATTGATTTCTTAATCTTATTGATTCGTATTTATCTTTCATTTTTTCCGTCCTCCTGTTTGAATTATATCGCATGCGATATAATTTTGTCAAATCTTTTTTTCTTAACTGAAAAACTGCTGATAATCCTGCCGATCACCTGCATTAATATTCTGTTAAAAAACCTCAACCCGTGTTAATATATTAAACAGGATTCACGAAAAAATGACAGAAGAAAAATATAGAGTATAATAAGAAAACTCACCCCTAAAACATGTAACGTTAAAAGACATAGCAAACGGAGGCAGGTTATGGAATTCCGAAAGATCTTTGATACGATCCCCGAAAAATTTGACAAGTTCAGACCGCGCTACAGCCGGGAACTGTTTGATGCATTGATCGAATATGCCGGAATCGGTACGGACAAATCGGTTTTGGAAATCGGTCCCGGCACAGGTCAGGCAACGGATCCGATCCTTAATACGGGTTGCGATTACAATGCGATTGAACTTGGCGAACATTTATATGAAAAAATGAAAGAAAAGTACGGACAATATGAAAATTTTCATATCGTCAACGACGATTTCATCACACATGATTTTAAAGAAAAGAAATTCGACATGATCTATTCCGCAACCACCATTCAGTGGATCCCGGAAGAGATCGCTTTTTCAAAAACATTTGATCTGTTAAAGCCCGGAGGAACGCTTGCCATGATGTACACAAGTTCGGATTACAGATCAGGCAATGAAGAGCTTTATGCCGATATCCAGAAAATATATGACGAATATTTCAAGCCCGAAACCCCGTACACTCACGGCGGCTTCAGATATGACAATGCAACCAATTACGGATATGTTGATTTCGAAAGAAGGGATTTCTACGGAAAGAGAGAAATGACCGCGGAGGAATACGTGATGTTCTCAGGAACCCATTGCGATCATATGGTTATTCCGGAACCCTATAACACCAGGTTTTTCGAAGGCTTAAGGAACGCCGTTTTGGCTCATGGAGACAAAGTCATATTTAATGACACTTATGTTTTGTATCTGACCAAAAAACCTCTGTTCTTTTTATCTCAGTCAACAATAAATCCGTTCCAGAAATAATACTCTGTTATCTCACCTGTGATTGCATTTACCTGCACGCTGCTGTTTTCATTGATCGTGAAAAAATAATACAATCCGCGACCTTCAGTGTACCAGAGAGTATATTCGCCTCGAATCTGAAAATCTTCCTGTACAAAACCCATCATATCTTTTTCGTGTTCTTTCGCAAGATCGAACACTTTGGAATAAATCTTCTCGGCGGGAATCACATTGCTTGTATCAATGTCGATCTCAGGCTTCACATAGTTGCCGCCACTGAACGATTTCCATGTATATATTCCGCCTTCACATTGACATCTGACCTTGGCATCGGTTACATCCACGCCTTTTACATACGCATCTGCAACTAAACTGTATCCGCTCTTGTCATAGCTTTCGGAAATACCGTAAACATACACATCCGTATCGATTCCCTTGTCCGCTTCCGCGAGGGCAGCCATTATTTCTTTTTTCTCGGATTCACGCATTCTTTTTTCGCAGAAATCCTTCTCGATAAAAATATGACTGCCAACCCTTTCGACCTCCAGCGCTTCAAAAGCTGTATCAGGTGTTGTTTTATCAATCTTCGCGGTTAATGTACTCCCGAGTTTGGAGCCGCACCCCGTCATGGCGAACATCATTATCGCAGTCAGCACGATCAGTAAACTTTTCTTTGCTTTCATTTTTTCTCCCCTTATTTTTGGGCATAAAAATCCCCTTTATAACATAAACGAATGAAAGCAGGTTTTTTATGGGATGGGTGTTGTATTTTCAACGCTGACTTCTTCCTCTTCCGCTTTGGGTCCGCAGGCAAATATCGTCATTCCGAAAGCCAGTAGCAAAACAGGTAAAAATACCTTTACAAGTTTTCTCATAATCAAATTCTTCCTTTAAAAAACTTTTTTCACAACCTGATTATGATATCACGATATTTTTGCTTTTTACACTGTTTTACTGTCTCATTCACGGAACTCATTCCCCCTCAAAAGAATATACTAACATGTTATCATAAGATGTTCGTTGGCTATGTCGTTAAACACCTCACAATTCGTATTGCTTAAATCGTAAACATGAACGATATCCGCAAGTGAGGAATTCTCGGTAAAATCGGAAACCATATCCGCAAACGCTTCAAGTTTTTCTGGATGAAAATGGATTGTTTTTTCATTGTGAAAAACTGCAGTATAAAGAATCCTTGCTTCAACCAGATCCTGGAAAATATGGCTTCCGTAAGACAGCTCGGGGTTATAGCCTGCCTTTGATTCTTCTGTTTCGCATATGATTTCATAAGCACTGATATCCGCAAATGAAGTAGGCACTCCGAGTTCAGGAGAAGTGGTTCCGACACGTCCCGGAACGATCAGCATCATATGCTTGTTTTCATCACGATAATGCCAGTTGATCTTTCCGATCAGTTTTGCTACAAGGTCTTTATCTTTATAGGGCATATTGTAATATTTTACGGGGTCAACATACACGATGTGATCAAGACTTGTCGTCTTGCACATTCCCATTGACGAGCCCTTGCTCTCAAGAAGAATTTTCTCTTCTTTCACATCGGGCGGAATGACCGTTCCCGAAGCACCTTTCTGTACCTGCAACGGTCTGCACTGAAGAAGATCGACCGAATACTCGCCGTTCTCCGAAATGTTGATCGTAAATTCCGTATCAACCGGATACTCATACTCTTCTTCGATACAGTGAAGCATCCTTTTCATCTGCTCCATGAGGGTTTTATTTTCAACAAGACCTTTACAGGATATGAACTGAACCTTTCGATTCTGTCCCATTTCACGAAGTCTTGATTCGGCCTCATAATCATGCTCCAAAAGGATCTTGTCAAGATACATCGGAATATCGGGTTTCAGATCATCAAGAGACAGACGTTTTAAAGTCTTCTCGGACATATTGATAACTTCCGCCTTGCCCTGCGAGAACTTATGCTTGTCCGCCGATGATGAATAGGATGTTCGCTCGGGCATATCGAGGTTTACGATCCTCGGATACGACCCTTCCGTTCTGTCTACAGCAGAAGTTCCTAATCCCATGACAAGACGAAGCATTCCGGCGTTCGGATCGGAATCCTTCATGACTCTGTAAGGACTGAATGAATATCCGACTCCCGCAGCACAGGGCATATAATTGGCTCCGTAATATGAACCCGATACACGCTGTATCAAAAGGGCCATCTGTTCGTCTCTTTTATCAAGTCCTCTTCTTTTACGGTAATCAAGTGCGGAGAGGCTCATCGAACTTGCATAAACTACTTTGATCGCGTGTTCGAATTCTTCTATTCTTTCCTCCATACTTCCTCTGTTGACACAGAAAACTGATTCGTATTTTCCGGCGAATGCATTACCGAAACCGTCCTCTAAAATACTGCTTGATCGAATGATATAAGGATCCTGTCCGTAGTACTCAATGATCCTTATAAACTGCCTTCGCATCGATTCGGAAAAAACTCCGCCCATGATCTTCTCGGCAAACTCGTTCGCAAGCGCAAAATATCCTTCTTCGGTTCTCTGCCTGATCCTTGTGTCCCAGAGATTGTTGTCAACGATATATGTGTAGTAAACATCAGAACCAACATAGAAAGAATCATGGGGTTCGAGAACTTCGCTGATATCCTCTTCTTTGTTTCTGATGATCGCTCTTGCCAGAAGCATACCGCAGGCTTTTCCGCCGATCATTCCCGTTCCTACCATATGATCTCTGACCGCAAAATAATCTTCGGGAGAAAAATGTTCCTTGACCATTTTTCGCATCTTTTCATCACGTGTCATCATGATATTACACATTCTCGAACAGTCTTCGGAAATGTCCGCTCCGTTATCTTTTAAAATCTTAACACTGTTAAAAAATCTGTCCCAGGAATCCGAGTACTGTTCTTCTGCAGAACGCTGGGCATTACCGAGAGTCTGATAAAAACGGCTTGAGATAACACCGTCGAGAATAGGCCTGAAATGACCGTTTTCGGGATTATACGTATGGGGTAAAAACATTGTATCGGAGTTTCTCTCCCAAACCTTCTCCGGACGAACGTATATATTCTTCTTATCCGAATAAACGTCAAAGAAAAGCTGTGTCGTATTAAGTATCTTGTTGATCGCCTGAACGGAATGTTTTCCTCTGATAATCGGGAAAAACGCAACGGTATCAAGGATAAAAAGAAACGGACAGGTAACCCTGAAAAAATTTCCCATCATTAGGTCCGTGGCCCATGCCGTCTGAAGTTCGGATAGACAGTCAAAAACATAGAAAGCATCTTTGCCTTCTTCCTCTATAACGTTATGAATGTCCACAGTAAAATTTTCAAATCTGTGCGAAAGAGGTACGTGCACTGTCTTAACTTCTTCGCATGGTTCAATAAGCCTCTCGTGACTCGCAAATCTGAAATAAATGATATTTCTTTTATCCTCTATTGCCTGTCTGACATACGGTTCCATGAAGAGGCGGAATTCGCTTAAATCCGACACACGCCATACGACATTATCACCAAGCCTTATATGATCAAGTGCCTCGTCCATTTCGGGTATTCCGCTTTTAACTTTGTCAAATGCTGCCATTTTTACACCTCCAAATAATCGGTTTCAACCGAATGCGCATTTTTGTTGCTGCATTCACATCAGACTTTTTTATATGTTTTCCAAATCCTCTAACCAGAGTGCAACCGATGCATCACTCGGCATTCTCCAGTCGCCTCTCGGAGATAATGTTACCGAGCCGACTTTAGGACCGTCAGGAAGACAGCTTCTCTTAAACTGTTGCGTAAAGAACCTTTTGAAGAAATTCTTCGCGGCATTAACGAGTTCGTTTACTTCAACTTCCGGATATGCTTTGACAGCATACGCCACGCTTCTCGCAGGCTCGAATCCGTATCTTAATGTGTAAAAGAGGAAGAAATCGTTCAGATCGTATTTACCGATCTTCTCTTCCGTCTTCTGTGCTATCTCGCCTTCCTTATTGGGAGTCAGTTCGGGAGTGATCGGAGTGTCACAGACGGATAAGATCACATCTTTTAATCCCTCATTTCCGCAAGTATATGCATATGTTCTGCATATGTACTGTACCAGAGTTTTGGGGATCGATGCATTGACCGCATACATAGACATATGATCTCCGTTATATGTACACCAGCCGAGTGCAAGTTCCGACAGATCGCCTGTTCCGACTACGAGACCGTTTTTCATGTTTGCGGCATCCATCAGGATATAAGTACGCATTCTCGCCTGCGCGTTTTCATAAGTTACATCTCCCTCACCCTGATAAGATTCCTCGTGACCCAGTTGCGAGAGATGAAGTTTTACTCCGTCTTCAACGGAAATCTCGTGAGATTCGTCCGCTAACAGTTCCATCAAGCGGTTCGCATTATCGAATGTGGTCCTGGTTGTATTTCCTCTGTTAGGCATTGTGTAAGCAATAATACGGATGTCGTTAACGAGTTTTTTCGCTTCATGACAGACCAGAAGCGCAAGTGTCGAATCGAGTCCGCCGGATATTCCTATCACAAGATTTTTAATACCCGTCGAACGTACTCTCGTTGCAAGTCCGTTAGCCTGAATTCGAAGTATTTTTTCGCATCGCGTTTTCCTTAATTCATCATCCTGAGGAACAAAAGGATTTCTCGCTATCGGATAATCGTATCGTTTTAAAATTTCTGACAAATCAAGAATGCTTATATCATTGCATCCCGAAGAATTTTTACCGACAACATCAAAACCCAAAGATTTCATGTCAACTTCAACTCTCCTGTATCCGCTGACGTTAACGTTTTCGAAAGTATTTTGACGCCGTCTGTCATGCATGATCGACTGCAGATCTATTATTGCCCTTTCGATGTTCGGACATTCGGGAAAAATGCTTTCTTTCAGAACACTACCGTTTTGTGCTATGATCGAATGTCCCGAAAAAACAAGATCAGTACTGCTTTCGTCGGTGCCCGAGGATACATATACATAAGCACTGTAACATGAACCGCTCTGCTGTTTTACAAGCTCACGTCTGTAATCCTGTTTGCCGATCAATTCGTCCGATGCGGAGAGATTGGCTATAATGTTTGCACCCGCCAGTGCTGCATGAGTGCTCGGCTTGTCAGGCACCCACAGATCCTCGCAGATTTCTACTCCGAGTACCGCTCCGGTTAACGCATCTTCAGCAAGAATATCGACTCCGAAAGGTACATCTTCGACTCCTATTTTTACCGTTTCGTTTTTTATATTTTTCCCCGATGCAAACCATCTTGCCTCGTAAAACTCGGAGTAATTCGGTATATATGATTTGGGGATCAGTGCTTTGATTTTTCCGTCCGATAAAATTACCGCACAGTTATAAATGCAGTTTTCGTATCTGAAAGGCGTGCCGACAACCACACAAAGTCCTTTGTCTTTTGTCGAACCTGCGATTTCAACAAGCGCTTTTTCCGACTCTTTTAAAAGCAGATCATTTTGGAAAAGGTCTGCTGAAGTATAACCTGTTACAGACAGTTCGGGAAATACGATCAGCCCACAGTCCGACTCTTTGTTTATCAGTTCAATTATTTCTTTTTTGTTAAAGCTCACATCACCGATCTTTAATCGAGGTGTTGCGGCAACAACCTGTATAAGTTTGTTTTCCATATCAATCCTTCTATACTTTCAGAGATAAAAAAAGGGCAAAGACATCTGATATTTCAGACACCTTTGCCTTTTTCGAAATTATATCACTATTATTTAAAAATGTACACTGTACCTTTACATTGCTCAATTACCACCATCCGTTTATTAAAACGGCAGAAGTGGCAATTATGAAGATCAAGACAAAAACAACCGTAACGCCTCCGCAGAGAATAAGGCCTTTCATTCCATAATCTTCTTCTGTCAGGCTCTTTTCCGGATATTTGGGATTATAATAAATATACACTTCGTTTCCGATTCTTTCTTTGTTTTTTCCGGTCCCGATTCCTTTATATTCCTTTCCGTCAACATCATATGAATAACGTATCAAAGTCTTTTTTGAAGTACGGTTAATGTTGTCCGAATCAATATATTCCTCGATCGTCGTTTTTGTTTCCAGAACCTTTGCTTTGGTTTTGCCCGAATAGACATTTCTGTTTCTTAAAACTTTAATTAACGAACCCAGTAAACCTATAAGTACAAAACCTGCCCATAGCAATGCAATGATCAGTAAAACCCAACGTCCGCCTTCTACCATAATATCCCCCTTTTATAATCCATGAATACGAAAGCCTTTGCATCCATCGTCTCGATTAATTATCTACACTGCATCGTCGTCGCTGTATTTGTATTTTCTTAGTTTGTACCAAAAGATCATGCACATCAGTGTTCCTGCCACCCCTAGAATAAACATCATAAGTGCCGCGCCCGAACCTTTTCCCGTTCCAAAAAGGAATTGTATAGTGCTTCCCGCCTTACTCATTATCGGTTCACACACATCATCAACCATAAATCCTCCGAACACAAGACCGATCGGAATGGTGAAGAACTGAAGCGTGTTTCTGCATGCGTACACTCTTCCCTGAAGTTTTGCAGGAATTGAATTTCTCATGATCACATTCTGGTTCGCACTCATTACGGGTACGAAAACCCATCCCAGGAACTGGCTTATGCACCAGAGCACCGGAAGTCTCGAAAACGCGAGAAGGAAATTCTCCGTTGACAGCGAGAAAAACATGGATAAAAATATGATCCTTACCCTGTCCTTAGGCTTCGGTAAAACCGTAACCAGAAGGCTTCCTGCCACCATGGCGATCCCTGAAAATGATGTAACGAGACCGAGCATATTGTTGCCGCCCCGGGGATTCGGAATTACGTATGCAGGAAGTGTTGCATCAAATGCAGATGCGATGAAATTCACTCCCGCCATAAAAAGAATCACGTACAGGATCATAGGATTTTCTTTCAAGTATTTTAGTCCGCCTTTGGCCAGACGAAGTATGCCTTCCTTTTCCTCACCGTCCATCGGTATCTTGGGAATTTTAATGAATACCAAAAGCGCGATAAATGCTATCGCAAAAGTGATAAGGTCAACCGCTATCGCCGCATCCAGTCCCGCGAATCCGTAGATTGCAGCTGCGATTATAGGATTGCCGATCGTCACAAGAGATCTTGATAAAGACTGAAGACCGCTTGTTTTCTGATAATATTCTTTCGGTATTACCATCGTATATGCTACTTCCGATGCAGGTTGCTGAACCGTATTCATAAGACCGGAAACTGCATTGATAAGATAGAGATGCCATACGCTTAACATATCTGCTTTATAAAGAAAAAACACCGCTATGGTACTGCCCGCAGCTAAAAGATCACATACAAGCATAGTCCTCTTCTTATCAAATTTATCCGATATCGCACCCGCGAAAATACTCATCAGAACATATGGTGCATATGTGCATATTCTGAGTGCGGCCGTACTTAATGCGGATCCTGTTTTTTCATAAAGCCACAATGTCAAAGCAAATGCCGTAATCGCACTTCCTAATTGTGACAGACTTTGGGTACTCCAAAGTATATAAAAATCTCTTAAATTGTTTTTTGTTTTCATCTCTTTGCTCCTAAATTTTTTCTAAAATCAGAGCAAAGCCTGAGGATTCCTTCATCCTCCACACAGCATCCTCAAGCTCTGCATGGAGCAAATGCTTCGCAGCGAACCATTTCGCACCTCCACCTTTTTATCCTTTTTTCTTCGTAGCTTATAAACATATGCTTAAATCATTATATAATGATACTAGATTGCTAAATTCATTATATCATGCTTCTGATTCATTTGCTTATTTCCCTTACATACAGTGTGTGTCGGGATCGTTGTCCCACCATTCCTTCATTTTAAGAAGTTTATATATATCCTCCTGTGAAAACGGTCTGAAATAATTTAAATCCACACACATATTAAATCCGAAAGGTTTCCAGAGCCCCGTTCCCCTGTGCGTATGACCGAAAAGATTGAGAACTCCTTTTTCATAGTCCTTCGGATGATGTATCAGATGATATCTTTTGCCTTCGAATGCTACGTCCGCTTCTCTTACAAAATCCGCAAATCCGCATTCCTTAGCAAGAGAACGAAATTTTTCGAAATCCCCGCCATATATTTCTTCAATAGCTCTCTGTTCGTTATTCCCATCAATAAGGATCACTTTCGGAGTAAGTCTTTTGCAGATTTCCAAAGTTTCTTTGATTTCCTCATGAGTATGGCGGTTTGTTTTATTGTAATTAATCCAGTCGCCCAGAATATAAAGAATATCATCCTCCGATGCCACGTCATTGACGTTTTTTACAAAAGCATCCGTGAATTCCCTGACATCACCGAAAGGACGCGATTCACGCTCAATTATCTCATTGTCGCCGAAATGAAGATCGGCAGTAAAGAAGAACATTTTTCCAAAACTCCTTCGGAAATAAAATTTGACACTATTTTACCATATCTGAGCACAAAGAAATACTTTTGCAACAAAATCGTTTTTTGTTTGTTCTTTAAACAAAACAGCAATTAAAAAGGCTTTTCGCGCGTAGGTTTTCGACTATGAGTTCTTTTCCTTACGCGCGTTTCAAGCTTCTCTTGCTTTTCGCGCGTAAGTTTCCGACAGCGGACTCTTTTGCCTACGCGCGTTTCTGCCTTCTCTTGCTTTTCGCACGTAGGTTTCCGACCGCGGACTCTTTTCCTTACGCGCATTTCTGCCTTCTCTTGCTTTTCGCGCGTAAGTTTTTGACTTCGAACTCTTTTTCCTACGCGCATTTCTGCCTTCTCTTGCTTTTCGCGCGTAGGTTTTCGTCAGCAGACTCTTTTCCTTACACGCGTTATAAACTGTTCTTTGATTTA
>JAILRA010000049.1 GCA_024698715.1 Lachnospiraceae bacterium
AAAATATGGAAATAATCAATATGAAAGTCAGAATACTCACGATCCTTTTACAGTATATTTTGCGATATACTGCGCAACCAAAGATTCCGCCCCGATATATTATGACGGTAAAGAGTGGATAAATGATTATCCGTGGGATGTCAACAATAACGCAGATGGTAATAATGTATTTGAGATAAAGGAGAAGGGGAAAAAGAAACTTCAGATGGTCATAGTGAATAATGGTGAAACTTATAAAAACGGCGATACTGTTTGGAACTTTTTGAAGTCTAAACATAAAAAATGATTCCCTGATCAGTTTATGTTTTGCCGGTCTTAAAAAACCACTGACATAATCCTTAACTGGTGTTTTTCTGGTCGGAATAGGTAGCAATTATGATAAGGCTAAAGCTGCAGATGCCAATAAGGATACGACCTTACATGACAGGTATACCGTTTACTACATGTTTTATATGGAAACGGAAAATCTACACCGATCTTCTATTTTAACAGAGAATGGTCAACGCATCATCCGCGTATGAATGACAATTCCGATATTATGGATATTAATAACATTGTTCAGACAGGTCCTTTGAAGGGCAAAAGGATCCAGTATTATCTGCTTTCCAACAAGACCGGGATGAAAGGTATGGAAGGTGATTTTTGGAAGTGGCTGAAAAAATTGTAATGAATCGGGAACAGGCAGTGAAATTTAGAATTATATCCTTCTTGTCGGAAATACGGTGAGGAGGGTTTATAAAAAGGAAGCGTGAGTCACGTAGGTTCATGGGGCGAATACGGAACAATGTATTTCTCTGAACGCAACAATCTTATTCTCGGATATTATATGGGAATGGGATATGAATACGAGTCTTACAATTCCTTGGCATATCAAGAACCGGTAGTGATCCAGGTCTATGAAAACAATGCGGGAACGGGAGAAGATAATATATTTTATTCTCTGAACGGCTGTGTGGTATCTGAAGAGATTTACAGCAGGTATCTTAATAAGTAGAGAAATTCATACGGCGGATTCAGCAGCATTGCCTATGCCGATATGTATGAGGGCAAAGATCCGGATACCGTAAGAAAAGCATTTTATGAAGCAGTGAAGTAAACAAGAAAAAACATCACGGATTTTATTACCGTGATGTTGATTTAAGGATCAAACTTTTTCAAAACTGTCTTTGCTTATTCCGCAAATGGGGCAAACCCAGTCATCGGGAATATCTTCAAAAGCGGTTCCGGGCTGGATTCCTGAATCGGGATCACCGACTTCGGGATCGTAAACGTAACCGCAGGGACATGCATACTTATCCATATCTGTAATCTCCTTTCATTATGTTTTTTGCCATGAAGATATTATACCTTATTAAACAGATTAAAGCAATTATGAAATATTGACGAGATTATCGGGGCTGATGATCTGCTTATTGCTGTACAGGACAGATCAATGGGAATTACGCTGGTGACTCACAATGTTCGGGAGTTTTCGCGAGTAAAGGATCTTCAGATCGAAGACTGGTGCATCTGAATGGCTTTCGTGAGTGCGTTCAAAACATGTTTCTTATCGCCACTCCATTCGGGCGCTATCAGGATCTTCTTATCGCCGTCTCCGGTCATGCGGTGAATGACGATATTATCGGGTATTATTTCCAGACATTTAACAACCAGAGATATGTATTCGTCCATCTCAAGACATTCGAATTTGCCGATCTCGTAATCTTTTGCGAGATCGGTATTTTTTAATACGTGAAGAAGCTGGAGTTTGATCCCGTCGATGCCACTGTTGACAACATATTTTACACTCTCAAGCATATCTTTTTCGCTTTCGCCGGGCAGGCCCAGGATGATGTGGGTGATCACGGTAATGCCTCGTTTTTTGAGCTCTTTCATCGCGTCGTCGTAGGTTTCGAGAGGATAGCAACGCCTGATATATCCGGCAGTATTTTCGTGAATGGTCTGAAGACCGAGCTCTACCCAAACGGGTTTTAACCTGTTAAGTTCTTCAAGCAGATCAAGAACATCCGGAGGAAGACAATCCGGTCTCGTGCCGATTGATATGGCAACTATATCGGGATGGTTTATTGCTTCTTCATAAATGGTTCGGAGTTTTTCAACCGGTGCATATGTGTTGGTAAAAGCCTGAAAATACGCAATGTATTTACCATCGTTTCCGATCTTCGAGGCGACTCTTTTTTTGCCTTCTTCTATCTGTTCGCTGATCGATAATGAAGATGATCCGCTGAAATCTCCCGAACCGGCTCCGGAACAGAAAATACACCCTCTTGTATCGAGAGTTCCGTCGCGATTCGGACAGGTAAAACCGGCGTTGATCGAAATTTTATAGACCTTTGTATGAAATGTATCTTTCAGATAATTGTTTAAAGAGTAATAATTCATTGATTCCTTAATCTTTGAAAAGATGTATAATTGAATGGTATATTACACAAAAATGCAAGTGAAACGAATATGTTCATTTTCAGGTAAACTGATTGGATTTCTGATCGAAAAAGAAGGAGATTGATAAAAATGAAGCAGGCACAACTCTCCACACTTTGCCACATCATAAAGGACGGCAAATATCTTATGATGCACAGGGTAAAAAAACAAAAAGATATCAATAAAGACAAATGGATAGGAGTCGGCGGCAAATTCGAGTACGGAGAAAGTCCCGATGAATGTCTTCTTCGCGAAGTCAAAGAAGAAACAGGTCTGACTCTTCTTGATTATAAATGCAGAGGAATCGTCACATTTATTTACGGCGAGGATATTGTTGAATACATGCACGTCTACACTTCCGACAGATTCGAGGGAGAACTGACGGAGTGTGAAGAGGGAGAACTGGTATGGGTTCCGATCCCCGAAGTATATGATCTTCCCATTTGGGAAGGAGACAAAATCTTCTTAAGATATCTTGAGGAAGACAGGGAATTCTTTTCCCTGAAACTTGTTTATTCGCTTGATGACGAACTTTTGGAAGCAAGCGTTCACTAATCCTGCATCATTCCTGCTCCGTTTCCTCATCAACGGGCTTACCTTTGGAATTTCTTTTAAGGGAAAGCTTGGATTTGAAGATTTCCGCAATCTTGGCTTTTCCTTCGTCGGATTCAATTTCTTTAAGGTCCATTTCGCCTTTGGCTACCTTCATCATAATTGCAATATATGCTTCGCCGAGAGCGGCGGTAAGTGCTGCGGCAACACTCGCGGAAATAACTCCGCCTACCACACTTCCGGCACCCGGGATCATTTTAAGCATGGCAGATACTACCGATTTGCCCATTATAGTTGTGCCGACTGTTCCTATGGTTGCTGAAAGCAGGGCTGTTACGGTTGCTTTCTCAACCGGTATGCCGAATACACCCGTTATGGAAGCTATCATGGCGATCTGTTCGGGCACAAGAACCGCAGCATCGGTAAAAGGTATGGGAATGGCACCCGTAGCGGCAGCAGTGGCAGCAGATGCGGCTACGATCGCATTCGCTTTTCTTCGCTTCATATTCAGATTGGCTTTCTGAACTGCAGCGAGAGTATCTCTCAATGCTTCCGGAATTACATTGTTTACGATATCTATAAGTGTATCCAGACCATATGCTTTGATCACATATTCGTCATCAAGTTCGACATCCTGTGCGAGCAGCGGCACGATCTGGGCTACTTTGAGATTTTCTTTTTCTATTTCAGCCATTAACGCTCTGGCATCTTTTTTGGAATAAGACTGTGTGAGTACGATTATCACGGGAACGCAGAAAGTATTGGCTTCATCCAGGAATTTTTTTATGAATTCGGCTTCTGCTTCCTCGAAACGATGTGAAGGAGTGCTGACGCAATACCAGATACAGTGTATCGATTCGGATATCCCGCGCATTGCTCCCTTTGAAAGAACCTCATTGGTTTCTTTTAAAAGAGATTCAATGGAATTTTCGCCGCCGAGTTCCAGACCGGGAGTATCATAAATTGCAAGAGGGAAATCTTCAACCTCATACTTACGGATGGACTGGGTTACCGGTTTTCCGATTCCGGTCTGAGCAAGATTCCTGCTGAACACATTATTGATCAGGGTACTTTTTCCGGCACCCGTTTTTCCCATTACCATAATGTTCAGCTTGGTCATATTCTTTTGAACGTTTTTAATCGCCGCCATTATCGTCTCCGCTACATTGCCTGTCTGCATACCAACCATGTTTTCCATACCGATACCTACCATTAGCGTTTCCTGCCTTTCTTTCTGACAATTCGCGGTCCGTTATTCTTATTTATTTTTACTTTTACACTGGGTTTCTGCTTTTTGTAAATGTACGAAGAGAGTGAATCGATTATTATCGGTGCAAATATGATCGAAACACCTACTGCGAGAATAGTTAAGATCAGATAGAAAAATGCGTTTCTGCTGTTATTATCGTCCATGTCAACCCTCCAAAATCCAAACCCCGTAACAAAGAATATTTTATCATAACGGGGAGGATTTATCAAATAACGCAGGCTTCAGATCATAAAGAGATCGGCGGGTTTTAGTCCGCAAAACGCCGAAAAACCCAAAAATGATTGACATTAGTATATTTAGGCTTTATGCTTAATAAGGATTTGGAGAAAACATCATGAAGAACTGCTTACAGTCCAAATTGAACAACGGTTTTTATTTCTTTATTCAGGCCTACTATTTTGTAAGCCTTTTTGCCTTTTACTTTTGCGGAAAGAAATGTGATTGCGCCGAATAAAGAATAGATGCCGACGATAGAATAGAATGTTTGCACTGTCCTTATTCGGATGGTGCATTTTTTATGATATAGGGATTAGAAGTCGAGACAGATTTCATGCTCGCATGAATATCTGTTGAAGAATTCGAATTCCGAACAATAAAGCAAGGAGACCCCCATGAATAAAATGGATGAACTCAGAACCGAGATTGAGAATATAGATACGCAGATGGCTGCTCTGTTTGAAAAGCGTATGGGTATCAGTGCACAGGTTGCCGAATTCAAAAAGGAACACGGCCTTCCCGTACTGGATAAGGAAAGAGAAAAGATCCTGATAGCGAAGAATACCGCAAAGCTTAACAATAAAGAACTTGAAGTTTATTACAGGGATTTTTTCGAGAACATGCTGAATATCTCAAAGAGCTACCAGCATAAACTTCTCGAAGGCGTAAAAGTAGCTTACAGCGGGATCGAAGGTTCGTTTGCAAGCATATCCGCAGGAAAGATACTTCCCGATGCGCAAAGGATCCCTTACGGAAGTTTCAATGAAGCATACAATGCGGTATGCAACGGTGAATGCGATTTTGCGGTGCTTCCCATAGAAAACAGTTATGCAGGGGAAGTCGGTGCCGTAACGGATCTGATGTTTAAAGGCGAACTCTATGTTACGGGTGTTTATGAACTCGGGGTTTCACAGTGCCTTCTGGGTGTAAAGAATGCAACGCTTGAAAGTATCAAAAACGTGATCAGTCATCCCCAGGCACTCGATCAGTGCAACGAATACATTAAGAGACACGATCTTAAAACAATAACTGCAGACAATACCGCAATAGCCGCAAAAGAAGTAGCGGATAAAAATGATGTGACGACGGCGGCTATCGCAAGCAAGGAAGCGGCAGCGATATACGGACTTACGATCCTTGATTACGATATCAACGAAAGTGCACAGAACACCACAAGGTTTGCCGTATTTTCGAGAAACAGCGAAGTTCTTAAAGATAACGATGCATTCAGCACATTCATCCTTATGTTTACGGTCAAAAACGAAGCGGGTTCACTCGCGGATGCCATAGCTATTCTGGGTAAGCACGGCTATAACATGAGAGTGATAAGAAGCAGACCTTCGAAGAACGAAAACTGGCAGTATTATTTCTATACCGAAGTCGAAGGAAAGATTGCGTGTGAAGAAGGAAATGCAATGCTTGAAGATCTGAAGAAAGAATGCAATATGCTCAAAGTGATCGGAACATACAGACCGGATGTTAAAATATAAGAAAAAGACCAAAGGATATTTTCATGATAGTAAAAGTTAATCTTCCCATAAACGGATATGAGATAAAGATCGAACGCGGAATACTCAAAAAAGCAAAAGACGAGATCAATCTGAACCGCAGAGTCATGATCGTGACTGATGACGGTGTTCCCGAAAAATACGCCGAAATTTTGTCAGAACAGTGTAAAATGCCTCATAAATTTGTTTTAAAAAACGGTGAGGAAAGCAAAAATCTCGACAATTTCGCACTGATAGAAAAAGCACTTCTGGATAACGATTTTTCCAGAAAGGATTGCGTGGTAGCACTCGGAGGCGGTGTGGTAGGAGATCTTGCGGGATTTGCCGCATCATGTTTTATGAGGGGGATAGATTTTTACAATATTCCCACCACGGTACTTTCTCAGGTTGATTCCTCTGTCGGCGGTAAAACTGCCGTGGATTTTATGGGAGTCAAAAACATCATCGGTGCTTTTTACCAGCCGAAAAAAGTTTTGATAGATCCGGAAGTTTTAAATACCCTGAGTGCAAGACAGATATCCAACGGCCTGGTTGAAGCGATTAAAATGGCCGCAACATTCGATGAGGATCTGTTTACCGGATTTGAAAAAGCAAAGGATACGGATACACTTGATTTCGAAACGGTTATCGGAGAGGCGATACGTATTAAGGCAGATGTGGTCGAAAAAGATGAAAAAGAAGCAGGTTTGAGAAAAGTGCTTAATTTCGGACACACACTCGGACACGGGATCGAAGCTGCACTTCAAAAGACGGATTCGCCGCTTTTGCACGGTGAATGCGTTGGTATAGGAATGCTTACCATGTGTGACGAAGAAGTAAAGGCCAGAATACTCAATGTTCTTAAGAAGTTTGATCTTCCGACAGGCTCCGCATTTGATTTTGATGATGCCATGGAAGCGGTGACACATGATAAAAAAAGCAGCGAACAGGGAATATCCGCAGTATATGTTTCCGCAATCGGAACATATGAAATTCGTAACATGAGTAATGAAGAACTGGCGAAAAGACTTAAAACGGTTTTAACCGATTGACGCGGATGATTCGTATTAACAGGAGGATTTCGAATGAAGAACACATTCGGACAAAGCTTACAGATAACAATATTCGGCGAAAGTCACGGACCTTTTATAGGAGTCGTTCTTGACGGACTTGCTCCCGGCCTGGATGTGGATGAAGATTTTATAAGATCACAGCTTTCGCTCAGAAGACCTTCGGGTGCGATATCCACGGCCAGAGTTGAGGCAGATGAGTATACCCTGGCAAGCGGTGTATTTAAGAATAAAACGACGGGAACTCCTCTTTGCATCCTTATACCCAACCAAAATACCAGAAGTGAGGACTATGATAAGGCAAACAGGGTTGCACGTCCCGGACATGCGGACTATACCGCGATGTGCAAATATCACGGTTTCGAAGATTACAGAGGTGGCGGCCATTTCAGCGGAAGGATAACCGCACCCATAGTTGCCGCAGGTGCGATCGCCATTAAAGCGTTAGCACAAAAAGGAATTCTGATCGGTACGCATATTTATAAGCTGGCCGATATATCGGACAGAGAGTTTGAAGATCTTAATGAGGATATCAATGCTCTTAATTCAAAAGCATTTGCGGTCCTGGATGAAACTGCGGAAGGAAGAATGCAGGAAGCGATTCTTTCGGCTGCAAAGGATGCGGACAGTGTAGGCGGAATACTTGAGACGGCAATAACCGGTGTTCCCGAAGGTGTGGGCGAACCCTGGTTTGATACGGTGGAAGGAATTCTTTCACATGCGCTTTTCAGTATACCCGGAATAAAAGGCGTTCAGTTTGGGGCCGGATTCGATAAGGTATGCAGACGTGGAAGCGAGTTTAACGATCCGATAAGAAACGATAACGGATCGATCAGAACAACCACGAACAACAACGGCGGTATCAACGGCGGTATTACCAACGGAATGCCGATAATGATAAAATGTGCCGTTAAACCGACACCGTCCATTTACAGAGAACAACAGAGCATATGCCTTAATACTTTGGAAAATGCAGACATAGCTATAGAAGGAAGACATGATCCTGCGATCATTCACAGAGCGAGAGTGGTTGTGGATTCGATATGTGCCCTTACGGTTTACGATATGTTAAGTGCCAGATTTGGGACCGACTGGTTTGTCGGATGATATGTAGTTCTGCAGAATTTTTAACTGATAAAACGGAGAAGATATGGAATACGGCTTGATCGGCGAAAGGCTCGGACACAGTTTTTCAAAAACCATTCACGAGAATTTCGGAATATACAGATACGACTTAAAAGAGATACCGCGTGACGGTCTTGATGCTTTTATGAAAAGCAAAGATTTCAGGGGAATAAACGTAACCATTCCGTACAAGGAAGAAGTGATAAAATACCTTGATCATACGGATGAGAAAGCTCTTTCGATAGGAGCCGTAAATACGGTTGTAAATGAAAACGGCAGACTGTCGGGTTATAATACGGATTATTTCGGATTGAAGAATCTTCTGCTTGAAAACGGATTTGAACTTGAAGATAAAAATGTTCTTATCCTCGGAACGGGCGGAACGAGCAAAACCGCATTTGCTGTCTGCAGCGACCTGAAAGCAAAAAGCATAAACAAGGTCAGCAGAACCGCGAAGGACGGTGCGATCTCATATGAAGATGCATATGATCTTTCGGATTCCGTGGATTATATAATCAATACCACTCCTTCCGGAATGTATCCGAATACGGAAGACAAGCCGATAGATCTGAAAAGATTTTCTAAACTTTCGGGTGTTGCGGATGTGATATACAATCCGTTAAGAACAAGACTTATATTGGAGGCGGAAGAACTCGGGATAAAAGCCTGCAGCGGATTGAAAATGCTGGTTTATCAGGCGGTGGCCGCATGCGAATTCTTTGTCGGACAAAAAATAGATGATCAAAAGACAAAAGAGATCTATAACAGTCTTATGCTGCAAAACGGGAACTGCGTTTTGACGGGAATGCCGGGAAGCGGAAAAAGTACAATAGGCAAAGAACTGGCTGAAAGTCTTTCAATGACCTTCGTAGATACCGATGCAGAGATAGAAAAAAGAGAAAACAGAAAAATATCGGATATATTTGCAACTGACGGAGAAGCTTATTTCAGACGGACCGAAAGTCAGGTGATAAAAGAAGTTTCCCTGATGAAAAACTGCATCATATCCACAGGCGGCGGAGCGGTTCTTAATCCCGAAAACATAAAGAATTTAAAATCGAACGGAAAGATATTCTTCCTTAACAGAAATCCCGAAGATCTGATTCCGACGGATGACAGACCTCTGGCAAACGAGAGATCAAAGATCATGAAACTGTATGAAGAACGTCTGCCGATCTACAACAACACCTGTGATCATAAAATTGATTCCGGGATCGGCATTGCGGAGACCGTAAAGGAGATAAAGAAAATATATGAAAACAATCAGAGTGATCAACGGACCCAATCTTAACATGCTTGGGATCAGAGAACCGGATATTTACGGCAAAACGGATTACAAGGCACTTTGTACCCTGCTTGAAGAACATGCAAAAAAGATCGGGGTCAATATCGAGATAATGCAGAGTAACCATGAAGGAGATCTTGTAGACTGGATTCAGGAATCATATCGGAAAGTTGACGGGATAGTCATCAATCCCGGAGCATATACGCATACCAGCATTGCGATTCTCGATGCGGCCAAAGCGGTCGGCATTCCCATGGTGGAGGTTCATATTTCGGATGTGGATTCGAGAGAAGGATTCAGACAGATAAGCTATATAAGAGCTGCCTGTCAAAAAACAATTTCCGGTCACGGCATTGCCGGATATACTGAAGCGATGGATTTTCTTGCGGATCTATCCTGAAAAAATATACCGAAAAGATTAAACTTATGAAGATAAAGATTAACAGATCAATTGCAAAAGGAACAATAACGGCACCGCCGTCCAAGAGCATGGCTCACAGAATGATCATATGTGCGGCTTTATGCGACGGAGTAAGCGTAATAGAAAATGTAGATCTTTCACAGGATATAGAAGCGACCATTGACTGTATCAAAACACTGGGAGCAAAAGTATCCGTAAAAGGAAACTCCGTTACCGTAGACGGCAGCGATACGGTAATCCAAAAATTTGTAAGGCAGGACAGAAAAGACTCGGATGATGATCTGAACAACATGTCCGATAAAACGGACATATCGGATTTTAATTTTTTCTGCCGCGAAAGCGGGAGCACCATGAGATTCTTTATGGGTATCGCAATGGCACTTCCTCTTATCAGTGAATTTCACGGAAGCGAGACACTTCTTAACAGACCGTTCGGTATATACGAAAAAATATTAAATTCAGATAAGGCCTCGAAAGAAAATGTATTTTTCGAAAAGAAAGATGACAGGATAGTCATAAGAGGCGGAATAGATACCGATTCGTTTGAAGTTGAGGGAAATATCAGCAGTCAGTTTATAACAGGTCTGCTCTTTGCGGTTTCACTTAAAGGAAAGGGCGGAGTGATAAAACTGATCCCGCCGGTTGAAAGCCGTTCATACATCAATCTGACGCTTCAGTCTTTGAAATGTTTCGGGACAGATGCGGACTGGCTGGATGAGAACACACTGAAGATAGAAGCGGATTCGCATTTTGTGAATCGTACGATAAGTGTTGAAGGTGATTATTCCAACGCCGCATTCCTTGATGCGTTTACCATACTCGGCGGTTCGGTAAATGTTGAAGGACTGAATGAAAACAGTCTTCAGGGTGATAAAGTATACAAAGATTATTTTGAGAAGCTTTCGAAAGAGAAGGCGACTCTTGATATAGCGGACTGTCCGGATCTCGGACCCGTTCTCTTTGCGGTTGCCGCCGCAAAACACGGAGGAATGTTTACATCAACGGCAAGGCTTAAGATAAAAGAGAGCGACAGAGCAGGTGTAATGTGCGAGGAACTTGCAAAATTCGGAGTTAAAACGATCGTAAAAGAAAATTCCGTAGAGATCTGCGAAGGTAATTTAAGTACTCCGGAATGTGAAATTGAAGGTCATAACGATCACAGGATCGTAATGTCGCTTTCACTTCTTCTTACACTGACGGGCGGAGTGATCAACGAGGCCGAAGCTGTAAGAAAAAGCTATCCGGGATTCTTTGATGATATTGAAAAACTCGGGATCGTTTTTGAAAAGATTTCTTAGAACGGAAATATCATACATACATTTTTAAAAGAGTAATCTTAGGATTACGGAAAGGCAGTTTTATAAATGGAATGGATCAACAAACAAAATGTCCTTATAGTCGGACTCGGCCTTATAGGCGGAAGTTACGCAAGGGCGTTAAAGCGTATCGGGTGTCGTGTTACGGCGCTGGACAGATCGGAAAAGACTCTCGGATTTGCTCTTGAAAACGGGATCATTGATGACGGTGCGACTTCCGTAACGGATAGTGAAAATAAAGACAAAACAATACGTCTTATAAATGAAGCCGACTGTATCATTCTCGCCCTTTATCCGAATGCCGCGATCGAATGGATAAAAGACAATGTCGGGAATATAAAAGAAGGCATAATGATAACCGATGTGACTGGTGTCAAGAGCTGCATTGTATACGAAATACAGAAGATACTCCAAGACAAAGCGGAGTTTATAGCCGCACATCCGATGGCAGGAAAAGAAACCAGCGGTGTTGAATACAGTGATGACAGGATATTCAGGGATGCCAATTATATCGTGGTCCCCACTGACAGGAATACCGAGGAGGCGATCTGCTGGTGCGAGAATCTCGGACAGATCCTAGGGTTTAATAAAGTCAGTGTATTAAGTCCCGAAGAACACGACGAAATGATAGCTTATGTTTCGCAGCTGACTCATTGTATCGCCGTATCGCTGATGACGTGTAAAGATAATGAACATCTGAAAGATTATACAGGCGATTCGTTCAGGGATCTGACAAGGATCGCCAGAATAAATGAAAACATGTGGAGCGAACTTTTCCACATGAACAAAGAACCTTTGCTTAAGGAAATGAATCTGTTCATCGATGAACTGACCGAACTCAGGGATCTGATCGAAGCGGACGATACCGAAGCGATCAAGGCAAAGATGAGACTTTCGACCGAAAGAAGAGCGAAGTTTAATTCATCCAAACGCTGAATGACTTTTACGGAAAAGAATCCGATATGTCGATAAAAGATTTTGATAAATGACAGAAAGATTTTTTCCGTGAGGATAAAAACGAATAAATGATTACCGAAAACACTGATGCAGAAAGGAAAAGCGAATGATCTGTTGTATTCGCCGAGAACCGAAAAAATGAGACTTAATTTTATCAAAAAACTTGCTTTACCCGCAGAATTAAAGGAAATGTGTCCTTTGACCGGAAAAATGGGAGAACTTGTCGAGAACAAAAAAGCAAAGATCGAATCTGTTTTTGAAGGCAGGGACAACAGACTTATTCTGATAATAGGTCCGTGTTCCGCAGATAATGAAGACAGTGTGATTGATTATATTTCGAGACTCTGCCCGATTCAGGAGAAGGTCGAAGAAAAAATAATAATTGTTCCGAGAATTTATACCAACAAGCCCAGAACCACAGGTGACGGATACAAGGGAATGCTGCACCAGCCCAATCCAAACGAGAAAGCGGATCTCTTCAAGGGAATTATTGCCACGAGACATATGCATATGCGTGCGATAGAAGAAACGGGATTTGCCTGTGCCGATGAAATGCTTTATCCTGAGAATTATCAGTATCTTGATGATGTTTTGGCATATGTGGCTGTCGGAGCGAGATCCGTCGAAGATCAGCAGCATCGACTTACGGCCAGCGGAATCGATGCGCCCGTCGGTATGAAAAATCCTACCAGTGGTGATATCAGTGTCATGATGAACGGTATTCTGGCTGCACAGCATGCACACTCATTTATTTACAGAGGATGGGAAGTTCACTCAGAGGGCAATCCGTATGCACATGCCATTTTACGCGGATACACCAACAAGCACGGCGAGTCGCAGCCCAATTACCATTTTGAGGATCTGATCAGACTTTGTGATGCATATGATGAGAGAAATCTCGTCAATCCTGCAGTGATCATAGATACCAACCATGCAAATTCCGGAAAGAATCCGTTTGAGCAGCCCAGAATTATCAAGGATGTATTGTATTCGACGAGACATGACGAACGTGTAAAGAAAATACTTAAGGGATTCATGGTGGAAAGCTATATCGAAGACGGATGTCAGAAAGTCGGAGAGGGCATATACGGAAAATCCATTACCGATCCCTGCCTCGGATGGGAAAAGACCGAAAAACTCATTTACGAAATTGCAGATTTATTGTAATTGTTAAATTAATATAACCCCTGCAGACTGCGATTTACAGTTTGCAGGGGTTTTTATTTTTCTTTTCTGAATAGAGAGAAGTCTGTCAGACTTAAGATTATAAAGAATATTCATTTACCGCTTTTATTACCGTACTTACTTCTTCATCCGTCATTTCAGGGAACAGCGGAAGAGTAACGCAGTGCTTGGCGAGAGCTTCTGCATTAGGGCAGTCACCTTCTTTATATCCCAAATGAGCATAGGCTTTTTGGAGATGACAGGGAACGGGATAATGACGGTTGCATTCAATATCTTTTTCACGCATGTAATTTACGAAACGTTCAGGATCACCTTCAACCATGATTTCAAAAAGATGAAAAACACATTCGGTATTTTCGGGATGTGCCTGCAGTTTGATTAAAGGATTATTGATTCCCTTCATGTATTGATTTCCGATTTCCTGCCTTCTTTTGGTCCATTCGGGAAGGTACTTTAAAGATACACTGAGTACTGAACCCTGGATGCCTTCAAGACGATAATTGTATCCGATCATTTCATGATAGTATCTTATATTGCATCCCTGATTCTTCATCACGTTGATAAAATCATTATGATTTTTGTTTTTGCAGCTTACGGCACCGCCTTCACCGAATGCGTAGAGGTTTTTTCCCGGATAGAATGAAAAACATCCGAGTTCACCGAGTGTACCGACAGTCTTGCCATCCACTTTTGCACCATGCGCCTGCGCACAGTCTTCAACTACAAAAAGGTTGTGCTTATCGGCTATCTTTTTAATAGCAGGAAAATCAAAGGGCTGACCGTAAAGATGCACGCCGAGAATTGCCTTGGTTTTATCGGTAATTGCTTTCTCTGCGGCCACTGGATCGATTTCCCAGGTATCTTCGGTACAATCCACAAACACGGGAGTGGCACCGGTATAAGTTACTCCCCATGCCGATGCTATATATGTATTGGCAGGTACGATAACTTCATCTCCCTCACCGATTCCGAGAGCTGCAAGAGCGCAGTGAATTGCACTCGTTCCGTTGTTTACACCCTGTACAAAAGGAGCGCCTAAATACTCGGCAAATTCTTTTTCGAAATTGTCTGCATATTTTCCACCGGAGAACGCAGTATCTTCGCAGCATTTTTTTATAGCATCCAGATATTCTTCTTTATGCTTTTCATAATCTCTTTTAAGATCGATTCTTTTTAACATTTCAAATCCCTTCAATTCAAAATTACGTGTTTAACATAATGGTTTTGCCATATGATTTTTTTGTTTTGAAAAAGCTTACTTTGATTGCTTTGCTTCTTCCTTAAAAGCTTTTTTAAGTCTCGAAATTTGAATCAGATAATTTTTGATAGTTTTAAATACTTTTACGGTTGTATTGTAATCTTCAACCCATTCGACAGGTATTTCTTCGATTTCCACACCCATTCTTTCGGCGCGAAGAAGCATTTCAACCGTGTAAAACCAGCCGTGATCATTAGAACACTTCGATACGAGTTCCTTCGCAAAAGGTGTTCTTAAAAATGTGAATCCGCAAAGTGCATCCGTTGATTTCATTCCAAGATATTGTTTGAGTATGAATACCAAACCTGCGGATGTGATTTTTCTGTACCATTTACGGCCCTTGGTATTGGATTCTTTGCTGAATCTCGAACCGTTAACATACATCAAAGAAGGTCTTTCCTTAAACAAATCCACGGTTTTCTTAAGGTATTTTAAATCGGTGGAAAGATCTATATCCATGTATCCGACGATATCGGATGTACATTCCTCAATACCTGTTTTAAACGCAATTCCGACCCCTCGGATTTCAAGGCGTCTGTATTCGACTTCCGGATATTTTGCCTCAAGGCTTTTTGCGATTTCAGGTGTTTCGTCATCAGAACCATTATCCACAATAACGAGTTTAAAAGGAATGTCTATATTTTCCCTTGCATATTCAAGACAGGTTTCTATTCCTTTTTGAAGTCGAAGACGTTCATTTAATACGGGAAACAATAAGGTTATATTCATACACTTCCACCTGTTTTCTCTACTGATTCGACAATGTATTTCTGTCTTCTGAAAATAAGATTAACGATAACAGAGAGATATTTTAAAATAATCGTCAGTAAAACGAATATTCCGAAAAATCCAAATGACATAAAGCATATCGTGGAAGTCCATCCTTCGATGATGGAGCCGTTTGTGAAATGATCCCAAAAGGCATATACAAGCGAACCGATTGTAAAAAGAAGGAAGAATGCACTGATACCCGTAGATAATCTTTCAAGAAAATCGGTAAAATAAACGAATGAATCAAAAGCCAGATTAAAGCGTTCGTAGGTGGCCTTCTCTTTTTTGATGTGAATTTTTTTATCGGGTTTGTATTTTATTGTTTCGCATTTCAATCCGCAATTTGCATACAATGCCTTTCTGTAAGGCACAAAATCGCTGATGGATTTAATTCTGTTAATGGCGCGTCTTGATATAAGACGAAATGTGTCGGAGCAGATTTTATTTCGATTTCTGCTGAACATATTGAATATGCCATAGAACAATGAGGATGAAAGACTTGAATTTCCGCTTGGTGCAACAATGGCAATGTCAGCCTTGTTATTAACAGACTCGAAAGCTTTCATGATAACGTCATTTGAGTAATTAATCTGCGGTGTGTCAAATTCGAATACAAAGTCGCCGATGGAATAATCCCTTCCCGCATTCATGCTTGCTTCCAATCCCTGATAAGAGCCCATTTTCAATACAGTGACGGTATCGTTAGGGTAAGAGACTGACAGACACTCTTTAACAGCCGATATGGTATTGTCGCTGCATCCGTCGTCAACACAGATGAGTTCGACATTTTCAAAATTCTCTTTTATGGTTTTATAAGATGAATCAAAAAAATCTTTTATGTTGTTTTCCTGATTGTGCAAATACAAAACTACAGAAACAAATTTTTTTTCCATTACAGTACTCCGTAAATCAAATGTGTAATACTTAAATCAAATATTCATCAAGGTCATAAACGGTATTTATCTTACCTGATAAGACGCTTAAGAAAACAGGCCCGCTCTTGCCTTTCAAATCGCCGTGCAGTTTAATCGCTGTCGGACGAGAGTCGTCTATCTCCGAACTTTTTAAAATCGGTTTCATTGAAAAGAGAGAAGAATGATAAGTAAATTGATATTCGCTCTTTAAATACTTGGCGGCCAGGTGCGACATATACTGCCATGCACTCTCCGGTCTTGCTTTACATGTATTGCAGTTGGCAAGTGTGGAACTGTTGCAGGGATAATCGCTTCCCGACAATTTGTCCTGACACTTAAAAATCGGTGTCTTGTCAAAACTAACCGAATGGGGCGTGAATGTTACCGAAGTCAGGCTGTGATAATCGGTCATGCCGAATGGCATAATTGAAAAGAACGGTCCGTCCATTACGGTAATGCCCACATTCTTAAGCAAATCGTTGGGCTTGCAAAGGATGATTTCGCAAAGCTCGTATTTTATCGGGAATAAATCGTCCGGATAAATCATTGAAATGATTTCGTTTACCGAAGCATATGTAGCGTTTACTACAAATCCCGTTTCATATTCGCCTGATTCTTTTGTATTGATAAAGAACGAGGAATCATCTTTTTTGATTTCAGTGATATTAACATTATATTTTATGTCTATACCGAGAGTTTTCCCGATTTCATCCAAGAGATAGTCTCTGAGCACGGTTGCATCATAAGTGTATTCTTCAGTTAAAAATGCACCGTCGCAGGTGTTTTTATTAAAATATCTGTCAGGGGAGATTTCTTCGCATTTGATATTTGCAGACCTGCAAAAAGATTTGAATTGTTCGGCGTCCGTCCAGCTGAATACATTTGAGGTTGCATATACCTGATCGAATGATGAATGAATGCAGAATTTATAATCTTCGCAAAATCTTGAAAAATAACCTGCGGATTTGATGGCGGTTGCAAGGCTTCTGGGATAATGATAACCCATATGGACTCTGGCCTGATTGACATACGTAGCCCTCAAAAAAGCACCCGATTCTTTTTCAAGGACAAGCACTTTTAAGCCTTTTTTTGCACAAAAAAGAGCACTGTATAGACCGTACAAACCGGCACCTATTATTATTCTGTCGTATTTAAGCATTCAAAGATACTCCATCCTTAAAATAGTCCACTAAATTTTACCATAAAACAGATGTTTTTTACAACAAGGAAGGGAGGGCCAAATTAGCGAAAAATATTGCATTTAAAGGGATGTTGGGATAACATCAATATGATGTGATTATGAAAATGAGTGATAATATGAGCGATACTGAATTAAAAAAATCAAATAATGCAAAGAATCTGGTTTTCCTTGGCATTTCACTTATAAGTGTTTTCGCTTTGATTGTTCTTTGGAACGCTTTGACTCCGTTTTTGATTGACAACGACAATATATATTTAAAGACGGTTGCCTCCGGGGAAATGACCGGAACGCCCGAACCTCATATGTATTACATGGGAATAATATCGGGCTTTGTTTTAAGCTTGTTTTATAAGATTACCGGAAACGGTATTCCCTGGTTTGGCATTTTTATCTGTGCATCTTTTTCAACCGTAATGATTGTTCTTTTATACAAGTCGCTTTCGGCGAGCAAAAGAATATGGCAGTCGGTTTTGGTGTATCTTATCATGATGCTTGTTTTTGCGGGCATTTTCTATCAGTATCTCGCTAAACCTCAATACACTCTCGCTACCGGATTTGCAGGCGGCGCTTCATTGTTTTTGCTCTTCCTTTTAAACGAAGAGGAAGAGACAAAAAAATATATTTTAAAAGCACTGCCGTTCCTTGTTTTATCCCTTTGGTCCCTTGGAATACGAGATAAAGCCTTTTTTATGCTGATTCCGTTCTTCGGCATGGTCTTTGTCGGAAAGCTTTTGGATACAAAGAAGAATACCTTCAAAAATCTTTTTATCGCAGGCTTGTCGTTCTTATTCGTTCTTGTCTTTGCTGTCGGCATAAACAAAGCAGCGTATTTAAGCGAAGACTGGAAGGAATTCAAAAGCTATACGGATGCCTCGGAACTCTTGTTTGATTACGAAGGATTTCCCGATTATGAAACGCACAAAGATACATATGAAAATATGGGAATCAAACAGTCTTCCTTTGAAGCGATTACAAGACACTACAATATCATCATGGATCCTGAGGTAAACAACGGGAATTTTACCGAACTCGCAGAGATTTCAAGGAAAGAACGTCTTGAAAAAGAACCGGCACTTCCCGTAAGAATTGCATCGGTTTTAAAAACCATAATTCGTTACAACCTCTTTGAATATCAGGATCGTCCGATCAATATCATAGTTTATCTTTTGTATTTCTTTGTGCTTTTGATAACATTGATTTCAAAGAAATACAAGGCTTTGCGTGACATCGGATTTATTGTTGTGGCAAGAATGTTTGACTGGTTTTACCTGGTATGGAACGGAAGATTTCCGTTCAGGGTGACGCAGATAATTTATATTGCGGAATTTTTATTGCTTGCGGGCATAATTATAAAATACGAACTTGCTTTCCTTTCGAAAAAAAAAGAGAATGAGAAAAAGAAAATCGGCATAAACCCCGCGTTTGTCATATTGCTTGTTGCGATTATCGCTGCCACTATTAGATTTGGTTTCCCGGTTATGAAGAAAAACTATGAAACCGTAAAAGGTTTTCGCGAGATGAGTGTTTGCTTTGTTGAACTGGAGGATTATCTGGAAGATCATCCCGACAACTTTTATTTCTTCGATATGTCTCATCTTTATTACATGGAAGACCTTCTTTCCTTCGAAAAGAAACCTTACGAAAACTATGTTTACATGGGAAGCTGGATGCCAAACAGCCCCTGGTACAACAACAAGATGAAGGCCTGGGGATTTGAAACTCCGACGGAAGGCCTGCTTGAAAAAGACAATGTTTACATTATTTATCAGCAGGTGGATTTTGATACGAGAGATTTCCTGGATTATTATTTTGAAGAACATTTTCCGGGAACAAAAATAGAAGTTGTCGATACATTTGTCAGTTCCAACGGTTTTGTATATGAAATACTCAAACCGCGCTGATTCTTTTTTGAAAACATATTGACACAAAATATTTGTAGTGATATAAAAATATTGTTTAAACCAATGAAAAAGTGTAAGTAGACTTATCCTCTTTCGGATACAGAGAACCGCGGATGCTGAGAACGCGGTATTGAAATGTTAAGTTGAATGGGCTTTTGAGGGCAAGAGGAAACGAAGTAATTCGGAGTATAGGCGCCGGGGAGGAACCCCGTAAACAAATCCGGCATATGATGGTATGCATTAAGAGGGTGATTATCACCAAGCAGGGTGGCACCGCAGGTTAGAAAAGATTCAACCTGTCCTTGCAGATTTGCAGGGACAGGTTTTTTTATTTCAAGAAAGCACCTGCCTCGAGGCATAAACCACATATTAAGTTACGTTTGTGTGAACCTTTGGTTCGATTTATGAAAGGAGACAGATATGTCAAACGAAATCCCTTACAAAATTTATCTTGAAGAAAACGAGATGCCCAAGGCTTGGTACAACCTTCGCGCGGACATGATCAATAAGCCGGCACCTTTGCTTAACCCGGGCACATTACAGCCCATGACTGCAGCAGAACTCTCCGGAGTATTCTGCGACGAACTTGTTAAACAGGAACTCGACAACGAGACAAGATTCATCGAGATTCCCGAAGAAATCAGA
>JAILRA010000055.1 GCA_024698715.1 Lachnospiraceae bacterium
CATACATAGCCCTTTTTGCCTTCGGTTTCGGGCTTGGGTTTAACATTGTTCTGATAATATGTATAGGTCATCGTCTCTTTATTCGTGATGACTCTGGATTCCGTTATCGAACAAATGAACATTCCGTGTGTTCCGAGATCCACATAGCTTTCCACCTTGAGTGAGAAGAAAGCATTGATGTACTGAGGAAGGAATCTTAATCCGTTATCGGAACGCATTTCCTCAACATCCGCAAATTTGTCGACTGTTCTTCCGCTCCGGAATCCGTAGTTCTGGAATACCGAGAAAGGTGCATCAACTGACAGACAGTTAACATTCATGATACCGCTCTGCTCAATCACATGATGCGAATAGTTTTCTTTGTTGATGGTAACAGCCACACGATTGGGTGTGCTCGTAACCTGAGCTACAGTATTAACAATAAGACCGTTGTCTTTCTTTCCGTCATTTGATGTTACTACATAAAGGCCGTATCCGATGTTGAACAAAGCTCTGAGGTCGTTCTTGTCAGCGGTCTCGGATCTTCTTGCCTGATATTCTCCGCAGAACTCCTCTGCGAGTGCTTCAAGTGCTGCACTGCTTTCCTCGTTTAATGCGGATTTGATATGAACCGTATTGTCCGCAAATGTGCAGTTCTTGCAGTTTTCGAGCATTCCCTTCATAACCTTTGCGGCCATCGGAGCCCATGAACCGTTTTCGATAAGTCCGATCTTGTGATTGGAGAAATTACGCTCGGTCAGGTGATTGATGAATTCTCTCATGAACGGGAAGATCTCTGCATTGTAAGTAGTGGTGGCAAGAATGATCTTTCCGTAACGGAATGCGTCTTCCACAGCCTCTGCCATATCGCATCTTGCAAGATCGTTGACAACTACCTTGGGACATCCTTTTTCTTTTAACATATCGGCCAGTTTTTCAACCGCTTTCTTCGTGTTTCCGTATACTGAAGTGTAGGCGATCACGATTCCTTCAGTCTCCTGCTGATATGTGGACCAGGTCTGATAAAGTCCGATATAATATTCAAGATTTTCGGATAATACCGGTCCGTGAAGAGGACAGATCGTCTTTATCTCCAGATTTGCTGCTTTTTTAAGAACCGCCTGAACCTGTGCGCCGTATTTTCCGACTATTCCGAAATAATATCTTCTGGCTTCGCATGCCCAGTCTTCTTCAACATCGAGAGCACCGAATTTTCCGAATCCGTCTGCCGAAAAAAGAACCTTATCCGTTGAATCATAGGTCATAAGGACTTCGGGCCAGTGAACCATGGGTGCCGCAACAAAATTAAGTGTATGTTTTCCGAGTTCCAGTGCTGAACCTTCCGCAACGACCACCTGACGGTCCTCAAAAGCGGTTCCGAAGAAATTCTGCATCATTGCAAATGCCTTTGTGGAAGAAACTATCTTCGCATCCGGATAAGCCTTTACAAAATTAACTATGTTTGCCGAATGGTCCGGTTCCATATGCTGAACAACGAGATAATCGGGTTTTCTTCCGCCCAGTGCTTTTTCGATGTTATCGAGCCATTCATGAGTGAAATTCTTATCCACGGTATCCATGATCGCGATCTTGTCATCCACGATCGCATATGAATTGTAAGCCATTCCGTTCGGAACGATATACTGTCCCTCGAAAAGATCGATCTTATGATCGTTAACCCCAATATATTTAATATCATTAGTAATTTGCATACCTGCCTCCTTATTTTTCAAGTTATTATTGTTTTAGTCTGTAATCTGCCGGTTAGTTTTTTGTTAAATCTTTTTTTATCCGGTATTCTGCCGGTTAGGCTTTATTTACTCTTCTGTTTTGTTTTCAGCTTCCGTTTCAGGCTTTGCTTCAATCTCTGCAACTGCGGGTTCTGCTTCGATCTTAATTTCTTCCGTTACGGGTTCTGCTTCAACTTTTGCTTCTTCAACAACCGGTTCTGCTGCTGTTACAGGTTCATCAACCTTAACTTCGGGTTCCGCTGCTGCGGTTGCAGGCTCCGATGTGGGCTGATTTACCGTGGTTTCAGTGGGAATATACTCTGCAGCCTTCTCCGAATATTCTCCGTTGTTTTCCGCACTGTAATAATTTCCGAATCCGTAATCGGGTTCATCTTTCATCATTACAAGAAGCATTATTTCATAAACCAGGGGAATTATAGTTCCCATAATGGAAAGAGGCATGGCGGTTTCTTCAGGTCTGTATGTTCTTAAAAGATCGTATTTTTTACGCCAGCTCATTGATATAAGGAATACGGAAAGAGCAACATCCAGGATCTGACCGAAAGCGGGAATCACATTCAATCCTGCGATAACAGTCGTTCCCAGTAAAGAAACAAGGATCGTGATAAGGGCTGCATTTTCTCTTTTATCCGTATCAATAAACAATACCTTGAAATGTTTGTGAGGAAGAACGAATTCCAGATAAACCTGTGCGATGGGAATGAAAGCAAGCCAGGGTTTATCGTATCCTGCTCTTTTTGCCAGATTATAAAGTCCTATGGCAGGAAGGATGTATGCTGCCAAGATCAGCAAAATCAAAGGAATTATAAATACACACACTATGATCACATTTGAAAATAAAGCGATCAATATGGAAAAAATCTCGATCATTTTCTGTCTCCAATCTTTTAGAATAAAAAATTTTATATCGTTATTTTTATAACAACCATTTTTTATTATATCATTTTTTTCATCCGTTTAACAGTTTTCAGATCATTTTAAGTTAAACGAATCTTTTAATTTTTATGTGTATAATTTCCGTCAAGTCTTCCGAATGAAATGACATTTCCGGTATTGCCGTCGATATCAGTATCAAGGCCCTGATAAATCTTATTGATATCGTTTGCGCCGTTGTCAAATCCAAGATAAAAATCTCCCGGTTCGTTCTTCAGCGCAAAGACAAATACGGAATATGTGTGGGTTCCTGCCGGAGGATACGGACCCACATACTGTTCCCAGCGTTCACCTCTCGAATATGCTCCTTCCGCCAGAGAAGTATCTTCGGTTAAAACATCCATATGAAGCCATCCCGAATCTATCATGATAACCGCATATTTAGCGGCACCCTCAACCTCATCCCATGAAAGATCGGGTGAAAGCTTGTCTCCGTACGACGTATTGGTTATCTTATCATCCCACACTCCGGCTTTCAGACATTCCGATGTAACTTTGAATGTCGGAATATCTTCAAACGAAACATTAGTGATATAGTTATTCGAGCGTGCGATCAGCGCCTGCAAAGCCTCTTCTTCGGAAGGAAGCGCATTATAAAAATCGTCCCATGTTCCCTGCTTAACATCCGAGGGAACATTGACTGACACTTTGCCGTCTCCGAAATCCATACTTATCTCAGCCGAACCGTCCTCATACATTTTGCTTCCGAATATATCCGCACCGCTGAAATAGAAAATATTGTCCGCACAGTCAAAAATAATATCCGCACTCATTTTAAGGGTTATATCCAGACAATCCGTTCCCGCCTCGTCCTTGCCCAAAGAATCACTCATGTCGGAAATATCATTGTTGAAGTGAATATATAATGTTGCGGGTTTGTCTTTAAAAGAATCGTTCAGTTTGGAATACATCGAAGTCGCATCATCGGACTCTGCGATCCACACGGTATCCGGAATATAAGCATTTTCGGACATCTGCCAGGATGATATCTCGACATTTTCTACGATCCATTCTCCGTCCTTTTCCTTCTGAACATATGAGATACTTTTTTCGATCTCCTGAGGAATGATCCCGTTTGAAACACTGACAGTCTCTGTCTCGGTTTTATGCTGTTCCACAAACGGTTCCTCGGATTCGCATCCCGTCAGTAATAAAACGGTACTCATAATTGAAGTTAAAACCAGTAATCTTTTTTTCATTTGATTTCCCCTTTCAAGTCTCTATACATTTGAAGTCATATATCTGAAAAATGCCGTGACATTTTCACTTTCATTTTTATTGTTATCGGATTCCGATCCGGGTAAGATACCCTTCTATGCAGGAAAACGCTTCTTCAAAATTTGCTCCGGAAAAACCGTGTCCCGCACCTTTAATGAGGTGATACTCCGCATCCTTGTAAGCTTCAGCGGCTCTCTCAGCATAAGGTTCAACATTTTTATCCTGTTCTCCCTGAAGGATCAGCACGGGCTTGTCATAAGCATTGATCTCATTATTGCTTTGCTCAGCCACCGGTTCGCTGCTTTCCGTTTCAACTTTTCAGCAAGCCGACATCAACATAGTCAACGATATTGCGAATATCCATATACAACGAATCTTTTTCATTCCTTCCCCTCCTTTTCTTAGAACGATAAATCAAAATCCTGCTTTGTAAATTTATCAATCATATTGCTTCTATAATACACTAAATATACATATTATACTGATATTTTTTCAAGTTTATTTTTTTTAAGATGATCAGAAAATACTTAAAAACAAAAGAAAAAAACTCCTTGAAAAACAAGGAGTTTCAGAGGCGCGAACCGGATTTGAACCGGTGATCAGGGTGTTGCAGACCCACGCCTTACCGCTTGGCTATCGCGCCGCAACACAGTTATTATATAAAAAAATGCTTCAAAAAGCAATATTTATCTTTTTTATGACTCCGACGGGAATCGAACCCGTGTTACCGCCGTGAAAGGGCGATGTCTTAACCGCTTGACCACGGAGCCTTGTTTCATCAACTCCGCGATTTAGTCTCTCAGAGACCACTTAATCGCTGTCGTGATTTCGCTTATTACAGACCACTTAATTGCTATCGCGATTTCGTCTCTCATAGACCACTCATAAATCTCGCTTCGCTTCGATTTATTTCGTGATCTCTGAGTGGCTGATTTCATCAGCCGGTATCTCCAATCGTTTAGCCGCCTTGATATGCAGGCATATCCGTCGGCTTCACGCTTGTAGCTACACGCCTCAATCGCTACGTCTTACTCCCCAAGTTGGACTCGAACCAACGACATCATGATTAACAGTCATGCGCTCTACCAACTGAGCTATTGAGGATCATTGGTTTTCAAACCTTCAAAACTGAATACAAATCTCACTTTAATCAGAGTACTAACCTAACTGGATAAGCTTTCGACCTATTAGTGACCATCAGCTGAACACATTACTGTGCTTACACCTTGGACCTATCTACCTCGTCGTCTTCGAGGGGTCTTAAGAGGGAGATCTCATCTTGAGGGGGGCTTCACGCTTAGATGCCTT
>JAILRA010000074.1 GCA_024698715.1 Lachnospiraceae bacterium
AGTTCCCGTGGGCTATATGCTTAAGGGAATGCGGGCAATTATGTTCATTATGGTTTTCACCGTAATCTTTAATGTCTTTTTCACGAACGGAGACAATCTCGTGGAATTCTGGATATTCCATATATCCAAAGAAGGCATCAGAATGGCGATTCTTATGATGATAAGGCTTACGCTTTTAATCATCTCGGCTTCCATAATGACGTTGACGACCACACCAAACAGACTTACGGACGGACTTGAAAAACTTTTCAGACCCCTGAAAATAATCAAACTTCCCGTGCACGAGATAGCGATGATGATGTCGATTGCACTTCGATTCATCCCCATTCTTATGGAAGAAGCGGATAAAATCATGAAAGCGCAGACAGCGAGAGGTGCGAGATTTGATTCGAAGAAACTCACGGAAAGAGCCAAAAGCCTTATTCCTCTCATCGTTCCTCTTTTTATATCAGCGTTTAGAAGAGCATCCGATCTTGCACTTGCGATGGAAGCAAGAGGTTACCACGGAGGAGACGGCCGTACTAAACTTTATCCTTTAAAGTACGCATCGAGAGATATTATTTCTTATGTGGTGCTGATTTTATATATTGCAGTTATAGTGTTCCTCGGAATAATGTCCGCCAGAATCATTGCACATCTGACTCCGGACAATTCCTATCTCAGTTTATTATTCTAAATAAATGAGATAAAAAATCTTAAAGGAACAGATTGTTGCGCATAAACCTAAATACCATAGAGCTTCGGGTAAAAAATGAGAAGAATAATGCTTCGAGTGTCGTATGACGGAACGGACTTTTGCGGATGGCAGGTCCAAAACGAAATGCGAACGGTAGAGGGAGAACTGAATAAAGCGTTAAATGAACTTACCGGCGAAGAGATTGAAGTCATCGGTGCAAGCCGCACGGACTCGGGAGTTCATGCAAAAGGCAATGTGGCTGTTTTTGACACCGAATCCACAATTCCCGCAGAAAAGTTTATGTATGCCGTCAACTCGCTTTTGCCGGACGATGTAACGGTCGTTGAATCAAAAGAAGTTGACATCGATTTCCATCCAAGACACTGTCGAAGCATAAAAACTTACGAGTACAGGATTTATACATCAAGAATAAACAATCCGCTAAAAAGAAGGTTTGCTTTTAGATTCCCCACAGACCTTGATGTCGAAAAGATGGATGATGCCGCAAAATATTTTATCGGAGTCCATGATTTTAAAAGCTTTTGCTGCGTAAGAACTCAGGCGGAAACCACAGTTCGCGAGATTTTTTCGGCAGATGTTTTCAGGGATGATGAAGACATCGTTATAAGAGTCACCGGAGCGGGCTTTTTATACAATATGGTCAGAATAATCGCCGGCAGCCTTATGGAGGTCGGTTCCGGCAAATACGAACCGGTCCATATCAAAGAAGTTTTGGAAGGCACCGACCGAACCCTCGCCGGGCCCACCGCCGAACCGCAGGGATTAACACTTATAAGTATTGATTTTGAAGAATAAAAAAGCGCAAATACAAAAATCCGTATTTGCGCTTTGATTTTTTTAAATTTGGAAAATTTAAGCCCAAGGATCAGCAGCTGCCGGAGTTCTGATATCTGAAAGTGCCAGATTTTCCACCATAAACCACTGATTTGTGCTGGGTTTTAATCGACATTTAATCTGTCTAGGTGAATCTGCTCCCGTAGAATCCATATGAAGTGTAGCCCATCCTGCTTCGGGATAACTGTAAGGATTGTCATAAACGGTAATCTTTAAAGGCTCTGTAGGAATGTAGTTATTTTGAGGCGATGATCCTTCAAAAAACGAGCGTACAACATAATCCTTGCCCTGAAGTCTGTCCCTTAAGAACTGCTTTTGATATTCGTTAACAGGGTCCGGACCTTTAAGGAAGTTAAGCATCTCTATAGTTGCATTAACATCATTGGTGTAATTTAACAATACGAGCATCGTAAGCGCACATGTTTTGAAAGGCGTTGACAGATCGCTCTCGGGAAGAGCCTTTAATTCCTCAACACTTCTGGGTATTGTAGTAAATGTAAAAGTTTCTTTCTTTTTTGCAGCTTCATTGACTGCTCCGGATACGGCATTGCTGACAGCACCGGAAACAGCACTTCTTGCAATCGAATCAAATAATCCCATAAAAATTCCTCCAATACATTTGATATGGTTATTTTATCATTTATTATTATTTATCTCAATTTGTTAATAAACTTTTCCGGTATATTTTAATTCCTGACCAACAATAACTTTTCTTTTACAGCATCCTCGATAAAACTGTTCAGACTCTGATTATGCTCAATGGCATATATTGCAGCCTGTCTGTGTGTTTCACTAAATATTCGCTCTAAAAAGAAAAAAATACGCAAGACCTTGTATAAATTGCACATAAGGACAAAAAAATGTCCGATTCATGTCCATAAATTTAACAAATTTGAAATTTGATGTTAAGAAATAAAATTTTAAGTCGATAAAGATATCAGAAGTTAAAAAAACGGAAA
>JAILRA010000024.1 GCA_024698715.1 Lachnospiraceae bacterium
TCATCACAAATTAAAATGTTGTACATTTCTTTTCTCCCAAACCGGTATATAGGTGCCCGTGAAGCAAACTCCTGTCAAAAAAGCTTTCACAAGGCATATATAAAGGAATTCCTGCAGGTTTTCCGTTCACGTATAATAATAAACATCCAAAGATTAAGAAACAAGTAGACAAAAGTTTAAGATTTTATTAAGAAACCACCATCCGATTGAATGGTGGTTTGTGCTATGAGGTGTGCGAAAAATAAATATTAAATCAGTTTTCAAGCCATGGAGCGATGTATTCCAGGGTTTCGGGTTTAATTACCATGCCGTCTTTTACCCATTCGTTAATGGTCCCTTTAAGATCGTTATTTCCATCATATCCGTTTTCCAGTGCTTTTCCAAACCATATTGCGGCATTTTCGTAATCATTCATATAAAAATAATTGATGCCTGTTTTGTAAGCTGCCTTCGGATTATGGTTGAATTCAAATGCTTTTTCAAAACATTTTGCCGCCGCTTCATTGTCCTCGGTTTCAAATAAAATTACACCGAACCGGTTCCAGAATTCCTCATCATCCATTCCCATATCCGCGACTTTCTTAAAATACGGCTTTGCACTGAGATAATTGACGGAAACAACTCCTTCAATTCCTTCATAATAAATCATGCCAAGCCTGTATGCCGCCTCCATGTTTTCTTCCCAGACCTTTTTATAGCATTCAACGGCTCCTTCATAATTGCCTTCATCATAGTATATTTCTCCCAGATTCAGACAGCTGGAGGGATCGTTAAGTTCCACTCCTTTTCGGTAGTATTCTTTAGCCTTATCAATATCTTTCGGGAGATATCTTCCTTCTTTGCTCATTTCTCCGAGCAGGCCGTATGCCAGTTTTTCCCCGTTTTCGGCTGCTTTTGTAAACCAGTAATATGCTTTCTCATAGTCCCGTCCTTCGGGTAATCTGCCGTCATAGTAACATATTCCGACCATGAACATTGATGTTTTATTTCCCAGAGAAGCTCCCTTTTTAAACCATTTGTATGCGGCTTCATTATCAGGTTCGCCGGTTTTTTCCCCGTTATAATACATAAAGGCCAGAGTGTTTATTGCCATTTGGTTGTCTTCTTCGGCACTGAGCAGATACCATTTCTCCGCTTCTTCGTAACTTTGTTCAACACCCTCTCCGTTTTCATACATTAAACCTATATTTCTTTTGGCTGTACTCGATCCGTTATAAGAGGCTTTCTTAAACCATTTCATTGCTTCTTCGTAATCAGGCTTGCCTTCATATCCTTTATAGTAATAATATCCCATGGCGTTCATGGAAGCACCGTTACATTTATCGCACCCCATCTGATAGTATTCTTTGGCTTTCAGATAATCGGTTTCCACACCCATACCATTTAAATACATATCTCCGAGTTCGCTGTATGAGTCATAATTTCCGTTTTCGGCAGCCTTTTTTAACCACTGAAGTGCCATATTATAATCAGGCTCATCGTCAACAAGTCCGTAATCACCGTTACAATACATCAAACCGATGGCTTTCATTGCCTTTTCGTAACCCAGATCCGATGCTTTTTTGTAATACTCATACGCTTTTTCGGTATTTTTCTTAAGAGGATCATTTCCATGTTCATATAATACGCCCATATTATATAAAGAATAATAATTGCCGTTTTCTGAAGCTTTTTTATAATATTCCATGGCTTTTTCGCCATCCTGAATACATCCCCTGCCTCCTTCATACATATATCCCATGCGGTTCATGCTTTCAAGATTTCCGGCCTCAGCAGCCTTTTCGTAATACTCTAAAGCGGCACGATAATAGTCATCAGCCTTAAGGTCTTCATCGCACGACAAATAAAGAAGGGCTATGCTGAAATATCCCAGACCTTCATTTGCTTCATAGCATTCGATGGCCTTCATATAATAATCAAATGACTTGTCAAAATCCTTTTCTACACCTTCAACCCCTTTTTTATATACATCTCCCATATTAATATAGGTCATTGACTTTATCTGCAAATCCTTGCATTCAAGTGCTTTTTCATAATATTCAAGTGCCTCTTTTGCATCTGCGTTTTCAAATTTGTCCGACAAACCCTTTTGTACAAGGAGTCCTTCAAGATAATATGCTTCCACGCAGCCTTTATCCATTGCGTCATTGACAAGTTCATTGGCTTTTTCTATATCAAGAGGTACATCTTTGCCATTCGCATAAAGATAAGCCAGACCGTATTCGGAAAGACTGCTGCCGTTTTCAATTCCGGTTTTATAGCATTTTTCGGCATTTTTAAAATCAAACTCCCGTTCATAAAGCTTACCGAGATAATAATATGCGTCTTCCTTGCCCTTCTTCGCGGCTTTTTCAAAATATTCTCTGGCCTTTTTGTTGTCCTCTTCCCCCAGATACCGGGTGTTATAGTATTCGAGACCTTTGTTCATCATTTTTGCAGAACCGCCGAATACATTTATCAGAACAATCGACAATCCGCCCGCAAATACGACGACTGCGGTCAAAATCACGGCAATTAAAACCGCTGCAAGAGAAACAATCAATCCCGCGCAGCTTTTTTTCTTTTTGTTTTGTGGATTATTTTTCGATAATTCGACATTGTCTTTATAGGAAATATCCTTTCCGTTTTCGAGAAGGCTTTCCACATGTTCGACGAGGCTGTCCGTGCTTTTTTCAAGAGGTATGTTGAACGCATCCAGCCAGTGAACTCTTGTAAGATAGTATTCGAGCTCATTGTCCATATCGCAGTCCGAAATCTTAAAGGGAACAATTACCTTTCCCTCATTGAATGCAAGTGCAACTTCATTTTTTACCTGCTCCGAACTGTTTGATTCCTCGGTATAAATAAGCACAAAAACTCCGGTTTTCACCAGAGCATTTTTAATGGCATTTACCCATTGATCGCCGGGTCTTATATCCCTCGGAGCATACCAGCATTTTATATTGTGCTGTTCCATCTTTGCGACAACGACATCGGCTATGTCTTTATTTTTTGAAGAATAACTTATAAAAACAACGGGTGTTTCCGTAAGATTATCCGTTTTTTCAATGTTTGCATCCATATATGTTTTGTTTCCGCAAATCTTTTGCCTTGAAAGTCTTTTAACACCTTTATTATACCAAAAGCTTCCCTTTTTTCAATTTATTCAAATATTCATAATAGCGTAGTTCAAAAAAGCGACGCCAAATCAGCGTCGCTTTTTATGATTGTAAATTTGATTTTCTAAAATTTCAGAAAGGAAGTATTTTTTTTCAGTTAAAGTCTGTTGCTTTCGGGTATTTTACCGTATCAATACCGTATCCGCCGTTCTTCTTTATGGTCATGTAAAATTCCTTGCCGCCCTCGGATACATGTGTGTAGCAAATATCATTATTATCGAATTTGTCGGTAATATCGATTGCCTGCGAATGATAGTAAACAATTATCCTGCCGTCATCGAGATAATCGACTTCGGGCATATCCATATGCTCAAGCATTTCCTCTTCATTGACCGATCTCTCATTTCCGAACGCATCGATGGCAATGCCGCCGCCCTGGATTGTCCTTTCCTCACCTGCTTCAGTGGTGTATGAAATCGAATATGTACCTTCCGATTCGTCTATTTCCATGGTCGCCGTAGTCTGATCTCCCTGCACCCAGATCTGAATCTGTCTCTGAATTCCTCCGACATTGGCTGCATAAGCCGTTGTTCCCAAACCTCCGACAGCTGCAATTGCCGCACATGCTGCCACGATACCCTTAATTATATTGTGTTTCTTATTTAACTTTGCCATTATTTCTACCTCCGGTGAAAAATTGTCGGAGGTATGTAATACCGAAAATGCCTGTTTGTATTTTTCTTTATTCGTCATATTCCCATTCCTCCTTTAATGTTTCCTTGAGAAGGTTTCTTCCACGTGATAATCTTACTTTCACATTGCTTTCGGATACTTTTAAGATCTCCGAAATCTCTTTAACGGTGTAATCCTCATAATAGAATAGGTGAATGGCGATACGATATTTTTCAGGAAGTTTCATGACCGTTTCAAACAGTTCTTTTGATTCTTCCGTTTCGAAAGCCAGTGTTTCCATCGTTTCGTCCAGAGTCACTTTGTTTTTTCTCCAAAACGAATTGTTTATATTTTTTGCTTTATTGATTGCCACCCGTATAAGCCATGCTTTTACGTGTTCTTCCGTCTCAAATTCTTTGCGATTCGAAAAGTACTGTACGAATGTGTCCTGTACGACATCTTCGGCGTCATCAGGATTTTTGCATATGTTAAATGCCACAGCGTACAAATTGTTTTTGTACTTCCCGATCAGTTCCATAACCTGCGGTCTCATGAGTTCTCCTGTTCGGTTGTTTTTTAAGGCCTTTCACCAATAATACAAACGAAAGAAACGAAAGGTTACAAAAAACAAAAAATTTTTTCAGAAAACTTTTAAAGCCATTTTTTCAGCTTAAATACGATAAGGCTTACGGTGACTATAAGAACACTTATAATGATGACTATCGGGTATCCGAGTTTGCTCGAAAGTTCCGGCATGTACTGAAAATTCATTCCGTACCAGCCGGCAATAACGGTCAGCGGCATGAATACCGTGGTCACGATCGTAAGGACCGTCATGATCCTGTTCTGTTTGATATCCAGATGTGCCTTGTAAATATCCCTTATCTGGATCGCATGGTCGCTGACGGCGATCGTCTCGTCGCGCATTCTTTCGATACGGCTCGTAAAAAGTCTGAAATATCTGATGTTTTCATGCAAAAAGAAATTGTTTTCGTTCTCTTCGAGTTCCTGTGAGAAATCCAGAAGCTGTTCATAATGAACCCTTAAGTCTCTTATCTCGCTTCTTATCTCGTTTGCTCTGTCGGATATTTCCTCTCCGCAGTCCTTTGCGATCAGATCTTCCATTTCGGTCAGTTCTTTTTCGTATTTTTCAAGAAGTTCCCTGTCGTGCCTTACTATCTCTTCGAGAAAATCGTAAATAAATCTCTCAAGGCTCGGGAATCTCCATTTTTTGGATTTCTTAATTCTTTCCATGATTTCATTCACATAATTGTGATCGTCTATGAATACTATTCCTTTTTCATCGAGTGCGAACAGAAAATCATAATATTTGCTGAAGTCATTACGGTCGGGAATGGAAAAACACCCCGTCAGAGAATCGTAGTTTACAATGGCTTTCGTAGAATATATATCTTTGGGATCGATATCCAGATCGATACCCATCTCGAAATCCTCTTTCGTATCCTGCCACTCTTCCAGAGTCAGTACCGCTACATACTGGCTTTTTTCTTTTCTGAATTTGTTTCTCGACGATTCTTCAAGTTTTTCCTTTATCAAATAGTACATTTCGTGCCTCCGTTTATGATCTTCTTATATTCAGACTACTTTTATAATACTACATATTTTGATTTATTTGATATTTTTCCTCGCTCCCGACTTCCTTTTTATTATCCTGTCCTAAAAAAGAATGCATGAACATATTATGACAGTGTTATATGAATATGTTATGATACTTATTGTGATCATTCGGGATTTCGGAGGAATAAAAATGAAGAACTTAAAAAAGGGATTGGCCGTATTATCCGTTCTTATGGCGGTTTTGATGGCTCTGACCGCATGTACGACCGGGGAAAAAGTACCTGACAAAGCTCGCGGCGAATACACTTTTGTCTGGGAAAAAGCACCTCTTTTTACCCGTTACGATGTCGATTCCAAATTTGTTTTGGACGGATTCGGCGAAGGGGAATATCATAAAGAAGGTAATGTTCACAAGATAAAGTATACTTTCAATGACCCGAATATAGAGATCTCGGATAAGCTGACCGGAATAAAATACCGGGGTACCGTTATCGACGGAGAACTTGAACTCTACGACGGAAGTCCGGACAGTTCAATGGTCTCACATTTCCTTTTTGAAAAGAAAAAGCCTTACTGAACAGCTCATAAAAATAAAACTTCCCTTATTTATCCTGACGGGAAGTTTTTTTGTTGCAGCTGCCGTTCATTGAACATCCTTCGCAACCGCAGCCGCAGGACGATCTGCCGTTTTTCCTGTCTTTTACCAGCTTGACGATGATAAGCGAAACTATGACAAGCAGAACGACGGAGATCACTATGGTCCATATATTGCTTAAAAGCCAAGAAATCATGATAAACTCCGTTCTTTAACTATTCTTTGATCTGATCGAGGATGAACTTCTTAACATTTTCAAGACTGCTGGTCTTCCACTTTCCTTCTTCGGCCTTAAGGGAAAGCGGGTAAATGATCTGGAGATCAAGACATTCCCCGGGTACCCTTCCGCTCCTTAAAGGTTCGTAGAAATTGTTGTACCAGTCTTCCTCACTCGCGTTCGCAAATTGTTCCGGTTTCAGGAATCGAAGCTGTCTCTTCGTATTTTCTATAAACATTTTTGACGAAAGCGGGATCAGCTTTTCATACTCCTCTTCCTGTACGTCAGTAAAGATCTGCGGGATCTCGTCCTTAAGGATCCGTTCGTTTTCCCTGTCGATCTTTATGCCGAAAGGTTCAAAAGAAAAAGAATCCTCATTCAGTCTGAGTTTAAGGAAAAGTCCCGATTCGGTATTGAACTGCGAACGCTGATAATCGGTATCAAATATGAAATTTCCGAGCGAATAAAAGATCGCTTTATCCTCAAAGGTTTCGTAATTCATCGGTACATGGGGATGGTGTGCCACCACGATATCCGCTCCCATTTCAAGATAATCCATGTATCTTTTTCTGGTATAGGGTGAGGGAAGTGCCGTGAACTCTTCTCCCGCATGTGCAACGATTATGCACCATCTGCAGGTCTTTTTTATCTCTTTTATTTCTTTTTCGATAACATCAAGGTCGCTCCAGGAAAAACATCCGGGCGTGTCAGGTCCCGCTTTTCTGCAGGCTCTCTGATATCCGACACCCATAAGTCCTATTCCGCCGGCTTCATTCAGGATAAGCGGTTTTCTTGCTTCTTCCTCGTTCTTTCCGGCCCCGAGTGTCAGCGCCCCCTGCTTTGAAGCTATTTCCAAAGTGCTTAAAATACCTTCGCTTCCCGCATCCATGATATGGTTATTGCATATATTCCAGATATCCGCGCCTATTTCTTTAAGAAAATCACCCACTTTCGGGTCCATACTGTGAATAAGCGACAAAACACCTGTTGCGGCAGCAGTGTCTTTTTTTTCATAAAGCGGTCCTTCGACGTTTACTATAAGATGATCACCCGAAGTAAGAAAAGAACGCACTTCGCCGGAGAGAAGATTCTCATCTTCCCATCTTTTATCCATATATTTATCGAATCCGATATCACCGGTAAATATCAAACTTGTTTCGTTCATCTGTCATCCTCTGAAAAAGATCTGCCTTAGATCATCATGGTTTCTGAATTATATATTTGTTGATCGGATTGCCGAGAGCAGAAAATTTTGCCTCGTATTCGGTCATGATATTTCCTTCGCAAAGTTCTTTGTCTTTGTGAAGATCCCTTGTGAATGCGATCATTTTCCAGCCCGCAGACTCAACTTCTTCGAGTGCAAAATCAAAAAGATCGTTATTGTCGGTCTTAAATTCTATAAGTCCGTCATCTTTTAATATGGTTTTGTAACGGCCGAGGAACTGCCTGCTCTCAAGCCTTCTTTTGGCATGACGGTCCTTGGGCCAGGGGTCTGAAAAATTAAGGTAGATCCTGTCAATTTCCCCTTCTTCGAAAACTTCCGTGATATCTTCGGCATCCATTCTTATAAAGATAAGATTCGGCAGGGGTTCTTCTTCCATCTTCTGAATGGCACGTAAAAGAACCGATGAATATTTTTCGATTCCTACGAAATTAATATCGGGGTTTTGGCGTGCCATCTCGTAAATGAACTGCCCTTTCCCCATACCTATTTCTATCCGTATGGGATTGTTATTCGAAAAATACTCTCTTATCTTTCCCTTTTTTTCTGTTTCGTCATGTATCACGAATCTGCTTTCGGCTATATATTCTTTTGAGCCGGGTACATTTTTAAGTCTCATAAAATTTCCTCAATAATTAAATATCAGAGATGGAATTTTGAACGAATTCTTTGAATCGAGGCAGCTTTACTTCAATTTCACCTCGCCTGGAAAGATCTATAATTCCTTTTTCAGCCAGACGTTTCCTGGGAATACTCCAATCGGAATGGTTGGTTTTTGTAATATCCAATAGTTCGGCAACAGGCATAATATCTTTTTTAATTACATAGGAAAGATACCATTTATCTTTTGATGTAAGTTCGTTCCAGATTTTTTTATAAACTTTCTCTGACAAAACATAATCTACTTTTGAAAGCATTAAATTAGATAAAGTTTTATCTTCCGATTCCCACATATAATAGCCGAAGGTTTGGTAAGCATATGCATAGCCTTTGGTCATTTCGGCCATTTCATTGGCAGTTTTTTCATCCAGATTCATTGTCTGACGATAGCTCTCACGGATAACGGGTATGCTTAACGGAGACATTTCAAAAGAAGCGGCACGAAGGAAAAAAGTCAGACCATCGGTATTTTCCACTTCATGCATATCTTCATATAGCCCGGCAACTAAAAGAAATATTGGAAGATCTTCTCTGATTAAAATCTGAAATTCCTGAATAAAATCGACAAGAGAAGGGGTTTTTTGAACTTCATCTATTACAACCAGAATACGTTTTTTATATTTTTTTATTTCTTTTATTAAAGTTTTTAAAGCATAATCTTCACTGGCAACAGGGCTTTTTTGAGAAAGATTCAAACCGACTCCGAACAAAGATAGATTAAGAGAGGTATCGACAAACTTGGTCAAAAAAGGATCTTCACTGTATAAATTGGCTATTAAGTCTTTTGTGATTTCACCGGTTGATTTCAGGTCAACAATAATCCAGTTTTTATCCTTTTTTAATTCGCGTTCTATTGCTGTTAAAGTTACCGTTTTGCCCGCACCGCGAATTCCGGTAAGTTTAAAAGCATTTTCCTGAGGATTTTCGCTGTTTAAAGAATCCAGAATCTCATTGATTACGAGATCACGGCGTATATATTGATTAGGTATTTTTCCAAAACTGAGTGCATATGGATTATCTTTCATAAGGCAATCTCCTTAAAGATATATTAATTATCAACTGAATATATAATACCTTCTTAAAATATATAATTCAATATAAAATCGAGGGTTTCTATATAAAACTATATAATTTAATATAATTCGATATAAAAATATATAAGACAGACAACACAATAAGAATGGGGATTCCGGCGGAAAAAACGGAGATTTTCAGCAGTTGCCGGTATATACATGATCTAGATATTCTCTTGCTGCATCTGCCAGTCTATAGATCAGAGAAACTTCGGTCGGAGCTTTATCATTCATATGAAACCGCGGGAAGAAGCGGGAAATGTGAAGAGGAACGCTTTGTCCGATTTTTTTGCCTTCCTTATCTTTAAGATCACATATCCGGCTGCTTATTGCACGAATTTCGTCTTCGGTATCGTTTTCGCCAGGTACGATCAGTGTTGTCAGTTCGACATGACAGATCTTCACTGCTTCTTCGATGAAACGCATGGTCATATCAAGGTTGCCGCCGAGAGTTTTTTCGTAATATTCTTTCGTAAATCCCTTCAGATCGATGTTCATCGCATCTATATAAGGTTCGATCTCCCGAAGTACCGATATTTCCGCCGTCCCGTTTGTAACGAGCACATTTAAAAGTCCCGCTTCATGCGAGAGCTTTGCGGTGTCGCGAACGAATTCGTAGCCGATCAGCGGTTCATTGTATGTAAAAGCTATCCCTATATTATTTTTCGAACGAAGGGAAAGGGCCGCTTCAACCAGATTTTCGGGGCTTATTGTTTCCGCATTTTTTTCCCATAAAGATACTTCTTTTCCCCAGGAAATATCCGAATTCTGACAAAACGGGCATCTTAGATTGCATCCGTAACTTCCTACGGAAAGGATCATTTTTCCGGGATGAAACCTGTTAAGAGGCTTTTTTTCTATCGGATCGAGCGCTATCCCGGTGATCTTACCGTAAGCGGCATCGATCACCCTGCCGTCCTTCACCGTTCTTGCCCCGCAGAATCCTTTATTACCTTCTTTAATTTCACAATGTCTGAAACAGACTTCGCAACGCGGCATTTTTTCTCCGTTTTTTATATCTGAAATATCCGCATTAAGTATAACAATTATTTCTTTTTTTTCATATCCGTTATGGTAAAATATAATAATGATTCTTCAAACCGGCCGACATCAAAATATAATGAAAGAATAAAAAAATCGGCACTCTTATAAACACACATAATTATTTCGGGAGAAAATATGGAAATTTGGGATGTCTACGACATAAACAGAGTAAAAACGGGAAAGATGGAACGCGGTGCCGAATTTGCCGAGGATGCCTATACATGCGTGATGCATATCTGCATTTTCAATTCAAAAGGCGAGATGCTTATCCAGCAAAGACAGTCTTTTAAGAAGACCTGGCCGAATCTCTGGGACATTTCGGTCGGAGGACATACCGAAGCAGGCGAAACTTCTCAGGGAAGTGCCGAGAGGGAACTTTTCGAAGAACTCGGTCTGAAGAGGGATCTTTCCGATAACAGAGCACATTTTACGATAAATTTCGTCCACGGATTTGATGATTATTATTTTATTGAAGAAGATCTGGATATCAAAGATCTCAAACTCCAGGAAGAAGAAGTTCAGGCGGTAAAATGGGCTTCGAGAGAAGAAATAAAGAAGATGATCGAAAACGGAGAATTTATCTTTTATTATCCGAGCCTGATCGATTTTATATTTGATTCAAGAAACAATTACGGGGCGCATGTTAATGAGTCCAATAAATATCTCAGATAAATGAAAAAAACGATAGCTATAATCGGCGGCGGTGTTTCCGGATTGTCTGCGGGCATTTACGGACAGCGTGCCGGATATGAAACAACAGTATATGAAAAAAACTCCGTTCCCGGAGGAAGTTTAAGCGGATGGTACAGGAACGGCTTTGCCATAGATAACTGTCTTCACTGGCTGACCGGTACTTCCGAAGGCACTCCGACCAATCTTATGTGGAAAGAACTCGGAGTACTTAACGAAGAGTCAAAAATAGTTGAAAGACCTTATCTTATCTCATCGGAAACGGACGGAGTCAGGGTAACTTTATGGAGAGATGTCGAAAGGACAAGGCAGGAGATGCTAAAGCTTTCTCCCGAAGATGCAACGGAGATCAATCTTTTTTTGGACTGCGTTAATGTTGCAACCGACATTACGGCCAATCTTTCACATATCATGAAACTCGCAAAGACGGTTTCCGAAGCAGAAACCGTGCTTTCGCATTTTGATTTTGCCAGACGTGCGGTTCTTTTTGCGGGACTGGATATCGAACACTGGGCACAGAAATTCAAGAGCAGAGCAATCCAAAATCTCCTGCTCGATTTCAGCGCAAAAGAGTACGAATCCTACTGGCTTATCGTGGTTTACAGTTTCTTCGCCTGCGGAAATGCCGATATTCTCGAAGGCGGATCGATCAAAATCGCCGACAATCTCATTAAAACCTATCTTGAAGAGGGTGGCAGGATCGTAAGCAATATGCCTGCGAAGCAGATTTCGATAAAGAAACGCAAAATTCCCAAAATCGAGAAAAAAGCGAAAATCAAGACAAAATATGCAGAAAAAATCCTGTTCGAAAACGGCGAGGAAATATCGGCCGATTATATAATCTGTGCATGTGACATCAAATATGTTTTTTCAAAACTGATAAGGAAGAAAGAGCATAAAACCAAGATCATGCGATATGTTTTCAGACATAAAAAGGATTTTCCGATGTATTCTTCATTCCAGGCTGCATTCAGTGTGGACGGCCTGTTCGAAGAAATAGGTGATTCACTCGGATTCGAATGCGAACCGATCGAAGTCGGAATGCAGAGGATCAACAGGATTTATCTGAAAAACTACCGTGCTTACGGAGATTACATCGCACCCGAAGGAAAAACCGTGGTTCAGTGCATGGTCATCCAGTATAACAAGGACTTCAGATTCTGGCGAAGATTGAAGAAAACAAACGAAACACGATACAAAGAGATCAAGACAAATATCGCAAATGCCATGGTCTCCGAGATTGTCAGAAAATTTCCGAAGTATGACGGAAAGATCAAAGTCCTTGATACCTGGACTCCGTATACTTATGCCAAAAGGAATAATGACACCAACGGTGCATATATGAGATTCATTACCACCGCTTTCAGCAGGAAAGCCAATATTTCCTGTGAAGTAAAAGGCATGGACAATGTATTCCTTGCAAGTCATTGCCTGAGATACCCCGGCGGACTTCCGATGGCGGCCGTCAGCGGAAAAACGGTTATCGATGTCATTCAGGAAAAGGAAAAACCCCTCATTCCGTTCGTAGGCGGACTTGTGGAAAAAGTTACCGAAGTTGTGGATAAAAAGACCGGTAAAGAGGCGTAATTCGATATACATCTTTATATATAAAAATCTTTATATAATTATTGATAAAGATACGAAAAACACCTTGAAAAAATTATATTACCTAAAAGGATATCTTATGAGAAAAATACTTATTACAAATGATGACGGAATAGATGCAAAAGGAATAATCAGACTGGCGGAAGTCGCAAAAGAATACGGTGAGGTTTGGGTGATCGCTCCTGCTCATCAAAGAAGCGCGGCATCCCACTGCATCACATTAAGAGAACCTATAGAACTAAAAGAGTATGATTTTCCGGTTGAAGGCGTAAAAGCCTTTGCCTGCAGCGGAACTCCGGCTGACTGCGTCAGAGTCGGCAGCTTGAGCGTAATGCCTTACAAGCCCGATGTTGTGCTTTCCGGGATCAATTACGGATACAATGTTGCATCTGACATTCAGTATTCCGCAACATGCGGTGCGGCTTTTGAAGCTTCTTTTCAGGGATTCATCTCGATCGCACTGTCCGAGAACGCACATGAATGCCATGATATAACCGATGCTTACATAAAGGAACTTCTTGATGAGTATATAGACGTTAAGCTGGAAAGAAATCAGATATTAAACATCAATTTCCCGAGCGGAAAGATCGAAGAATGTAACGGTATCCGCCGTAATGTCGTCACTTCGGAAGATTCGTTCTTCCATGACCGCTACAAAATGCTCGAAGAAAAAGAAGACGGAACCAGACTATACATGGTGGACGGGATATACAATGAAGATGCCGAAGAAGGTACGGACTTCAGAGCTGTGGTTGAAAAGTATATCTCCGTCGGTGTTGTAAATAATATACGATAGTCATTATTTTCAATAAAAACGGAATGTACAAAAATACTATTCAATATAATCAATTAAAGATTACGATTTGAAATGTTTCGTTTAATTGCAATGATTATATTTTATTCTCTCTAAACATTCTCATCATTTCGTTTGTAAGACTCAGATTGTTGGGTTGAAGTTCAATATCTTCTCTTTTAACCCATTCGGCATATTTGAGTTCGCTTTCGTCCATATGGATCTCGCCTTCGCCGTCAGCTTCACAGAAAAATCCTGCCAGAATATCCTGTGCCATGCCCCAGGGCTGGGATTTGTAATACCTGATATTCTTAACTTTTACGCCGGTTTCTTCCATAACTTCCCTGGCCACGGTTTCCTCAAAAGTCTCTCCTATTTCGGTAAATCCCGCTACCAGAGCATTATGGCCGTAACCCCTGCGGTATTTCGTGAGCAGGAGGCAGTCGCCCTTAATGACTCCCACGATAACGGCCGGATTGATCCTCGGGTAGATGATATTGCCGCATTCCGGGCATCGAAGCGCTCTTTCCTTTTCATCAGGAACAAGCTTTTTACCGCATTTTCCGCAATATTTATTGTCCGCATACCATTTCCATAAATGATATCCCGTAAATACAGCAAATACTTCTTTTCCTGAAAATTTATCCCTGACATCCCTGATCGAAAAATATTGAAAACCATCTTTTATAAAATCAGAATCCTGTCTTAACAGAAAATAGCGTGTTTCATCCAAAGAAAAAAGATAAATCGCATCCTTTTTATCCGTTTCGTTTCCTGAAAGAAAACGGATTTCACCATCTTTTTCCCCAACAAGGATTTTTCCGTCTTTGTCAAATGCAAGCAATGCATCGTTATCTTTTATTTCACAGCTGAAAAACTCATTGTTCAATCTGCTCGGATATATATCCTGAATCATTTTTTTCTCCTAAAACCGTACTGTTTACTGTAACAGACTCATAACTGCGTCCGATGAATGATTGGCCTGCGACATCATCGAAGTTCCGAACTGTGCGATAATATTAGCCGTGGAAAAATCAACCATTTCGGTTGCCATATTGGTGTCACGAATCTGACTCTCCGCTGCCTGTGTATTTTCAACAGTATTTTTATTTGCATTATAAGCATGCTCCAAACGATTCTGATAAGAACCGAAATCAGAACGCTGACTGCTTACTACTTCCAAAGCTCCTTTAACATCCTCTATGGATTGTAACGAATCTTCTACGGTAAGAATATCACTTCCGCTTACCCCGAGTCTGCTTAATGTAAGACATTCATATCTTATATCTATCTGATCCGAAAGATTAAATCCGGCCTGAATAATAACATCCTGATAAGTATCGTCAGGATATCCGAATATTGGAACATCTATTTTATCGGGTGAAGAGGGATTATATAAATATCCGTATTCATTGGTTCCCGATGGCGTCTGAAGATCCAAAATCGTATTCTCATTCAAAGCAGCATTAATTTTATCCAAAACTGACTGCTCGGTATCGGTATTAGAAACGGAAATATTGATACTGAATGAAAAAGGATTGGAACCCGATACACTTCCGGATGAATACGGGGTAGTTGCTATTGCATCAAACATTAATGTTATAGTTCCACCAAAATCCGCATCGCCACCGTTTGTATTATTTAATAATCCCGGGGTACCGCTTCCTTTGGAACCGGTAAGCGCATCCATAACCGAACCGAGACTCCCGTCTATTCTTCTGGAAATAGTATTTTTAGTATAATGCGGATTATACTTACCATTTATGGTCGCTCCCAACCAATTCCACCAAAAGCCCTCATCATCATCCGCTTTATCATTCGGAGCCGAATAGGATGATTTCGAATTTGAAGTTGCAGTCACTTCACCTATTCCGGACATGTAAAATTTAAAAGTCCATTTATCCGTACTTGTTCTGGCTGTTTCGACATCAGTTGTATTAGGAAAAGAAATAAGATTCGGTCCACCGGCTTCAATAAACGGATCATCTGCAGCATCAAATATATGATCCCCTTTTTTATATGAAACATACGATGCACCATAACTTGAATTTCCAAAAACCACATTTAATCCCGGATAAGATTTTGATGCTCCCGTTGAATCTTCAAATTTTATATTATAATAACTGCCACTTGAAACAGTCATTGATGTATTATTTATGGCAGATATTATCTGGTCCTTTGTAGCATATTCGTTTGGTTTGAATGAAAAACGATAATCAAACATCGGATTATCAGAAGAATCTCTAAGGGGTGCTGACATATAATCCCCAAGATTGAATGTATAATTTGATGCTTCCAATGTATCCCAGTCAATCGGCGAAGTTGAATAAGTATTCCCGTCATAACCTTTCCAAGATACACTTACCCCGTTTGCATCAGCTTCAAAATCCAAAGAAGAATACGGAAGATAATCTGCATTTTCATTTGTCGTATCAATGCTTTTTGATGAAGAATAAAACTGAACTGTCGGCTTTTTCTCGACTCCTATCTGAATCATTTCTTCATCGCTTGGAACCCAAATCAGTTTTTCGTTAAAAGATGTGGTCTTAAAAACACGCTCTGTTTCTTCCTTTAAATGCTGAAACTCAGAGTCCAGATACTCTCTGTCTATATCGGAATTGGTTCCGTTTGCGGACTGAACAGCCAGTTCATTCATTCTCTGAAGCATATCGGTTACTTCTTCAAGTGCACCGTCAGCTGTCTGAACATATCCTATTCCCTCCATAACATTCGCAGCTCCACGATCAAGCCCTCTTATCTGTCTTCTCATTTTCTCGGAAATGGCCAGACCTGCGGCATCATCAGCCGCCCGATTAACGCGAAAACCGGAAGAAAGCTTCTCTGTCGATTTTGCCTTCTTCCTTTCCGTCTTGTTATATTGATTTTGAGCATTCATTGCAAGAATGTTATGCTGAATAACCATTGTCAGTCTCTCTGTTTTTCAACGCATCCGCTTTTTTTATCGGTCAAATATTTTATTATCTTAATTATTTTATAAATTTTCCGATTTTCCTAAAATAATCCTCTGTTTCATCTTCCCGAACCTTGCCGAATACGTCAAAAATCACCAGTCCGTTCAGATTTTCCGCATCCATAATTCCTTTAAGATAAACCTGCGCTATATGATTGGCGCATACCCTGCAGTCAAACAAATCCTTTAAAATATATGCTTTGGAAATATCTTCTTCATCCTTTTCTTTCAGGACAATTCTCAAATAATTGTGCAGAATTCTTGCGACGTTTTTTCTGTCAATCAGCTCGTTTTTATCAAGAAAATCCCCTGTTTTCAGAACACCCTTTTTTAAAAGCTCATCTTCACTGATGCCCGAAAACCGAACTGTTTCTTTTATGAATTTTTCTTTGCTTAAATATTCCGAATTATCCATGTTACTGTTCTTTTAAAATCTGAGTATTCCGTATTTTCGTATAATCTGATACCGAATCCGAACGGCTCAGATCACAAAGGTTTTATCCTGATTGTCAGATTGTCGCAGGCTTTAAGTTCATTGCAGGAAAATCCTTTTTCTTCCGAGATCTTTTTCTCTTTGGTCCAAAGATCCGTTATTTCAAACTTATCCGCATTGAAGAATCTGTCCGGATCGGCCATTTTTTCGGACATATAGTGTTTTATAAGATCCGTTCCTATATATACACTGTCCTTTCTGTCCCCGAGGCTGACATTGATGAATGAAAGTGCTATGCTTCCGTCAGCCAGGGGCTTACAGAGGACATCGATTCTGTCATTGTCCCTTAAATATGTCGTATCGGGTGAAACAGCCTTTGTTGTATAAATTCTCTTAGCCTGAATTCCGAGCGGATCCTGATCGAGCGCTATTACGTCCTCATTGCTTATCACAGAACAGATAAAATCGTCTTTTTTCACATTTCTTAAATCCATTCCGAGCATAAGCGGCGAGTTCATCATGCACCACATGGTCATATGCGTTTTGCACATGGTTTCGTTAAGACCGTCCATTCCTATCATCAGCATATCAGGGTCGTTGTATCCTTTGCCGGGTCCCGAAAATGAATCCATTATGACCGCTTTGTTGTACTGTGCTGTTACGCTTGTCGTATATGCTCCTTCCCAGGACGCATGACCGCTGTCACCGTCCGAGCCGACCTGAAATGTTATATCATTAAGTATTCTCCAAGAATCTCCGACTTTGTAACCCCAGTTCTGAGGCTGGGTTTTGCCCCACTCGCAAATGGAAAATACTATATCCTTATCGGGATTGATCTTTTCAAAATTTTCTTTTATCTTTGCATAGGACAAAAGGGTATTTTCCTGGCGTCTGTGATTCATAAGACGAAGTCTGTTTTCGCCCGCTTTAAGAGATATTTTTATGGAAGGCGACTCTTTGAAAGAATCCTGATTCTCGGTAACAGAAAGAAAATCATCATAATAGTATTCTCCGTTTTCTCCCACCGTTACCTGAAGCCATGCTCCCGCTCCTTCAAAAGAACCTGTCGCATAAGTCACATACAAATCATACTCCCCGTCTTCGGGAACATTTACATTAAACACAAGCTCACTGCTTAACTCTCCGAGCGGAGTCGAATCGGGACCTGTGCCATCAAAAGTGCCTATTCCCGTCACATAGTCTCTTTCGATAAATGCCCTGTTTCCGGTAATCTCGCCGTCTTCAACTGCTGACAAGTTTATCTGGAACACAGATTTTCCACTGTCATTTGTTTTATTAATCCGTATCGATCTGATATTCGGTGCAAATGTAAATCTTGCATTTTCTGGATTGGAAAAAGTTGCATTATCCCACACGTTATAACAGTTATCAACTTTTATGTAATCAATATCCCATTTTATATAGTCTTTCGCATCGGTTTCTTCATATCCGCAGGTTCCGACCTCAAGCCCCGAGCACAGTTTCGAACCGATATCGTTATACATGCCGAATTTAAGCCGTTTCGAATGAACAAAATCCGACATTCCCTGAAATCCTGACGGAAACTTAACGGGATCGCTCTCAAGATGTCCGTCGACTCTCTTCGCATTGTAACATCCGTCATCAAGCACAACGTATTTATATCCGATCTTATCCAGACCCAGTTCAACGATCTTTTCGCACATGGCCTTTGTCAGTGCTTCGGTATTGCCGCTCCCGAACGCATTCCAGCTGTTCCAGCCCATTGTGGGAAGCCTTTTCTTTTTATTGAACAGTGCCTTTCCGTTTTTAAATGCATCAAAACCGTATTTTAAATCTGTTATTTTATCCGGATTTTCAAAATTTTTTTCGCCCATGTTTTTTGCAACTCTCCTTATACCGTCTGTAACGGACTCTCAATTATACCCATATCTTAATTATACATATGCTTCAAAGCAATTAAAGAAAAAGAATGCACAACCGTAATTCTTCAAGCATAAATCTGATAATCATGATTTACTAATTACACCTGTGGATGTATAATATATGTACACCTACAGATGTGGTAATTTGAGGACAAAGGTTATGATACTGTATCACGGTTCAAAATTTAAAATAGAAAAACCGGAATATCATAAAGTCAAACCCATTAATGATTACGGTTATGGCTTTTATTGCACGGAATATCCTGATCTTGGTCGTGAATGGAGTGTTGGAATTAATCATGACGGTTGTTTAAATATTTATGATTTGGATACAACCGGTTTAAGTCTTCTTGACCTGAACGAATACGGAATCCTTACATGGCTAAGTGTTCTGCTTGAAAATCGTAAATTTGAATTGGATACTCCTTTGGCAAGAGAAGCCGTGAAATATATAAAAAATGAATTTGGCATAGATTATAAAAAATATGATTTAATCAAAGGATATCGTGCTGATGACAGTTATTTTTCATTTGCCTGGGATTTCATAAATGGTGTTATATCCTTCAACCAATTATCGGATGCAATGTATTTGAGAAATTGGGGTAACCAGATTGTATTAAAAAGTCTCAAGTCATTCGAACACATTAAATGGATCAGTTCGGAAACCGTTGAAAAAGAAATCTGGCTTCCTCAAAGGGAAAAAAGAGATTCCATTGCCAGAAATGCATATCATTCAATAAACAGAGAATACATTAAGGGAGATTTATATATAGTCAAAATTATTGACGAGGAGATTAAAAAAGACGATGCGCGCTTACAATGAATTATATCTGAATAATGCTCAGAGAAATCTGGGATTTATGCTTCATTATGCGGTGCATGATTTGAAATATGATCCGGATGTTTTTTTTGATATGTTCATAAAATCCGGAATTGCTCATGCATATGGTCTTGGTGAACCGAAATATGTCGTCGGAATGTCAGGAGCAGAACTTGCTTTGGAAACAATATATAAGTTAACCAACAATTTCCCTGATATAGAACCGGCTTATTCACCCAATAAAACACGCGAATACTGGGCAGGCTGGGCATTGGCATATTATGAATGGTACTCGGCAAAATCCTTTAAATCCATTATTTCTAAAGTACCTGTTTCGGATATTATTTCAATGTACATTCCTTATCATGAAATGGATGTCAGACAATTATGTGATGAAATGGATTCTTTGATGACTTCAAAAGAAGATAAGCAGGCACTGGCAAGGCTTCGTTCATATGCAGGTTTATCTCAAAAAATGCTCGCCGAAAAATCCGATGTATCCGTGCGTATGATAGAACAATATGAACAGGGTAAAAAAGACATTAAAAAGGCATCGGCAGAAACACTTTATCGTCTATCTAAAGTATTACACTGTACCATTGAAGATATTATCATGTAGGATATTATTATAAAAATGATTAAAAAGATTCCTATTACAGATTTAACAGATCAACAAATATCCATATACAATTCCCGTTCGGAAACAGCATTGTTCAGAATGAATGAGCCGGCGCCCGGTGTTTTTATCGCGGAAACGGAACTGGTGATAAGACGTGCTCTCGATGCCGGTTTTGTTCCTCTTTCAATGCTTTGTCTGGAAGATCAGATTGAGAATCTCTCGGATCTTATAAAGAAATGTGAGAATTTATTTTTTTCACGCTGTTCAAATAATATATATACCGCAGAAAATGAAAATGTCCGCATAAACGAACATAATTCAATCTTATCAGATATTAATTGCGGATTCCCCGTGTATTACGCAAAGAATGAGACTCTCAAAAACCTTATCGGCTTTCCGTTAACACGGGGAGTTTTGTGTGCAATGAAAAGGAAAATACTTCCCGACACTGATACCGTTCTTGCCGATGCGAAAAACATCGCCGTTCTTTGCGAAATAGAAAATCCTACAAATATCGGAACCATATTCCGTAATGCAGCAGCTTTGAATATTGATGCGGTCATCCTTTACGGAAACTGTTCGGATCCGCTTTACAGAAGGTCACTTCGTGCGGGAATGGGCTGTCAGTTCAGTATCCCGTGGACCTTTTCGGACAATCTTTTATCCATAAAAGAAAAAGGATTTTCTCTCGCAGCCCTGGCCCTATCCGATGAGTCCGTGACTCTGTCAGAATTTTCCGAATCAGATATCGCCAAAAAAGCAATTCTTCTCGGTAATGAAGGCAAAGGTCTCTCTGAGGAAATCCTTAAAATATGTGATCATGTTATCAAAATACCGATGCGCGAAGGCATTGATTCATTAAATGTCGCTGTCGCAAGCGGTATCGCTTTTTATGAGATCTGCTTAAAGAACCGGTAATGCACTGAATCGTTTCTTTTATCAAAATGAGGAGTGTCGGTAAACATATTACCGAACAATGGTAATGTATTAAATCGTTTCTTTTATCCAAAGCGCCGAATCATCGATATCTTCAGTTTTTTCAAAACCGGTCGAACTCATCGCAAATCTCAATTCGTCCCTGATCTTCGTGAAGAATCTCTCCATTCCCTCAGTTCCGTCCTTTTCGAGTGAAGGCAGCATCGAACGTCCGGGACAGGCTGCATCGGCACCGAGTGCCAGTGCTTTGTAAACATCGTATCCGCTCGCTATTCCGCAATCCACGATTATCTTTACATCCGTTTCAACCAGTGCTTCTTTTATTTCGGGTAAGATCATCATCGGAGGGATTGCATAAGGAAGTCTTCCGTGATGGTGGCTAACTATGATTCCCTTTGCTCCGAGTTTCGCACATTTCTCTGCATCTTCCACACTTAAAACACCTTTTACAAAGAACGGAAGTTTGGTCGATTCAATATAGGAAGCAAGCATTTCCTCGGTCTGAGCCGCCATTTCTTCTCCGATAACGATATCGTATCCCGTTTCTCCGAAAATATGGTCTATATCCATTCCGATTCCGAATGCACCGACCTCTTCGGCAAATTTCATTTGATCCCTGACCTTTCCGTTATCGGCATACGGCTTTACGAACCTGACGGTTTTGGCACCCGTATCGATGATCTTCTTAAACATATCGTTTTCCATCATTCCGCAGAAATTCAGTATGTTCAGATTCCTTGCACCGATCGAATACTCTTCCAGACCTGTAAGTTCTCTGCCCGAATAGTTTCCGAGATGTGAAAAAGCCGGCGTCATCACGGGCATACTCCATTTTTGTCCGAATAACTCGCATTCGGTACTTGCAAGCTTTGTTCCGATCAGATGCTCTTCAAAAAGAATCGAATCCATATACTGCTCATTTATTATGTTGGCATCGCTTAATCTCTTGTATTCCATCCCCAATAACCTCCGTGATCATAGTTTTTTCAGATATTCCATGTATTTGATATAATCTTCATCCGTACTCAGATGTTCCAGGATGATCGGCATTTCCGGATCAAGTTCATCAATCTTTTCCATATAGTATTTCAGAGGGAACTCACCGAGCCCGGGTGCGCATTCTTCAAGCTGAAAAGTATATTCTTCCTTAAGATGCACGTCTTTAATATGACAGCTTCGAATTTTGTCCCCCAGTAAAGATATGCATTTATCAAGAAATTTCTCAATATCAAAATATCTTTCGGCTGAGTTGATCATATTGATCGGATCCAGGTGTACCGCGAATTTTTCCCTGTTGATATCCCCGATCAGACGAAGATACTCTTCGGGGCCTGTCGGAAACATCCATGGCATAGGCTCAAGTGTGAAAAATGTCTTCTCCGGTTCGGCTTTATCGATTATCTCCTGTGTTTTCGACACGATCATTTTCCGGGTTTCTTCGGTAAAATTGGCCTTATAATGGCCGTCCCATCTGGGCCCGATCGCTCCCGCTACATTAACGGCGCATCTTGCATTCAGATAATCTGCAAGTTTCAGCTGCTTAACGCAGTATTCGGTATTTGCTTTTCTTTCCTCTTCATCCAAAGACATGGCATTTCGCCAGATTCCGACTTCGGCTATCATAAGACCTGCTTCTTCGGCAGCATTTTTGTATCTGTCTATCAGCTCTTTCGGAGCGTTGCAGTCAAGAGGAAAATTAACCGCTCTGCATCCCAGTTTGATCTGATTCCCTGCCCATTCTTCAGGTGTTGAATGACCAAGCGGCGATGATGTTCCTAATCTCATATTTTATCCTTTCAGTAATTTAAAAAATCCGAAAATCCAAACTGTATTTATATTGTCTTCAATCTTTTTTACACTTAAATCTTAATGTTCGTGGAATTTTATCCGGAATTCCTTTTTCTCGGAAGCCCTTTTATTGCAAAAACGGCAATTACCACTCCCAAAAGACATACCGCGGTTCCGGTTATCAGCATTATCTTAATTCCAAGATGGTCGAGAATGTAACCGCTTATCAGGTTGGAAAAGACTCCTCCTATCGTTATCGCGCTGGTTACAAATGCCTGACCTTTAACCTGATCGAGTTCATCCATGGTCTCATTTACGTAGTAAGCCGCTGCCGGAATGAAGACTGCATAAGCAAACAGCTGGAATGACTGGCTTACATACATCATCAGCATGTTCGCTGCAAAGATCAGAATCAGTATTTTTATGAAAAATGCGACTCCCGAAAAGATAAGCATTTTTTCCGAAGATATCTTTTTTAAAACAAAACCTATTACCGCCATTACGGGAAGTTCCAGTATCGCCTGTAAGAAATTGGCATATCCGAGCTGTTTTTCCGTTCCTCCCAGATTTCTTATTATCTGGATCATAAAGTCATTTATCATATTGTGGGCGAAAAAGAAACAGATAACAGCGATCAGGAATACACAAAAAGCAGGGTAGTCATGAATAAAATCCTTAAATTTCCTTTTCTTTTTGATTGTCGTTTTTTCTTCGCCGGAAACCGGATTATCTTCACCCCGGGGCTTTTTGAACGTAAATATGAGGATAGCCGACAAAAGCATCAGCGCCATATTGATGAACATGAGGATACCGACGCCCTTTTTTTCGACCAGACTGCCTATAAATGCGGAAGTTACGGCAAAACTCGCGGATCCCAGTCCCCTGGCAAGACCGTAATAGATATTGCAGCCCGCTTTTTGATATTCAAAGCAAAGTGCCGTCATTACGGGCTGATAAGCGAACTGGATCATATATATGAAGGCATAGATTATAAATACCGATATTTTGTAATTGTGGGTAAATATAAGAATAAAAGAACCCAAAAGGATCGTTAAAACCGAGATCAGAATGAACCGACGGTTACTTAACCACCCTCCGCGGTCAATGATCCCTGCTATCACAGGCTGAATTATCGCGGACGAAATATTGGCGACTGCCAGAAGAATGCCTACTTCGGTATTGGTAAACCCGTTTGCGAGAAGGTATACCGCCGCAAGTGCATGTACGGTGCAAAACGCAGAAAAATAAAGCGCATTTAAAAGCGTATATCTCAATGTCCATAACTTAATGCCTTTACCCATTTTTCACCGTTTAAAAATTATCTGCTCAAAGTACCGATGCTGTTTTTAATTATATCAGAAATCTGTGAAAAAAAAGAAAAATTATCCGATAAAAAACTGCTGCTCCATTAAATATATAAATGTTTAAATCTAAGAGCATTCAGACAAAAACCGTCTTACTCCGCCTCTTCGGGCCATTTTGCGTACAATACCTTAAGTAAGATCGGGGTAAGTACCGAAGATGTGATGATAAGCAGGATAACGGAAGTAAAATAAACAGGGTCGAGAAGTCCGACATTCATTCCTTTTTGTGACACGATAAGTGCAACTTCTCCTCTGGTCATCATACCGACACCAATTTTCAAGGCGTGTTTCATCGGTATTTTGCAGATTTTCGCAAAAATACCGCATCCTATTATTTTTGTCAGAAGCGCAACCGCCACAAAACAGAGAGAGAACAAAAGGATCTCGATATTGATATTCTTAATATTTGTTTTAAGACCGATACTTGCAAAGAAGATCGGACCGAAAAGCACATAGGAATTGATATCCATTCTTCTTGCGATATATTCCGAATCATGAATATTGCAAAGTATGATTCCGGCAAGATAAGCACCCGTGATGTCCGCAATCCCGAAATACTTTTCCGCACAGTAAGCCATTATCAGACAAAATGCGAGTCCCGCAATAGTAATTCTTCTTGAATGCGGATACCTCTGATCGATCTTCTTGAAGATCCTGTAAGCAAAGAATCCTCCGACTATCGCAAGACATGTAAACAGAACCGTGTTGCAGACAACAGTAATCGGTTTTGCCGCGGAATCGTAAAATCCTATGACTACGGTCAGCACTATCATACCGATAACATCGTCTATGATTGCCGCATTTAAGATTGTGGTTCCGATCTTTCCCTTCAAATATCCCATTTCTCGAAGGGATTCCACGGTAATACTCACACTCGTTGCAGTCATTATGGTTCCGATAAAAAGAGCCCTGAAGAAATGTTCGGTACCCACCTCGGAAAATCCGTAAAAGAGCATATAAAGAAGAGTTCCGCCCACAAGCGGTACTAACACACCCGAACAGGCTATGCCGAATGCCATCGGTCCGGTCTTAACCAGATTCTTAAGATTGGTTTCCAGTCCCGCCGAAAACATAAGAAGAATAACACCGATTTCTGCCATCTGCAAAATAAAATCGTTGGTTTGAACCCAGCCTAAAAGACATGGACCTATCACAAGACCGGCTATTATTTCTCCGACAACCTGCGGTGCCTTGCATTTTCTGGCAATTATACCGAATAATTTTGCTGCGACTATGATTATCGCAAGATCTTTAAATACACTGTATGCTTCCATAACTGCTCCGAACTAAATCATTTCGAATCATTATATTAATGAGTTATTTCCTATATTATCTACAAATTTATTATTTTCAACGTTTTTATAATAAACTATTTTGGGTTTTTTTCAAGGATAAATTATCTTTAAGAAATTTTGATGGATAATTTATTATGGAAATACAGTCTTTTGACCTTTTTCGTGATTATTCACAAAAATGATTTTCAGATATAAAAAGAATATAAGACTACGACAACTTCTTTTAGAAAATAATATTCATATTTGAATTAACAACTATTTGATGAAAATAGATAAGTTAATAAAGATAGCGTTTTTGAAAAGATTGTGTATTAAATTTTAGACATTACAACCACAAAACTTCACTTAAAAACTGTCTGATAGCTTCATCGTTAATAACAACCATTTTAGCAAGGAATCGGGCTCTTTCGTCATCACTCATTTCTTTGAGACGGTCGGCTTCGGTTCCTTTTTTTATGTTTTCTTTTATGAGGGAAAGTTCTTTTATCTTGGCTTCAAGTTGAAAGATACGTTCCTGAAGAAGGGTTTCTTTTTCAGCAAACATATCGGCTACTTCTTCTTTGGAACAGTTTCCTGACAGGATTTTGGAAATCTCATTTAAAGAAAAACCCATATCCTGAAGTTCGATAAGTGCCTCAACGAAACGAAACTGATCCGGGGAATAGTAGCGATAACCCGTAAATTCATCAATTTTTACAGGTTTTATGATATTCTTTTTCTCATATACGTGAAGTGCTTTAACGGAAACACCCGACAGTTTTGCAAGTTCACCTATTCTTAAAAGTTTTTCTTCGTTGTTTTCCACTTATTTTTTCCCTTCAGAATCTAAAATTTCTTCAATACGTGCGGCACCGGCCAGATTTGTTTTCATTCCGTTTAATCCTGCATTTACAATGAAGCTGCCTTTCATCATTTCCGCACGGTACTGGGTGATTTTTAAAAGTTCGGCATAATCCTTCACTCCTTCTCCCATCATACTATTTCCGTAAAGCAGTAGCAACACGTAACCGAGATTGCCGGAAATAATATTGAAAAATGAAGACCAGGCTGTGAGAGTATGTGCTTTAAAGTTTTGACGAAGTATCTCTTTGCTTGCCTCCTCAACTTTTTTAAGTACGATTTCCTCGCCGTCGAAAACATTTATCGAATCATTTGCATTAACTATCGGCTCGATCCAGTTGGTATAATCCGCATACGCTTCCTGGGATTTTTTCCTGTAATAAGGGATTTTTCTTATGATAATGATGCTGCTTAATATAAAGAAGGGCACCGTTACCAAAATGGTCAGAAGGTAAAGTCGAGAGTTTAAAATAAGCAGAATTACGGATGAAAAAACAATATTAAAGGTCGCAATCGCGGTATGCATAAAGTTTACAGGTGTTGTAAGATAGTCATTTACACGATCGACATCATTGTTTAATCTCGTAATCAGATCACCTGCGGAGTATTGTTCCATTTCCCGTCCGTTATTGGATAAAATATGATTAAGAAGTCTGTTTCTTAGCCTTTTTTGCAGGAGCATATCCGCTTTTACAGAAACTGTGGCCCAGATTGTGACATTATATCCAAACAGAAGAACGGTAAAAAGAAGGAAAGTGCCAAAGGTTTTTAAGAGATTTTCGCTTTGTCCTTTTTCTGCTAAGCGGATAAAAGATTCAAGCATATTGGCGGAAAGGACTCCGTTTAAAAAATCAAAAGGAAGGCGCAGTAAAAGAATGGGAATGAATACTCTTAATAATCCAAGTTCTTTTAAAATTTTCCACACTTTTTTGTTCATGTTTTAATTCCTTTAATATCTTTTTAAGTAGTGTTTTCTTAGATTTCAGATAATTTTCCGTTTTGCATAAGGAAAACTCTGTCGTATCCTTCAAGATGTTCCCTTCTGTGAGTCACGTGAACCACGGTTTTTCCGGAAGTGAAGTGATTTATGGCTTCAAGAACCGATGCGGAATTTTCGCCGTCAAGTGCGGAGGTCGGCTCGTCGAGTAAAAGGATTTTCGTATCCTTAAACATAGCTCTGGCGATGGCTATACGCTGGGCCTGTCCGCCTGAAAGTTCATCGGCACTGTCTCCGATATAGGTATTAAGCCCTTCGGGCAAAGAATCAATCCATTTTTTAAGATTTGCCGAATCGATGATTTTTTCTATTTTAGAATCCTCATAATCGTTGCCCATTGTGATGTTTTCGATGATTGAAAGCGGAAGGAGCATTGGAGACTGCATTACAACAGATACTTTTTTTATAATCTCTTCGGGAAGCCTTTCGCCGTCGATAATTATTTCGCCGGATGCAGGCACATAGAGTCCCGCCATCAGTTTAAGCAACGTACTTTTTCCGCATCCGCTTTCGCCGACGATACCTATTTTTTCGCCTTCAGTTACAAAAAGGGAAAGGTTTTCAAATATGGATGCATTTTCGTAATTAAATGATACATTTTTAAGTTCAATCATATTTTTCTCCGTTTTATTCAATATCAATACGTGAAAGGTTGGTCGTAAATACCTTAAAATTGGCAATCCAGTTTGGCAGGTTCATAATTGACTCCGACAGGCTTCCCTGCATAATTACAAAAACAATGAGTGTCCCCATCAGAATATTGCCGCGAATAACCATAAAACCTCCGACTAATAACAAAAGAAGCAGCGGAACCCTTGATAAAACACCTGAGAGAGTGTTGTATAAAGCCGAAAGGCGCCCCATTTTTACCCACTGTTTTTTCCAGATGTCAAAACTATCGTTATATGCATTAAGGCAAAGCTTTTCACCGCCGAAGATCTTTACGGAAGGAAAGGCATGAATCATGGAATAAGCGGTTTTATTCATTTTATTTTTTTCGTTTTGGGCGAGCGAGACTATGCCGGAAAGACGCCTGCTTGAAAAAAAGACGTAAATCAGTATAAGAATCGACGGAACAATAATGACAAGTGTTAAAAGCACATTTTGTAAAAGAAGATAAGCAGTTACAAGCACAGCCATAATAAGCATTCCCACAATGTCAAAAAAGGTATTTGAAAGATAGCTGTTTGCCTGGGCGAGCTCATTCTGCGCTGCGGACATAGCTTTGGAAGCGCTTGTTTTTTCTTTTACGGTGCTTTTAATCAGTCTTTTGGCATAGCCCATACGAAGCGAGTGAGCCATTTTTTCGGTCGAAAGTCTTCCGATGTACTGCTTTAAAAGAAGCGTAAATGCGTTTGATGCCATAAGGCATGCTATAAGAAGGATAAAAGAAATTGTTATCGAAGAACGGTTCTCAATATGGTTGACCAGTTTTCCGATTAAATATACGAAGGTCATCTGCGACAGGTTAGATAAAATCGTCATAAGAATTCCTGCAGCAACCCATAATTTGTTTCGTTTTATCAATAAAAGAAGATTTGCCATTTTTTATCCTTTAAAAACAATCTTTTTAACGTTCAGAATCATTTGTTAAGGAGAGTATAAACTCGGTCCCAAGGGACGAGTCAATCCTTCTTGAAATAAAAATTTTGAATATCAAATCAAAAAAGAGCCAAACAGTCGGTTTTCCGCTGCTTGACTCGTAAATTATTACAACAATTGAATTTTATATTTTGATATTATTTTCTAATAGAAGTTGTCGTAGTCTTTTATTCTCTTTTTCTGCATTATCAGCACGTTGTCTTTCGGAATCCGCTCGTTGTTTCTCGGCATCAGCCCGCTGTTCTGCTTTTTCAAGTTTTTCCTGCTGTTCTTTTTTTCCAATGGCTATACCTTCCTGAATATAATCATCTTTTATTAATCTCTCTTTCATATATTCAGACCTCCATCTTTCATTCTTTCTTCCGTTTTCAACTGCCGTTTCTATTTTTTCTGTCAGCTTATCCGTTGCTTTTCCGGTTCTTATATAATTGTAAAAATCGGACAGTTCCTTTGATATTTCTTCCCCATGATAAGCACAGTTAAAGAAATATTTATATGTTCCGTCTTTTAACGGAATTACTTCTCTCCCCTTATGATAATTTTCAAACAGATAGAACGGTTCATTCTTTCCGAACGGATCGAAAGTACAGATAAATATTACATTATTCTCCGGTAACGACCGATATGTCGCACCTTTATAAAGAAAATCCGCATCAATTTCGCTTTGGTAAAATCTGCTTCGTCTGGGTAAATTAAGGCTGTCTATTGACATATTTCCCAGGTTTTGCATTTCCGCATCGTATACTGCTTCATTGTCTTTTGTGTAAATATCAAGCCTTATCTCTTTTCCGTCAGATGTCTGTTTGAACTTCTTTTGAGGAATAACTTCTTTTAACTCTCCTATTGGACGATTCAAGAGTCTTTCTATAACTTCTCTGCAAAGATTTGAATCTTCCATTATCTTACCGAACATAAAATCATTGGTAAAATCAATTTCCTCATACGATTTCGCACTATTTAATTGTTTTTCATTTGCCATGTAACCTCCTGTCTGCAGGAGATTTGGCTTTCTCCTGCTAAATAATAATTCAATTCTGTTAAGCAGGAAAAATTTCAAGATAAATTCTTTGGGGTCGGGAATCCGACTTGAAAATCCTGATTAGGAATAATTTTCGAAAATGCCTTAAACGGGGAAAAAAAGCATTTCTGTTTATGTATGAATAATAACATCCTGAATTTACAAATACAATGGAGTATCTTAGATTTTTATATCAAAGAATCATTTTTGTGAATAATCACGAAAATGGTCAAAAAATGACATCCAAAAAAGCCTGCTAAGTACTGCAATTACTGACTTTTTTGGATGTCAAAAGAATTATAATATGCTGTAAACATATATTTACGATTACCATTTAGCACGGACTGTTTAACCAATCTTGCGGATTGAATGTTCCGTTCGAGCGTAATCTGCACAAAAATATTTAATTGAAACTCTTTTGGATAATCCTCTTTAAATCCGTTAGTTCCCATATGATATTTCATATTAATTATTATCGTCTATTGATAATGAACAATAAAAAATACATTTGATAATATTATTATATAATACTCAAAATAAATTTTTTTTATAACATTCATAGAAACAAAAATCTCCTGCCTCTTCAATGAATTTTGATTTCACTGCAACAAAGGGCAGGAGATTTTTTTATTAAAAGTCTCAAGTAAAAAATTTTAAGTTATATAGAATCCTATTCTTCCTCTTCCTCAACAGGGAAAATCAGATTTTCGTTTTCATCCACGATCTCCTCCGCTTCGGGGATATCTTCGAGTGCATCGTCAATCTCATCATATTCGACATTTCCATCGCTTATCTTTTCACGAACCTTCGCAATCTTGGCAACTTTGACTCCTTTTTCGAGGTTGATGAGTTTAACGCCTGACGTATGTCTTCCTATTATCGAAACATCTGCCATCGGAATCTGAATGATTATGCCCTGTGACGTGATCATCATGATCTCATGATCGTCGTTAACGGCTTTAACACCTACAACATAACCGGTCTTTTCGGTTATCTTGTAACATCTTACACCCTTACCGCCACGTCTTTGTACATTGAACTCTTCAAGTTTTGTTCTCTTGCCCATACCGAGTTCGGAAGCTATAAGGAGTGTTCCGCCCTGATGATCGAGCTGCATTCCGATGATTTCATCACCGTCCGCAAGGTTCATACCTCTTACACCCATTGCGGTTCTGCCCATGCATCTGACATCGGTTTCTTTAAAGCAGATACACATACCCTGCTTTGTTACAAGGTAAATCAGAGTATCCTTGTCAGTGGATTTAACTTCAATAAGTTCATCGTCATCTCTTAAGCTTACTGCAAGAAGTCCGTTCTTTCTGATGTTGGAGAAGTCCGTAATATGGCACTTCTTAACGGTACCCTTCTTTGTAACCATAAAAAGATTTCTGGATTCGTCGTATTCCTTGATGGGAATGATAGCCGAAATCTTTTCTCCGGGATTTAACTGTAAGAGGTTAACGATTGCCACACCTCTTGAAGTTCTTCCGGATTCGGGAATTTCGTAAGTCTTAAGTCTGTATGCACGGCCCATGTTAGTAAAGAACATGATGTAATGATGCGTCGTGGTCATCAGAAGATCTTCGATATAGTCATCTTCTATCGTATTCATTCCCTTGATTCCGCGACCGCCTCTGTGCTGGGACTTAAAGTTGTCGACTGTCATTCTCTTGATATATCCGAGTGAAGTCATTGCAACTACGGTATTTTCGTTGGGAATCAGATCTTCATTTGTGATATCGTAAATATCGTATCCGATCTTTGTACGTCTGTCATCGCCGTATTTTTCTGCGATAAGGAGGATTTCGTCCTTGATCACTCCGAGGAGAACCTTTTCATCTGCAAGGATGCTCTTCAAGTAAGCGATCTTCTCAAGAAGTTCCTTATGCTCATTTTCAAGCTTTTCTCTTTCCAATCCGGTAAGAGTCTTAAGTCTCATATCGACTATAGCCTGTGACTGAGCTTCGGATAACTCGAATCTTTCGATCAATCTCTGTTTAGCTTCCTGAGTATTGGCACTCGATCTGATGATATTGATAACTTCATCGATATTATCGAGAGCAATTAAAAGACCCTGTAAGATATGATCTCTCTCTTCTGCTTTGTTAAGATCGTATTTCGTTCTTCTTGTAACTACATCCTTCTGATGCTCGAGATAATATTCAAGCATTTCAAGGATATTAAGTACTTTGGGCTCGTTGTTAACGAGTGCAAGCATGATCACACCGAAAGTATCCTGAAGCTGTGTATGCTTGAAAAGATTGTTAAGCATGATGTTTGGGTTAACATCTTTTCTGAGTTCAATAACAACTCTCATACCTTCACGGTTTGTCTCGTCGCGAAGATCCGTGATACCGTCGAGTTTTTTATCTTTTACAAGTTCGGCAATCTTTTCGATAAGTCTTGCCTTATTTACCATATAAGGAAGTTCGGTAACGATGATACGATTCTTTCCGTTGGGAAGAGCTTCAATATCCGTTACGGCGCGTACTCTTATCTTTCCGCGTCCGGTTCTGTATGCTTCTTCAATGCCTCTTGTTCCGAGGATCATTGCACCGGTAGGAAAATCCGGTCCTTTTATGATATCGAGGATCTCATCTATTTCGGTTTTTCTGTCCTCTTCTACCTGATTATCTATGATCTTTACTACAGCATCTATCGTTTCGCGAAGGTTATGAGGCGGAATATTGGTTGCCATACCAACGGCAATACCCGTAGTACCGTTAACCAGAAGGTTAGGATATCTGGAAGGAAGAACCGTGGGTTCTTTTTCGGTCTCGTCAAAGTTGGGAACAAAATCTACCGTATCTTTGTAAATATCGGCAAGAAGTTCCATTGAAATCTTGGAAAGTCTGGCTTCGGTATAACGCATTGCAGCTGCACCGTCGCCGTCGACGGATCCGAAGTTTCCGTGACCGTCTACAAGAGGAGCTCTCATTGACCAATCCTGTGCCATGTTTACCAAAGCACCGTAGATTGATGAATCGCCGTGAGGATGGTATTTACCCATTGTATCACCGACGATACGGGCTGACTTACGATGAGGCTTATCCGGTCCGTTGTTGAGTTCTACCATTGAATAAAGAACTCTTCTCTGAACAGGCTTAAGACCGTCTCTTACATCCGGAAGCGCACGTGCCGCGATTACGCTCATCGCATAATCTATATAGCAGTCCTCCATCGTCTTTTTAAGGTCAACTTCTTCAATTTTATCAAAAATATTATCTTCCATTTTGCCTCCGTGTTAAAAACACTTCATCATTTTTTTATTATGGAGCAGCTTGTAAAAAATCTTTTATTGCCCAATAAGCTAAAAATTCAAGAGCTATACTTCCGAGTAAAATTACTCCCAAAACAATTGCCGGTTTAACATTTTTCTCAACAATTGCCAAAATTAAAAAGTATAAAATTACCACTTGAAAGAATATGTATAAAATTCCCATGCATTTTTCGGTTATATATCAAGATTTTTAACAAATTTGGCGTTTTCTTCAATAAATTCTCGTCTCGGTTCTACCTTGTCACCCATAAGAACGGTGAATGTAAGGTCTGTTTCGGATTCGACTTCGCCGTCCATGGTAACACGCTTTAATATTCTGTGCTCGGGATCCATTGTTGTTTCCCAGAGCTGATCGGCATCCATTTCACCAAGACCTTTGTAACGCTGGATCTTGTTATTCTGGTCTCTTCCGACCTCTTCGAGAATGTTGTTTAATTCTTCATCCGAATATGCATACCAGATCTTCTTGTTTTTCTCAAGCTTATAAAGAGGAGGAGTTGCAAGATATACATGTCCTGCTTTTATAAGTTCCGGCATAAATCTGTAAATGAATGTCAAAAGCAAAGTACTGATATGTGCACCGTCAACATCGGCATCGGTCATAAGGATGATCTTGTGATATCTTAATTTTGAAATATCGAAATCATCATGAATACCTGTACCGAATGCGGTGATCATTGCCTTGATCTCGGCATTTGCGTATATCTTGTCAAGTCTTGCTTTTTCTACGTTAAGGATCTTACCTCTTAAAGGAAGGATAGCCTGAGTTGCTCTGTCTCTGGCAGTCTTTGCTGAACCGCCCGCGGAATCTCCTTCGACTATGTATATTTCGCACTTCTTGGGATCCTTATCCGAACAGTCTGCAAGTTTTCCGGGAAGAGCCATTCCTTCGAGAGCCGTTTTTCTTCTTGCCATATCTCTGGCTTTTCTTGCGGCATCTCTTGCTCTCTGGGCAAGTAATGATTTTTCGCATATTATCTTTGCAATCGTAGGATTCTGTTCAAGATAATATGTAAGCTGTTCACTTACAACACTGTCTACAGCTACTCTTGCTTCGGCATTTCCGAGCTTCTGTTTTGTCTGACCTTCAAACTGAGGCTCTTCTATTCTTACAGAAATGATTGCTGTAAGTCCTTCTCTTATGTCTTCACCCGAAAGATTGGGATCCGCATCTTTTAATATCTTATTTGATCTTGCGTAATCGTTGAAAGTTTTTGTAATTGCATTTCTGAAACCTGTTAAATGCATACCGCCTTCAGGAGTATTGATGTTATTAACGAAACTGTAAACACTTTCGTTAAATCCGTCGTTATGCTGAATTGCAACTTCAACCTGAATATTGTTCTTTGTTCCTTCAAAATAAAGGATATCCTGATATAAAGGTGTATTTCCTCTGTTTAAGTAAGAAACAAATTCTTTTATACCGCCTTCATAATGGAAAGTTCTTTCTTTTGCTTCCTCACATCTGTTATCTATAAGATTTATCTTTAAACCTTTTGTAAGAAAAGCGGTTTCTCTGAATCTGTTCTTTAATGTATCAAAATCAAAAACAGTTTCATCAAAAATTCTGTCATCGGGAAGGAAAGTTACCTTTGTACCGGTCTTTTCTTCATCACATTTACCGAGTACTTTTAATTCATCGGCATTTTTACCGCCGTCATCATATCTCTGGAAATAAATCTCACCGTCTCTGCAGATCTCTACTTCAAGCCATCTTGAAAGAGCATTAACAACGGATGCACCTACACCGTGAAGACCGCCGGATACTTTATATCCTCCACCGCCGAATTTTCCGCCCGCATGAAGCTTTGTAAATACAAGTTCAACTGCGGAAACACCGGTTTTATGATTGATTCCTACGGGAATACCTCTTCCGTCATCTTCAACTGTAACCGAATTATCACTGTTTAAAGTGATGGAAATATTTTTACAATATCCCGCAAGAGCTTCATCTACCGAGTTATCCACTATTTCATATACAAGATGATGAAGACCTCTTATTGAAGTACTTCCGATATACATACCCGGTCTTTTTCTTACCGCCTGTAAACCTTCAAGTACCTGAATCTGGTCCGCTCCGTATTCCTGTTCTTTGTTTTTGTTTTCCATAGATATCCTCTGTAATTAATTCTTAAATTTATATTTTTACTTTGATATTTTATTTTTTTATATGATTATTAATATAATTTTATAATCAACAAAAATTAATCTTTAAAATATATTAAAAATTTTTACACAACTTCAACAATTCCGTCATGTACTTCAAACACTCTGTTTATCGTAAATCTTTCATTAATAAAATCATCCAGTCCGGTACATGTGATTATTGTCTGAATATTGCTTATACTGTCCAAAAGCATATTTTGTCTGTTCGAATCAAGTTCAGACAAAACATCATCCAGTAAAAATATTGGATTGTCTTTTGTATTTCTTTTAATTATTTCTATTTCGGCAAGTTTTAAAGATAAAGCCGCCGTTCTCTGCTGTCCCTGCGAACCGTATTTTCTTGCATCCATACCGTTTATGTTTATAACATAATCATCTCTGTGAGGACCTGCGGAAGTTGCTTTACTTCTTAAATCTCTTTCAGCATTTTGTTTAAGAGTATTTTCTATTTCATCCTCAAGAGTATCCGGTTCGTATTTAATATCCAAAAATTCTTTCTGATTGGTTAATTTATAATGGATTTCCTTAACTATCTCATTTAATTCGTTAACAAACTCTCTTCTTTTCTTAATTACCTGACTTCCGTAACTCTGAAGCTGGGAATCCCAGATGAAGAGAGTTTCTTTTAAAGCAGGCTGAAAATAAATATCTTTAAGAAGTTTGTTTCTCTGATCTATTATCTTATTGTAATTGCTGAGATTGAAAACATAGGACGAATCCAGTCTGCAGATCTGCATATCTATAAAAGTTCTTCTGTATGAAGGACCGCCTTTTATGATATTAAGATCTTCAGGAGAAAATAAAACTACATTAAGAATTCCTATCAGTTCCGAAGTTTTTTTAAGTTTTTCAAGATTGAGAGCTATTACTTTAGATTTGGATTTTCTTAAATGAATATCTATTCTTATATCTTCTTCTTTTTTATTTAATATTGTTCTTAAATGACCTTCTTCCGAGTCAAAATTTATAATTTCGGAATCTTTGCTTCCTCTGTGTGATTTTGTGGTTGAGCACAAATAAACAGCCTCAAGGATATTTGTTTTTCCCTGAGCGTTTTCACCGGTTAAAATATTTGTTCCTTTATCAAATTCCAATGATAAATTCTTATAATTTCTGTAATTTTCAAGTTCGAGTGATTTAATAATCATATTTTATTAAAATCATTTATAAATTCATTTGTTTAAATAACCATTTATAAAATAATCATATTTTACAAATGATCACTTCCTGACCTTTATAAGAAACTTTATCTCCTTTAACAAGCTTTTTGCCTCTTTGAATTTCAACTTCACCGTTAACCTTAACTTTTCCGCTTTGAATCTCAAATTTGGCATCAGCTCCGTTTTCAACAAGTGAAGCCGCTTTAAGAAGTTGTCCCAGTTTTATAAAATCATCTTTTAAATAAAATTCCATTTTTATGACCTTTTATCCCAATATGGGAAGAACAACATAGTTATATGTATCTTCTTTTCTTATAAAGCAAGGGAATTTCTTTCCGAGAAGATAAATGGTAACTGTTTCATCATCTATAGCTTTAAGAGCATCTATAAAAAGCTTGGGATTGAAACTTATTTCAATATCTTCACCTTCTTTAAAGATTTCTATATTTTCATTAATACTTCCGTATTGTGAAACAACACTTATATTTACATTATCATTGGTAATTACGAATTTAACCGACTTTTTATCTCCTTCTTTTGCAAAAAGAGTAGTTCTGTCCAGACATTCGTAAAGACTCTTTTTATTAACTTCAACTTTTGTAATGTAATCATTGTATTTAAGATTTGAAGAATCAAAGAAATTGCCTTCCAGGAGTCTCATAACTATAATATAATTATCAAATTCGAAAACTACATTATCTTTCATAAAATACATATCAACAAATGATTCCGTATCATCTGAAATGATCTTGATAAGTTCATTAAGTCCGGAACCTTTGATAATAAGTTTTTCATTTATATCATTATTGTTTATTTCAATCTGTCTTATGGCAACTCTGCTCTGTTCAACGGCTTCAACTCTTAAAATACCGTTATTTATAACAAAAAGTTCGCCTTCAAGGATCTTATTTATCGAATTCAATGAAGTACAGAAAATCGTTCTTCTTATGATATCTTTTAATGCATACTGACTTATTTCAAGTTTTACATCTCTTTCAATCTCAGGAAGATCGCTGAATAAATATCCGAACTTTCCGGGAATTACAGCTTTTATATTATTGCTTTCTATAAGAACATTAACAGCATCTCCATCTTCTTTTTCATTGTAAAAAACATTTATAAAACCTTCCGGAATCTTTCTGATAAGATCTGTAAGCTGTCTTGCATCAAGACCAACCATACCTTCTTCAATGATCTCACCTTCAACTATTCCCTGGATGGCCATGTCTTCATTGCTTGCCAGAAGTCTTATATAACTTTTGGTTGCATCTATAAGAATGCATCCGCTTGTATTTAAATTCGGTTTTGTTGAAATTGCTTTTCCCACTACCGATAAAGCATTTAAAAATTTTTCCTTTTCAATGGAAACACGCATTTTGAGCTCTCCTAAATAAATAATATTTATAAATATAATATAAATATTAATAGTATATGTTTAAATGTTGATAACTTATATATTATACCATAAATAAGCAATTTTTTAAAGGAATAAACCTGTTTATAAAGATGTAATTATTTTTATTAATGAGTCTATTTTTTTCTCAAATTCAGGATCGTTTTCTATTAATTCTTTTACTTTATTAATATTGTGAATGACCGTTGAATGATCTTTATTCATTCTTTTACCTATATTGCTCTTTGAATCTTCGGTAAGTTTGTCGCAAAGATACATTACGGTCTGTCTGGATATGGCTATTTCCTTGTTTTTCTTTGAAGAAACAATATCATTAATGGAAATATTAAAATATTTTGATACTTCTTCTATAATTACATCGAAGTTTATAACTTTGGTCTTATTGGGATTTATGATATCCTTTAAGCTGTTTTTGGCCATTTCCAGAGTTATTTCATCAGAAGAGATCCTTGATAAAGCTATAAGTTTGTTATAAGCTCCTTCAAGTTCTCTTATATTTGAACTGATATTATCGGTAATATAATTCAAAATATCATCATTTATCTTATCACCGTGATTCTGATTTAACTGAATGAGGATTGCTTTTCTTGTTTCATAGTTGGGTGGCTGAACATCAACCTGAAGTCCCATCTGGAAACGTGTTAAATATCTTTCATCCAGAATTTCCATATATTTAGGATGTTTATCGGAAGAAATGATTATTGATTTTCCGTTTTCATATAAAGAATTGAAAGTATGGAAAAATTCTTCCTGAGTTGCATCTTTTCCTATAATAAACTGAATATCATCTATCAGAAGAACATCAACATTTCTGTATTTTTCTCTTAAAATGGTCATGGATTCGGTATTGTCTTTTTTACCGGATCTTATCGATTTAATAACTTCATTGGTGAAGTTTTCACTGTTTACGTATAAGATCTTAAGTTTAGGATTGTGCTCGTTAAGATAATTTCCTATGGCATGCATAAGATGAGTCTTGCCGAGTCCGGATCCTCCGTAAATATATAAAGGGTTATATGCGTTATTATCCGTTCCGGCGGTTTCGGCAACAGCCAGGCAGGCACTTACCGCAAATGAGTTATTTCCGGTAACGAAATTATCAAAAGTATATTTTTTAATGAGACTTGAATTTGTAGATTCTTTTTCCTGATTATTGGATTGAGTTGAGCCGTTTTCCTGAGGTTTAACATTATCAACTATGAAATTGACATCATAATCGTTATTTAATGTTTCGGAAATTGCAATTATAAAGATATCTTTGTATTTATCAGTTATTAGATCCAGTATTTTGGCTTTATTGTTGGGTAACATTATTGTTACGCTGTCTTCCGTTTCGCTGTAATATTCCATGGGATCAATCCATGTTTTTACGGCTATGGGAGATATATCATATTCGGTGATAACCGAATTTTTAATAATTTCCCATTTTTCTTCAACTGGTTTCATTTCAAAGCCTCCTTCGCTTACTATATTATATTTTATTGAAGGAATAAAATCAAATTTTTGAAGGGTTTAAAAAGGATTTTTGAAAATTTTCTTATGTCAACTTTTAGCTGTTTTTAGGAAATTTTATGGGTTTATTTTGTGGTTAAAAAATATATACATTGAAAAATCCTTAATTTTAGGGAATAAAATTTAATAAATATCGGTTATAAAACAAAAAAAAACATGAAATAAACCATTAATAAACAGTTATCAACAAGTTATCAACATATAGTGTATAATTTATGTAAATTTATTATTTTAACTGTAAAACAGGCATTTTTCCATATTTTGTTATGTGTTTTGGATTTTTTACTATATCTTGAATAAAACTTTTTTGAATTTTTTTTTCTTATTTATAATACATTTTTTTTTTGTTGACTTAAAAAAATACTTCTTATATAATTTATGGTGTTTTCGACGTATAGGAAATGGAGGTAAGCTTTTATGAAAATGACATTTCAGCCTAAGAAAAGACAGAGATCGAAAGTTCACGGCTTCAGAGCAAGAATGAGTACTCCCGGCGGAAGAAAAGTTTTACAGGCAAGAAGAGCTAAGGGAAGAAAAGTTTTATCAGCATAAAGTTGAAATAAGCAGGCCGCAGATATGTGGCCTTTTTTTCGCTTATTATTTTTTATTATGATATTCACACAATCATTAAAAAAAAATTCCGATTTTGAAATTGTTTACAAATCCGGCAAATCATATGCAAACAAATATCTGGTAATATATACGTTGAAAAATAACACGGATGAGAACAGACTCGGAATCTCGGTAAGCAAGAAAGTCGGAAACAGTGTTGTAAGACACAGGATCAAAAGACTTATCAAAGAAAGTTACAGACTGCACGAAAAAATGTTTAATAGCGGTTTAGACATTGCAGTCATCGCGCGAAAAGGATCTGACGCTTGCGATTTTGCAAGTATTGAGAGTGCGCTTTTACATTTAATGAAATTAAACGGTACACTGGATACCAATAAAGGTAATCAATAAATATTCATTGAATATTAATAATGAAAACAATTCTTATTTTTATTATAAATTTATACAGAAAATATTTATCACCTTTAAAATCTACACGCTGCCCTTATTATCCGTGCTGTTCTCAGTATGGTCTTGAAGCCATACAAAAACACGGTGCCATAAAAGGCAGCGCTTTAGCTGCCTGGAGAATATGCAGATGCAATCCTTTCTCAAAAGGCGGTTACGATCCCGTACCGTAACAGGAGGCAGAATTGTACGATTTGTTATTGACGAAAAATACCACGTTCATTATCGGTCAGGTTGCCTGGGTACTTGGCAAGTTAATGCAGGGTATATTCTTTATTCTTGATAAGATCGCAGCTTTGTGGGGCGGAACAGCCAATATCGGTGTAGCGATCATTATCTTCACAGTTATCATTTATCTTTTAATGTTACCCCTTACAATCAAACAGCAGAAATTCTCTAAAATGTCTGCTATCATGAATCCCGAGATTCAGGCTATTCAGGCAAAATATAAGGGAACAAAAGATCCGGATCTTATGCAGCAAATGCAGCAGGAAACAAGCGCTGTATATGCAAAATACGGAGTTTCTCCTTCAGGATCATGTGTTCAGCTCCTTATCCAGATGCCTATCCTGTTTGCTCTTTATCGTGTTATTTATGCAATTCCCGCATATGTTCCCATGGTAAAGAACGAATTTATGAATCTTGTAAATGCTCTTATGGGTGTAGATTCAACCGGAATTGTAGGAGATGCCAACATTTTTAAGAATTCAGCAACATTTATTCAGACTCTTTCATCTGCAGGTGCTTACAAAAGACAGTTTAAACTTGATTATTTAAATACGGAAACAATTTCCATTGATAATATCACATCAAATCTTATTAACAATCCCGATGCACTTGCAAATGTTGAAACCACAAGAAATACTTTTATCGATGTTTTAAACAGAGCAAGTTCAAAAGACTGGAATGCACTTGCAACTCAGTTTCCCAATTTTACCGATCTGGTACACAGCACCAATGCTGCACTTGAAAAATACAATCTTTTCCTCGGAATCAATATAGGTTATTCACCTCTTGATACCATTAAAAGTTCATGGGCAGAAGCACATGCTACAGGAGATTTTGCATTTTCATTAACCTGGGTTCTTCCGATTCTGGTAGCTGTAATGATCCCTTTACTTGCAGCTCTTACACAGTGGATCGGTGTTAAACTTGCTCCCAACGCAAATAATAATGCGACTCAGGGACAGGAAGAAAATCCCATGATGTCATCAATGAAGATGATGAACACATTCATGCCGATAATGTCTGCAGTATTTTGTTTCTCACTTCCCGCCGGTATGGGTATTTACTGGATAGTCGGTGCGGTTGTAAGAAGTGTTCAGCAGATTGCCATCAACAAATACATCGACAAGATGGATATTGATAAGGTAATCGAAAAGAATACCGCAAAATACGAAGAAAAACTCAAAAAGAAAGGTGTTTTCGCACAGGGAATTAACAACAAGGCAAAGAGCAATACAAAATATGTTAATCCTTACGCAAAGACAAAGAGCGAATCAAACACCGCTAATTATAATAAGAACAATACCAGAGCAAATGCCAAGAATGATAAGATCTCATCATCCGGAAGCATAGCTTCAAAGGCAAGAATGGTTAAGGACTTTAACGAAAAAAACAATAAATAGTTAAAATATTCAGACTCGTGGGAGGGTATATAAATGGAATATATGGAATTCAGTGCTAAAACGGTTCAGGACGCGATAACCGAAGCATGCACACATTTTATAGTAACAAGCAGTTCACTTGAATATGAAGTAGTGGATGAAGGTACCACAGGATTTCTCGGAATCGGATCAAAGCCTGCAGTGATCAAAGCAAGAGTAAAAAGTGAAGAAATAGAAGATGCTAAATCAGTATTTACTCAGGAAGCTGCACCCGATAAAAAGGAAGTAAAAGAAGTTAAGGCTGAAGCTAAGAAAGAGAACAAAAAAGAAAACAAACCCAATCAGGCTAAAAAAGAAAACAACGTAAAGAAAGAAAATGTTCAAACTTCAGAAAAAGCCGAAGTAAAAGAAGAAAACACGAAAAAACGTGAGATCAACGTAAATGCCGAAGAAGTAGAAAACAAAGCAGTTCAGTTTTTGAAAGACGTTCTTTCAAAGATGGAGATCCAGAACGAAGTTAAAGCTAAATATGATGCTGAAGAGAACTGCCTTAATATCGAGATCGCAGGTGAAGACATGGGTGTTCTTATCGGAAAGAGAGGACAGACACTCGATTCTTTACAGTATCTTGTTTCTCTTGTTGTTAATAAAGGTACAAAAGAATACATCCGTGTAAAAGTTGATACCGAAAACTACAGAGAGAGAAGAAACAAAACACTCGAAAATCTCGCTAAAAACATGGCATTCAAGGTAAAGAGAACCAGAAGAAGCGTAACTCTTGAGCCAATGAATCCTTATGAAAGAAGAGTTATTCATTCAGCACTTCAGAATGACAGCTATGTAACCACTCATTCCGAAGGAGAAGAGCCTTATCGTAAGGTAGTAATCACATTAAAGAAATAAAACCTTAAGGCTGCTTCGGCAGCCTTTTGTTTTCTGAGCATGGCGGATGAAAAATGATTCCATCCGCAACGGCAAAAGGTTGATTGATGGAAAACATTTTTCATCCGCCTTATAAAAAACAAGAGGAAGCAATATGGATACGATTGCTGCTATATGCACTGCTTTATCGCCTTCCGGAATTGGTATAATCAGGATTTCGGGCGAAGAAGCGATTACAATTGCAGATAAGATTTTCAAAGGTGCGGATAAGAAGAAGCTTAAAGAGTCTGATTCGCATACAATTCACTATGGTCATATTGTTGACGGCAACGAGATAGTTGATGAAGTTCTTGTGATGCTTATGAAGGCTCCGAGATCTTATACCATGGAAGATGTGGTTGAGATTGACTGTCATGGAGGAATACTGGTATTAAAGAAAGTTTTCAATCTTTTGATCGAGAACGGATGCCGTCCTTCCGAACCCGGTGAATTTACGAAAAGAGCCTTTTTAAACGGACGAATCGATCTTACGAGTGCCGAAGCAGTAATGGATCTGATCTCTTCCAAGAGTGAAATGGCTAGAAAGAATTCCGTTTCGATGCTGAACGGAAAAATGTATGAGCTTATTAAGAATTTAAGAGAAGAAATTCTTTATTATATAGCAAAAATTGAAGCTGCTTTGGATGATCCCGAGCATATGTCACTTGATGGATTTGAGGAAGAACTTCAAGAAAAGATAAATAACATCCAGGAAAAGATCAATCAGCTAATTAAATCATATGATTCCGGAAAGATTTTAAAAGAGGGTATCAATACTGCAATAGTAGGAAAGCCCAATGCAGGTAAATCTTCCATATTAAATATGATATTAAATGAAGAAAGAGCGATCGTTACTGAGATAAAAGGAACTACCAGAGATACTTTGGAAGAGTCCTATGATATCGGAGGAATTACTCTTAATCTTATTGATACCGCAGGAATTCATGAGAGTGATGATGTGGTTGAAAAGATCGGAATCGAGAGAGCAAAGTCTGCAATTGAAAAAGCCGATCTGGTTTTATATGTTGCTGATTCTTCAACCGAAACAGATGTTTTTGACGATCAAATAATTTCATTAATTGACGGTAAAAAATCAATCTGTCTTTTGAATAAATCCGATCTTCAAAGAGAAACAACAAAGCAGGAATTGAATGCACATTTCGAAGGATGTTTAATCAAACCCGTAATACTATATACCAGTGCTAAAAACGGTGAAGGAAAAGAAGAATTATTTGAAATGATCAAAGAGATGTTCTTTGCCGGAGAGATCTCATTTAATGATGAAATTATGGTTTCAAATTTAAGACAGAAAAACGATCTTGTCATAGCAAGCGACAGTCTTAAAAAGGTTAGTGAATCAATAGAAAATTCCATGCCCGAAGATTTTCTTTCGATCGATCTGATGAGTGCATATGCCGCACTCGGCGAGATAATCGGTGAAGAAGTTAGTGATGATCTAGTTGATAAAATTTTCTCAGAATTTTGTATGGGAAAATAATTATCAGTAAATTGATATTAACCGGTTTAATAAAGAGAAGATTAACATGAATTTTACTACCAGAAAAGCAAACAAAAAAGATGAAAAAATCATATGTGATTTATTCTTTGAAATGCTTAGAACAATTTACAATACAGATGATGTTCAAGGATATGAAGAAGGTTATTTAGACAACTTTTTTTCCGATGGTGAAAATGTAATTTATGTTGCAGAAATTGAAGGAGAAATTGTTGGTTACATATCCGTAGAAGTTCATCGTGAAGACAGAGTATTTATATACATAGATGATTTCAGTGTATCAAAAGAATACAGAGGAAACGGAATAGGAAATGCTCTTCTTAATGAAGCAGAAAAATATGCTTCTTCATTAAGTATTCATGTCAGCAGTCTTCATGTAGAAAAGTCTAATGAAAGAGCTTTAAATTTTTATTCAAGAAACGGATATAAAGTATTCGAAGATCAGGAAAACAGATTGTTATTAATCAAAGAATTATAAAAATATTTTTACGGTTTTAGAAAATGGAAAATAACAGGAATAATCTGACAATTGAAACTGATGTATGTGTTATCGGAGCAGGTCATGCAGGCTGCGAGGCCGCTTTGGCATGTGCAAGACTCGGACTTAATACGGTTATTTTTACGGTATCGATAGAAAGTATTGCCCTGATGCCATGTAATCCCAATGTCGGCGGAACGAGTAAAGGTCATCTTGTAAGAGAACTTGATGCACTCGGCGGGGAGATGGGAAAGAACATCGATAAGACTTTTATCCAGTCAAAGATGCTTAACCTTTCAAAAGGTCCTGCGGTTCATTCTTTAAGAGCACAGGCAGACAAAGCAAATTATTCTCATGAAATGAGAGAAACGCTTGAAAATCAGGAGAACCTGACCATCAAGCAGGGTGAAGTCTGCGAGATCCTTTTTGATGAAGACGGTGATAACAAAATTATAAAAGGCGTAAGGATATTTACAGGAACGACTTATCTTTGCAAGGCAGTGATCATCTGTTCCGGAACATATCTTAATGCAAGATGTCTTTGCGGAGAAGCCATTACCTACACAGGTCCGAACGGTCTTCAGGCAGCAACATATCTTTCGGAATCTTTAAATGCGATGGGTGTGACTTTAAGAAGATTTAAAACCGGAACACCCGCAAGAATGGATAAGAGAAGCCTTGATTTTTCGAAGATGGAAGAGCAGAAGGGTGATGAGAGGATCATTCCTTTTTCATTCTCCACGAATCCCGATGATATCCAGAAGGATCAGGTTTCCTGCTATCTTACATATACCAATGAAGAGACTCATAAGATCATAAAAGCAAATCTTGATCGTTCACCGATCTATGCAGGTATTATTGAAGGTACAGGTCCGAGATACTGTCCTTCGATCGAAGATAAAGTAGTTAAGTTTGCAGATAAAGAAAGACATCAGGTATTTATTGAACCTGAAGGATTATATACAAATGAAATGTATGTCGGAGGAATGAGTTCTTCACTTCCCGAAGATGTACAGCTTGCAATGTATCGAACAGTTCCCGGACTTGAGAATTGTAAGATCGTAAGAAACGCATATGCGATCGAATATGATTGCCTGACACCCGGACATTTAACTTTATCACTTGAGATAAAAGGTGTTTCCGGACTTTTCTCAGCAGGTCAGTTTAACGGATCTTCAGGATATGAAGAAGCTGCTGCACAGGGTTTAATTGCAGGTATAAATGCCGCAAGAAAAATCCAGGGAAAAGAACCTGTTATCTTAGACAGAAGTGAAGCTTACATCGGAGTTTTGATTGACGATCTCGTTACAAAAGAAAATCTTGAGCCTTACAGAATGATGACTTCAAGAGCAGAGTACAGATTACTTCTTCGTCAGGATAATGCGGATTTCAGACTTCGTAAAATCGGTTACGAAGTTGGACTTGTAACAAAAGAACAATATGATTATGTTCTTTATAAAGATGAAAAAATTACTGCTGAAGTAGACAGACTTAAAAATACTTTTGTAGGTAGTGCAACCAAGAATCAGGAGTATCTTGAGTCACTTGGTTCTGCTCCTCTTAGAACCGGAACTTCACTTGCAGAATTACTTTGCAGACCTGAAATCACATATGAGAATCTTTCATTTTTTGATAAAGAAAGAGAACCTCTTTCAGAAGATATTATTGAACAGGTTTGCATCAGAATAAAGTACGAAGGTTATATTGAAAGACAGGAAAGACAGGTTGCCGCTTTCAAAAAAATGGAGAAAAAATTAATACCTGATGATATTAATTATGATGATGTTTCTTCACTTCGACTTGAAGCAAGACAGAAATTAAAACTTTTCAGACCGCTTTCCGTCGGACAGGCATCAAGAATCAGCGGAGTAACACCTGCAGATGTATCGGTTCTTTTGATATACCTTGCATCGATAGGAAAATAAATTTTTTCGCTTTCTGACATTTTTGAAAGGTATTATATGAAAAAATTTTTTAGTATTTTACTTGTTGCTTTTTTGTCACTGTCCGTTTTGTCCGGTTGTTCCCGCAAACAGGTTGAACTGATTGATTATCACTCTGACAAAGCATTTACAAATAAATACGTGAAAGATCTTGATGTTGAACACTGCGAATATGAAACTATAAGAATCGGATACGGTCTGAGAGGGAATCTGTCTTTGGGACCGACCGATCCGAGATACCGCGGAATCATTACGATCAGTGAAGATGAAGCGAAAGAATTATTTAAATCATATAACTGGATTGAAGTTAATGATTTTGCCGATATAAATCTCGGTAATATATATCTTCCGGATATGGAAGCTGAAAAATGGTATTCCAGTTTTGAGTTTTCAAATGATTATATGTATATGGTTCAAACATATTACTGTTTGTTTAACGGAAAAGATACTATAATTTTTGATGTTCAGACCTTTTAATACTGTCCGATTTATCGGACATATAAATTATAAACTTTTTACTGAATATTTTTACTTGAAATGAGGATTTTTTAAATGAATAAAAAAATAATAAGAAATATTATTATAATTGTTTTTCTTATTGTCGTTTTAATTGCTTTTCCTTTTGTTGTTTATAATTTGTGTTTAAATCCGAAACGATTTTGTACTAAAGAATTTGCTGAATCTCTTCCTCTGGATACCGTTCTGACAAAACAACAGGTCAGGGAAGATATTGATTATACAATGAAGATGATCCGGAAGCGTCACCCGGCATGGCTTGAAGAAAAGAATGCCAACGTTGATGCAGTTGAAGCAAAGTACCTCGAGGAAATTGCTGATCTTTCATCTTACAGTGAGATTACTGTTCTTGATGAATGGATAATTATTTCTCGGATAATGCATGAAATGTATGACGGTCATACTTCTGTTTTTGCTTCTTCAGCGAAAAAATATATAAATGATTTTTCGGCACTTAAGGAATATGGTCCTCCGAAAAGTATTAACGGTGAAGATTCCGAAGATGTTTTTCAAAAGTTTCTTTCGGTTTACCAGTATGAAACCGAGAGATATGCAGAAAAAGTTTTTGTTAATAATGTGATCATTAATGAAGCCTATCTGACCTGGATCGGCTTAGACGTTTCAAACGGAGTTGATTTTGTTTTTGAAACTCCTGAAGGTGATAAAGAATTTCATTATGATTTTGTTCCTATAAGTGAAGTTACAGGTTTTGATAAAGCTGCTTCTGAAGAATGGGTTCATTATGAAATAGATGAAGAAAACGGGATCGGAATATTTACATTAAACGACTGTTCCTATAATTCAGAATACAAAAAATGCGTTAAGGAATTTTTTGAATCCGTTGACGCTTCAGGAGTTGAAGATGTGATCGTTGATCTTCGTTATAACGGCGGAGGATCTTCAATGGTAGGTGATGAGTTCATCCGTTATCTGAATGTAGATAAATACAACGGATGGGACTCTGATGTACGATACGGTAATTTTCTTTATAAAAACAGAAATGTAGTTAATCATAATAATAAAGCAAATCCACAGTTTAACGGTAATGTTTATGTTCTTACAAGCAGTTCGACATATAGTGCCGCAATGGATTTTACGATGTATATTCTTGATAACAATATCGGAGAAGTTGTCGGTGAAGCTTCGGGAAACATACCTGATTCATACGGTGATGTCGGCTATTTTACAGTTCCCAATTCGAAACTGACTATCGGTATTTCTGTTAAGAGATGGTACAGGATCGATCGCAGCAAAGCAGGTGAACTTCTTGAACCCGATCATCCCTGTGATCCCGAAGAAGCAGTGGAAAAGGCTTACGAAGTTATCAGGGAAAAAAGAAGTCAGTGATTATTTTTAAAAAAACTGCTGACGAAAAAACTAATGATATTTTATATGTCCAATAAAAAGGACATGTAAATATATAATAGAATTTCTTCATACTTACTTAATTATTTACATTACAGAGGAAAAAATATGTTACAGGAAATCAATAATATTGAAGAAAAGATGCGCATAGCAAGAAATATACTTGAAGCTCTTTTTAACTGGTTTGAAATTCCGGAAACCAGAGAACAGTATATTTCAGACAGTGCAAATATGATCATGGTAGCTGCATACGAGGATGACAAACCTATAGGTTTTCTCTGCCTTAAAGAAACAGGAAAGGAAACCGTAGAACTTGCTGTCATGGGAGTATTGCAGGAATACCACAGAAAAGGTGTCGGAAAATCTCTTTTCAAAAAAGCCAAAGAGATCGCAATAGAAAAAGGTTATTCATTCATGCAGGTTAAGACAGTTAAAATGGGTGTGTATGATGACTATGACAAAACCAATCTTTTCTATTTAAGTCTTGGCTTTAAGGAATTCGAAGTATTTCCTTTGTTATGGGATGAGGCTAATCCCTGCCAGGTTTATTTTATGTCTTTAAAATAATTTTATGGAACAGTTTATCAAAGATTTACAAGAATGGAATATAGAAGTATCGGATGAACAACTTGGTATGTTTGAAAAATATACCGGGCTTTTACTTGATTGGAATGAGAAAATAAATCTCACGGCAATTACGGATATCAATGATATTTATAAGAAACACTACCTTGATTCCGCATCATTGATCAATTGCAAAATTCCTTTAAGTAACGGTGTTCTGCTTTCGGATCTTCTTATCAAAGATATCAATATTTGTCGTAATGAAAATGAATCGGATCATCTGACTGACGCAGATAATTCATGTACATCAAATATAATTGATATGTCCAATAAAACGGACATATCAAATTCTGAAATTAATTCGTCAATATTAAATGATGCACATCCGATAAGTGTTCTCGATCTTGGTTCCGGCGCAGGTTTTCCGGGTATACCATTAAAGATTCTGTTTCCTTCACTGAATATAACTTTGGCAGACTCTCTTAATAAACGGATCGGATTCCTTAATCTTGTTATCGATGAACTGGGTCTAAAAGGTATAAAGGCTGTTCATACCAGAGCCGAGGAAATTGCTCATGATAAAGAATATCGTGAACAATATGATCTGGTAGTATCGAGAGCTGTAGCCAATCTTTCTGTTTTATCTGAATACTGTATTCCTTTTGTAAAAGAAGGCGGATATTTTATATCATATAAATCAGGTAACAGTTCAGATGAGATTTCCTCTGCTAAAAATGCTATAGGTATGCTTGGCGGAAAATATATCGGTTGTTTTGATTTTAATTTACCGAATTCTGATTATTCACGCAGTAATATTTGTATAAAGAAAATAAAGAATACGGAAGATCGTTTCCCGCGTAAATCGGGAACTCCTTCAAAGAAACCTTTATAGGTTTTTTCGGACATAATTTTTTGATTGAAAGTGTTGTTATACGGAGGTTTGTATGTTTTGGGATTCAGCTTCTCTCTTATATGATCTGTTCGAACATATTTATAATCATAAGTCGTATGTCGGAACCGGATTAATGGTTGAGCGCGAAATAGAATATGGTGACGATGTACTTGAATGTGCATGCGGAACCGGAGGCATCAGTGTTTATATCTGTAAGAAAAGCGGTCATCTTGTAGCAACGGATTTTTCTGTAGGTATGTTAAAACAGACTGCATGGAAACTGAGACATAATCATAATTCCATTGTAAGAAAAGCCGATATGACAAATCTTAAATGCAGGGATGATCGTTTTGATAAAGTTGTTGCCGGTAATGTTATTCATCTTTTGGATGATCCTGAATCGGCTGTAAGAGAACTGGTCAGAGTTTGCAAAGTCGGTGGCAAAGTAATCATTCCGACATACATAAATATGTATAACGGAAAGACAGGTTTTATTGTAAAGTTTATCGGAAAAGCCGGAGCAAAATTTAAAAGACAATTTGATCTCAGATCATATATGAAGTTTTTTGAAGATGCGGGATATACCGATGTAGAATACCATGTTGTAAAAGGAAGAATTCCCTGCGCGATAGCTGTTATTACAAAACATTAATTCCTGTAATTATATCAGTAATTGTTTCTTTAAATTGTTCTTTTTATTCTCGGATTATGTCTGATGAATTTATAGTTCTTCTATATATTGTTTTTCAGATAGATCTATATCTTGATGTTTCACGTGAAACGTTTTTCAGAAAATGGCAGATAATGTTTCACGTGAAACATTTTATACAATATTTTGAGTTGAAAATGTGAAACTGATTTTAGTATATTTATATATATAGTATGTTTCACGTGAAACATTTTGATATGTATTATCTATATTTAGTATCACCATATACATTTATTTATAAAAGGTTATTGGGGCAATCGGATGGATAAGGGCAGAATTATTTTTTTAAACGGAGTTACAAGTTCGGGAAAAACTACAATAGTTGAAGCATTGCAGGAACAAAGAGATATATTCTTTTACGTTGTTGCAAATGATCTTTTTCAGGAGATGGTCGGTGAACAATATCTGCAGGAAGACTATTGGAAGTATCTGTCAGAAGTAATAATCATGATGTATCATACTGCAAAATTGTATTCCGATATGGGAAAAAATGTTTTGATTGACGGAATCCTTGTGGAACGTGAAGAGATAAAACCACATTATCAGAAACTTCTGGAAATTTTAAAAGATAACCCGCTGGATATTGTAGAAATATACTGTCCTCTTGATATCTGCAGACAAAGAAATATCGAACGCGGTGATCGTTATGAATCTCAGTCTGAAGAACAGTCCGAGATCATGTCCAAAGATATCTCATATACTTTAAGTGTAGATACTAGTAAGAATACACCGGAAGAATGTGCAAAGCAGATAATTGATAGGATATTTAAATAACAAATCGACAAGTATAACAGATAAAGGTTACTTAGTCCCAAAGTATTAATAGTTCTATATGGAATGTCACCGGAAAATATAAATAAGAAAATAGAAAAGAAACAGGAATACATTTATATCAGATGAAAAAACATGTAATACTGCTTAACGGTCCTTCAAGCAGCGGAAAGTCTACATTGTCAAGATCCCTGAAAAAAATAATTGAGTACGGATGCAATAAAATATATGAGATAATCTCCATCGATGATTTTATGAAGATAGAAGAAGATGAAACTATCTATGAGGATGATGTTTTTGAAATATCCGGAGATATGTGCAATGAACTTCAAAAACTTCTTCAATCTAAAGATGGGGTTATTATTGATCATGTGATCACAAGTGAAAGAATTTACGAGCAGTTATTGGAAGCGGTCAAAGAATTTGATCTTATAAAGGTTCATGTAACATGTCCGGTGGAAATTCTTATTGAAAGAGAAACTGCAAGAGGTAACAGATGTAAGGGATCTGCAGAAGATTCTTTTAATTATCTTTATCCGAAAAACGGTTATGATTTAACAGTCGATACATCGGTATTGACTTCCGAAGAAGCGGCAAGTATTATATACGAACATATTATTGAATTAAATATTTAAGTATTCTAAAGGAAACATCAGATAATCAAACTGATATACAGATTATTAAACCATGATCAGTTTGATCAGGTTGTCTGATATATAATGATCAGAATAAAAGATTACGGAGAAACAATATGACCGGATATATGTCTGAAATGAGAAAACTGGTTGGACATAAAACGATAATCCAGTGTGCGGGAAGCATAATCTGTGTTGATCAAAACGGAAGACTTTTACTTGGAAAAAGATCGGATAATCATCTCTGGGGTTATTCTGGCGGTGCAGTTGAAATCGATGAAAATGTAGAAGACACTGCCAGAAGAGAATTGTATGAAGAGATGGGGCTTACCGCAGGAGAACTCGAATTCTTTTGTGTTAATTCCGGACCGGAAGCTCATTACATATATCCTAACGGAGATGAAGTATCCAATTTTGAGATCGTATATATCTGCAGAGATTGGGGCGGAGAACCAAGATCGAACGACGGAGAGATGGAAGAAATCAGATTCTTTACACCGGATGAGATAGATTTATCGGAAATATCTCCGCCGATAAGACCTGTAATGAGAAAGTATATTGAAGAGAAAATTACGAAATGACAGAAAAAATCCTAAAGACAGAATCCGGAAATATTCATTATTGGATAACGGAAAAGATCGATACAAATAAAATATCCATATTTTTCTTACATGGACTGACGGCAAATCACAATCTGTTTGTTAATCAGATTTCCTATTTTTCGTCCGAATATAATGTGATCGCATGGGATGCACCGGCTCACGGAAGTTCGAGACCTTTTAATGAATTTACATACGAGAAAGCAGCAATCGCCGCAAAGCAGATACTCGTAGAAAACAATATAGAAAAGGCTGTATTTGTCGGACAGTCTTTGGGCGGATATATCACACAGTCAACCATAAAGAGATTTCCGGAAATCGTGCAGGGATTCGTATCGGTTGACAGTACACCGTACGGAGAAAAATATTATAAAAAATCTGATATCTGGTGGCTCTATCAGATAGAATGGATGTCCAAACTCTATCCGGACAAAGCTTTAAGAAAAGCAATAGCCAAACAGAATACCTTAACCGAACATGCATATCAGAACATGTTTGAAATGCTTAAAGATTATGAGAAGAATGAACTCTGTCATTTAATGTCAGTCGGATATGCCGGATTCCTGGAAGATAACTGCGATATGGAAATTAAATGTCCGATCCTTCTGCTTCTTGGAAGAAAAGATAAAACAGGAAAAGTTCGACAGTACAATAAGGCTTGGTCGGAAACGATCGGAGTCACGATTACATGGATAGAAAATGCAGCTCATAATTCCAATGAAGATCAGCCTGAGCAGGTAAATGAGGAAATAGAAAAATTTCTAAGATCGTTGAGTAGATAAAATATCTTAACAACAATCTATATATTGATTTTTAGTACTTTCTATATATAGATGTTTCACGTGAAACCCAATTTAACGGAATTATATAAAAGTCATACATAATGTTTCACGTGAAACATTGGACACAATATTTGGTAAAAAAAGTGTGAAACATTTTTTCACGGGTCATATATATAGTAAGGAAAATGTGAAACAAAAAATCCTGAAAATCCATATTTAGTGTTAAGTAAAAATTCCAATTTGCCTTAGAAAGATTTTTCGAAAATATTATATGATTTTTGAATCCGTAAATCAGTACGAAACACATACAATTTTCAAAGTATTGGTGGAATCAAACACTGGTTTCGGAAAATAAAAAATTCAAATAAAGAATCCAAAAGAAATAAAAATTGGTAATTATTTTGGTAGATAAAGAAGTACAAGAGTGATATTATGATAAAGGTGCCAAAGTCACATATTGTTTGCGCTTGGCAAATACTATGTGAAATCGGAATATACAGGAGAGTGTAAATGGGCAGAGTAATAGCAGTAGCCAATCAAAAGGGCGGAGTCGGAAAGACGACAACGGCCATCAATCTGTCAGCGGCATTAGCACATAAGGGCAAAAAAGTGCTTTTGATAGATATGGATCCGCAGGGAAATGCAACCAGCGGTTTCGGTATTGAGAAAAATGAAATCGAAAATACGGTATATGAACTGATGCTTGGAGAATGTTCCATAAAGGAATGTATCATTCCCAATGTATATGAATCTCTTTCGCTGATACCTTCCAATGTAAATCTGGCGGCAGCGGAAATCGAGCTTATAGATGTGGACAGAAAAGAATATGTCCTGAAAAACGAAGTGGACTGGATCAAGGATCAGTATGATTATATTTTCATTGACTGTCCTCCTTCACTCAGCATGCTTACGGTCAATGCGATGACGACGGCCGGAAGTGTCCTCGTTCCGATCCAGTGTGAATACTATGCAATGGAAGGATTGAGCCAGTTGATCTACACTATCAATCTGATCAAGAAAAAACTTAATCCCGCGCTGGATATGGAAGGCGTGGTATTTACGATGTATGATTCGAGAACCAGACTTTCACAGGATGTTGTGGACAGTGTAAAGAGCGATCTGGTCGATCAGAGAATATTCGAAACAAACATTCCGAGAAATGTCAGACTTGCAGAGGCACCCAGTTACGGATTGCCCATTATAGCATATGACGAAAAATCGGCGGGTGCGGAAGGCTACAACAAACTTGCGGATGAACTCATGAAAATCCGTTGAAATTAATTACAAAAATGACCGATGCGGTCAAAATGATTATAATATTTTCCAGGGGGAAGAAGAATGAGCGTAAAAAAGGGCGGTCTAAATAAAAAAGGAAAAGGTCTTAGTGCACTTATAGATTCAAATGGTGAACAGCCCACAGTTAACGAAAAGATCAAAGACAGCTTAAGAATGGTCAATATATCCAAGGTTGAGCCCAATAAGTCTCAGCCGAGAAATAATTTTAATGAAGATTCACTCAATGAACTGGCTGAATCCATTAAAGAGATCGGAATACTTGAACCGCTTATTGTTCAGGACAGAAAGTCATATTACGAGATAATCTGCGGCGAGAGAAGATGGAGAGCTGCAAATATTGCAGGCATTACCGAAGTTCCCGTGATCATCAAGGACTTAACCGACCAGGAAATCGTTGAAATAGCTTTAATAGAGAATATTCAGAGAGAAGATCTCAATCCCGTTGAAGAGGCACGTGCATATAAAAGACTGATCGAGGAGTTCAATCTTAAACAGGATGAAGTGGCAAAAAGGGTTTCAAAGAGCAGAACAACAATAACCAATGCCATGAGGATCTTAAAACTCAGCAGTCCGGTTCTGCAGATGCTTATAGACGAGATGATCACCGAAGGACATGCGAGAGCACTTCTCGGAGTTGAAGACGAAGAAGTTCAGTACAATCTGGCTCAGAGAGTATTCGATGAAAAGATGAGTGTCCGCGAGGTTGAGAAGGCTGTAAGAAATCTCGGCAAGGAAAAGATCTCAAAAGTCAAAGTCAATACACAGATTGCGGATGCATACAAGAAATACGAAAACACGCTCAAGGATAAACTCGGTACCAAAGTAAGCGTCAGTACAAAAGAAAACGGAAGCGGAAAAATCGAGATCGAGTTTTATTCCGGCGATGATTTTGAAAGAATAATGGATTGTTTCAAATAAGGAAACAGTCAAAGACAGAACGGGTCATAAACAGCGAACTGAATTATTTTGTGACAGATCGATTGAAATACAGCTTATGATCCGACGGAGAGATTGATGAACAGTAATTTTTTAAGCAGAATAGGTCTCGGAAACATAGATACAGGATATCTGTTTTTGATTATTTTTATACTTTTGATTATAATCATAGCAGGTATTGCCTATATTATTTACGAAAACATTAAATTCAGAAAAGCATACAAAAAATTTATGAAGGGCTCCACCGCAGACAGTCTGGAAGACAAGATCTTTCAGATGTGCGAGGAACAGGATTCCCTCAGAAAACTCGGACTCAAACATTCAAGAGAGATAAAGGAACTGTATGCCAAGCACCAGTCGGCATTTCAGAAAGTCGGTCTGGTCAAATACGACGCATTTAAGGAAATGGGCGGAAAACTCAGTTTTTGTCTTGTTCTTCTTGATGAAAACGATACGGGAATCCTGATCAATTCCATTCACAATACTTCCGGTTGTTACTGTTATTCGAAGAGGATAAAGAACGGCAAATGCGATATAGTTCTCGGTGAAGAAGAACAGCTTGCGGTTGACAAGGCGACCAGAAGAAAGATGAAAGTTGCCAAGAGTTCGGATGTCGAAGCGGAAGAATAATTCCGGGCAGGAAAAATCATTTGTTAAAAACGGAGTGATCCGTGACATATAAATTATAACAAATTGGAAAACAGCCGAAGGATGAATCCTAATGGCTGAAAAGGAGAAAAAACATGATTGACATTAAGTTTTTAAGAGAAAATCCGGAAATCGTTAAGAAAAATATCGAAAACAAGTTCCAGTTTGACAAACTGCCTCTGGTTGACAAAGTTATTGAACTTGACGAGCAGAGAAGAAAGACCCAGCAGGAAGCTGATAACTTAAAAGCCGAGAGAAACAATATTTCCAAGCAGATCGGTGCATTTATGGCAAAGGGTGACAAGGAAGCTGCCGAAGATGCCAAGAAGAAAGTTGCCGAGAATGCAAAGAAGCTCGAAGAACTTGATGCTAAGCAGAAGGAACTCGAAGAAGAGACCACAAAGATCATGATGGTAATTCCCAATATCATTGATCCTTCGGTTCCTATCGGTAAAGATGATACAGAGAACGTTGAAGTTACAAAGTACGGCGATCCCGTTGTTCCCGATTTTGAGATCCCTTACCATACAGAGATCATGGAAAGATTCAACGGTATCGATCTTGATTCCGCCAGAAAGGTTGCCGGAAACGGTTTCTATTATCTTCAGGGAGATATCGCAAGACTTCATTCGGCAGTTATTTCCTACGCGAGAGACTTTATGATCAACAGAGGATTTACATACTGCGTACCTCCTTTCATGATCAGAAGTAATGTAGTTACAGGCGTTATGAGCTTTGCCGAAATGGATGCCATGATGTACAAGATTGAAGGTGAAGACCTTTACCTGATCGGTACTTCCGAGCATTCAATGATCGGTAAATTTATAGATACGATCATTCCCGAGGAAGAACTTCCCAAGACTCTCACAAGTTATTCGCCCTGCTTCAGAAAAGAAAAAGGTGCACACGGTATCGAAGAGAGAGGTGTTTACAGAATCCATCAGTTCGAGAAACAGGAAATGATCGTTGTCTGCCATCCCGACGATTCCAAGATGTGGTTCGACAAATTGTGGCAGAACACCGTAGATCTTTTCAGATCAATGGATATTCCCGTAAGAACACTTGAGTGCTGCTCGGGAGATCTGGCAGATCTTAAGGTTAAATCATTTGACGTAGAAGCCTGGTCGCCCAGACAGCAGAAGTACTTTGAAGTAGGAAGCTGTTCAAACCTCGGCGATGCACAGGCAAGAAGACTTAAGATCCGTGTAAACGGCAAAGACGGAAGCAAGTTCTTCGCACATACCTTAAACAACACGGTTGTTGCTCCTCCCAGAATGCTCATCGCATTCCTTGAAAACAACCTTCAGGCAGACGGTTCGGTAAGAATTCCCGAAGTGCTTCGTCCTTACATGGGAGGAATGACTGAAATAAGATAACTTATCGGTGATTATATGAACAGATATTTCAGAGCCATTGGCTTTTTGAATAATTTCACAATACAGGAATACGAGAAGATAGTCGAAGACATAACATTCCGTCCGGAAGGCTCGGCCATTGCGGATCATCCGCAGGCAAAATATTTTATTCTGGACAAAAGCCTTGATTGTGGAGAAAATATAGGTATCTGCGTCAGAATAATCAAAGATACAAAAGGCAATATTCACAGGGACACGGTATTTCCCTATTTAAGAACCACAAATTACGTTGAGCACAAAACATGTTCATTTGAAAAAAAGATAAGCGGAGAAGAATTCTTAGGAGTATATGAGGATGCGAATCTCGGCGAAAATATTTTCTTTTATGTTCAGAATGTTGATGAGCTTTATAAAAAAAATGTGCTCAAGGAAATTGAGAGTTCGGTTTCGATTTCCGGTCTTTCGATAGCCGGGAATGTCATCCTTCCTATCAAGAAAGACGATATTCAGAAGCAGAATGCCAGTGAATACAACAAAAATCGTGCAAATCTTTTGAATAAAGCAAGCAATGGTGACAGAAATGCATTTGCTGCAGTCAGATATGATGATATAATGACTAATGTGACGGTTTCCGAACAGGTTTTTGTTGAGTCGATGGATATCTATACCGTAGTGGATTCGTCATTTATTCCCTGCGGCGCCGAATGCGATCTTTATTCCGTACTCGGCGAGATCGTTGATTTTAAAATGATACACAATAATGTCAGCGGCGAGAATATCTATGTTTTGAATGTTCTTGTAAAGGGTACCGTAATTCCTGTCTGCATAAATGAAAAAGATCTGTTTGGTGAGCCACAGATAGGTTTTCGTTTCAAAGGAACCGTTTGGTTGCAGGGCCGGATAAAGTTATGACCGGCAGGTGAATAATTTCATATGTTAAGCAAAGAATATTTATATTCTTCGTTTATAAATGTCCACGTAGCTCAGCTGGATAGAGCACTCGCCTCCTAAGCGAGGGGTCGGAGGTTCAAATCCTCTCGCGGACGTAGAAATACAGGAATACCCGGAATAATCCGGGTATTTCTGTATTTAGCGTCGCGGATGATACGAACCTGGAGGTTCGATCTCCGCTCCGCTCCGGTCGGTGCTAGACCAACGTCCACCGGACGTTGAGCACCCTCTCGCGGACGTCGGGAGCCTGTGAAGGCTCCTTTTTTGAGAAAAAACAAATAAAAATGTGATAATGCTTCAGAGTCTGATATGATATATATATAGCGTGAAAAAATAAGGGTATGAAATAATTTTATTTATGGGGGTATTTATGGGAAAAAAAAGTTTAAAACCAAACAACGACTATTGTCCGCAGACTTTGTTTTTATACGGAACTTATGATGAAAACGGGAATCCGGATTTCGGCTTGTTCTGCTGGTTCAGCTATATCTGGGATGGGGAAATGGGAGTAATGTGCTGTATAGGCGGAAATAAAACTACAAGGGAAAACATAGAGCGAAGCAGGGTTTTCTCTGCGAATATCGTGACAGAAGAAATGCTGCCGGTTGCGGATTATCTCGGAACTGTCAGCGGAAAGAATCCGGATAAGATGAAGATCGAACTTGATATGGGTAAGGGCGAAGTCCTGAACGTTCCGATCTTAAACAACTCTCCGGTAAACTTTGAGCTGGAGGTAACGGATCTCATCCAAAAACATGACGGTGAGGTTATTCTTTGTAAAATAAGGAACGTCCTTCAGGATGAGTCCCTGTCTTCCGACGAAAGCGTTGATCAAAAACTCTCCCGCATCTCTCCTGTAAAGACAACGGCAAAAACTTATTTAAGCTATGACGGAAGAAACTTAGGCGCATGGGGAGAACCCATGAAAAAGCTGTCTTTGCAGAGCAGATAACATCCGGTTAAGATAAATTTTTGAACATTTTACAGTTCAAAAAAAACAGACGAACGAGACAAAAATGGTTTGCACGGTTTTGCCCAAAATAAGTGCAATAATTGCACCTCGCTTGACAAAGAGGTGCAATTATTGCATAATTTGTTTTAGTGAGGTGCAATTATGAGTGATTTAAAAGAGATAAGAACAGAAAAAAAACTTACTCAGAAACAAGTTGCGGATTATGTAGGTATATCTTTAAGATCATATAAATCCTATGAAAATGATAAGGGAAAAAAGGGAACTATAAAGTATAATTACATACTGGAAAAACTTCAGCAGATAAATCCCATAGATGAAGAACATGGAATACCTGATTTGGATTATATAATCGAAAAATGCAAACTTGTTTTAGATGAATACCCGGTTCATTATTGTATTCTTTTTGGTTCGTATGCTAAAGGAAAAGCCGTGGAATCCAGTGATGTGGATCTGTTGATCTCATCTGATGTAAAGGGTCTGAAATTTTACGGAATGGTAGAAAAACTAAGAAATGCACTTCATAAAAAAGTTGATGTTCTAAATTTAGAACAACTTAAAGACAACCTTGAAATAACAGATGAAATAATGAGGGACGGAATCAGAATATATGGTAAGTAAAAACGACGATTATTATGTTGAGGAACTGTTGGAATTATTTAAATAGATTAATGAATTTAGGAAGTACTTTCAATCATAAATTTTTGGAGGAATAAATGTTAATCAGAAAAGCGGATCGGAATGATATCAAGGAATTACAAAAACTATATGCTGAGCTTGAAGAAGATGCGGTTATATTCCAGCCGGAACATTTTGTGATGGGAAATCGTGATGAGAATTTTTTTGATTCCATATTCAGTAGCGATAATCAGGATATCCTGGTTGCGGAGATGGATAAGAAAGTTGTCGGATTTGCCCATGTTGTAATGCTGGAACAGAAAAAGGTTCCCTGCTTGAAACCGGAAAAAGTGGTTTATCTGCAGGATCTTGATGTTTCGAAAGAATTAAGGAGCAGGGGAATAGGCGCTCAACTGATCGATGCCTGCAAAGATTACGGAAAAGAGCACGGCGCTGATTTTATGAGAACACAGGTTTTTCCTCAAAATGTCAGAGGAATGAAGTTCTATGAAAGATGCGGTTTTTCCGAGAAAATGAAAACGATAGAAACCTATTTGTAAAAATATGACATAAATGCCATACGCTTATTTCAGGTCTTCTTTGTTTGGCTCGAAAATGGCGGGAAGAAAATATGAGTTGATAAAAACCGGATGACAGATATGAAGTTAATTGCAGATATTGTTCTTAACCTGACAGTTGTTTTGAACATGATCTTGTTTACGATCATGTCTTTTAAACGAGACGGGGAGTGGAATATTAAAAACATAAAACGTGCGCTTAAGTTCTTTACTTATTTAAGTAATGTTCTTTTGGCGGTTTCTTCCCTTCTGATCATTGTTTTTCCGAATTCTTTTATCGCATGGATGATAAAATACACCGGAACGGCGGCGGTTTCCGTGACTATGGTCACGGTACTGGTATTCTTAGGTCCCACCATAGGATATAAAAAAGTCCTTGCCGGCCGCGAGCTCTGGATGCATCTTTTAAATCCGCTTATCGCGATAATCACATTTGCAATTCTGGAAAGAAGAAGTCTTTCTTTTTTGAATTCGCTTTTCGGAATGATCCCGGTGATCTTATACGGCACAATGTATTATTACAAAGTCCTGGTTGCAAAAGAAGAAAAAAGATGGGACGACTTCTACGGATTTAACAAGGGCGGAAAATGGTATCTGGCAATATTCTTTATGCTGGCAGGTACATTTGCGATCTGTATGGCGTTCTATTTTACGGGACGTATAGGATTTATTGTGATATGATATAAGAGCAGAAAAACACTTACGAAAGAGTATTTTATGAAGTCCGACTCCGTCAATCCGGATTTAATTCCGATCTTGGAAAACAAATTCATATTCACCAAATCGATGAACCGTCAGTATGCCAGGGTCACTTACGGAAGATATCATTCCAAATGGCAGAAGATCACGTTTATCATCGCTTTGGTTCTTTTTGCATTGGGGTTCGGCTTTGTCTTTTTAAGACTTATCATTCCTTTCGTGATACTCATTCTGGTCGGACTCTATGTATTTTTTATGTCATGGTTCGGTTATCTTTATCAGGCCATGGTCAATTACAGCCAGCTGACACAGTATTTCGGAAGTCCGGTCGAAATGCATATCATTTTCTATTCAAAATTTTTCCGTGTCGTAGGTCCAAAGAACAATTTCGATTTTCTTTACTCCCAGATCACGGATATCATCGAACTTGAAGATATGACGATCCTTACCGTGTCGGGTAAGGGGATCATCACTCACGGCCAGGTCATAGATAAAAAAGCATTTACAAAAGATGAACTGAGAAAATTTTACAATCTGATCTGTAAAGGAGCCAAATAAACGAAGGATCGTTGAACAGGTAAAACGAAAAATAATTTCATAAATATTTCAGGTAATAAAATTGAAAGTCGAAAACCGTTTTTTAGGCGGATATTAAAGAAAGAGGGGGCAGACATGAACGAAAACATCGAAAAGAGAAACGCACTTTTGGCAGACAAGGTTATCAAAGGTCTTGAATCGAGAAATATGACCGGGTACTATGCAAAAGATAAAGAGGAAGCTCTTAAGATCGCACTCGATCTTATTCCCAAGGGCAGCAGTATCGGCATGGGCGGCGCGATGAGTGTGCATGAGATCGGCCTTTCCGAAGTTCTTAAAGGAAGCGATTTCAATTTTATAGATCGCGATGCGACCGATGACAAGAGAGCGGCCATGCTCGAAACCTATGATGCGGATATCTTTCTTTCAAGTGTCAATGCAATGACGGATGACGGCGTACTCGTTAATATCGACGGAAATTCCAACAGAGTATCGGCCATTGCACAGGGTCCGAAGAAAGTTATTTTCATAGTCGGAATGAACAAGGTATGCAATGATGTCGATTCGGCAATGAAGCGTGCCAGAAACGTGGCCGCACCGATCAATGCTCAGAGATTCGGTCTTTCAACACCCTGCTCATCAAAAGGAACCTGCTTTAACTGCAAATCCCCCGACACGATCTGCTGTCAGATTCTGATTACAAGATATTCGAGACACAAAGACAGAATACATGTGATACTTGTTAATGATAATCTTGGATTCTGATCGAGTACATATCAGAGACCGCATTTAACAACAACTATGATTACGGATCGCTTTTTGTTTTGCAATTCTCGCAATCCTGTCTTATTTTATTTGTTTATTGTTGCAGATTATTGTAATATATAGGGGTTGGAATAATTTAAAAATATTTTAAAAAAGTTTTATATCGGAGGGATCATGGAATCGGTTTTTGAGACAGAACAGACAATACTACCCAGCATATGCGATAACAATGCTCATCTTTCTATTTCTTCAATCGCGAATCTTTTTTTGGATATTGCGCTTAATCATGCGGAATCTCTGGGAGTCGGATTTACGGGATTTAACGAAAGAGGTCTTTTTTGGATAACTTCCAAAACAAAGATCAAAATACTTAGAAAAGCCGATATGACCGACGTCATAAAGATAAAGACCTGGCCGGAAGAGGCGGGAATACTCAAATGTAACCGTGACTATGAGATCACGGATGACAAAGGTGTCATTGCGGTCGGAAAGACAGAATGGGCAATAATCGATTCGAAAAGTCATGTACTGCAAAAGGCTAAAGGAGTTTATCCCGAAGGTCTGGTCATTTCCGATAAGATATCCATAGAAGAGCCTTTCGCCAAACTTAAGGACGATTTTGAAGGTGAACTGCTCGGTTCCTACAAAATAAGAAGTGTGGATATCGACTACGGAAAACACATGAACAACGTAGCATATATCAGGGCGGTTGAAGGTCTGTTTTCGTGTGAAGAACTTGAAAAACGCGATTTCAACGATTTTGAGATTCATTACAGAAATTCGAGTTTTGAGGGAGAAACCCTTTCGTTCTATGCGACGGAAAATGAAGATCATATGGATATTAAGGCCGTAAAAGAGGACGGAAGTACGGCCGTTCTGGTTCGTCTCAAGCATACCGCATGATCGTAAAAAACGGTAAGATGAACCGTAAAAATATGTATTATCGAGGAAATAAATGAAGTTCAGGGATATATTAAAAAGAATAACGGTGGTTGTTACGGCAGCCGTGGTGGGATTATCCGTACCCATGACAGTTCTGGCGGCCGATCCACCCGATTACGAAGCGGAGTCGGAAGCAAGAAAAGCCCTTCCGATACAGTCCAACGCCATAGTCGACTGGCCTCAGGGTCCGGAAGTATCGGCTGAGGCAGCTATTCTTATCGAAGCTAAAACAGGCGCGATCCTTTACGCCAAAAACATAGACGAGAGACTTTTTCCGGCAAGTACCACAAAGATCCTCACATGTACTCTCGCAATAGAAAACTGTGATCTGAAAGAGGATGTTGTATTTTCTTACGATGCAGTTCATTCGGTTCCGTGGGACGGTTCCAAAATCGGAATGGATGCCGGCGAATCGATCACGATGCAGCAGGCTCTCGAAGCCATTCTTGTCGGAAGTGCGAATGAAGTTTCAAACGGAGTGGCGGAACATGTGGCCGGAAGTATGGATGCTTTCGTGGAAATGATGAACAAGAGGGTCGAGGAACTCGGACTTAAAAATACTCATTTTACGAATGCAAACGGTCTTTTTGATGAGGAACATTATACATCGGCATACGATCTGGCAATAATAGCAAAGGATTTTTTCAGTTATGAGATCCTCTGCAAACTGTCAAGAATTCCCAAGGTGGAATTCACCGCAACGCCGACTCAGCCGGATACTTTTTCGGTAAATTCCAAAAACCTGCTCCTTGAAGGCAAAAAATACGAGTATGAATACCTGGTTGGTTCAAAGACGGGATATACCGACAAAGCCAGACAAACGCTGGTTTCATGTGCGAAAAAAGAAGGCATGGAACTTATATGCGTGGTAATGAAGGAAGAGTCGCCCCTGCAGTTTACGGATACGATAGCTCTCTTTGAATACGGATTCAACAATTTTACGATGGAATCCATCAAAGGAAAAGAATTCAGCTTCGATTCCAACAAGAGCGATTTCTTTAAGACCGGAACCGATATTTTCGGTGATTCGACGGACATCTTAAAACTTAACGACAATTCGAAGATCATACTTCCCAACAACGCGACCTTTGATGACCTTACGATGAAGGTGGTTTACGATACGGAAAACGATAATGCAGTAGCCAAAGCAGAGTATTCATTTAACGGCAATGTGGTCGGATATGCGGATATAATGCTGAACTCACAGAAAACCACGCTTTTTGACAATAACGGTCAGACTGGTTCGAGTGAGGAAGTGCCCTATGTTTCCAACAAAGACGGAAAGTCCATATTTGTTAATATAAAGATAATACTAATCTCTCTGGTTGTTTTCGTTGCAGTAGTATCCATAGCACTGATTGTTTACAGAAAAATAATACTGGCAAAAAGGGAGATTAAAAAGAAAGCCAAGAATAACAGTCGCGAAAAAGAAAGACGTTACGATTCCTCAAAACATCATAATTTTAAAGTCTGAGTTAAAAAATTTAAAGGCCCGCCGTTATGGCGAGCCTTTTTAAATAATCCTGTATATTTTATTCGACTTCCGGTTTTTTCTGTTTGTTTTCCGAATCACCGGTATTTTTTTTATCCTTTTGTTTCTTTCCGAATATCAGCACTTTACTGAATACGTAGTTAAGAATTGTAACAAGCACTGCGGAAATAAAGATTTTTACAAACCAGTAATGAAGATCATCAATACTGATTCTTGTAAGGAAAGGAATCTTTTCTCTTAGGAATGTACATAACGGCAGGAAAATTGTCCATACGTTGATGAAAACGAACATGATGATTATATCAAGAATCCATGTTCCCAGTCTCGAACCCGCAAAACCCGTAAATTCTTTAAGTATCCTCGGATTCGTACTTTTGAAAACCCACTTGCGGTTTAATGGGTAGGCGAAAAGCACACCCACTACCCAACCTATTGTATTAATGATGAAATTCTGGATTTTAATGTCGGGATCAAGTCCTAACAGTTTGGCTACGAAACATGCTCCCCACGAAACTATTGTGGTTAACACTCCGACTATCAGATAAATGATTATCTCTTCATATTTTTTGTAAAGTTTTTTTGTTTTTTCCACTTTTTAAAAACTCCGGATCGGATTCGGTATTTGACGGACAGAGCGTCAGTTCTGTTTGGTAGTCGCGATTATATCGGCGATGCACCAGTGAGGATTGTCCGTGTTGTCATCGGAATCATCGTAATATACAAAGAATACCGTTGAATCAAAATCGTTGGTTCTCTTTTCATGAGTTCTGGTGAGGATCATGTTTTTGGAGAACGCTATATGAACGGAATAGCAGACATCCGAATACTGAGCATAATTATCCACAACAACATTTGAATACTTGGGATCGTCAAAAACATGTGCGGACGTAAAGGTAATGTCCACGCCGCCGGCCCACTGTTTGGCCATGTTCCAGTAATCCGAATCTTTTATAAGGATCGACTGCACGGTAGCAAGACCGTAGCTGGGACCCGAAAGATCGGCGGTATTGAAATCCTCATAAGTCTGTACCATGCTTAAAGCTTCATTTCTTCTGTCTTCCGGAAGTTCGTTGGAAGGCGATGCATATGAAGCCTTGATCTTGGTGCCGCTGATATCACAGATCACTTCCTCGTTATTGGCATTGAGAACCTTGATATCCGATCCTTCAAGAACATTGTCGACCTTGTATTCAACATATGAAGGCATGGGAACGTAATTGGATACGTAAGCAAATTCCTGAATACTTTCCGTATTTCCAGTTTTGTAGGAATCGTTTACGGCAATTCCGTTTATTACGGGTGTATATCCGTCGGGAACGAGGAAAGTATAGGTAGTAACATCGATACTGAGAACGGGTTCGATCTTATCGATATCCCAGTCCATGATCGTAAGGATCGCGAAGATCTTGGTCTGGCTCACTGCCTTGAGAGTGATCCTTGCAATGGTCTGTCCGTCGGCGATTATATTATATACGGGTGCTTCGGTAATATAGTTGGTCTGATCTTTTTCTGCGGTAAAGGACGAATAATCTTTTAAGGAAGCAAGATACTCATCGGCATAATTTCCGGAACCTGCAAAAGTCAGATCCAGATCGGGAAGAGTAAGTTCCGCGGAAGTCAGGCTTCCGTTTTTGGCTCTTTCACTGAAATCCTTCATATATGAAGCCATATAGTTTTCAGACTGTGAGTTCTCGTATTTTTTTAGGCAGTCATCTGTATAGAACAGGAAAAGAACCGATAAACCGATCAGTATGACCGTGTAAACGGCAAGTCCTACCCAGAATACGGGGAATTTTTTCTTAGCGGGCTGTTTCGATGAAACGCGGGATGAACCTGCTTTACCCGAAGAGTGCGAAGACGGTCTCTGTCCCGATTTTCCCGAAGGTTTGCGGTTTCCCTGGGACAGATTTCTTTCCGCACGGATTGCATCCTTTGCCGCAGGTCTTTGAGAAGTGTTTCTCAGAGTATTGCCTGAAGAAGGTCTTCTTTCCGCATTCGCGGATTTCTGAGATGAAACATTTCTTGAAGGATTCTGTCTTACTTCATTCTCGGAAGGACGTTTTCTAACGGGTTCTCCGTTCTGAACCTTCCTTACTTGGGCATCTTTTCCGACTCCCTGCTCTCTTTGGGAAGAAGCTTTTGCTGCATTGTTTTCCGTTTTGGGACGAGAAGCGTTTGCGGAAGCACTCTGAGGCTTACCGGAGGTATTTCTGTTTGCGTTATCCGATTCGCCGGAAGCATTTGCGGCATTTCTCTGTGCCTTTGCCTGAGCGACTCTTTCTCTCATTCTTTCGTTGGCCAATTCTCTTAATGAGGGCTGGCGATCATTTTTGTTGTTCATGTTTTCTGCCATTTCGCCACCTCCTTAATTCTTGGGCATTACCGCAAAAGCCGTCGGTAATTTCCAGGATGAATTTTTATAGTAAAAAGTAACACTCGACATTTCGTATTCGCCGTTGTATACCATGGTTGACGAACTTCCGCCGTCGAGGTTGGCTGCATTGACTGCACCGTATTCCTGCATGATCCCGATAAGGTCCGATGCTGTTGCGCCGAGATGTCCGCCTGCGCCACGACCGTCGGTCACAAGGAAAAGAACCGCACCGTCGGCACGCTGTCCGATGGCGGTACGGGGATTAGCACCCGAACCGGTTCCGTTCAATACTCTGGCTTCGCCGTTTGAGATAAGCGATACAAAGTGGTTGTTTGCATCGGATGATTCTTCCTGGAAACAGTGAGCATCACGGATACCTTCCGTTTTAACGTAATTTTCAAAATCGGCGGGTGACATACCCGTCAGATCCTTGATTATAAGAATATTGTCATTGTTAAAGCCGATCATATAAAGGCCGGTAAGACCGGAAGGCTGGTTATAAGTGATCTGACCGTTTTCGACTACAACGCCCAAAGGCTGACCGCCTTTGTTTCCGACCGATACGTAAATACCGGCATTGACGCCTCCGACGGCACCTTTGTCAGCGATTATCTCATCAAGGTTCTTGCCGTATTCTCCCCATTTTCCGTTTACGCATGTGGAAGCCATAACGACCTGTGAAGGGTCTTTGATGATCATCATTTTTGCAAAGAAAGCACGACCGGAGATTTCCTCTATTCTGATTCCGTTCTCATCAAACACTTCGTCTGCGTAAGGGTTATCTTCCGAAGAATCGGTCTCTTCATCATTGTTATTGATGGAAATAAGAGAAGTATCGACGGTTGTATCTACCGCTTCCATCTTGTTCTTATCAACTATTTCCTGAATCTCTTCATCGGTGCAAACCCAGTTCGCAAGGAATTTGAGCTGTCCGGTTTCAAGGATCGTGGTGATAAAGAGTGTTCTTGCCGCTTCCGAGGGACCGTTGCAGCATTTCTGAAGAACGATATAAAATGTTCCCGCGAGTATTACGATTGTAACGAGGAGAACGAGCAGGATCTTTCCCGCTATTCCCAGTATTTTTTTTGCCATTTGGAAAAAACCTCCAAGGTATAATTATTTATTTTTCTTAGGTGCAAAAACCCAGTTCTGCTGAATCCTGAAGCTAAGGAAGAAGAGGAAACCGTCTACTACAACTTTGATGAGCGTGTCAAACAGGCTTCCGTCGGTCAGTTGGAATATGACCTTCGAGAAGAGATATACGAGGCCGGTCGAGGCCGCGAGCTGACAGACGCAGAGTATGTAGTATTTGAGCATGGTCGCACCATATTTGTCTTTTGATTTGAAAACAACTTTCCGGTTGATCGAGAAGTTGACAAAAGAACTGACAAGACGCGCGATGGCCTCCGCAAGGATGATCCTCATTTCATCGGAAAAACCGATCTTTCCGAAAAGCAGGTTAAGGATCGTAAAGAGCGAAATATCCACAACTGTCGATGCAAGCGAACTTGCAATGTAGCGGATGATGATGCCGTAGATTCTTATCGAATCGCGTATCGGTCTGAAATGCGAAGTCTGATTTTCTTCTATATAAACAGTATTGATAACTGCTTCCTTAAATTCGATGCCGGCCTGTTTTACGGCGAAAAGCTGGTTGGTCTCGTATTCGTATCTGTCTCCGTCCACCTTGGTCATCATTTCAAGATGTTCGAAAGGGATGGCACGAAGTCCGGTCTGCGTATCGCTGACCTTTATTCCGCAAAGAAGTCTGAACACAAGGCGTGTCACGGTGTTTCCGAACTGCGATCTGGCAGGTACGTTCGCCTGTCTGAAATTTCTCACACCGAGAACGAAAGCATGAGGGTTTGCTTCAAGAAGCTCTATGCATTTTTTTACGTCCGATGCCAGATGCTGTCCGTCGCCGTCGACGGTGATCACATTCGGTCTGTTCGGTCTGTTCTGAAGAATGTATTCAAAAGCCGTTTTCATTGCACGGCCTTTTCCGCGATTGACGTCATGAACCAGAAGAGAGACCCCGGGAAGCTTTTTGGCTTCTTCAAAGTATTTTTTGTATTCTTCCCTGCTTCCGTCGTCAACCAGGATGATGTCTTCAAAACCCTCATTCAGGAGACTTTTTACGGTCGATATTATTTTTTCATCCGGGTTTAAACTCGGTATAATAACTGTAGCATTCATATAATAATTTACTCGTAAGTATGTTTGTTTTGGTATCGAAAGGAAATCCTTTACCGGTCAAAAACAGTGTTATTTTTGAGGTTCGGCAGTTTCTTTTTCATCGTTTTCGAATATCTTATCGTGCAATTCGGGTTTTTTCTCCCTGAATTTCTTTAATAAGAAATCTCCGAGGATGCAGGCGAGAATTCCGAGAGCGGCTCCCGTGACAGCTCCTGCCATAACATCGGTCGGATAATGTATACCCACGTAAAGTCTCGAAAGAGAAATGAGTATGGCAACGATAAAGAGCGGGATTGAAAACTTTTTGGGAAGTTTCTTAAGGAAAACCGTGCCGGCAGCCAGGGATGAGCCTGTGTGTCCCGAAGGAAACGAAGGGTCCGAAGCGTGTTTTATGATGCATTCGAGTCCCGCGATTATTTCATACGGACGGATTCTTCCGATAAGGTTTTTAAGGATCGCGTTATTTACGATCACTGAGAAGAGCAGTGCAAAGAGAGCAAACAGACCGGCTTTTCTGGTTTTTTTAAACACACACAGCAAAAGTGATAATGAGATCCAGAAAACTCCGCCGTCTCCCAGATGGGTTATGGTTTTGAAAACGGGATCCAAAACGGGGTTTCGGATCACATCCTGAATCCACAAAAGGATTGTCGAATCAAATTCTAAAATCATATTTACTCCTTATTTTTACACATAATCCAATAAATTATATCAAAATAAGGAAACGATTACAACCGACCGACTAAAATACGAAACGCAAAATCCGACGAAAAACAGAGTATCTTTGCTTGTTTTTTAGAACAAATTACACATATGTGTGATATACTAAACGCGAAGACTGAAAATGAAAGGACTCATCCATGGGCAAAGCCGCAAGAGACTCCAAGAAAGATATTTTAAGAATCATCGCTGCCGTAAGTGTGGTACTTCTTCATGTAAGTTCGGATTATATCGATATCTCGGATGTGGGAAGTTTTGATTTTAATGCAGCGGTATTATTAAATTCGCTGACGCGTTTTGCCGTTCCCGTATTCGTAATGATAAGCGGGGAACTTTTTCTTGACCCCGAAAAGAGCATAAATGTCAAAAAGATCTGGACACATAATATATTGAGACTTTTCATCATTTATCTGGTATGGTCCTACGGATATTATGTATTTCAGAGTCTGTATTTCTGGAAATTTCCGTTTTACAAACAGGGTATTGTCAGAACCGTGACCGGTATCGTATACGCGACCAATCATCTCTGGTTTATCTGGATGATCATCGGAATTTATTCGATCACTCCGGTTTTAAAGACCTGGCTTAAAAGTGCCGACGAAAAAAACATCCGTTATTTTATAGACATTTTCTTCATATTTCAGATAATTCGCACCACATTGACGATTCTTTTGAACAAATCCCTGGTGAACGAGATCTCCGAACTTCTCACTTTTACCGAGATTTCGGGATATATCGGTTATTACGTTCTGGGATATTATCTTTCAAGATATAAACTTAACAAAAAACTGAAAACTGCGATTTTCGTCATCCTTCCTTTCGGACTGGTATTTAATTTCCTGATATCCGTCGTCTATTCAAAGATGCAGGGTGCATATACCCCCGGAATATACGACAGTTTCGGTGTTTTCACGTTTTTTAACTGCGTGGCACTTTACCTTATCGCGGAAAAGATCGGAAAAAAGATCGGAAGCTCGCCGAAGCTGCTCGCAGGTCTGTCAGCCGATACGCTCGGAATATATCTTTCCCATATAATGTTATGGGAAGTTATAAAAGGTCAGCTTGGAATGGACTTTATCCCGATCTCTTTTGCGGCGATAATAGTATTTACGACAGTGATCTCGGCGGCTGCTGCACTTATTGCCGCACTTTTGCGAAGAATACCTTTTGTGGGAAGATATCTGGTTTAACAATATGGAATATGAAATCATAAGAAGCAACCGACGCTCAATGTCCATTGAGATAAAGCAGGACGGCCGGATCATAGTCAGGGTTCCCAATCGAGTATCGAACAGAGATATAAAACGGTTCATCGAAGACAAGTGGGACTGGATAGAAAATACACTTAGTAAAATAGAAGAAATAAACCAAAACAGGGAAGAAGTCGAACCATTTGACGAGACGGAGCTTTTAAGGATCAAAAAACAGGCAAAGCGCGAGATCCCGGTTCTGGTTGATATGTACGCAAAGCAGCTCGGAGTCACATACGGAAGGATATCCATAAGGGCGCAGAAAACACGCTGGGGAAGCTGTACCTTTGAAGGAAATCTGAATTTCAACTGTCTCTTGATCCTGCTTCCCGAAAGAGTGATGCGATATGTCGTAGTTCACGAACTCTGCCACAGAAAAGAGATGAATCATTCCAAAAGGTTCTGGAATGAGGTGGCCAAAATCCTTCCCGATTATAAGGAATTAAGAAAGATCTTAAAGGAAGAAGGCGGACAATTTCTGGATAGACTTCCCGAATAAGATCGGGTTCGGAAAAAGACGGAAAAATCGGGAAAGAAATCGGTTAAATACCGCTAATTAGTCGCATTTTATAAAAAAAACGGTATTTTTTTATTAAAAATACTGAAAAATCACAATATAATGTGTCAAAAGTCTTTAAAAATGCGTATATTTAGGCATTTTTTCTTGACAAAATACAAAAAAAACACTATAAATAGTATAAGTGCTGAACATCAAAGCACGAAATATTGAAAATTTGTATAGGAGGAGTTCATAATGAACAAGACAGAATTAGTTGCAGCTATGGCTGACAAGGCTGGTTTATCAAAGAAAGATGCTGAAAAGGCTCTCGCTGCTTTTATCGACGTAGTTGGTACAGAGTTAACAAAGAAGGACGGAAAGGTTCAGTTAGTAGGCTTCGGTACATTCGAAGTTGCTACAAGAGCAGCTAGAACAGGTCTTAATCCTTTGACAAAAGAAAAGATCAAAATCAAAGCTTCCAAGGCTCCTAAGTTCAAAGCTGGTAAGGCTTTAAAGGACAAGGTAAACAAGAAGAAATAATTATTGTTACTGAAAACGAAAAGGATAGCTCTTTGAGCTATCCTTTTTTATGCGCAGGCTCGTGCAAAGGAAATAACTATGAGATTGGATAAGTATTTAAAGGTTTCAAGATTAATAAAGAGAAGAACGGTTGCCAATGAGGCATGCGATGCCGGAAGAGTGACCATAAACGATAAGGTTGCGAAAGCATCGACCGAAGTTAATATCGGAGACGTGATCGGGATCAAATTCGGAGAAAAAACCGTGACTGTAAAAGTTCTGCGCATCACCGAAACCATACATAAGGAAGATGCCAAGGATATGTATGAACTTATGTAACCTGACCATATATGTTGCGGTTAACATAAGACATAAATGCAGATTTAATAAAAATCTCTTCAAAAGCCCGTAAATAGTGAACAAAACAGATGTTCGATTTATAAAAATAATTTAAAAAAGGTTACATAATTTTACAAAAATCGTTTGACATCGCAAGTCAGAAATCGTAAACTATTTATGTCAACTACGGAAAATATGGATGTTTTTCGGTATTGATTATTCGTTTGCAAAGGAAAAAAGTTTACGATGAACTGGTGGAATATACCGGCATACAGGATCAAAAAATTTAAGAAGAGTTCTTTGATTACACCGATTATCGTTCTGTTTCTCATAACCGTTCTGATCGGAGCCGTTTCGGTCGGATGTGCATCTTTAAGAAGCAGACAGAAATCATACGATGCGGAAATCGAGAAATATGAAAATCTGATTGCTGAGGAAGAAGCCAGAAGTCAGGAAATTTCCGAATATGCGATGTACACCAAAACAACCGCTTATTACGAGGAGGTTGCGAGGGAAAAATACAGACTGGTACATGATAACGAAATTTTGTTTGTAACAGATAAATAAAGACTAATCGGGCGGTTCGATATCGAATCGCTCTTTTTCGTTGATAGATGAAAAAAGTTTATGATTTTATAAAAGAAAACAGTCTTTTGGAAAAAGGCGACAATCTGATCCTCGGCGTTTCCGGCGGGGCTGATTCCGTATGCCTTCTTTATATTCTGTCCGGAATCCGTGATGAGTACGATCTTCATATCACTGCGGTTCATGTCAACCATATGATAAGGGAGACCGCAGGAAGAGACGAAGAATTTACACTGAATCTCTGCAAAAGCCTGAATATTGAATGCGTAAGCAGGAAAACGGACTGCGTTGCCGTTTCCGAAGAGACCGGTCTTTCGCTTGAAGAAGCGGGAAGAAACGAAAGATACAGGATCTTCAACGAGATCGGACAAAGCCTCTACGGTGAAGACAATTATAAGATCGCCGTAGCTCATCATACCGACGATCTGGCGGAAACACTCATATTTAATATGATAAGAGGGACCGGAATTAACGGTCTTGCATCAATAAAATCAGTGAAGGGCAATATAGTCCGCCCTCTTCTTTGCGTCACCAGAAAAGAGATTGAGGAATATCTTAAGGAAAACGGTATTTCCCATGTTGATGACGAAACCAATTTTTCGGATGATTATGCGAGAAACAAAATAAGGCACAAGATCATTCCGGCAATGAATGAAATAAGCGAAAAAGCCGTCAACCACACGGCTTCATGCGCCGCACAGCTCGGGGAGATCGAGGATTATCTTAAAATAAAGACCGATGAAACCTGGCATATTTTTGTAAGATCCGGTTCCGACGGGATCTTTATTGAAGAAAAACTGACCGATGAACATCCCGCGATCGTAAAACGCGTAATCCACAAAGCGCTGATAGAAGTTGCCCAAAGAGCCAGAGACATTTCGAGCGTGCAGATTGATGCAGTTTCGGAACTGTTCGGACTTCAGACCGGAAGAAAACGCGATCTTATCTACAATATGGAAGCACTTCGTGATTATAACGGTGTTTTGATAAGGAAAAAATCGGATCCTCAGACGGACAGACGCGAAGAAATCCTGAAAAAAATACATTTTAAGGTGACTGACAGACCGATTTCGGAAAATATTCCGACAAGTTTATACACGAAATGGTTTGATTATGATAAAATAAAATATTGTCCGATTGTCAGATTCCGAGAAGAAGGAGATTATCTGACTGTCAATGACAGGGATTCGAAAAAACTTTTATCGGATTATATGATAAATGAGAAGATCCCGTTGGACAAAAGAGACGAGATTCCGCTTTTGGCGGACGGAAAACATATTTTATGGGTGGCAGGTTACAGGATCAGCAATCATTATAAAGTAAGCGACGAAACGAAAAAAATACTTGTAGCCGAATTGATTGATTCAGAAAGTGAGTAAAGATATGGAAAAAATCAGCGTTTTGATTTCCGAAGAGGAAGTTAACAAAAGAATTCGGGAAGTCGGCGAACAGATAACAAAGGATTACGAAGGCAAGGAAGTGCTTCTTATATGCGTACTCCGCGGCGGAAGTTTCTTCATGTGCGAACTTGCAAAGAGGATCAACCTGGATGTTAAGATCGATTTCATGTCCGTTTCAAGTTACGGCAAAGGAACCGAATCCAGCGGACATATCAAGATCATCAAAGATCTGGAAGAATCCATTGAAGGAAGAAACGTTATCGTTGTCGAAGATATCATTGATTCGGGAAGAACACTCAGTCATCTTCTCAATCTTTTAAAATCCAGACAGCCTTCAAGTCTTGCACTTTGTACGCTTCTTGACAAACCGGAAAGAAGAGTTGTCGAAGTTCCCGTTGATTACACGGGCTTTCAGGTTCCCGATTATTTCGTGGTAGGATACGGTCTCGATTATGACCAGAAATACAGAAACCTTCCTTATATAGGAAAAGTTGAGATAGATAACGATATTTTAAAATAATTTTTCAGCATACAGGAGGCATCAGTGAACAACAGCAGAGGACCGAGACTTTTCGGTGCATTAATATTGATAGCATTTTTGATCATCCTGGGGATATTCGTTTCCAAACTGGACATGAACAGTCTGATGGGAATAAAACCCTACAAGAGAGGAATGCTTGAGACACAGCTCGACAACAACATGGTTGCGAGTGTTTCGATCGAACAAAAATTAAATTCAAGAGGCGGAACCTTATATATCACATTAAAAGACGGTTCGGAAAAATCACTCAACGTAACCGACGTTGCGGAAACAGAGAGCTGGATAAGAAGCTACGGAATAGACCCCGATGTAAGCGAAGTACCCGGAGAAGACTGGTTCATTTCGCTTCTTCCGACCATTATCATGGCGGTGGTCTGCGTATTCTTCTTCGTGATCATGCTCAACATGATGTCCGGTTTATCGGGCGGCGGCAACGGCGGAAAGCTTATGGAATTTGGCAAGAGCCGTGCCAAAATGATCAAGGACAACAACAAGAGACTGCAGGATGTTGCAGGTCTCGACGAAGAAAAAGAAGATCTGAACGAGATCGTCGATTTCCTTAAAACTCCGGAAAAATTCGCCAAGATGGGAGCAAGAATTCCCAAGGGTATTTTGCTTGAGGGCCCTCCCGGAACAGGTAAAACCCTGCTTGCAAAAGCAATAGCCGGTGAAGCGGGCGTGCCTTTTTACAGTATTTCGGGTTCGGATTTTGTGGAAATGTTCGTCGGTGTCGGTGCTTCCAGAGTAAGAGATCTTTTTGCAGAAGCAAATGCCAACAAACCCTGTATTGTATTTATCGATGAGATCGATGCGGTTGCAAGACGCCGTGGTACAGGTATGGGCGGCGGACATGACGAAAGAGAGCAGACCTTGAACCAGATGCTCGTCGAGATGGACGGTTTCAGCGAAAACAGCGGAATCATCGTTCTCGCAGCCACAAACCGTGTGGACATTCTCGATCCCGCGATCCTTCGTCCCGGTCGTTTTGACAGAAAGATCATGGTAGGTCGTCCCGATGTAAAGGGAAGAAAAGAGATCCTGGAAGTACATTCCAAGAACAAAAATCTCGGCAGTGACGTAAATCTTGAGGAGATCGCAAGAACAACAGCCGGATATACCGGTGCGGATCTTGAAAACCTTCTGAATGAATCGGCAATCATCGCGACAAAGCGCGACGGTGCATATATTAACGAAGACGATATCAAGAAAGCCATTATCAAAACAGGTATCGGTACCGAGAAAAAGAGCAAGATCGTTTCGGATAAGGAAAAACGCATCACCGCATATCACGAAACCGGACATGCGATCCTTTTCCATGTACTTGATGACATGGATCCTGTATATACGATCTCGATCATTCCCACGGGTGTTTCAGCAGCCGGTTATACAATGCCTCTTCCCGAAACGGATGAGATGTTTAACACAAAGGGCAAAATGAAACACAGGATCATGGTCTCACTGGGCGGAAGAATAGCCGAAGCCCTGATCTTCGAAGATATCACAACGGGCGCATCCAGCGATATCCAGAAAGCGACCGAACTTGCAAGGAGCATGGTTGTAAGATACGGTATGTCGGACAAGCTCGGAATGATCAATTACGAGACCGACGGCGATGAGGTTTTCATCGGAAGGGATCTTGCCCATACCAAACCTTACAGCGACAAAACAGCTGCTCTTATCGATGAGGAAGTTAAATCCATAATCGACGAGTGCTATAAAGAAGCCGAGAAGATCCTCAAGGATCATGAAAAAGTTCTTCATGCGGTATCGAAACTTCTTATTGAAAAAGAAAGAATTACCCGTGAAGAGTTCGAAAAAGCATTCGATAATGCAATGGATCCGGCTGTTACTTGGTAATATTGCACAAAGAATTTTTAAATCTTTTGACAAATTTGTTAATTTCGCGAATTGCGAAAACATAGGTGAATTGGTATATTATTACTTGTAACCCCCCAATACATTATAGTTTTTTGCTATACCCCATAAGAAGAAATACCTTCTCTAAAAAGGACAGATCAGAAATGACTGTCTTTTTTACGTTTTAGGGGTATTTTTTTAAAATCAGGTAAATAATGAAGAAAATCCGGGTTTGGAAGAACCGGATAATTGCGGCTGCCGGGAGAATGGATCTTCTGCAGTCGCTTTTTTTATGCTTTGAAAAAAATTTTAAAAAAAGTATTGACATAGTAGCAAAAGAATACTAACATAACAATAGAAAGTAGCAAAACGATACTAACAAAGATGCAAATGCATCGGAAAGGAGCAGATTATGGGATTAAAGCTTAGAAAATTCAAACCTACAGAATATGTAGTCGTTGTGAAGAAGGGGAAAAAGGTTAAAAGCGGTCAGGGACTGACAGTTTTATACAATGATATCAATACTGACATCATGGTTGCTCCGATCACTGCATTTGACGGAACATTCGCTTTCGACGATATGATCACGGCTGATTACCAGACGGTATGCGTGCAGGGTGCCGTAACTTACATAATCGACAATTACGAGCAGGCATACAAAATGGCCGACTTCACATATGCCAGAAACTATGAAGACAAGAAGATCAAGGCGATGGAACTATTCTGCAAACGTATCAATAACGTGATAAGAGCCGTTGTTATAAGGGAGACCGGAAAACAGGATGTTCGAAACATCATCAAACAGGCCGACAAAATGGCTGATCTTATAGCTGACGGTCTTAAGAACGATGAAACGATCAATACTCTCGGAGTAAAGATCCTTGCGGTAAATATCCTCGGTATCGTCGCAAGACCTGATACAAGGAAAGCTCTTGAAGCGGCCGCAAGGGAACAGATCTTAAAAGAGCAGGATGATGCGATCTACTTAAGAAGAAATGCAGCCATCGAGCAGGAGAGACTTATAAAAGAGAACGAACTCAATACGGAAATAAAAGTGGCAGAGAAAGAAAAGGAGAAAAAAGAAAAAGAGCAGGAGATCAAAAAACGCCTTCTTGAAACAGAGCTTGAGATGGAACTCGAGCGTCAGGAAAAAGAGCAGGAAATCAGGGGCAAAGCTCTTGAATGCGAACTTGCTCTGGAAGAAAAAGAGAAAGACCGGAAGATCAAAATGCAGCAGAAGGAGATCGAAGAAAAGATCAAGCTTGAAAACCGCAACAAAGAATTCGTGGATCTTGAGGTCGAAAACGAAAAGAAACGTGCGGAAGAACAGGCATATGCCGTAGCTGCGATGATGAAAGCATACGAAAATGTCAATGTCGCTCTGATCGAGGCATGCGCACTTGCCAATATGGATCCCAAGGCTCTCATGGCAAAAGCGTTTATGGAACTCGGTGAGAATGCCGGCAAGATCGGTACTCTTAACATGACACCGGATCTTCTCGAGACAATAATAGGAAAGGTCAATCAGAATTAAAAGACGAAGAGTGCATCGTTAAAACCGAAAGGACGGAAATTATGGAAAGAGGAATGAATAAGATAATCATAATAAAAACAAAAACCCGTCTCGAGGAATTAAAGCGCAGATACAATACCGTCGAGCAGGCCAGATTTTACATCGAACATCTCGGTGCGGACTTTGGTGATTATGAGCTCGAGCATGTAAAATACTGCGAAGCACTCGAAAACGTTCGCGTTATCGCAAAGACATACGCCAGGGTTCAGGAGATCGACAGGGATTATGTTCCCAATATGATCTTCGGTGAAAAAGACGTTGTCATTGCGATAGGCCGCGACGGTCTGGTGGCAAATGTCATGAAATATCTCGACGGACAGCCTCTTATCGGCGTTAACCCCGATACCATGCGCTGGGAGGGAAACCTTCTGATGTTTGAAGCGGGGGATATGGCGAGGATAATCCCGAAGGTTCTTGCGGAAAATTTTGACGAAAAAAGAATAACCATGGGAAAGGCGGTGACGAAGGACGGTCAGGTACTCTATGCAGTCAATGATTTCTTTGTCGGCATAAAAAATCATACATCGGCCAGGTATCATATATGTTATAATAATATGGTTGAAAATCAGTCTTCGTCGGGGATCATAATTTCGACCGGACTCGGAATGACCGGCTGGCACAAATCGATAATGGCGGAGTTTCGCGGAATGGCCAGGGCTTTCAATATGGGAGAAGTTCCCGAAGTTGAAAAAGGCTGGGACAGTGCGGAACTGACATTTCAGGTACGTGAACCTTATCCGAGCCGATTCACCCAGGCGGAACTTGTGTACGGACAGATTCACGAAAACGATAATCTAACGCTTGTTTCGGATATGACGGAAAGCGGCGTGATCTTTTCGGACGGAGTTCTGGACGATGCATTGGATTTTAATGCCGGTATGGAATTAAAAATAGGAGTAGCCGAAAGGGTCGGAAGGCTGGTTGTGTGACTGACGTAATTGCATCAGCGCCGAACGGACAATGTTCGGAACACGGTGCGGGCTGTACACGGATACATAAAGAATTCTGATACATTCGGTATATGACTGGAGAAAGAATGGAAAATTACGATTCATCTATATACGATAAACTGTCGGTGGCCGTGGATTTGCTCGTTTTTACGATTGAAAACGATGCATTGAAGATCCTGATGGTTGAAAGAAGCGAAGACCCCTTTGCAAACATGCTTGCTTTGCCGGGGGTCTTTGTCGGCATTAAAGAAACGCTGGATGAAGCAGCGATCAGAGGCATTCGCGAAGAGGCCGGGCTTGAGGATATATATTTTGAACAGCTTTATTCCTTCGGCGAAGTCGAAAGAGACCCGAGAATGCGTATCATATCCGTTGCCTACATGGCGCTTGTTCCGATCGAAAAACTCAATTTCCATGCGGGCGAGAGAACTTTAAGCGCAAAGCTTGTTGACGTTAAGGAACTGCTTGGATCCGATGAAAAAGTTGCTTTCGATCATAAAAAGATAATCGAATACGGCAGATGGAGACTGGCAAACAAGGTTGAATACACAAAGATAGCCTTCCATCTCGTCGGCGAAGAGTTTACTCTTCCCAATCTGCAGAAGGTGTATGAGATTTTACTAGGAAAGAGCCTTTATAAAGCCAATTTCAGGAAAAAGATCGCCCCGATGATCGAGGAAACGGACCGTTCAACTTCCGGAGATGCGCATCGTCCGAGCAAACTGTACAGGCTTAAGGACGAAGAATGAAAGGGTTATTTCTATTATGTTTCGGATTCTCTGGAACTGAATTAAATAAATAGCGGGTGGGGTTATATGAAAAAAACAGGAAATATTGAAAAGTATTTTGATGAAAACGGCAACGTTGACAGAACTCTTTTAAAAGAAAACAGGTGGCTCGAGTACCTTACCGAGACTGACAATGTGTACGTTAATGCCGAGAGAGTGGAGTGCATCAGCGGGATTTCCGGCAAAGAGACTCTGATGTATGTGTTAAGAACACTGGATATCCTCGATGAACTTACAATCGATTCAAAAGATGAAGAAGCTAAATTCATAATTCAAACGGTCCTTCAGTGGGCCGAAGTTTCCAAGGGTGGTCTTTCCATTCAAAGACAGGAATGGCTCAAAAAAGGCTACCCTTTATCAATTCACAATATCGCATCCGCGGAAATCTTTTATGATGAAGTATCGAACAAGGAAAGCGAAACTTATATTTCTTTTAAAAAGATTTTTCCCGAAAAAACAGATGAATATATTGAGATCACAAGGCTTTTGATAAAAACACACGGTCTGATCGGGCAGTGTATCAGGGGCGAGATACCGGTATCGGATAATGCCTCTCTAGTGGAACTGACAAAGAGCGATATAAAAGATGTTTATTCTCTTCTTCTTATACTGAACGAGTGCATCATCCGCGGTGTTTCCGATAAGATATGGGCAGACGTAAAAGATGAAGTGAGTGCCCTTTTGGACAGGATACTTCACGAGGATATTTCTGAGTACTCTGCAGCCTATCGTCTTGAGAAACTCTGTCCGAAGGAAATGGATATTTTCGACGAGGACGCTTACTTTTTTGCAAAAGAGGTCTTTCCTTTTTATGAACTCTGGTATTTTTCGAGTGCACTTTCCGATTTCGATCTGACTCAGATAAGGGAGATCATCGGCGGAGTTTTAAAGAAGATCAGAGCTTTTGAAGCAGAGAAAAAAGACGTTGAACAGGGTGTTAAGCATATCAATTTCAAACCGCTCGCGGATAATCTCTACTATGATTACGAGAGCAAAAAGCATATAAACGTTTATAGAAAAAGGATCATTGAAAAATACATTCGCGATTCGTCGGTCGAAAACGTAGAACTGGATGTGCAGATAAGCAACAAGACCGCATTCGTGGATTTTAAATTCTCGAAAGTCTGCGAGAAACTCATAGATTTCTGCGTCGAAGCCGAAAGAAGCGGTCTTCTGACCTTCGAAAAGAGTATTGTGGTCCTTTACGATATGTTCGGTTTCAGAAGGGATGCGTTCGACAGACTCAACAACGAGGAAAAATATCTCGGAACGATGAATGATGTGGTAACGAGTACGAAGGAGTCGATCATAGATTTCGTAACCGGACAAAGGATCGTCGATGTCGGAAGCGGCGGCGGAATCCTTCTTGACAGACTTGAGAAAAAATACCCCGACAAAAAGATCATCGGAACAGATATTTCCGCAAATGTCATTGAAACTCTTAATTTAAAGAAGAGCAGGGAAGGCCATAAATGGGAAGTATGCGTTCAGAACTTTGTGGACGGACCTTTTAAAGAGGAAGTCGACAGTGTGATCTTTTCATCGATCCTTCATGAGATTTATTCGTATACGGAAGGAGAGAACGGGCTTTTTGACATTGAGAGCGTCAAGAAGGCTTTGAAGAATTCTTTTGACAGCTTAAGGGCCGGCGGCAGGATAATCATAAGGGACGGTATCAAAACCGAGGGAAATGCGCTCAGGACCATAAAGTTTAAAACCCCGGCGGGAATGGACTTTTTCAAGAATTACTACAAGGATTTCAAAGGTCTGAAAGAGCTTACCGACGAGGAAAAGGTTACCTCTATCGATGAGGAAAACTTAAGCGTGACGGGAGATATCAATTTTATTCGCGAATTCATGTACACATATACATGGGGAAGCGAAAGTTACGCACATGAGGTTAAAGAGCAGTTCGGATACTTTACGCTTTCGGAATATAAGGAATTTTTGGAGGAGATCGGAGCCGAGATCATAGAAGCAAGAGAGCTTCTCGAACCCGGATATCCTGCAAATCTGGATAAGTACCTCGATCTTTTTGACGAAAACGGAGAAGAATGTGAGTATCCTGCTTCGAACTGCATAATAGTGGCAGAAAAAAAGCAGAAATAAACCAGAAATAAACCCGCAAAAAGCGTGAAGAAAGATCCATGGGAAAAGAAGCAAAAAAAGAGAACGGATTAAGACAGATTAAGCGGGAAGGGTTAAGATAAATCCAAATATCCGTAAATATCGACAAAAAACAGTCAAACATATATAATGTAAATGCTGCGGGTCAGCAAAGATCAATATTTTTGGAGGGTAAAAAATTGAAAATCGGTTGTGTAAAAGAAATCAAAAACAATGAATTCCGTGTCGGCTTAACGCCCGATAATGTTCGTGCGTATGTGGCAGCAGGACATCATGTATACATTGAAAAAGAAGCAGGTGTCGGATCCGGATTTTCGGATAATGAATATGTTGAGGCAGGTGCTTCGCTGATCGACAATGCCGGAGATATCTGGCAGCTCGTCGATATGATGGTTAAGGTAAAAGAGCCCCTTCCCGAAGAATATCCTCTTTTCAGAGAAGGTCTTATCCTTTACACATATCTTCACCTTGCAGCTGATAGGGAGCAGACGGATGCTCTTCTTGCAGGAAAGGTTAAGGCAGTTGCTTACGAAACACTTCAGGAAAAAGACAGATCGCTTCCTCTTCTGGCTCCCATGTCACAGATCGCGGGACGTCTTTCGATCCAGGAAGGTGCAAAATATCTTGAAAAGAGATTCGGCGGCGAAGGAATCCTTCTTGCCGGCGTACCCGGAACTCCCAAGGCAAATGTAGTTATCTTAGGCGGCGGTACCGTTGGTATGAACGCCTGCAAGATCGCTGTCGGAATGGGTGCAAACGTTACGATCCTCGATGTTAACTTAAAGCGTCTCGAGGAACTCGACAATATGTTCGGAGCTCATATTCAGACACTTGTTTCCAATGACAGCAATGTTGAGAGAGCATTAAAAGATGCGGATCTCGTTATCGGTTCGGTCCTTATCCCGGGCGGTTCCACACCCAAGCTTTTCAAGGCTAAATATCTTCCCGAGATGAAGAACGGTTCGGTATTCGTGGATGTTGCGATCGACCAGGGCGGATGCGGAGAATCTTCACATGTTACGACACACGATGATCCCGTATACATTAAGGACGGAGTTGTTCATTACTGCGTAGGCAATATGCCCGGTGCGGTTCCCCGTACAAGTACGATCGCTCTTACAAACGCAACCTTAAAATACGGTCTTAAGATCGCAAACAAAGGTCTTGAAGGAGCATGTAAGGACAGCGAAGCCATCACACTCGGCGTAAACACATATCTCGGAAAGCTTACCAACAAGAACGTTGCACTTGCTCACGGATATGAGTACGCTCCCCTTGCCGATCTGATTTAATATTTTAATTTGACGAATAAAACCTGCAGGTCTGAAAATATGGTCTGCAGGTTTTTTACGGCAAAATACGGTTTTGTCAAAAATACAAAATATTTATGAAAGCATGATATATCGTGTAACTTGATAATAAAGGTTCTTTTGTGTTAACATTAGGTGTAAAATTTCGCTTCCGACAGGAGGAAGGAAACGATCTTAGCGCCGGGCCCGTAAAGGGTGACGAGGTTGGCAGTTATCGAAACATTCGGCGGGTGCTGTCACGGCCGGAATTAACGGTCGTCAGAGAGAAAGCAAAAAGCAGAATCAAAACTGTAACAGAGATTCTCTCGGTCTTATCATCGGATAAGACCATTCATTGAGGTGAACCGCGAATACTATTTGCGGTTAAATAAAAAATTTAAGGGAGATTTTTAAAATGAGAGTAGTTATACAGGACAATTATGACAAGATGTGCAAATGGGCGGCGAATTACATTATCGCCAAGATCAATGCCCATAAGGAAGCAAGACCTTTTGTACTCGGCCTTCCCACAGGTTCTTCGCCTATAGGTGTTTACAAAGAGCTCGTTAAGGCAAACAAAGCCGGAGAGGTTTCTTTTGCAAATGTAGTAACATTCAATATGGATGAATATCTGGGACTTCCGAGAGAGCATGACCAGAGTTACTGGTATTTCATGCATGACAATCTTTTTAACCATCTTGTGGATATGAAGCCCGAGAACATCAATATCCTTAACGGTATGACAGACAATCCCGAAGAGGAATGCGCAAACTACGAGAAGAAGATCGCATCATACGGCGGAATAGATCTTTTCATGGGCGGTATCGGAGTTGACGGACATCTTGCATTCAACGAGCCTTACACATCACTCGCATCACGTACCGGAGTAAGAGACCTTACAACGGATACAAGGATTGTAAACTCAAGATTCTTCGGAAACGATCCCGAGAAGGTTCCCGCACAGGCACTTTCTGTAGGTATCGGAACTGTTACTGATTCCAAAGAAGTACTGGTACTTATTTCGGGACACAACAAAGCACGTGCACTTGCTGCAACCGTTGAAGGCGGCGTAAGCCAGAAATGGACCTGCTCGGCCCTTCAGATGCATAACGGAGCAATCATCGCCTGCGACGAAGAAGCATGCGGAGAACTTACGGTTGATACATACAAGTATTTCCTTGATATCGAGAAGAAAGAAAGACTGTAAGAAAAAATACAAATTTGTAATAAGCCGGTGGAGTAACGCTCCATCGGTTTTTTTTATGCACAGGCTCGTGCACAGGAAAATACGGAATACTTTTGAAAAAAACAGATTTATATACCGAATAAACCGAATAAACATGAAAAACAACCGAATAAACATGATCCGTTGAAAGGGTAAAATTTAATTGATATAATAAACAACCCAAAAGTGATTATGATCCGAACGGAGGAGTTATGAAAAAAGAATTAATAAGCAAAACAATTATAAGGGCACTGATAGGCGCGATCATTGGTATTGCAATAAGCATTGCCATATGTCTTATCAGCGGAAGTTACAGGGACATTATCAATCATCCGGGAGCGTTTGTGGCTCAGGTGACGGGTTCGGCTCTTTTGGGGCTTGTTAATATGGGAGCCATGAGTATATACGATATTGAAAGCTGGGGTCTTGTAAAAACGACCGTCATACATTTCATTATATCATTCACATCGTTTTTACTGGCAAACACGCTTCTCGGCTGGTTTGAGAGAAACGTACTTGTAATAGTGATAATCGCATTCGTTTCAGTTTATTTCCTGATATGGCTAATTCAATATCTGGTATGGAAAAAAGAAATAAAGAATCTGAATAATGATTTAAAAAATATGATTAGCAAAGAAGAGGAAGGGGATCGACATGAATAAAATCGTTGATATTGAAGTGATCCTCGACGACAGATTTGCGGATCCTAAAATAACCATTCAGACAAAAGCAAAAAACAAACTCGTGGAAGATATTATTGAAGCGGTTGAAAATGTATCGGGAACCGATTTCCCGAATATTCCCGGACTGACGGGCGATAAAGTCGAATATCTTTCGCAGCGGGAGATTGTCAGAGTTTATACGAGCGGAAGAAAACTGATAATTCAAACCGATGACAGTGCATATTTTTCCACAAAGACTCTTTCAAATATCGAAGGAGTATTGAATCCCGACAGATTTATAAGAATATCCCAGTCGGAAATCGTAAATATGCGTAAGGTAAAGCAATTTGAGATGAAGCTGGTCGGTACCATTGGATTGGAGTTTGAAAACGGAGAAAAGACCTGGGTTTCAAGAAGCAGCGTTAAGACCGTTAAAGCTTTTTTGAAGAAAAACAGCTGATTCCGAGAAAACTGTTTAAGATTCCTTAAATTCAAACCGGTTGAGCCGTAAATGGAGAATAACTATGAAGATAAAAGTGATGGTTACGGGAAAAAACAGACGAATAGCAGTCGACATCTCGAAACATCTTGAGGCTGACAGAGGATACAAGGTAATAAAATGCGATGCCGGCATGGATGCGCTTTTTGACACGGAACCGAAGGAAATGCCCAATGTGATCATCATCTGTCTCGGCGACGAATCAAAGGAGACCGTAAAGGTTTACGATGTGTTAAAAGAGTGCGTAAATGCCGAGTGGATTTCGATAATCGTTGTTGCGAATGACGATGACACTAAAGTATTTATGGCGAACACAAAACTGCATAAGATGTTTTTCATGCCCCGTCCCGTATCCCTTATGGTTTTGTATTCGAAACTGATGGAAATTGAAAGCGAACTTGACAAAAATATTGAGAAGGCCAATTCAATCATTAAGGAATATGTAAATCCCGATTTCGAAGATAAACACAGAAGAAAACATGTATTGATCGTGGACGACGATACGGATCAGCTTTTGCAGATAAAAGAGCATCTTTCGGAATTCTACGAAGTAACCGCGGTAAGATCCGGAAAAGCGGCACTCAAATATCTTGAAAAACATAAAGCGGATATTATGCTTTTGGATTATATGATGCCCGAAATGGACGGACCGACGGTACTTGCGACAATTAAGAAAAACGATGATCTGAAGATGATGCCTGTTATCTTTTTAACCGGCATGACTGAAAAAGAAGCCGTTCTTAAAACAATTTTGGAATTGAAACCGCAGGGATACCTGGTAAAACCCGCAAAGAAATCAGAAATAGTGGCAAAAATCATAGACGTATTCGGTTAATAGGAGAATTGATTATGGGATTCAGTATGGAAAAGGTTTTGGCTCTCGGAATAGATCTGAGAGCAGGTCTTGAATATACCGGCGGAAACGACAAATACGCATCTGCACTTCAAAGGTATTATATGACATCGGACAAAAACAAGGCGAAGATAAAAGAGTCGTTAAGCTTAGGCGATTTGGAAAGTTTTGTAATTACCGTTCATTCTCTTAAAAGTAATTCCAAAATGATCGGAGCTCTTTCGCTTTCATCCAAATTTGAAGCACTTGAGATTGCGGGGAAAAATAAAGATGTATCGGGTATTCAACAAAACATAAGAGCGGCCCTTGACGAATACGAAACCCTTCTTGAAGTGTTGAAACCTTTAGGTGAAGTGGCAGAGTATAAGGCTCCCGGAGAAATTTCGGGAGAAGAAGCAAAAAAAGTGGCCGACAGTCTTTTGGAAGCGCTGGATGATTATGATGATGAAAAAGCCGGCGAACTTGCCAAAAAACTGGCGGGCTACCCTTTCAGAATTACACAAAAAGGAAAACTTAAGGATGCAACGGAAAAAATCAATGATTTTATGTATGAGGAAGCCGCGGATTTAATCAGGGAAATAATTACTGCCATAGAATAATTATGATAAGCATTTTTAAAAGAAAACATGGAGAGAAAACCATAAAAATAATGTCGACGGCGGTTATGGCAGTGTTTATTTGCATTGTCATTTTTGCACTGTCCTTTTTCATTTATGATGCAGTTACAAAAGTCCGTCCGACTCAAATTCATCAGGAATGCAGCCGGCTTGAAGGTTTTGAATGGGTTCGTACGGATAAAAGAGTTCCGGTCAGTTTGCCGTGTGATATAAAGACGAAAGAGGGGGAAAACGTTGTTTTGGAAACAACTCTTCCCAAAGTTATTTCCGAGGATACATGGATTGATTACTACAGCAGCAAAGAAACCCGAATATATGTCGGAGAAGAACTGAGAAAAGAATTTAATCCCAAAGAGAACACCATTATCGGAGGAACGGTTAAGAGTTTTCATATGTATGTAGAGCTTAAACCGGAAGATGTGGGTAAAATTCTGAGGATTGTGAGAAAAGGCGAATCTTTCGGCGAAAACTCCTTCAGAGAAATATATATTGGAAATTCTCTGGGACTTATAGCGAGAATACTGTATTCGGACGCATTATTTTTCATCTTTACCGTTACGCTTCTTATCGTGTCTCCGATAACGATCGGGATAGGTATCTTTTTAAGATTCTATAAAAAGATTGTATCTCCGATCACATCTATCGGTATAGGAGTTCTGTTTGTAGCGCTCTGGCTTATATTTGATTCACAAATGTATCAATTTGCATTTCGGGATTATTATATCGACGGAACAATGTCTTTTATCATGATGCTTCTTGTTCCGTATCCTTTTGTATATTATCTGAATATGCTTCAGAAAAACAGATACAGACAGAATTATCTTTATTTTCTTATTTTGCTTGAAATTGCAAGTGTTGTATTTTTTATTATTCATTTTACGGGTATATGCGATTTCCTGACCATGCTTCCCTTAATGATGATTTTTACCGGCTCGGTTATTGTCGGAGCGGGAATTACGCTTTTCGTTGATTTCAAAAAAGGATTTTACAAGGAATATCGTTTCAGTTTCCTGGGAATCATCGGATTTATGTTTTCCTGTATTCTGGAAATGATTTTTCTTATTGCGATTGAAAACAGACACGATGGATCGTTCATAATTTTCGGTCTTTATTGGACATTGGTTCTCGGCATAGTTCATCAGCTTATAGAGTTAAAAGAAGCCAAAAACGAAAAGGCCCTGGCTATCAGGGCAAGTGAAACAAAGAGTAATTTCCTCGCCAATATGTCGCACGAAATCCGTACACCGATGAATGCAATTCTCGGAATGGATGAAATGATCATAAGAGAAGCGAAGAACGATGAAAAGATCTTGAAGTATGCGACGGATATTAAATCCGCAGGAAATATGCTTTTGGCTATCATAAACGATATTCTGGATCTGAGCAAAATTGAATCCGGAAAAGCCGAACTGATAGAAACCGATTTTGAGATCTGTTCGGTCATAAACGATCTGATAAACATTACAAGAAAAAAAGCACTTGATAAGGGACTTGATTATACATTTGACGCCGATCCCGATCTTCCGGTCAGGATGCACGGAGACGAAATAAGGATCAGGCAGATTATGCTTAATGTAATGAATAACGCGGTAAAGTATACCAAAGAAGGCGGAATAAAAATACATGTTTTTTTGGAACCGAATATCGGTGATGAAAAAGCGATGATGATAGTATCGGTTAAGGACACCGGAATAGGAATAAAAGAAGAAGACAAAGAATTCCTTTTTGAATCATTTTCTCGTCTGGAAGAGACAAAGAACAGGAACATCGAAGGCACAGGTCTCGGACTTAACATTGCCAATAAGTACATCGAAATGATGGGCGGTTATATCGAAGTGGAAAGCGTGTATAACGAAGGTTCGAAATTTACTCTGTATATTCCGGTAACCGTAGTTGACCCGACACCCATAGGCAATTTTACGGATGCCGTTAAACGAATGAAGGAAGAGAACGAAGAATACAGAACCATAATCATGGCACCCGGAGCTCATGTACTGGTCGTTGACGATAACGAGATGAATCTGGAAGTGATCTGCGGTTTGATGGAAAGTACAAAGATAAAGGTTGATACCGCATTATCCGGTCCAGAAGGAATCGAAAGGATGGATCATACAAGATATGATCTGATCTTTCTCGATCAGATGATGCCCGGAATGGATGGTGTGACAACCCTTGAGATCATGCGTTCAAAATACGATATGCGCGGTGTATCGGTAATAGCTCTTACAGCTGACGCGGTAGGAGGAGCGAAAGATTATTATCTTTCGAAGGGGTTTGACGGATATCTTCCGAAACCGGTCAAATCGGAGGAACTCGAAAAAGCTCTGATCAATTTTCTTCCGAAGAATCTTCTTTTATCAAAAGAAGAGATTGAGCGTGTTGTCGTTAAAGATGATGCGAGGAGGGACGGAAAGAATAAGCCTGGGGAGAATCTTCCCGGAATACTGGTTATCGATTCCGATACAGAAGCTTTGAAGATTGTCAAGAACGAGATAAAGGATACATACAAGGGAACATTTGTTACGGATATTGAAAAAGCCGATAAGTACCTTGAGAGACATGATACGAAATACATCATGATAAGCCGGGAGTTGTACGAAAAGAAAATGAACAAACAGTAGGAGAAAATGAATGAAAAAGACCGTCAGCATATTTTTATTGTTTATCTTAATGTTTCAGATGATGGCGTGCGGTATTGAAAAGAAACCGATACAGGGAACGGAAAATACCGAAAACAATAACGGGTCTTCAGTTTCGGGGATTAGTGATGATATTACTTTGAATACGGATGACACGGAGGATTTCAGAATCGGAATCGTAACGGGATCCTTTGCTCAATCCGAAGATGACAGGCGAGGTGCGGAAACTTTCATGGAAAAATACGGTGAGGATAAAGTCACATTGGCAATTTATCCCGATAATTTTACGGAAGAGTACGATGCTACCGTTCAGACAATAGTAAATATATCAGAAGATCCGAAGATTAAAGTTATAATTGTAAATCAGGCTGTAGAGGGAACGGCTGAAGCTTTCAGACAGATCAAGGAAAACAGACCGGATATAATCTGTATAGCGGGGGAGGCGTACGAGGACTTTTCTGATATCGGGGCGGTTGCCGATTTGGTTGTAAGCTGTGATTTTGTCAGCCGAGGCTATCTGATGATTCGTAATGCGCATGAATTAGGCTGTGATACTTTTGTACATATCTCTTTTCCGAGACATCTGTCATATGAAACCGTTTCCAGAGAGGTGGCGATCATGGAAGCAGCCTGCGGGGAATTCGGAATGAAATTTGCGATGGAAACGGCTCCCGATCCTACTACCGATGCCGGTGTGGTGGGTGCACAAAACTTCATTCGCGAAAACATGCCCGAATGGGTTGAAAAATACGGACAGAATGCGGCATATTTTTGCACCAACGATGCACATACCGAACCACTCATCGAGGGTCTTTTGGAATACGGAGGATATTTCATTGAGGCGGATTTGCCTTCACCCGTATTGGGATACCCCGGAGCTCTTAATATCGATTTTACCGAAGACAAAAGCAGTTCCGAAGAAAAACTGAAAAAAATCGAGAATGCGATAGTTGAAAAAGGCGGAGCGGGAAGATTCGGAACATGGACGTATTCATACGGTTACACGGTTTCTGCAGGACTTGCGGAACATGCAAGAAATGTTGTGTTGAATGAAAGCTCGTTGACCGATATCAACGATTTGACCAAGGCGTTTGTCGAGTTTTCACCCGGTGCCGAATGGAACGGTTCCGGATACACGGATGTCGAAACGGGAAATAAAGCGGAAAATATATTTCTTATCTATCAGGATACATACATAATGGGAGATCCCGGATTTTATATGGGTTCAACCAAAATCGAAGTTCCTGATAAATACTTTACTATAAAATAATTATAGTGCAAAAGGCGGGGATTTAAGGATGAGCGAACGGAATCAAACAAAAAAGAAAGGTGAGAAAACTGAATATCGACACAGAAAATTCAGTACGATTATTCCGTTGATATTGGTCTCGGTTTTTATAGTGGTTTTGGTGGTCTATACGTCAAAACTTGTATACAATGTGGCTATTCTCAACTCGAGTTCGGTAATTGAAGACAGAGTTTCCAATGTTTCATCGCTTGTTGATAATCATATCAATACTGCGGAAAATGTTTTGCAGATTACTGCGGATTCAGTGCATCATATGATGATCAGCGGAAGTACGCCTTCCAGAATTCATGAGTTCCTCGTAGAGGAATCCGATAATGTATCGAAGCAGTTCGGAGAGGATTATCACGGTATATACGGATATATTATGAGCAGATATATGGACGGCCTTAATTGGGAACCGCCAACGGATTATGATCCCAAAAGCCGCGACTGGTATACTATGGCCAAAAAGAATGACGGTGATATCACAATCGTTCCTCCGTATGTTGATGCCGATTCCGGAGAATTGGTCATATCCGTATGCAGAATGTTGCCTGACCGTCAAAATATAATATCCCTCGACCTTAAGTTAAATGACATACAGGCGCTCATTGAAGATCTTACCGTAAACGGAAAAGGGTACGGTTTTCTTGTTGATGAAGAAGGGTTTATTATTGCACATAAAGATGAAAATAAGAGGGGATGCTATATAAGTGATTTTGAAGGCGGAGAAGGGCTGCTGAAAAAAATAAAGGAAGAAAAAGGTAAATTTTCATATGATTTTGAAGGCGAAAAAAGCAGAGTGTTCGTTAACGAACTGACTAACGGATGGTTTGTTGTCATGGTTGTTAAAAACAACGAATTGTTTGAAGATGTAACCAGACAGTTATTTATCAATATTTCCATGTGCTCTTTTATATTTTTTATGATTGCCGTTATCTATTACATCGGATACAGAAACGAGAAAATATATGTTAAACGCATGGAGGAAATGAAGATTGAAGAACAGAAGCAGGAATATGAAACGCAGGTTTTAAAACTTGAAAAAGAAGCTGCAGATCAGGCGAATAAGGCGAAAAGTAATTTTCTTGCCAATATGTCTCATGAAATAAGAACTCCCATGAACGCCATCATCGGAATGGATGAAATGATTTTAAGAGATTCCAAAGATTCTAAAATCATTAAGTATGCCACAGATATTCAGAGTGCCGGAAGAACCCTTCTTTCAATCATAAACGATATATTGGATTTAAGCAAAATCGAATCCGGCAAGATGGAACTTGTTCCCGTAAAATATGATTTTGCCTCTGTTTTGAATGATATTGTAAATATGACAATGAACAAGGCGAAAGAAAAGGGATTGGATTATGAACTTATAGTTCAACATGATATTCCGTCTGTTTTGTTCGGTGATGAGATCAGAATACGTCAGATAATATTAAACATAGTTAACAATGCTATCAAATATACATCGGAAGGAAAGGTAACTATCGATGTGTCATATATTCATTCCGAGGAAAAACTGAGGGTAAAAGTATCCGATACCGGTATGGGCATCAGCGAAGAGGACAGGGATAAATTGTTTTCTTCGTTTCAAAGACTGGATGAGACAAAGAACAGAAACATCGAAGGAACGGGTCTGGGGCTGAATATTACCAAGAAACTGGCAGAAATGATGGACGGAAATATTTTCGTTGAGAGCGAGTACGGTAAAGGTTCCGTATTTACCATAGAATTGATTCAGAATATTGTTGACGATACTCCGATAGGAGATTATTCGGAACGTTTGGAACAGGCTAACCGTGAAAAGGAAAAGTATAAGCCTGCATTGATTGCGCCCGGAGCTAAGGTTTTGATAGTTGATGACAATGAGATGAATCTCGAAGTCATAACAGGACTGATGAGCGAAACCGAAATAAAGGTTTCCACTGCATTATCCGGAGAAGAATGTATAAATTTCCTTGAGAAAAACAAATATGACGTTATTCTTCTCGACCAGATGATGCCGGGAATGTCGGGAACCCAGACGCTAGAAAAGATTAAAGCCGATCATCTTGCCGACGATACTCCGATTATTGCACTCACGGCAGATGCTATAGCGGGTGCCAGGGAATCGTATATGCGCGAAGGCTTTACGGATTATCTTTCCAAGCCTGTTATGTATGGTGAACTGGAAGCGATCCTGCTTAAATACATCGACAGCAGTTTGCTTATTACCGAAGAAGAATTAAACAAGGAGAAAGAAAAATATGATTCTTCCGCATCAGATGAATCCGGTGAAAACAAAGAAGAAAAGCCTTTTGTGCTTGTAATAAACGATTCTTCCGAAAAAATGAAAGAATTAAAAGAAATTCTTTCGGTAAAATATAAAGGTGTTTTTGTAAAAGACGAAGTATCTGCGGAAAAGTTTTTGAAGAAACATAACGTGGAATTTATCATAAGAGAGGGGTGAAAAAATAAAGAGAAAAAGTATGAAAAAAATGATCGGAAGCGGGTTCAAAAAGCAAAACAGTCAGCTTTGGGAAGAACCATCGGTTAAATAACAAATTGGGAGGATTTGTATGAACAAGAAAAAGATCAAGACATTCAGACTGATGGCTGTCTGCATGGCGGCGGCAATGGTACTGAACAATTCCGGAATGACGGTTTTGGCAACCGGCCTGGACGGAATCGGGGATGATTCGGAAGAAATCGTCATTTTAACGGAGGAGGACGAAGGTGAATCCGTCGATGCCGATGAGACTGAAGATGATCAGGATGACGTAAATGACGAAGACTCTGAAGACGGCGAGGATTCCGAGGACGATGCGGACGACGAAGACTCCGAGGACGGAGAGGATTCCGAAGACGACGCGGATGATGAAGACTCCGAAGACGGCGAAGATTCCGAGGACGATGCGGATGATGAAGACGACGAAGATGAGATCGATGAAGAAGAACCTGAAGACGGCGAAGAGATAGAAGCTCCCGACGAAGAGGAAGCAGATGTTTTGAATGCCAGTGGTACTTTAAGTCTTACATCAGATAAAATGTATTCAAATGCCCAGCTTAACGGATATGACTTTATTAAGCTTAACGGACATAAACTTACTGTTTCGGATAATTTTACTTCAACAGCCAAAATTGAAACCGGAGAAAACGGCGAACTGGTTGTAAACGGAGACATGACTACTGCTTCGGAAGTAAGATGCGATGGCGGAAAACTTACGGTTAAGGGAAGTTACACCCAGACAAACAGCTGGCTTTGTTCGAACAGCGGCGGAGGAGCAGTAATAAACATATCAAAGAATCTTGTATTTAAGGATAAGGGATATCCATATCTTTACAGCAGAAAAGATAAAGTAACGATTGGAGGAAATTTAGTATACGATTCAACTTACAGCAGTACTGACAACGATGCCGTTTGGACCATAAAAGGAAATATCACACAGGATTCGACAGCAGGTACCCTTAGATTCAGCAATTTAATTCTTGCGGGAACTTCGGGACAGACAATCAGTATGCAGGAAAACAGCGAACTTGGCAATCTAACCGTTAATAACAGCAATGTAACACTCGGAACCCCGTACTTAAGCAATGTGACACTTCAGACGGATTTCGCACCTAAGGGAACCGTAAATGTAAAAACCTACACTATTAATTTAAACGGTCATAAATTCACAACACCCAAAGGACTGGAAAATACGGGAAAAATATTACTTGGAGAAAACGGTGAACTGACAGTAAACGGGGATATGACTTCTTCTTCGGAAGTGAATTGTCAAAGCGGAATACTTACGGTTAAGGGAAGTTACACTCAGACAGGCAACTGGCTTTATGCGTACAGCGGTGGAGCGGTAATAAATATATCAAAGAATCTTGTATTTAAGGATAAGGGATATCCATATCTTTACAGCAGAAAAGATAAAGTAACGGTTGGCGGAAATTTAGTATACGATTCAACTTACGGCACTACTGACAACGGTACTATATGGACCATAAAAGGAAATATCACGCAGGATTCGACAGCAGGTGCCCTTAGATTCAGCAATTTAACTCTTGCGGGAACTTCGGGACAGACAATAAGTCTGCAGGAAAACAGCGAACTGGGCAATCTTACCGTTAATAACAGCAATGTAACACTAGGAACCCCGTACTTAAGCAATGTGACACTTCAGACGGATTTTGCACCTAAGGGAACAGTAAATGTAAAAACCTACACTATTAATTTAAACGGTCATAAATTTACAACACCCAAAGGACTGGAAAATACGGGAAAAATATTACTCGGAGAAAACGGCGAACTTGTAGTAAACGGGGATATGACATCTTCTGCGGAAGTAAGATGTGATAGCGCAAAACTTACGGTTAAGGGAAGTTACACCCAGACAAACAGCTGGATTTATTCGTACAGCGGCGAAGGAGCAGAAATAAATATATCAAAGAATTTTGTATTTAAGAAAACGGGATACCCATATCTTTACAGCAGAAAAGATAAAGTAACGGTTGGCGGAAATTTTGTATACGATTCAACTTACAGCAGTACTGACAACGGTACTGTATGGACCATAAAAGGAAATATCACGCAGGAATCGGGAACAGATACCCTCAAATTCAGCAATTTGATTCTTGCGGGAACAACGGAACAGACAATCAGTCTGCAGGAAAAAAGCGAACTGGGCAATCTCACCGTAAAGAACAGCAATGTTACGCTCGCAACCCCGTACTTAAACAACGTGACCCTTCAGACGGATTTTGCACCTAAGGGAACAGTAACTGTTAATACCAAAAACTTCAAATTAAACGGTCATAAGTTCACAACGCCCAAGGGCCTGGAAAGTAAGGAAGGAATTGAACTCGGACAAAACGGAGTGCTTACCGTAAACGGTGATATGACAGCATCGGGTGAAGTACGCTGCGACGGCGGAAAGCTTACAGTTAAAGGAAAATATACTCAGACAGCAAGCCGTTTATATGTTGAAAACGGAGCGGCAACAATAAGTATCTCAAAGGATGCCGTATTCAAACCGAGCGGATATATTCATATAGTATCCGACGAAGTAAAAGCAACCGTAAACGGAAATATGACATACGCAGCAGGATTCAATACTACCAGCAATAAGGCGGAATGGACGGTTAAAGGTAATTTCACTCAGGGAGAAGGATCGGCATTCTTTACCGCAAGAATCCTTAAACTGCCTACAAAGGGAACAGCGATATCGTTATATGACGGTAAGGTAGATACTCTTGTACTCGGTTACGGAAAGAAAAATTACACAATTACTCCTGAAAACTGTTACAATAAACTTATTGCAACATGTACACTTTCATTCAATGCAAACGGCGGAACCGTAACTACCAAAAACAAAAAGGTTACGACTGAACAGCAGTACGGAGAATTGCCGGTACCGACAAAGGACGGTTCTTCGTTTGAAGGATGGTATACAAAGAAATCGGGCGGAGATCTGGTAACAGCCGAAACACTCGTAACCGCAGTGGATGATTTTACGGTATATGCTCACTGGAAAACTAAACCGGTTATGAATTTTGATGACGTTCATGAGAGTGACTGGTTCTACAATGCGGTTAAATACGTATTTGAAAACGGAATCATGGCGGGAGTTAATGGCGGAAAATCCTTCGATCCTCACGGAAAACTGACCAGAGAGCAGTTTACGCAGGTTCTTTACGCATACGAAGGCAAGCCTGAATTGACAACGGAAAATGAATTTACCGATGTCGACCTTAACGCATGGTATGCCAAATCCGTAATCTGGGCTAAGGAAAAAGGCATTGTTGCAGGAAAACCCGACGGAACATTCGGTGTCGGACAAAACATTTCCAGACAGGATCTTGCGGTAATGCTTTACACATATTCGAGATACAAAGGATATGATCTGACGGCCAATGACGATGCACTGGACGGCTTTATCGACAAGGGCAAAGTTTCAAGTTATGCGAAAAATGCCATGAAATGGGCTGTAACCCAGGGCGTCATTTCAGGAAAAGGAAACGGCAAAGTCGATCCTTTGGGAAATGCAACCAGAGCAGAGTGCGCAACCATGGTTATGAAACTGTTTGAAAAGAATAAATAAATTCAATTAAAAACAGATTTTAAATAATCAAAATCCATACTCCCTTAAGCGGACTGCAGTAAGATCCCTTAAGGGAGTTTTTTTTATTCTCAAACTCCCCTTTTTGTTGAAAAAAAGCCTAAAAAGCGATAAAATATTCGTGTATGTATTTGCCACGGGGTGCACTATGAACATCGACGAAAGAAATAAACTGGAAACCAGTTTTCAATATATTCTTAAAATGAGACCTTCGCTCAACAAGCAGGCTCTCTTCTCGGATACAACGCAGGATTATGTTACGCCTGCGGAACCGCGTCTAAAAGAAAAAGTCACTATCAAATTCAGAACGGCCAGGAACAATGTCGATACGATTTATGTTGTTTCGAAAGACAAGTCTTACGAAATGGTTAAGACCGAGGCGGACAACCTTTTTGACTACTATTCCTGTGTCATTTCCATGGATGAAAAGATATTCGGATATTGTTTTCAGATAATCGCCGGAAAGGTGGTTTGCTTTTATAATTCACGCGGTATTTCCAAGGACGTACAGGAATACTACAATTTCCGCATTATTGCCGGATTCAGAACACCCACATGGGCAAAGGGTGCCGTTATGTATCAGATATATGTGGACAGATTCTTTAACGGCGATCCGAGTAATGATGTGCTGACCAACGAATATACATATCTTGACGGTTACAGCGAACAGGTCACGGACTGGGGAAAATATCCCGCCCAGATGGGAGTAAGGGAATTTTACGGCGGAGATCTGCAGGGTGTTATCGACAAGATGGATTATCTTGAAGATCTCGGAATCGACGTGATCTATTTCAATCCGCTTTTTGTCTCTCCTTCCAACCACAAATACGATATTCAGGATTATGATCATATCGATCCCCATATCGGTAAGATTGTAGAGGACGAAGGCGAACTGCTCGAGAACGGTCAGAAAGAAAACCGTCTTGCGACAAGATATATCAACAGGGTCACAAACACAAAGAACCTTGAAGCCAGCGACGAGCTTTTTGCAAAAGTTGTAAAAGAAGCACATAAAAGAGGCATGAAAGTCATTCTTGACGGTGTGTTCAACCACTGCGGATCATTCAACAAATGGCTTGACAGGGAAAGAATATACGAAGAGCAGGAAGGCTACGAAAAAGGCGCATTCGTTTCAAACGAAAGTCCCTACAAGGATTATTTCAAGTTCCACAAAGAAGACTGCTGGCCTTACAATCCGAGTTATGACGGATGGTGGGGACATGATACACTGCCCAAACTCAATTATGAAGGCAGCAGGGATCTGACCGATTACATAATGAAAATAGGCAGAAAATGGGTATCCGCTCCTTACAATGCGGACGGATGGAGACTTGATGTGGCTGCGGATCTCGGACATTCGCCCGAATTCAACCACAGATTCTGGAAAGAGTTCAGAAAATCCGTCAAACTGGCTAATCCCAATGCCATTATCATTGCCGAGCATTACGGATATTCAAGAGACTGGCTCATGGGCGACGAATGGGATACCGTAATGAACTACGATGCATTCATGGAACCTGTCACATGGTTCTTAACCGGAATGCAGAAACACAGTGACGATTACAGAGAAGATCTGCTCGGAAATGCCGAGAGTTTCTGGGGAGCGATGACTCACCACGGAACCAATTTTACCAATTCTTCCCTTCAGGTTGCCATGAATGAGTTGAGCAACCACGATCATTCGCGTTTCCTTACGAGAACCAACAGGAAAGTGGGAAGGATGCACACTCTCGGTTCGCAGGCGGCAGAAGAAGGCGTCAACAAAGCCGTGTTCAGAGAAGCGGTCGTAATGCAGATGACCTGGCCCGGAGCACCGACTATTTATTACGGTGACGAAGCGGGTGTCTGCGGATTCACGGATCCCGACAACAGAAGAACATATCCTTGGGGACATGAAGACAGGGAACTCATTGAATTCCATAAGCAGATGATCCGTGTACATAAGCTTAATGCGGTCCTTCTTACGGGTTCTCTCATGAATCTCGGAGAAGATTACAATTTTGTTGCATACGGCAGATTCGACAAGGAAGAGCAGATAATAGTTCTCGTAAACAATAACGGCCACGAGATCGAAAAAGAGATCGCGGTATGGAGAATAGGAATTCCCGAGAGTGCGAAGATGCAGAGGATCGCATTTACGGGACGGGACGGATTCTCATTCGATACTCCGATCTCCGCATCGGAAGGCGGAAAATTCAAAGTTACGCTTCCGGCGGAATCGGCAAGCGTATATAAAGCGATAATCAACGAAAATGACCGAAAGAGAATAAGACTTGACGAAGAGGAGATCGTAAAAGAAGAAAAACCCGAAAAGAAACAGAATGCCGATGCCGACAAGGCAAAGCAGAACGAATCGGGCAAGAACAAACAGACTCCGGAATCCGACAAGAATAAAGCTTCTTCGGATAAAGACAAACAGAAAGCCGAGAGCGGCAAGAAAGCGGAATCTGCTGATAAGGAAAAACAGGCTGCTGAGTCCGAAACAGGCAAGGCAAAGACAGAAAAAACCGCTGAGAGCAAGGCTAAGAGCGAAAAAGAAACAGCTGCTTCGAAAACTGAGAAGAATGCCGAAGCCGGCAGTAAATCCGAAAAGAAACCCGAAACGGAGAACAAACCGGATGAAGGTACCGAAGAGAAGGTCAGAAACGAGAATGTCAGCAGTGCCAATGCCGTTATCGAAGAAAAAGAGAATCCGGCTGACGGCGTGACGGATAAAGACAAACCCGCCAAGGAAGGCGAGAACGCAGCCGAAAAACCGGAAAAGAAACCGGCCAAGAAAGAAGAAACATCATCCAAAGAATCGGAAGCAGGAAAATCCTCTTCCGAAAAACCTTCGGAAGACAAAGAGGAAAAAGATAAAGCGGATACATCTAAGAAAGATAGTTCCGCAGCACCTCAGGCACCTGCGAACAAGCCCGGAAAATCCGCGTGGGAAGTTGCAGAAGAAGTATGGGGCAAACCTGAAGACAACAAGAAGAGCTGGTTCCCGTTCTTTAAATGATCAGGTAAAGGCAAGGAGTAATCATGATCACAAAACAGGTTATAAAAACTTGCATAGAAGATTTAAAGGAAGTTTCCAAAACGGATTTCTTCGTAGTGGATGCACAGGGACTTCTGATGGCGGCAACGAGCAAGGATATGCCCAATACCGCGCAGATGCTTGAACTCTTTACTTCGAAAGCGGACAGTCAGATGATCGGGGATATCGTTCTCTTTAAGATCAAGGATGACGAAGAACCGGTATTTGTTCTGGCGGTCAGGGGAAATCAGGCGGACAGTTATCTGTACGGAAAGATCTGTGTCAACGAGCTGACACATCTTCTGGAAGCCTACAGGGAACAGTTTGACAGCACTATTTATTTTCAGAATCTTCTGCTCGACAATCTGCTTTCGGTGGATATATACAATCGTGCAAGAAAGCTGGGGATCGTACACAACAGCAAGAGGATAGTATATGTTGCCGAAGTGACCAGGGAAAAATCGGTCGAAGCCATGCTGGCTTTAAAAAGCGCATTTGCCGAAGAAGGCGAATATGTTGTCAGCGTGGACGACAAAAATATAATTCTTATCCATACAATGGGTGAGGATGAGGAACTTGACAATATAGAGGAACTCGCAAAATGCATTGAAGATATACTGAATACCGAGGTCATGATAAAGACCAGAGTGGCATACGGTGCACTTGAAGACGATCTGAGACTTCTTTCCCAGTCCTACAAGGAAGCCAAGATGGCATTGGATGTCGGAGCGATCTTCTATTCGGATAAGACCATAATGGCATACGATTCGCTCGGAATCGGAAGGCTTATCTATCAGCTTCCCGTCAATCTCTGTCAGATATTCGTAAAAGAGGTTTTCGGCGAAGAAATGCCCGAGGAAGTGGACGAAGAAGTTATCGGAACGGTAAATACCTTCCTTGACAATAATTTCAATGTTTCGGAAACAGCCAGACAGTTGTATATCCACAGAAACACTCTCGGCTACAGAATAGAAAAATTAAAACAGTCAACGGGGCTCGATGTAAGGGAATTTAACGATGCCCTGACTTTCAGAATAGCATTGATGGTAAACAATTACGTGAAATTCATGGAAGAGCGCGAAGAATAAACTTAAGCTATACCGCGAAGGTGTGTATTTACGCCAAGTGAATTGAGCATTTCGCAGAATTCCTTCAATTCTTCCGGTTTATAGGCCGAGAAACTGTTTGGATACAGGCTTTTGAATGAGTCATCCATCATATCTGCCAGGATCGTTTCCGACGAACGATAGGACTGAAGGTAATAATCGGAGCAGCCTTTTATCCATTCTGCGATCTGACGGAATTCTTTTTCGGAATGAAGTTCACGGCATACGGTTGTTCTGAACTCATACTTTATGCCCGAATTCATAAGAAGTCTTACGGATTCTTCGATCGGAGCAAGGTTCATTTGCTTAAGACCGCAGGCTCTTGAATAATCCTCACGCGAAGATTTGATATCCATTGCGACATAGTCCACAAGCGAATTGTCGATCAGGTTCTTAAGAACTTCGGGATTGGAACCGTTGGAATCGAGTTTGACATTAAGCCCGAAATCCTTGATCTTTCGGATAAAATCGGCCAGATCGGCATTGACGGTAGGCTCGCCTCCTGTAATGGCTACTCCCTCAAGTCTGTTTTTACGGCTCTCGAGAAATTCCATGAATTCGTTTTCCGAGATTACGGGTTCCGTATCGGGACAGAGAACGAGTTCGCCGTTCTGACAAAAAGGACATCTGAAATTGCAATGTCCGGTAAAGACCGTGCATGCGAGATGCTCGGGATAATCGAGAAGAGTTGTTTTGCTGAGTCCGTGAATGATCATTTTGGCCACCTTTAAAAATCTGTATATGGTATTTTGAAAGTAACTGTATACCATTTATAGTGTATTATATCACAGTTTTGATAAATCAAATAAATAAAAGAGAAAATCTTTTACAATGAACAAGTGCAGTTTTGAAAATCCCGTCTGCACAGGATAGAAATGTTGTGTAACAGACAGATATTTCAATCGAACGGGAAATCGACTATTATTTTGATAGTGTATATAACCCGGTGATCCGGGAAAATATAAAAAAGGGGAAAAGGGATATGGCAGATTTAAAAAAGCTGATGCTGGATGAGATCAGAAAAAATACTCACATCCAGTCTTCTTACATTGACGAAACGGAAGAACTGATCGATACGGGGCTTGAAAAAAATGATGACAACCTGACAGCGGTTGCTTTGGCGTACCTTGACGAGAAGGGATACAGAAGAAGAGTCGACAATCTGGAGATCGCAAAGCAGAAGATACTCGAGACTTCAGAGGGTTACGATACCATCATCGTAAAGAAGAACCGTATTGTAGAGACAAATATTTTCGAAAAGGCATCCGTAAACGAATTGAGGGATGCGCTTGAAGTCTGCCTTGTGAACACGGCGTCTTCGATCCATACGAAGCTCGACAGACTTACCAACAAGCAGTATGAATACAAAGTGGAGTTTGTTGATTCCTTCAAGATTGAAAGTGACAGACCGAGACAGGGTCATCTCGGAGCCGAAGAATTCGAAACACTGGAAGAAAAGATCAACAAATATGCACATGCGGGATGGGAACTCGACAAGATGCATACCGAACCTAAGGGCACGAGAGTGTTCCTGATTTTCAGAAGAGAAAAAATGTCATAGGAGACAGGGGCTGTTGCGACAGCCCTTGTCGTTTTGCAAAAATGGATAAGAATTTAAACCACGAAAAGTTTATGAGAAAGGCCATTGAGCAGGCAAGAAAGGGTGAGACGATAGGCGAAGTTCCCATCGGCTGCGTCATAGTCAGGGACGGAAAAATAATTGCCCGCGGGTATAACCGAAGGAAAAACGACAAGAATACCCTTTCGCATGCTGAGCTTACGGCCATTAATAAAGCCTGCAAAAAGACGGGGGACTGGAGATTGGAAGACTGTGTTCTTTATGTGACACTCGAACCCTGTCAGATGTGTGCGGGAGCTATAGTTCAGGCGAGGATCCCACTTGTGGTAATAGGCTGCAAGAACGAAAAGGCAGGCTGTGCCGGTTCCATTCTCAATCTTTTCAATGTGGAAAAATTCAATCATCAGGTGGAAACGATAGAAGGAGTATTGGAAGAAGAGTGTTCGACCATGCTCACGGAGTTTTTTAAGGGATTAAGACAGAGACTTAAGACGGAAAAGGAAAGTCAATGAAACTGAATACCAAACTGGTAATTACATTCATATTGTTTATGGTGGTACCCCTGCTGCTTTTGGGCGCAAGTTACATGATCCTTCGTTACGGGTTCGGGTTTCTTATCATAGAGCGCGTATCCATAAACGGGAAGAACAGTTTTGTAATGTCTCAGGAATCACTGCTCTCCGTGATAATAGTTATTTTCTGCGTTGTAATCCTTACAGGTATTGCACTGAGCAACTGGCTCATGTACAGCTTTATCAAGCCCATAAATCAGTTAAAGAAAGCTCTTCACAATATCGAAAACGGCGATTACGACACATCTCTTATCAAGCCCAAGCAGGCCGAATTCGAAGGTTTGTTCAAAGACTTTGAATCCATGAGGATAAAGCTCAAGGAAAACCGTGACCGAAGAAACCTGGCGGAGAAACAGAACAGGGAACTGATCGCAAATATCACTCACGATCTGAAAACACCCATTACATCCATCAGGGGTTATGTCGAAGGCATCATGGACGGTGTGGCAGATACCGAAGAAAAAATGGATCGTTACATAAAGACCATTTACAATAAGGCCAATGCACTGAACGCCCTGATAAACGAACTTACCGGTTACTCAAAGATTGACGCAAGAGAGATCACCTACAATTTTGTCCGACTTTCCGTGGATGAGTATTTCGGCGACTGTGCATCTGAAATGATCTTCGATCTTCAGGAACAGGGCGTAAAGTTCGTATATGACAACAGAGTCAAAAAGAGCATTGCGGTACTTGCGGATCCCGTGCAGCTTAGCAAGGTGATCCACAATATCATTTCAAACAGTGTCAAATACAAGAGTCCCGAGCATTCGGTCATCAGAATGCGAATTAAAGATATGGGCGAACATATTCAGGTTGATGTCAGGGACAACGGAATGGGAATTCCGAAACAGGATACCGAAAAGATCTTCGACAGATTTTTCCGTTCCGACGCATCGAGAAACTCCGACAAGGGCGGAAACGGCATCGGTCTTTCAATAGCCAAAAAGATCATTGAAGACCATGGCGGCAAGATCTGGGCAACGGTTGACGGCTCCGTCGGACTTACGATTCATTTTACGCTTCGTAAATACACGGATGAGATCAAATCCGACTACACCAAGGAACCGACTCAGATCAACATAGATATCGAAAATATGGGTTACGAAGATGAAGACAGTCTGAACTTTGAAGAAGCTTCCGACAAACCTTCAAACGAAGAACCCGCTAACAAAGAAGAAACTGCAGTTAACGACTACAAAAAAGAAACGGATCTTGAAAAAGAAAAAATAAAAGATTCGATCAAAAAAGGCGAATCCTCGGAAAAAGAAGACGCTGACAACAGCGAAGCAATACAGAATTATAACGAGGTCATCAATATCCTCGGAGATTTTGAGGATGAAGAGTGATCCGAAAAACTTCGGAAAAGAAAACCGCATGGGACCATCCTGCACATCGGGTTGGATATGAAAGCGGGAAGAACTATTAAAATAACGGGTGAATGCACATGAGATTACTGATAGTGGAAGATGAACAGGCAATTGCCGAGCTCGAGAAAGATTATCTCGAGATGAACAATTATACCGTAGAAGTTGCTCTAAACGGAAGGGATGGATTAAGAAAGGCTCTGGAAGAAGATTTCGATCTGGTCATTCTGGATCTTATGATTCCCGAAGTTGACGGTCAGACTGTATGTCGCGAGATCAGAAGGGAAAAAGACATTCCCATTATTATCGTATCCGCCAAAAAGGAAGACTGGGACAAAGTTCAGCTTCTCGGAGTCGGCGCCGACGACTATATGACAAAACCGTTCTCGCCCAGTGAACTTGTTGCCAGAGTAAAAGCTCATCTTTCACGATACAACAGACTCGTCGGAACCACTCACAAGAGTGAAAACGACGTTATCGAAGTCAACGGTCTTCGGATCGACAAGATGGCCAGAAGAGTATTCCTTGAAAACGAGGAAAAGCCCTTTACCGGCAAAGAGTACGATCTGCTCCTTTTCCTTGCGGAGAATCCCAATCGTGTATTCGGCAAAGAAGATCTTTTCCGCGAGATCTGGAAAGCGGAACCCGTCGGTACCGATATCGCCACGGTAACCGTCCACATCAAGAAGATCCGCGAGAAGATCGAAAAAGATTCGAGCCACCCCATCTACATCGAAACCCTTTGGGGTGTAGGCTACCGTTTTAAAATGTAGCACACCGAATGCTAACCGCACGATACACCGCGGGCACGCCGCCATTTGGACGTTCACCGAATGCTAACCGCACGATACACCGCGGGCACGCTCGCGCTAAAGATGCCGCCGTAGCGGCTACTAAGTTCGTCTGCGCACTTCGTTGCTTGACTCACTAAGTACCGACGGCGTCATATTACCCGCTTGTGCATCATACGGTCATCATTCGGTTGAAAAATTTAACTGCATGTATGCTCTGCGGGCTTGCTTCCGCTAAAGATGCCAATGTAACGGAAAAAATATATTAAGGAAATAAAAAAAGATATTGGATATAAATATAATCTATCAGGATTCGGACATAATAGTAATAAATAAGCCTGCGGGGATTCCGGTTGAGACGAAAAGTGTAACCCAAAAGGACTGCGAGAGTGAGATAAAGAAAATTCTCGCTTCCGGGGGCGGAAAAAATCCGTATCTGGCTGTTATCAACAGGCTTGACCAGCCGGTGAACGGACTTGTTCTTTTTGCTCTGAATAAGGAGTCGGCGGCGAAACTGTCGGATGACCTTACGGGCGGACGGATCGAAAAATATTACAAAGCCTCTGTCTTCGGGGAATTTGAGACAAAAGAAGGCATTCTCGAAGATATGCTTTATAAGGACGCGAAGACGAACAGATCTTTTGTGGTAAAAGAAAAGGATCCGGAATTTGACAAGGCAAAAAAAGCGATCCTCGAATACAGGGAAGAATGCCCGGGAAGCCTTAAGATAAAGCTTGTTACGGGAAGACACCATCAGATCCGTGTCCAGCTTGCCAATGCGGGGCATCCGATCCTCGGGGATCTTAAGTACGGAACAAAAGAATCCAAAGAGGAAAGCAGTAAAAGGGAAATTGACGGTCTTCAGCTTACGGCATGCAGGCTGAAGTTTACTCATCCCAAAACGGGAAAACAAATGGAATTTACCGTTTAGATAAATGATTGAAAAAAAGGCAGTGCAGAGAGGAAAACAGAGGTATGAAAAACAGGATTATAAAGGTATTCGGTATTTTATTTGCGGTTATTCTTTCTGTTTTTATGTCAGGATGTGAGAAAAACGGAGGAACGGATGTGAAGCCGGTAGGACCTGCATTAAGAAAAGAACTTGCTGTCGGAATGGAAATTCAGATGAACAGCATTACGGATTTTTATTATACGTATGAAAATATCAATTATAATGCTTTTTACCAGAGATATCGGTTTTATGTTGAAGACGGGAAATATTATTTCTTTAATGAAACCAGAGAAAAACCTGATGAATACGGCTGGACGACATCGGATGATACCACTAAGATCGGAACTGTTGAGTTAACCGAAGAACAGTGGAAGGATTTTTACGAGATCATAAGAGACGGTACGGTCAAAGCAAGAGAAGATAATGCGGATTCGGGAGATTCCGGACCGTGGTATTATCTGTACTGGACGAGTGATGCGGACAAATATCAGGTATATACTTTCCCTTCATATGAAAAGGAAAAGGCTTTTGAAGAATACTGTATATCACTGGCAGAAGGTTCCGATGCAGATATGACGGATTGAATATAGGAGAACAAAAAGCGAAAGTATTACTTCAGCGGATTGCTCTTGAAACGAAAGATAAACGAATGCGAAAAATATTTCACGGCGGTTTATCTGAATAAACAACTAAAAAAGAAAAATCGTAGCAGGAGGATAAAATGGCAAGCGAAATAAGAGACATCAATCTTTATGAGAGCGGAGAAAAGAAAATAGAATGGGTAAAGAGAAACTGCGATCTTCTCAGAACCCTTGAGGGTGAATTCGAAAAAACCAAACCTTTTGCGGGTAAAAAGATAGCTCTTTCGGTTCATCTTGAGGCAAAAACGGCATATCTTTGCAAGGTTTTAAAGGCCGGCGGAGCAGATATGTACGTAACCGGATCCAATCCGCTTTCCACGCAGGATGATGTTGCGGCAGCACTTGTTAAAGCCGGAATAGAGGTTCATGCATGGTATGACTGCACGGAAGAAGAGTATAACCGCCACATAAGAAGCGTACTTGAAGTCGGACCCAACATCATAATTGATGACGGCGGCGATCTTGTACATATGATGCATACGGAATTCACGGATCTGATCCCGAATGTTATCGGCGGATGCGAAGAGACCACTACCGGTATCATCAGACTTGAAGCAATGAACAAAGCAGGGGAACTTAAATTCCCGATGGTAAAGGTAAACAATGCCGACTGCAAGCATTTCTTTGACAACCGTTACGGCACGGGTCAGTCGGTTTGGGACGGGATCAACAGGACCACAAACCTCATAGTAGCAGGTAAGATCGTGGTAGTTGCAGGTTACGGCTGGTGCGGAAAAGGAACCGCAATGAGAGCCAAAGGTCTCGGAGCGAGAGTCATCGTTACCGAAGTCGATCCGGTTAAGGCAATTGAAGCGGTAATGGACGGATTTGACGTCATGCCCATGAAAGAGGCCGCAAAAGTCGGCGACTTCTTTATTACCGTTACGGGCTGCAACAAAGTTATAGACGAAGAGGATTTTGCAGTTATAAAAGACGGTGCGATCATGTGCAATGCCGGACATTTCGACTGTGAGATCGACATGGCATGGCTTAAGAAAAACGCCGTTGAGTCCAAGGAAATGAGAAAGAATATTCAGGGTTACAAGCTTCCGACAGGCCAGTGGGTATTCGTACTTGCGGAAGGCAGACTTGTCAATCTGGCAGCAGGCGACGGACATCCCGCAGAGATCATGGATATGAGTTTTGCCATTCAGGCTCTTTCGGCTAAATACCTCGTAGAAAAGAACGGACAGGTAGGTTCGATGCTTATCGATGTTCCAAAGGAAGTCGATATGGATGTCGCTACCAGAAAACTCAATTTCCTCGGAAAATATATCGACAAACTCACACCCGAGCAGGAAGCATACCTTAATGAGGGTCTGTAATTTCATCAAGACAAATATTAATTCGAAAAAGAGGAATAAATGAATCAGGAGAAGTACTACGAAGAAAAAGCCGCATATGAACTTTTGGAAAAATACAAAGATATCGGCAAAAAGCTGATGATTATTTTTTGGATTATGCTGGTTTCAAATATATTATCCGCAGTTAATTTGGGTATTGAAATATTGGCTACAATCCTTCGAAATGCCGAATTAAAAGAAAATCTGGGACTGATTTCCGCGATTTTAGGCTGTATAGCAGCCTTTGCAATCGGAGTAATTATATTTACCATGCGACAATATGACGAACAGTTAGGCATAGCGGGAATAACCTTTCTATTCAGTCAGGTGATCAGCTCAATAAGTGCATATTTATCGAATTCATGTTTCGAAAGCGTTCTGACATTAGCGGCATCGGTTATGGGTATAATCTATATTATTAAGTATACAAAGGCTTTATCGGCACTTACTTATAATATAAGCTGTCGGATTGCCGACAATTGGGAACTGCTTAGAAAAGTGTATCTGGGCGGATTGGTAACTGCGGTTGTCTGTTCATTTCTGTTAATCGTTCCGGGAATAAATATTCTTGCGGCTATAATAATTGCAATTGTAATGCTTGTCATGCTGGTAATATCCATATGGCAGATGGTACTTGTTTTCCAGACATCCAGGGCAATGAGCAAATACGAACTGCAATTACCGGAGCAATAAGCAAATATAAACCGCAATTGCAGGAAGTCGGAATAAAGTTAATTTTACAGATATAAAGCACTTACATTTGAGGATCACTTCAATGCGTAGGTGCTTTTTAAAAAGAATCAAATATGATAAAGTGAATCGTTTTCAGAAAAAACGGAAGGGATAAAAAATGAACAATATTTCAATAGGAAATCAGACCGTAAAGATAACTGAAGAAGGAAAATATATATATGAAGGAAAAGAGGTTTTCCTTCCCGATTATGATTATGAAAGCGTGATAGTCATTTCTCCCGAAGACGGCGCATTGCTTGATAAGAGAATCGGAATCAATGCTGGAGAGAAGATGTGCAGGATAACCGTGGTAAACGAGGATTCGTTTCAGGCGGGCAGGAGATTTGACAATGCTCTGGTAATGAATTTTGCGAATGCACATAATCCGGGCGGCGGATTCAAAATGGGAGCCAATGCGCAGGAAGAAGCATTATGCAGATGCAGTACGCTTTATGCTTCGATTACATCCAAAAAAGCGGCGGAGATGTACATTTACAACAATACGCATATCAGTCGCGTTGAATCGGACTATATGCTGATTTCCCCGAATGTATGCGTTTTTCGTGACGAAAAGTACAATCTTTTGCCCGAACCCGTTGTTATGGGCGTCGTTACGCTTCCCGCCCCGAACCGATACGGCGCTGCTCTTCTTGCGGACGAAGGGTTGATCGAAGATACATTTTTAAGAAGAATAAGGATAATGCTTGCGGCAGCAGCCGAAAACGGATACAAAGACCTTGTCCTCGGAGCCTGGGGATGCGGAGCATTCGGTAACAGTCCCAAAGACGTCGCCGGATATTTCAGAAAGGTCATAATCGAAGAAGAATACGGCAAATGCTTTAATGAGATCTGCTTTGCGATCTACGGAAAAGAAAACGGTAAGAACATTACTGAATTTGCAAAAACATTTTCTTAATATTTTTCCCAAAACGCCATAAAACCAAATAAAATAAGGGTTTTTGTTGACAGTTAAGGGAAAATATCGTATAATTCAATTCAACGCGTTGAAGTGCGACACTTTAAAGCGTTGAAGTTTAAACCGCTAAAGTGAACAACAGAGGAGATTTCAAATGGCAGTCAAATTATTAATGATGTTTCTGTTCTTTGCGATCATGATCGGTGTCGGCATATATGCCAAGACCAAAGCAAAGAGCGTTGGTGATTTCGTACTCGGCGGAAATACCGCAGGCCCCTGGCTTACAGCATTTTCTTACGGTACTAGTTATTTTTCCGCAGTTATCTTTGTTGGATATGCCGGACAGTTCGGATGGAAATTCGGTGTGGCAAGTACATGGATCGGACTCGGAAATGCATTTATCGGAAGTTTACTGGCATGGCTTGTTCTCGGACGTAGAACACGTATCATGACAAACCATCTCAATTCGGCGACAATGCCCGACTTCTTCGGAAAAAGATATGACAGTAAAGCTCTTCGTATAGCTGCATCAATCATTGCATTTGTTTTCCTTATTCCTTATACAGCATCGGTATACAACGGTCTTTCCAGACTTTTTGAAATGGCCTTTAAGATTGATTACAAATACTGCATTCTGATCATGGCGGCTCTTACCGGTGTATATGTTATCCTCGGCGGATACATGGCAACTACGATCAACGATTTCATTCAGGGAATCATAATGCTTTTCGGTATCTCTGCAGTAGTTATTTCCGTTCTTAACGGACAGGGCGGTTTCTACTCGGCTCTGACCAAACTTTCCGAAGTACCGGTTGACGCTTCCGCGCCGATTCAGGGGCAGGGCGTTTACAATTCCTTCTTCGGATCCAATCCGATGGATCTTTTGAGCGTTATCATTCTTACTTCACTCGGAACATGGGGACTTCCCCAGATGGTTCATAAATTCTATGCGATCAAGAACGAGAAGAGTATCAAGACAGGTGCCATAGTTTCAACAGCTTTCGCAGTCATCGTAGCCGGCGGATGTTACTTCCTCGGCGGATTTTCGAGACTTTTCCACAATGCCGACATTTACGGCGATAACGGAACTGTTTTATACGATGCGATCATTCCCGAAATGCTCAGAACTCTTCCCGATCTGCTCATCGGTGTCGTAGTCGTACTGGTGCTTTCGGCATCCATGTCAACCCTGTCAAGTCTTGTGCTTACTTCGGCATCCACCGTTACGCTTGATATCGTTAAAGGAAATATCATAAAGAAAATGTCCGAAAAGACACAGCTCTTTGTACTTCGTCTTTTCCTTCTTTTCTTCGTAACACTTTCGGTTATCATTGCATGGAATAAAACAACTCTTATCGCATCGCTCATGGGTATCTCATGGGGTGCTCTTGCAGGTGCTTTCCTTGCTCCGTTTATGTACGGTCTGTATTCCAAGAAAGTTACCAAACTTTCCGTTTGGGCAAGCTTCTTTACAGGTGTCGGAATCACGGTTGCAGGTCTGCTCATCTCAACATTCCACGGCCCCATCACGGTTGGTTCGCTTACACTTACAAGCCCCATCGTTACCGGTGCGCTTGCCATGATAGCAGGTCTTGTGGTTGTTCCTCTGGTAAGCCTTATCACACCCAAGCCTTCCAAGGAAAAGGTTGAAGAAATATTCACCTGCTACAACAAAGTCGTTGCAGTTCCCAAGAAGATGTATCTTGAGGAAGAAGAGGACGATAACAAAAAAGAAAATAAAGAAGATTAATTAAGAAATATAAGAATAAAAAGATGCGTACCCTTTTCAAGGATACGCATTTTTTATATACACATGACCGTAAAAGAGATATTTATCGGCTTGTATATGCGGGTAAGTTTTTTTGAGCGGCATGTAAGGCTTTGCCATCTCTGTCTGACTATGTTCCTTCCCGAATAAATCACATATCCGGGTCGAATTTGGTAACGGTTATAACGTCACTTTCCGGAAACACAGGTTCATCTTTTTTACCCTTAAGATAAGCATCAAAAAACTCCAGGTGGCATTTGCTGACAAGTTTGTGTGCTTTGTCGGGGTCAAGTTTTCCGACTACGGATTTCATCGGTATCATATGTTTGGCATCGGCAAAACCCATATGTCTCATATCATTAAAAAGAACTTTGTAAACGGGTTTCGTATGGCGAAGATAAACTCTGGTCACCACGCGTTCATTATCCGAACAGCTTAACTGCATAAAGGGTCTGGTCTGAATATCATCGTTATACTCACCGAAAAGGCCGCCGTCCAGATTTATTCCGCAGGTAAAATCCGGATTTCTCGCACAAAGAGCATATGCTGTATTTCCGCCAAAGGAATGTCCGGACACACCGACGCCTTTTTCAAAATCAATTATGTCCGTCAGATTGTTTTTGGCATATTCCAGAGCGGCTTCATTATCTTTGATCCATTCCGGAAGTCTTCCGATCATGAATTTACAGTATTTACGCTGAATGATGTCAAATTTTTCAGCCAGTTCCTCATCACTCCCCCTGACTTTTAAAAATTTTAACATGGCAATTTTACCGGGAATATCGGGTTCATACATCTTTTTCGAAATGGTTTTATCGTAGAGAACGTATGAACCGTCATCAAATTCGGTACATAAGCCTTCATATGAATGAGCAACGGAAATAACAACATATCCGTGCGATGCAAGTTCTATGCAGAGAAAAGAGTTTCCTTCCCTGTACGAAAGGTATCCGTGGTTAAACATTATGAGAGGGAATCTTTTGTCGGGGATTTTCGGGGCGTTTATATAGCATTCGGATCTATTAAGCTCCGAATTCTTTTTAAAATTCGGTGCCACCTTAAAAGCACCCTTGAACCCTTTGATCATGTTATCAGACAGCCCGACGGGTTTCTCACAACCCGCAACGCTCTCTTTAAGAACGGGGTAGTATACTCTTGTGGCAACACTTCTCATGCCGCCCTGATGCATTACCTCTTCTCTGGCGTCCTTAACTGTATATGTAAATGTTCCGACGGCATATTCGCCGGTGGGTTTGGGAATCACAACGGGTTTACTCATTTTCCTTTCCTCCGAATAAAAGAATTATTGCAGTTGCAAGTGTATCAAACATCGCATGCGGTTCGCATTTGGTATTCATGGGAGCTTTTCCGTAGCAGGCTGACAAAATGCAGTCCGCTTCGATGCCTACATAGGACGCTGAAATAAACCGCATGATGTTTTCCGGATTGCATTGCGGCTTTAAGGTATTATTCGTGCTTGCTTCGGCAAACATCGGAAGAACTTTGGTGGCCAGGTATTCGAAATTCCCTCTTCCTCTTGTTTTTCCGATTATCTTTTCAGCACGTTCGGGTTTGTTTATTGCCAGGACCGTCAGATCAAAATTAATCTTTTGGATATCCATAAGATGCTCTTCCATAACATCCGCCAGTATATTGCATATTTCGTGAACAGTCTTTTCGAAAGATTTATTTTCGGCTTTTGCGAGAGATTCTTCGACCCGGCTGATAAAACTGTAGTCTTTTCTCATTCCGGTGATCATATCGGCCAGGATGTCATCCAGATCCTTGTAAAAACGGTATATTCCGCCCTGTGATAGCCCCGTCTCTTCGATTACATCGGTCATGGTGACCATTTCAACGGGTTTTCTCAGGCAGACCCTGTATACCGAGTCGACTATAAATTTTCTCTTGTTCTCAAAATATTCTTCCGAAACTTTTGGCATGTTTTACTCCTTATTGTTTCAGCAATTTGTATTCAATAAAAATGAAAGTAGTTTCATTTTAATTTCAAAGCGATAATTTGTCAATAATATTTTCCTATGGACAAGGTATGCTATAATGGAAAAAGTGTTTGCGACATGTAATAAAACAAAAGAATTAATTGAAATAATACCAACCGAAGAACGGATTAATAAAGAAAGTTTATTCTTAATGGGACACAACAGACTAATTATAAAAGACAGACAATTCTATAAAACAGTTGCATCCATCAGTATTCCGATCACGCTTCAGGGACTTATTACAACCGGTGTCAACGTGATGGATAACATTATGATCGGAAGAGTCGGACAGACGCAGCTTTCGGGTGTGTCGCTGGCCAATCAGTTCATTTCGGTCTTTCAGGTTTTCTGCATGGGTATCGGAATGGGAGCTTCGGTTCTTGTATCGAGATACTACGGAATGCAGGATAAAAAATCTCTTAAGAACACGGTTGTCATCATGATAAGACTCGGATTTGTGCTGTCGTCGCTTTTCTGTATGGCGACATCCTTCTTTCCCGAGTTCATAATGCGGATATATTCCAAAGAAGAAGCGGTCATAAACTGCGGTATCAATTATCTCAACTGGTCGCTGATTACTTATTATTTTCTGGCTCTTTCACTTACATGTACGATAATCCTTCGAAATGTCGGGCAGGTAAAGATACCGTTGTTTACTTCGGTAGCGACTTTCTATATAAATGTCGGCGCCAATTATATATTTATTTTCGGAAAGTTCGGGGCTCCCAGAATGGAAGAAGCGGGTGCGGCACTCGGAACCCTGATCGCCAGGGCATTCGAATTTGCCGTGATCTGCGGATATCTTTTGTTCGTGGATAAAAGGATCAACTGCCGTTTCAAAGATCTTTTCGGCAGTGTCGGAAAACTGTGGAATGAATATATCAGGATAAGCATACCGGTCCTTGTCAGTGACGGGATCCTTGCACTCGGAAACAATTCGGTCGCAATGGTCATCGGAAGACTCGGTGAAAACTTTGTCGCTGCAAATGCCGTAACCATCGCAACTCAGATGCTTTCATCGGTAGTTATCCAGGGATTTTCACAGGCCGGATGCATCGTTACCGGTCAGACTCTCGGAGAAGGAAACAGGGAAAAAGCATACGAAAGAGGATATGCATTCCTCGGACTCGGACTGTTCTTCGGCCTTCTTGCCGGAGGCGTGGTACTTCTTCTGGCAAAACCCATGATAAACGCATACGACCTTCTGGAAGAAACAAAGGCGATCGCGGCACAGCTTATGCTATCCATAAGTATCATCATCGTATTTCAGTCCACAAACAGTATTATGACCAAGGGCGTATTAAGAGGCGGAGGAGATACCCGGATGCTGATGCTCGCCGACAATCTTTTTCTATGGATCGTTTCGCTTCCTCTCGGAATACTTGCGGGATTTGTTTTTCATCTTCCGCCTTTCTGGATCTATTTCTGCCTCAAAGCCGATCAGGTTTTAAAAGCAATCTGGTGTGTATGGCGCTTAAGCAGCGGAAAATGGATCAAGAAAATCAGAAGCGAAAAAGAACTATAAAATAGAGGTTGTATTGGTGACAGTCATTTATTTGATAAGTCATGACACAAAAAAATAACCGCCCTGGCCGGCGATTATTTTAAAGTTATTTAATCTATCAAGGGCAACCGTCTATCGGAAGCACTTACATATATTATAAACTAATCTTCTTCGAAATCAAGAATATTGAGCATCCGTCATTTGGGGAATGATGTGGACAATGAAGAATTCCATAACAATGACAATCAGGAATCATGGATTTGAAAAGAAGCCTAAGCTCGACTCGAAAGCATATTCTTTTGATATCAGATAAGATATTTTTATATTTGACAAATATTATATAGGATGATAATGTTTATTCTTGCAATGTGAACAGGCATTAATACTGAGTTCTTTCAGAAAAACCGATAAAGAACATTGTATAAGACTGGGGTACTCTCAAAAAATGTGTTGGGATTCATATACTGTGTATTGTTACGGAAGGATATTAAGATGGCAGATTCACAAAAAAATGATAAACCGAATGCTTTTAAGGCATTTTTAAAAGAATTCTTTATCGACGGATTAAGCGGAATGGCAACAGGACTTTTTGCCACACTTATCATCGGTACGATCATTTTACAGATCGGAACCGTAATTCCGGGTGAGACCGGAAGATATGTCACGCTTGTCGGAAAAGTTGCCCAGATGCTTACGGGTGCAGGTATCGGTTGCGGTGTAGCCATTAAGTTAAAGGCACAGCCTCTCACCGTTTTGTCATCCGCAGTTGCCGGAATGACCGGTGCATTCGCATCACAGATAATTGCGGGAACAATTCTTACGGAAGGCAAGATGACTTTATCGGGCCCCGGAGAACCTCTCGGTGCTTTCCTTGCAGCCATTGCAGCCGTTTATCTCGGAAAAGTCGTGGCAGGAAAGACAAAACTTGACATTCTTATCACACCTCTTTGTCTTATAGCTGTCGGCGGAACGGTCGGACTTGTACTCGGACCTCCCATTTCAAAATTCATGACACTTGTAGGTGACCTTATCAGATACGGTACCGAGCAGGCACCTTTCCTTATGGGTATCATCGTTTCTGTTCTTATGGGTATCGCACTTACGCTTCCCATCAGTTCGGCAGCGATCAGCGTTATTCTCGGTCTTTCCGGAATCGCAGCAGGAGCTGCAACGGTCGGATGTTGTGCGAACATGGTCGGTTTTGCAATCGCAAGTTTCAAGGATAACAAGTGGAACGGTCTTTTTGCACAGGGAATCGGAACAAGTATGCTTCAGATGCCCAACATTGTCAAAAAGCCCATCATATGGCTTCCGGCAATCATATCCAGTGCGATAATCGGCCCCATATCTACTTTAGTATTTCATTTTGAAAATAATGCTACGGGTGCAGGAATGGGTACCGCAGGCCTTGTCGGCCCCATCAACGCATTTCAGGTTATGACGGCAAACGGAACTCCCGTATGGCTTGTGCTTCTTGAGATCGCACTTCTCTGCTTCATCCTTCCCGGAGTACTTTCATGGCTCATCTCACTTTTGATGAGAAAACTCGGTTGGATCAAAGACGGAGATATGAAACTCAAATAAAAAAATGATCATTAAATAAACAGAACCGGCATATCAAAATGTCGGTTCTGTTTTGTTTATATAACTTAGAAATTATTTTGTTCTTTATGGAATAAAAAACCATAATATATTATACTTTAACACGTGTAAGTAGTGTAATAACCGATCCGGCAAATTGTTTTGGATCGCTTATAAAAAAGGAGGATATTCTAGATGAAAGGTCGATTTAAGTTGTTTAGGTTACTATCTGTTTTTATAGTGGCCGCAATGCTGTTTAATAATTCCGGAATGACAGTTTTTGCATCAGGATTGGGAGAAGAATTCTTTGATAATGTAAAAGATCCCGGTCTGGTTTACGGAGACTGGGAATATATAATTGAAGAAGATGGAAGTGCTGCTATCATTAATTATACGGGCACGGAAGAAAATTTGATCATCCCGGAACAAATTGAAAACCATACGGTTGCAACAATTTACGATAATGCTTTTGACAATAATCAAAATATAAAAAGCGTAACTGTTCCCGATACTGTTACAAGTATAAATGCAGGAGCATTTGCGAATTGTGTAAATCTTGAAACAGTAAAATTATCGCAAAATCTTACACTGCTTGGCGGATGTGCTTTTGCCGGATGTACTAAAATAAAAAATATTTATATTCCTAAAAGTTTAGTTGATGGTGGTTCATCTACATATTATGAAGGACCTGATTCTCCTCCTATTTATGAAGGTGGACCGTTTGCCGGATGTATCGGATTAAAGAATGTTGAATTTGAAGAAGGAATAACCACAGTTGCCAATCATCTTTTTTACAATTGTGAAGGATTGGAAAGCATCGTAATACCTGATACAGTTACTAAAATTGATTTTGGTGCGTTTCAAGGCTGCGGTTCATTAAAAAACGTAACTTTACCGGATGGGTTAAATTCAATTGAGGATAGAGCCTTTTATTGTTGCGAATCGCTTAAAAGCATAAAAATTCCTGATAGTGTAAAGAAGATAAGTTATCTTGCATTTGCCGGTTGTGTAAATCTTGAAACAGTTAATTTACCGAAAAATCTTACAAATCTTGAAGGGCTTGCTTTTGCTGATTGTATAAAAATCAAAAAAATCAATATACCAAAATCATTAATTATTGTTACTGAAAACTCATTTGAGGATGGAGATTTGCCCGGCGGTCCGTTTTTATATTGTTCGGGATTAAAACAAATTGAATTTGAAGATGGAGTAGATATGATTCCTGAACATCTTTTTAATGGCTGTGATGGGATTGAAGAAATAGTAATACCTACAACGGTTACTCTTATCGGAACGAAAGCTTTTGCTGATTGTGAAAATCTTAAAAGCATAACAGTTCCTCCCACTGTAACAGTTATTGCTGATACTGTGTTTACCTATATTGAAGATCTGGTAATGTACGGGGTAAAGGACAGTTATGCAGAAGAATATGCGACGTTGCATGCAATAAAATTCGGTTACATAGAGTATCCTGCAAATGAAATTAAATTAAATAAAAATACACTGACGATTCAAAAAGGGAAAAACGAAACCCTGACTTATACCGTTGATCCTGAATGTACTACAGATACGATCAAATGGAAATCGGACAATACTTCTATTGCTGAAGTTGATCAGACCGGAAAAATTACGGCCAAAAGTGTTGGTACGACAAAGGTATATGCGTATGCAGAAAGTAATGATTCCGTAAAGGATTCCTGTACGGTAACTGTTGTTCAAAGCGTTACTTCAATTACTCTTGACAAAACAACAGCAACTTTAAATGTTGGAGAAAAAACAACTGTTAAAACAACGGTTCTGCCGGAAGATGCTTCAAATAAGAAAGTTAAGTGGTCAACATCAAATAAAAATATAGCAACAGTTGATTCTAAGGGAAATATTACTGCTATAGCACCCGGAACGGCAACAATTACTGCAACTGCAGCAGACGGAAGCGGTAAGAAAGCAACATGCAAAGTTACGGTTAAGCAGCCGGTAACGGAAATAACGCTCAATAAGACCAGTCTTAAACTTGCAATAAATAAGACAGAAACATTAACACCTTCAGTTAAACCGGAAAATGCAAGCAATAAGAATGTAAAATGGACTACTACAAATGCAAAGGTAGCAAAGGTGGATTCCAAAGGCAAAGTTACCGCAGTCGGTGTCGGAACAGCAACCATCACGGCAACCGCAGCAGACGGAAGCGGTGTAAAAGCTACCTGTAAAGTAACTGTAGTTAAAATGGTAACAAAAGTTACTTTGGATAAGACCGAAGTTTGGCTTCATGTTGGAGATACTGATACTTTTAAGGCTACGGTAGCTCCTTCAGATGCAACCAGTAAAAAATTGAAATGGACTACTACAGATGCGAATGTAGTTAAGGTGGATTCAACAGGTAAAGTAACAGCAGTCGGAGCCGGAACGGCAACAATTACAGCAACCGCAGCAGACGGAAGCGGTAAGAAAGCAACAGCAACAATAAAGGTTACTGCACTTGTTACGGATGTGTTTGATGATGTTAAATCTACAGACTGGTTTGTTAATGCAGTACAGTATGTTTATGATCACGGTATCATGTCAGGAACCAACGGAGGAAAGTCATTCAGTCCTAACGCGAAACTCACCAGAGAGCAGTTCACACAGGTTCTTTACGCATATGAAGGTAAACCTGAAGTTGCAAATATGAACGGATTCAGTGATGTCAACCCCAATGCATGGTATGCCAAATCAGTTTACTGGGCAAAAGAAAAAGGTATTACAGGCGGAAAACCTGACGGAACATTCGGAGTAGGAGAAAGTATTTCGAGACAGGATCTTGCGGTAATGTTTTATTCATACGCCAAGATCAAAAACTTTGATCTGACAAAGAATGATAATGCACTGGATAACTTTACCGATAAAGGAAAGATTTCCAATTATGCAAAGAATGCCATGAAGTGGGCAGTAACGCAGGGCATTATGTCAGGAAAAGGCAACGGAAAGGTTGACCCTACAGGATATGCCACCAGAGCGGAATGTGCTACCATGATTATGAAACTGATTGAAAAGAATAAGTAATTGAGTTATTTTCGCTTGAAATAATTTGATTATGCATCAAAATGAAGGGGCTTCGAGAGGATATTTTAGTATCCGATTCGAAAGCCCCTTTTTTTCACAGTCTTTATTTATTCAATGATTTTGCTGGATTTATTCGGTGTCTTAAACACTTTGGTTATGTTAAAATATTTATGATTGTTTGTATTGATGAAATTGAAGAAATAAAAGAAGAAAAATAAAGAAAGATAAAATATGGAGGAAATAAAATGACAAAAGCACAAAACCCGATTATGCCGGGATTTTATCCGGATCCTTCCATCTGCGCGGTGGGAGAAGATTACTATCTTTGCAACTCGACATTTGCATATGTTCCGGGTCTTTCCCTTATGCACAGTAAAGATCTGGCTCACTGGGAGCAGATAGGAAATGTTCTTACGAGACACTCGCAGATTCCTCTTGAAGGCGCTGACCATTCGCAAGGTCTTTTTGCACCTACAATCAGATATTATAACGGAACATTCTATGTTGTATGTACGAATGTAACCCATGGCGGAAACTTTATCGTGACAGCCGAAAATCCCGAAGGCCCGTGGTCGGAACCTCATTATTTAAAGGATGCGGATGGTATCGACCCATCGCTTTTCTTTGATGATGACGGAAAATGCTACTATATAGGAACCCATCCGAATCCCGACGGGGTTAAATATAACGGAGACTGGTATATTTACATAAGCGAAGTTGACCTTGAAAAATGGGAACTTGTCGGGGAGAAAAAGAATGTCTGGAACGGTGCTCTCAAAGGCTGCATCTGGCCTGAGGGACCGCATATTTACAAAGAAAACGGATACTACTACATTATGCATGCGGAGGGCGGTACGGGACCCGAGCATTCGGTTATGATATGTCGAAGCAAAGATATCTGGGGACCTTATGAGGGAAATCCCAAGAACCCCATTCTCACACACAGACACCTGGGCAAGGATTATCCCATAAAGTACGTCGGACACGGAGATATCATAAAGACTCCGAACGATGAGTGGTTTATGACAGTTCTCGCGGTAAGACCTCTTGAGAGATTTACCACGATGGGAAGAGAAACTTTCCTTTGCAAATTCATTTGGGAGGATGACTGGCCCGTAGTTAATCCCAGTGTCGGAATGCTGACGGATACAGTGGAAATTGACCTTCCTGAGTGGGATCCCGTAAAGGATTCTTCATCCTATACAAGCAGAACAAACGGAAAAACCACACTTCCCGGAACGGACAAGGACTATGTTTTTGCCGATATGAAGGAACTCGGAGATGAATTTTTGTTCCTTCGTAATTACCCTTCCGATATGTACAAACTTGACGGGGAAGGTCTTAAGATAAAGGCACAGAAAGAAGATATTAAAGCAGTTGCTTCACCCTCTTTCATATCTATCAGACAGCAGCACCATTATTTCACGTCCTGTGCAACCCTTGATATTTCTTCAATTTCCGGAAGTGAAAGTGCAGGCCTGATCCTTTTACAGAACAACCTTTACAACCTTCAGGCTGTTGTTTCGGGCGGTAAGGTAAATATGATCCTTTGCCAGGACGGAAAAGATGAAATAATCGGAAGCGTTGATGTTAACGAAGTGGCAGAAGGTTCAACGGTTAAGATCGCCATCAAAGTGGAAGGCCTTAATACGAAAGCATTTGCGGGAGACAAACTTCTCGGAGAAGCAGGTGTTTCAAATCTTTCAACGGAAGTTGCCGGCGGTTTCGTAGGATGCTGTATAGGTCTTTATGCATCGGGCAACGGTGCTGACGGCGGATATGCGAACTTTAAGGAGTTTTCATATAAAAAAGATAAGTAAAATATAATTAATGCTAATAAGTTTGTAATATTTTCGACGGAGTGATAATATTTTGTCAAAAGAAGTGAAGAAATAATTATCGGGGGCAATATGGATTACAAAAAACTCCTTGAAGACTATAATTGCAAAGCGTGTGTAATGTCGGTGGAAACATATTCTGACGGTACCTACGGCAATATCCTCGTTGTGGACGGAAATAAACTCTATAAAGACGATATCGAGGATTTTACGGGACGTCCTTTTGTTGAGAATACACCGTATTATATGAGCTTTCCCAAGGATCTGAATTTTGAGGATTTCATATACAGAAGTGCCGTTCTCCATCAGAATCTGCATACATATGTGAATCTGTATCAGATAGGGCTTTGGGTTGAATTATATTTATTACCTCTTACTTCCGATAAGGAAAATATGGGATACTGCCTGTACTCATATATTGTTACTCCCAAGGTTGATACCGGAAGCATGTCCGATATTTCTCCGACAACTTCATCGGCGGTTCTAAAGACTTGTATAAAACTTCGCGGAGCAGAGGATTTTGAAAATAAGATAAATGAAGTCACGGCTGACATACGTGATATCTGCGATGCATGCCGTTGCTGCATACTGACAATCGATAACGACGAAGAAACCTGTAAGGTTCTGGGTGATGCGTATATGCCCGGATTTCCTTCGTTTCTGACAACCGAAGATATAAGAAAAGAATTCTATAAACTTATTCTGACATGGGAAGACACCCTTGCCGGCAGTACATGTTTTATCGTAAAAAACGAACAGGACATGAATGTAATAAAAGAGAGAAATCCCGAATGGTATGAATCCCTGTCAAAATATCGTGTGGAAAGTATGGTACTGTTCCCGTTGAAATACAACGGGACGCTTCTCGGATATATCTGGGCGACGAATTTTGATATAAGAAATACCGTCAAGATCAAGGAAGTACTGGAACTGACAACGTATTTTATTGCATCCGAGATTGCAAATTACCGAATGTTAAAACGAATGGAAGTTCTCGGAACCATCGACATAATGACCGGAAGTCTTAACAGAAATGCCATGAATAACCGTGTTGCACAGTTTGATACACAGAAGGATGAGTCGATCAAATCGATCGGAATTCTGTTTGCAGATCTTAACGGATTAAAGATGATAAATGACAGCAGCGGTCATCTTGAAGGAGACAGATTCTTAAAGAAAGCTTCGGCGGTTTTAAGACAGGTATTCGTAGATGACGAGATCTACCGTGCCGGCGGAGACGAATTCATGGTCCTTGCCATCAATAACACCCAGGAAGAATTCGACGAGAAAATGCGAAGGATTCGTGAAATTGCCGAAAAACAGACAAAGGTTAACTTTGCGATCGGAAGTTGTTTTGAGGAAGGCGATATCGATATTCGAAGAGCACTTCGAAAAGCAGACGAAGATATGTACGAGGATAAAAAAGAGTATTATTCAAGACATCCGGGTCTGAAATACAGATAATAAAGAATAAAAATCGGAAGAAATTTCTTCCGATTTTTTTATGGCTTGAAAGTCTGCTGAGTAAATGAAAATGTGTATGCGGAAATGTTTTACTCTTTTTTGATTATTGAATCATCTGTGATCTCAAAAGAACCTCTTGGAGTATGAACATGGTTTGTTTTGAAACTTCTCGGAGACTCGCCGTAATATTTCTTGAAGGATTCGGCCATGTAACTTGCGGAAGCAAAGCCTGTATTATAGGCGATCTCTGACATGGACAGATTACTTGAGTTAAGAAGTTCCGCGACTTTGCTTACCCGGAATCTTGTCAGATTTTCAATCGGAGTCTGGTCGGTATATTTGTGAAAAAGATTGTTACAGAAAGTCCGGCTGACATTTCCGGCTGCAGCAATATCATCGAGAGTAATGTTGGATGCGTAATTTTGCTGTATGAAGGTAAGCATTTCCTTTAAGGAATTGACCTGCGAATCAGAGTATTTGATATCCGAAGCGTCGGGATTACCGCACTCATTCAGTATCAGTTCCCAGATCGCATAAAATTGTTTGGTCAAAAGGAATTCGTTTCCGAGGCAGTCAGGTGTTTTAACAACCTGTTTATGCATTTCCTTTCCGGATTCCTTTGTAATATCAAAGCGTATGTAGGGAATGTTCGGATTATCGGTAACGGCTTTTATATATTTATTTTCGACGATATTCGAAGCACAGAGGATCCTCGGATGGAAAATGATGATCACGTAATCGGTCCGTTCGTCCCTTTTGGGTGCGTTGAAATGGATCTGCCTTGAATTGACAAAGATAGTATCGCCTTCGTTTAAAAAGATCTCTTCGCCGTTGATGTTATAGGCCAGATAGCCTTTTGTCGCACATAAAAGTTCTATGTCATCGTGAAAATGAGGATCGTTGGCCCAGGTCGAAGAAGGGTAAACGTATCCGCGATACACGTAGGAAGGGAAATTGGGGTCATCATAATTGACCATTTCCGAACCGTTTGTTCTTTTCTGAATAAAACCTCGCCATTCCTGTATCATTTGATCTCTCCTGTCGTATAAATCCCTGATTTTCAGGTGCTGTCAGTGATTAGTCATTTTTGCCAAAAATCCAAAACAATGCTGTTTTTTTATGGTAATAATATAGCACAAAAAAACATCTGTGTAAAATTGTTATAAAAACATGGAAAATTTAGGGTGTTCTTATATGAAATTGTGTAATATACTTTCGAACCATAAAGAAAACACAAAAAACTGTTCAAACTCTTTAAAGAAAGGAGGAGAGAAATGAAAAAGAATCTTATTAAAATGGCAAGCTACTATAAGCCTTATCTCGGAACATTTATGCTTGATATGTTTTTTGCAGTTCTCGCCTCTGCTATTACTTTGATCATTCCGCTGGTAGTCAGATATATAACTTCCAATCTGGAAGAAATAAAGGCTTCGGGAGATGTCAGACGTATCCTTGTTTTAGGCGGCGTTCTTATTATTTTGGTTGCGGTTTTCTTCGTATCAAAATACTACATTGCGTATGTCGGACATGTCATGGGAGCAAAAATGGAATACAATATGCGATCGGAAATATTTGCGCATTATCAAAAACTGTCGTTTTCGTTTTATGATGAACAGAAAGTCGGGTCGCTTATGAGTAGAGTCACAAGCGACCTTTTTGATATCACGGAACTTTTGCATCACGGACCTGAAAACATCGTTATATCAACGATCAAAATAGTGGGTGCGTTCATAATACTTTCAAATATCAGTTGGTATCTGACACTTGCAGCTTTTGCACTGGTTCCGATAATGATCTTTTACGCAATATTCATGAACCGAAGAATGCGAAGGGCATTCAGGGAAAACAGGGAAAAGATCGCAGACATAAATTCTCAGATCGAAGACAATCTTTCAGGTATCAGGGTGGTTAAATCCTTTGCCAACGAAGATATCGAGAACAGAAAATTCAAACAGGGAAACGATGCATTCCTTAAGACAAAAAGAAACAGCTATTTATACATGGGCTTTTTCCAGTCGGGAATGAATTCCTTTACCATTTTGATAAATGTGATCGTTATCATGGCCGGCGGAGTGTTCCTTGCAAAAGACATGGTCAGTGTTTCCGATTTTATAGCATTTCTTCTGTACATTAATGTGTTTACCGAACCGGTACAGATCCTGGCCGAATTCACGGAACAGTTCCAGAACGGATATTCCGGATTTGAAAGATTTGCGGAAATCCTCGCCGTTGAACCGGACATTGAGGACAAGCCGGGAGCGGAGATACTTAAAAATGTTAAGGGAGATATCAGATTTGATGATGTTTCTTTCAAATATAAGGACAGTGCCCACAGAGTATTAAGACATATCAATCTGGATATAAAAGCAGGTTCCTATGTGGCGCTGGTAGGTTCATCAGGAGGAGGAAAGACAACACTTTGCAGTCTGATCCCGAGATTTTACGAGGTTACAAAAGGAAGTATCTTAATAGACGGAAAAGATATCAGAGAAGTTACGCTAAAAAGTCTTCGCGATAATATCGGGATCGTTCAGCAGGATGTGTATCTTTTCGCCGGAACGGTATATGAGAACATTCTGTACGGAAAGCCCGATGCAACGAGAGAAGAAGTCATCGAAGCGGCAAAGCTGGCGAATGCACATGAGTTTATCGAAGGTCTGCCAAACGGATACGATACCGATATAGGTCAGAGAGGCATTAAGCTTTCGGGAGGTCAGAAGCAGAGACTTTCGATCGCCAGAGTTTTCTTAAAGAACCCGCCGATCCTTATTTTCGATGAGGCGACAAGTGCTCTTGATAACGAAAGCGAAAATATTGTAAAAGAATCACTCGAGAGACTTGCAGCCAACAGAACAACACTTGTTATCGCACACAGACTCTCCACGATAAAGAATGCGGAAAGAATTCTCGTTCTTACGGAAAACGGTATAGAAGAGTCCGGTTCGCATGATGAGCTTATGGCAAAGAACGGCATTTACGCCGGACTTTACAAGTGGACCAGATAAAAAACTGAGATAAGAGGAAAAAAATGGATATAAATGAAATAAGGGCACTTGAAAAAATGGGCTCAAACGGCTGGAAAGCCATGGAAATACAGGAATATGACGGCTGGGAGATCCGTTTCGGAAACGGATATACAGGACGTGCCAATTCGGTAAGCGTATATGAGGATTCAACCAAGAGACCGGAGGATAAGGTTGTATATTGTGAGAATCTTTATTCTTCAAAAGGTCTGCCGTGCATTTTTAAGATGACCGATGCGGATAAGGAACTGTCCGAGTATCTCTTAAACAGAGGGTATAAGGTTGTTACTCCGACGGACGTCATGATCCTTGATACGGATACAAAAGAGTTTGCCGATATTTTGGCAAATTGGAAAAAAAAGGAATCTGATACAAATGAAACCGATCTTGATACAAAAAAGTCGGAAATAACCGAAAATGCGATCTTTAGCGATGACCCATCCGACTGGTTTGATCTCTATTTTGAATATGAAGGATTCACGGATGAAAAGAAGATAGAGGCATATAAGCAGTTTCACTACAATACTACGGTTACCAAGCTTTATGTCACATTGCTTCATGAAGGGAAACCGGCAGCAGTTGCATCGTGTGCGATCGAGGATGGATACAGTCTTTTGCATAATGTGATTGTTGATGAGAAATACCGCGGACTCGGACTCGGAAAGAAGCTTTGCCTTGCGGCAATCCTGAAATCCAAAGAAATGGGTGCAAAGTATTCATATCTTCAGGTAATAAAAGACAACGAAGTTGCGATCAGTCTTTACAACAAGCTTGGATATAAGAAGATTTATGAATACTGCTATCTGAAGAAATCCTGAGAGCATATCGGATATACAGATGAAAAGGCAGAAACTTAAAATGCAAAAATGAGACATTAACGTTAAGGCATGATCATAAACGGGAAAAGGGAGAAAAAATGGAATACGTAATTGAATTAAAAAATGTTGATAAAGAATTTAAAGTTTTAAACAGACACGAAGGCTTAAAAGGAAGCTTTCAGGATCTGTTTTCAAGAGATTACAAGATAATCAAAGCAGTTAACGATGTTTCGATGAACATCAAACCCGGTGAGATCGTAGGTTACTTAGGACCCAACGGTGCCGGAAAATCCACAACCATCAAAATGATGACAGGTGTTTTACAGCCCACAAGAGGAGAAATTCTCGTAAACGGAAGAATCCCTTACAAGAACAGAACCGCCAATGCACAGAACATCGGTGTTGTATTCGGACAGCGTTCACAGCTCTGGTGGTCGCTTCCTCTGGTAGAGTCATTCAAATTACTGAAGGATATTTACGGGATTTCTGATAAAGATTACAAGGATATGCTGGCCCTTTATGAGTCACTTGTCGACATCAAGGAACTTTATTCAAAACCCGTTCGACAGATGTCTTTGGGACAAAGAACCTTAAGCGATATTCTGGCGGCGTTTTTACACAATCCGCCCATCGTTTTCCTTGACGAGCCTACGATCGGTCTTGATGTATCGATGAAAGCGAAGATCAGAAACCTTGTAAAAGCACTCAATAAGGAAAAGAACACAACCGTAATCCTTACAACCCACGATATGGGCGACGTCGACGCTTTGTGCGAGAGGATCGTTATCATCGATAAAGGTACAATGCTTTACGACAATGACATCGAGCACTTAAGAAGCTTCTTCGGTGCATACAGAACCCTGCTCATCAAGACTCAGAAACATCCCGAGGAACTTTCGGATGACGAAAAGAATGCAGAACTTTCAAAAGTTGAAAAGATCGTAAAAGAAGACTTTGCGGATAAGGATTTCACATTCTCTTTAAGTGATGAAGGCTGGTGCAGCATTCTTATTGACGAAAATCAGGTAAGACTTATGAAGGTCTTAAACCACATCCAGGAAAAGATGAAAGTCTACGACGTTCGTCTCGAAGAGATCTCAACAGAGAGTGTTATCCGTAAGATTTACGAGGATGCGGAAAATCTTAAGAAAGCAAATTGATCTAATTTGATGAGGAAAAAACATTATGAGAATCAAAGCTTGCGTTGCCCTTACAAAAGCGTCAATCATGGACTTTTTGCAGTTCAGACTGAGTGCGTTTGTAATGTTATTAGGCAACATCATATATTTGATAGTTATTTACAATTTATGGCGTGCAATTTATGCGTCCGTCGATAATGCGACCATCAACGGAATGAGTTTCAACGATACCATGATCTATCTGGTACTTGCGTCGGCTCAGTTCACTTTTATGGAAGCTTATCTCGTGTGGATGATGGGAAGAGCCATTCAAAGCGGTAAGATCGTGCTCGATCTTCTGAAGCCGGTACCGTATGCACAGTACCTTTTGTTCGGACTTGAAGGCGGAAACCTTTGTGCGTTTGTAGTTACATTTATACCGACATTTATCATTGTAGAGATCATCACAAAGGGTGCCATTCACATTGGTGTAAATATACTTTTTTACCTTGCAGCGGCACTTTTGGGTATGATAATCAATTTTGCGATCGACTTTTTTGTCGGAACGATCTGTCTTTATACACAGTCAACATGGGGCATCAACATCATGAAGGAAGTAGTTGTTCTCTTCTTATCGGGAGCTACCGTTCCTCTTGCATTTTTCCCTGAGACACTGAAAAAGATAGCTTTGTTTTTACCGTTCCATGCGATATACAATACACCCCTTACTTTCCTTACAAAGGGGCATGAAATGGGGCTCGGTGAATCGTTTCTTTTAATCGGGGAGCAGGCTTTATGGGCTGTTGTGCTTCTGATAATCGGCAAGATCTTCTGGAAACTTTCCGAGAGGATCATTACCGTAAACGGAGGTTGAGATGAAAAGATTAGGATTTTATATATCAATTTACAGAAAAATAATCATACAGGACATAAAAAGTAAAATGAGCTATCGTTCGGATTTCATCATTTCGATGATAGGTATGATCATTACCGATATTTCCGAGCTTCTGGCATTTTACATCATGTTCCTTAATTTCCCCAGTGTATGCGGATGGACATACCATGAGATGCTTTTCTTATACGGTTTCTCACTGGTGGCGCTCACACCGCTTCAGTGTCTTTTCGACAATAACTGGAATTTAAGGCATTACGTTTATGAAGGCGATTTTATCAAATACTGTTTCCGCCCCATCAACATTTTCTTTTACTTTATTTCGGAGGACTTTGATACAAAGGGCCTGGGACAGTTTTTCGTGGGAATGGGAACCATCGTTTATGCATGGTATAAGCTCAGCCTGCCGGTAACGTTTTTCAATATAGCAGCACTTATTGTGGCGTTGATCGCAGCTTCGCTTTTCATGGTTTCGATCATGAACATTGCGGCGGCCAGCTGCTTCTTCCTCACGAACTCGGGTTATATCATGGTCACGATGAACAAGTTCAGGGATTACGCAAAGTATCCTGTGACCATTTTCCCGATATTCTTCAGAATCATATTTACATTTATAATTCCGATAGCTTTTATCGCATACTTCCCGAGTCTCGTGATCTTAAGACCTCAGGAAATACCCTTCCTAACCTGGTTTTCACCTGTTTACGGAATAATCTTCTTCTTCATCTCATATAAAATATGGATGTGGGGAGCCGGTAAATACTCGGGCACAGGTTCGTGATATAATATAAAAGCCGTCAGAAAAGGCGGCTTTTGTATTACTGAAATGATTGAAAATCCGGTCGGAAACTGAGAAAGGGCAGGAAAATGATACTTCTTGTAATAGATACACAAAAAGGGATAACAAACGAAAACTTATATGAGTTTGACAGATTTAAAATCAATGTTTCGACTCTGATCTCGGAAGCCAGAAAAAACGGAACGGAAGTTGTTTTCGTAAGACATGATGACGGTCCGGGCAGCGGTTTTTCTGCCGGAGACGAGGCATATGAGATATATGAAGGGTTTGCACCCGTTGACGGAGAAAAGATCTTTGACAAGAGCGTAAACAGTGCTTTTCACGCGTCATCAGGTCTTTTGAAATATTTAAAAGACAAGGATGAAAAGACTGTTATCGCAGTCGGTCTTATGACAGATTTCTGCATGGACGCAACAATTAAGAGCGGATTTGAAAACGGTTTTGAAATGATCGTTCCGGCATTCTGCAATTCCACAATGAAAACCAATGAATTTATGAGTGCCGAGAATGCTTATCGTTATTACAATGAATTCATGTGGCCTGAAAGATATGCCGGATGTGTGAGTTTCGAAGATGCTCTTTCCATGATCAAAGAGAATAAGAAGGCTGAAAAGGCAGCAGACAGATCAGGCATTAATCCATGCGGAACGCTTGATATCGAAACAGACAGACTTTTATTAAGAGCGTTTACTTATGAAGATACCGAATCTATGATGAGAAACTGGGTTTCGGATGATGATGTACAGGATAAGTACGGCGAGCCTTCCTACAAGACAAAGGAAGCCGTTAAAGGTTTGCTGGATAAGTATATTACAGGATATAAAAGTGAATATTTTTATCGCTGGGCAGTGATTGAAAAAGAGTCCGGCGAGTGCATAGGACAGATCGCATATTTTCTGGTCGATAAAAACAATCAATTCGGAGAGATTGAGTACTGTATCGGAACTGCTTTCCAGGGAAAAGGATATGCGACCGAAGCAACAAAAGCGGTCATAGCCTACGGGTTTGAGAAGATCAATCTTCATAAGGTTCAGATCTGTGTCAGACCGTCAAACCTTCCATCAAAACGTGTGATAGAAAAATGCGGATTTACTTATGAAGGTACTCTTCGCGAATATTTTTACAGACACGGAAAGTTTGAGGGCAGAATGTTTTACTCGATTTTGAGAGACGAATGGAAAAGTACTCTTGATTAATACGGGAAGATGTGGTTTGATAACTAAAAGTGATTTTTGAATAAAAGAGGGAAAAGATTATGATTTTAGAAGAAGAAAGACATATATTAAACGGAAAAGAAGTTGTTTTCAGGAGTCCGAAGATCGAAGAAGCCGATATGCTTATTAAGTATTTAAAAACAGTCACCGGCGAGACAAGATTTTTGATGTGCGAATCCGATGAAGTAAAGTATACAACGGAAAGCGAAGTTGAATTCTTAAAGGAACACAATGAATCATCCAAAGGTCTTTTGATGCTTGCTTTCGTAGACGGAGAGCATGCGGGCAACTGCTCGTTCTTACAGGTAGGCGGCACCAGAAGAAGTGCACACCGCGCATCGCTCGGAATCGCTCTTTACCAAAAATACACAGGCTTCGGTCTTGGAAGAATGATGATGGAGCGTATGCTTGAGATAGTAAAAGATCTCGGATTCGAGCAGGCGGAACTCATCGTTATCGGCGGAAATGACAGAGCATATCATCTCTACGAAAGCCTCGGCTTCAAAGAAACCGGTCGAGTTCCCAACGCCAACAAATACGACGACGGAACATATGCGGATGATATCCATATGGTAAAGATCCTCTAAATTATTTGAAAATAAGTGAATCCGGCAATGGTTTAGTTTAAACTGTTGCCGGTTTTTTATATTTTTAAAATACGCATTGCGTGGAAATACTAAGCGTGATACACTTCTATTATCCTCGCATTGCGAGGCATAAGGAAAATGATGATTGAAACTGTAACAGAAATGTGGTACAATACAGATGGATAAGAACACTAATTTAATTTATGAGGGGCAATACCATCGAGTTGAGTGGTATTATGACGAAAAAGGCTATAGCCAGCCATATGAGTATTTTATTAAATCAAATTCAAATCAAAAAAGAAAATTCTTGATATTGATAAAAAAGATGGCTGATTTTGGTGTAATCTTTGATAAAACAAAGTTTAGAAATGAAGGAGAAGGTATTTACGCTTTTAAACCACAGCCTGACAGATATCTTTGTTTTTTCTTTGATGATAAAAAAATAATTGTCACAAATGCTTTCAGGAAAAAATCTGATAAACTGCCGGTTAGTGAAAAAGAAAAAGCATTAAAGATAATGAGAGCATATAAGGACAGCCTTGAATTCACAGCAAGAAAGGATTAAGAAAATGAAATCCACATTTGATGAATTTATTACCGATAATCCCAAACAGAAGAAAATGTTTGACCAGGAATACGAAGAATTTTTATTATCAGAGTTTATTATTCAAAAAATGGAAGAAGAGCATTTGTCGGTAAGATCTTTGGCAAAAAAGGCGGATGTTTCGCCTACCGTTATACAAAAACTCAGAAACAGTGAAACTGCAGAAAATATAACATATAGTACTTTTCTGTCTGTTATTAAATCGTTAGGATATCGAATGATACTTGAAAGATATCCATCTTCTGAAACTAAAATCCTTCAAAAGTAGAATATTTAAAATGAAAAGAAGAGGGTAATTAAATGGATACTGCAGCAATGATTAGAAGATTAAGAGAAAGTGTAAATATGTCCAGAAAAGAATTTTCTGAACATACAGGGATACCTGTCAGAACATTGGAGGATTGGGAAGCCGGAAGACGGACTCCGCCGGAATATATTCCAAGATTGATATGGTATCAGTTAAAATATGAAAAACTACTGGCAAAACCGAAAGAAGGATGGGAGTCGTTTGTAAAAGCGACAGACATGTTTTCTCATGATTTCATGGAAGATGGAAGAAGTGAACAGAAATAGTGGAGTTGGTGAATTTAATGGCTTTAAGAATATTTTTCTTTAGGCCATTTTGTGTTAGAATAATACCGAAAAAACAAATAAAAACAGAGGCAGGAATAATTGGGTATAAATCAGGATAATAACAAAAAAGATCCGCTTGCATGGGAAGAAATAAAGACGGAACATATTATAGAGGACGAATGGATAGATTTCAGAAAATCCACGTACCGTTTTCCCGACGGCAGGGTATTCGAGCCGTATTACAGCTATTCGAGAAGAGACTATGTAGTTATCGTGGCAACGGATACCGACGGAAATTATATATGCGTCCGCCAGTTCAGACAGGGGATTAGGAAAGTTACCACGGAGTTTCCCGCGGGAGGAATTGAAAGAGAAGGCGGCAAAGAATATAAAAGCAGTGATTCGGAGGACGCCGAGGATGCTCTTGATGCGGCAAAGCGCGAACTGAAAGAAGAAACAGGGCACGAATCCGATGAATGGGAGTTTCTTTTAAAAATTCCCTCAAATGCCACGATATCGGATAATTATGCATATCTGTTCGCGGCTAAAAACTGCAGGAAAGTATCGGGGCAGTCGCTTGATGAGACCGAGTATCTGAATGATCAGAAATATTCCGCAAAAGAAATAGAGGAAATGATCGAAAGCGGTGAATTTGCACAGGCAATTCACATTCTTTCATGGTATCTGAGCCGTAAAGATCAAAAATGATATTTGATACCGTAAAAATATAAAAAAAATATTGAAAATGTCGAAATAAAATTATAGGCTTTTTTTAGATAAAACAGTAATTTGTTAAAATCCGGAAATGAAAAAACGAATACCGGCAAATGTGAAAATATTTAAAGGAGTTTCGGAAAGAGGGGAGTCAGGATTATGAAGAAAAGGAAGTCTCTTAAGAAATCATTACTCAGCAGTATCATCATTTTCGTTGCGATCACAATAGTTATTATCACGCAGATTACAATAAAACTTGCGGTGGACAATATTCAGCCGCTTACAAATATCGTGCTGGCGCGCGAGACCATAGCATATTCAAACGAGATCAGCGGCTGGTGGAATAACATAGAGGAAAGAGTTCTGCAGACGGCATATGTTTACAGAAACACTCCGAAAAATTCGTATGAAGACACCAGAAACATGCTTCTTGAGTTAACCAAACTGGATCCGGATTCGCAGGATATCTATATGGCATTCGGAGACGATTCGGTATTTCTGGACGGTTCCGGATGGATCCCCGATGATACTTTTGTTTTTACCGACAGAGGATGGTATAAGGGAGCGCTTGAAAAAAACGGTGAGTTATATTCTTCGGAGCCTTATATTGATGCTTCGACCGGAAAAACCTGTCTTGCCTGCTCCATAATGGTCGACAAAAATGTTGTATTGAGCAGCGATATCAATTTTGACAAAGTCGCCGAAAAGGTAAACAACTTCAAATCCATTTCGGATGAAGCACAGTATTATATCATCAACAAAGAAACCAAGGAAATACTTGTCAGCAGCAACGTTTCCACAGTCGGACAGTCTCTTTCGGAAGCGGTCGATCCCATAATACTCGGACTTGCACCGATTTTTGATTCGCTGGACAAAAGCCCTACGGCGAGTGCGGATAAAGTAGTTTCAGCCAAGACCAAAGCGGGAAGAATGATGTTTACGGCCGCGGATATCGAAGGAACTTCGTGGGTTGTTGTAAGTGCGGTTCCGGCACAGCTTTTGGGCAACAGCATTATGAAAGTTATGATCGTTACTTTCGTAAGCGCGATAATTTTCCTTTTGATCCTTTCCGTGATTTTCTATTTGATCTTAAACAAGGCAATAAATCCTGTTACAAAGGTTACCGAACGCATAACGGATATCAGCAAGGGTGATTTTACCGTAAAGCTCGTACCCGAAGGAAACAACGAGATCACGACATTAAGCGAATCGCTGAATGAGTACATAGAAAAAATGAGAAGTACTCTTCAGAGTCTTTCGGATATTTCCGGAAACATGAACTCCAGAGCCGGCGAATGCTTTGATATATCACGCAATCTTTCGAGTGCTAACCATAATCAGGGCGAATCCATCGAAAAGCTCAACGATACCTTAAACGGAATGAACTCATCCATCGAAGGACTTGCGGATGCGGCACAGGATCTGGCAAAAACTTCGGGACAGCTTACCGAAAACGCCGAAAATGTCAAGAATCTCTGTCAGGAAACCAAGGAAGCTTCCAATACCGGCCGCAGTGAGATGGAAAGCATGACGAAAAACGTTGAGACGTTGAATGAAACGATCAACGAACTGACTGCACTTATCAGAAGCACCGCAAAATCCATCGAGGAAATTACGGGAATAACCGAGACGATCAACGAAATTTCCGATCAGACCAACCTTCTGGCACTCAATGCTTCGATCGAGGCCGCAAGAGCCGGAGAGATGGGACGCGGCTTTGAAGTTGTTGCTTCAGAAGTCGGATCGCTCGCAAACCAGTCTTCAAATGCGACACAGAATATCCGTAAACTTATCGAAGATATCACCAAAAACATTGCGGATATCAACAATAAAGCAGACATATGCGTTAAGGATATGGAAGAATGCGTTAACGGTGTTGAGAATGCCAACAGATCGTTTAACAAGATCTACTCGGATGTTACCAAAGCGACCGACGGAATTATCGAGATCACTAACGGTATCACAAAGATCAGTGATTTTGCTTCCACAAATGCGGTAACGACCAAGGCACAGGCCGAAAACATCAACGAGATCATCGATTTGAGCGATATGATCGTCAGCGAGAACAACAAACTTAGAAAAGAGACGGAAAATATCACCAATATTTCCGAAAATCTCAACATGTATTCGGATGAGATCAATTCGGATCTTTCGCAATACAAAGTCCAGTAAGGTTTAAAGAAATTGGAAAAAAACTTGACAGTTATATGACATAGACTTTATACTTGGAAAAAATGACAGAAAGGAGAATCAAAATGTTTAACCGTAAGCAGAATACAGCCGAATATACAATTACTGCTTTTGTTCATGTGTCATTCATGAAGAAATATAATATTTTGCCCTGTGATAAGGATAAGCATCGATTCTTCTCGTAAATACATTTTTCAGAGGATTTCATACCACTTATCTTTACGGGTAAGTGGTTTTTTTTCGATTTCACGCAGATAAAGAGGATAGAAAAATGGCAGAAGAAAAAAATCAAAAAGAAAAGAAAAGGGGCAAGGGGTCCGTATTTTTCAGGACATTAATATATTTCTTGAAATACGGTTTTTCCGTAACCGTGCTGATGGCAGTTTATCTGCTCTTTTCGGCCGTTAGTGTCATTTGGCCGTATATGACGGGTAAAGTGCTGTTCGATCATGTCCTGGAAAAAGACGATGTTTATCTTGCCCAATACGGACTGGCGGGCAAATACCTGCTTGCTCTCGCTTTCGTGGCACTGGTACTTATCGGCAGCAGGCTCATATCGGAATTATCGAGAAGTATCATGAGCATAATGATGGCAAGAGTTGCCACATCCACGGTCCGCGATATAAAAACCGATGTTTTCAGCGCGATGAGCCGCCTTTCATTGAGCTTTTATACCAGCAAACAGACCGGCGGACTGATGACAAGGGTCTTAAATGATGCAAACAGAGTGGCGGATTTCTTTATAGACGGACTTCCGTCGATGATAGTTCAGGGACTGACTGTCGTTATCACATTTGTCGTAATGTACAGACTGAACTGGGAGATGGCTCTGATCGCATGCATCCTTTTACCTCTCCTGGTCTTCATGACGGTTAAATTAAGACCGGGACTCTGGTCTCTTTCAACCAGAAGACACCGTGCGGAAAGAACCGTTTCGGGAAGAGCAAACGACAATCTGACAGGGGCGCGTGTAGTAAAAGCATTCGGTCAGGAAGATGCGGAAATCGGCAGATTCGTTGATCCCAACGAGGATTTAAAGGATGTTGAGATTAATATCGTCAGATTAAGAAACAGATTTACGATCCTTTACAATCTGATCCAGGAAGTATCAAGTATCTGGATCTGGATCGTCGGAGTTTTCTTTGTTTTGAAAACGGAACAGATAGATCTCGGTGTACTGATAACATTCGTCGGATATGTTTCACAGCTTAACGGACCGATGAGATTCTTCTCATATGTATTCAGGACATTTGCGGAAAGTATATCCGCCGCGGAAAGACTGTTCCAGATAATCGATTCCGAGCCCGAAATAAAGGAGATCGACAATCCGGTGAACATGAACAATTCCAAGGGCGAGATAGAATTAAAAGACGTAACTTTCGGATATCTTAAGGATGTTCCTGTTCTTAAAAACGTGAGTTTAAAGGTAAAAGAGGGCGAAATGCTCGGAATCGTAGGACATTCGGGTGCCGGCAAGACCACACTCGTAAACCTTATCTCGAGACTTTATGACGTTAACAGCGGAAGCATCAGAATAGACGGAACGGACGTAAAAGACCTTTCACTGTCCGATCTCAGAAGAAATGTTGCACTTGTTTCCCAGGATACATATATCTTTATGGGTTCGGTAGCGGACAATATCGCATACGGAAACGACAATGCTTCCAGAGCGGATATCATAAGAGCTGCCAAGCTTGCGAGTGCGCATGATTTTATCTCAAAACTTCCCGACGGATACGATACGATAGTCGGTGCTTCGGGAAAAGGCCTTTCTGGCGGAGAAAAACAGAGGATCTCAATAGCCAGAGCCATTTTGGCGGATCCGAAGATCCTTATTCTGGATGAAGCGACGGCGAGCGTGGATACCGAAACCGAGAAAGCAATACAGAATTCGCTCAGGATCCTTGTAAAAGGCAGAACGGTCCTTTCCATTGCACACAGGCTTTCGACTCTTCGTGAGGCCGACAGACTGATAGTCATTGAAAAGGGTGAGATCGTCGAAGAAGGTACGCATGACGAGCTTCTTGAGATCGAAGACGGTATTTTCCACAGACTTTATGAATTGCAAAACAAATCAATGGCTTCAAACGGTTTATGGGAGAGTGCGGTATGATCAAAGCTTTTATAAACAGATTCATGTTGGATAATGAGCTTTTCGGTCTTTGAAAAACGGCGGAAGAGACAGGCGGATTTAAAGGAAAAGGAAATAAAATGGACGGAAAAGTAACTGATTTTTATGAAAAAGAAGCCGAAGAAATGACGGCCATGAACATAATCACGTCGAAAGACAGATTTGAAAAAACCGAGGGTGGCTTTATCAATCTGACTTTCAACGGAAAGCTCTATGAACAGGTAAAAGTCGTAAGACTCTTCCCGTTCACGGAGCCCGATAAATTCATTTCGATAAGGGAAAACGACAACCGCGCAAAGGAGATCGGACTGATCGAAGACATGGCGGATCTGTCGGAAGAAACAAGAAAGCTTATTGAAGAACAGCTTTCCCTCAATTATTACATCCCGGTTATAAAGAAGATCAACAGCATTAAGGATGAATCCGGACATGCATATTTTAACGTAACCACGGATAAGGGCGAATGCAAATTTGTTATCAATATGTCGTCAAACCCCGTAACCAAACTTACGGATACGAGACTTCTTATCACGGATCTTGACGAAAACAGATACGAGATAAGAGATACAAAGGAACTTTCGCAAAAGGAACTCAGGAAACTGGATTTATTCCTGTAAGGTCGATCAAGGATAATCATATGATTGAACATTAGCGAGGTCTGACATGATATTAAAATATGACTTATCAAATAAAATAACAGACAAGATCAGGCTTGACGGGGACGAGAGGATTTACTATGCGGTGCCTGCCGATATAGACAGACAGGGCAACCACCTTGAAGGAGCCTACATAATCGTCACGACAAAGAAGATCTGTCTTTATGACGGAAACGATATTTCGGAAACCTATGAAATTAAGGACTGCAGCTCAGCCAAGGCGGACGCAAAGGTCGGCGGCGGACTGCTCGTAGTCAATCACAAAGGGATCGACAAGATCGTGGTACATTATTCGGCAAAGCATCTTGCGAGATACGCCTACATTGCCAGAGGTATCAATATTCTTATCTCGGGCAGGTTTGAGGAAGTAGAGAGCAAGGAATATGAAAAGGTCTGTCCGGTATGCGGAAGAGCCATAAGAGGAACCGGTGTATGTGCCAAATGCTCCAAAGAAGGCGGCTCTACGGGACTTTTTAAGACTCTTTTGATGAAATATGCGAAGGACTTTATAGGTATCTTTATCCTGATGGTACTGGCTGCGGTGACAACCCTGTTAAACCCTGAAATCCAAAAGCATCTTATCAATGATGTCTTAAAGGGTGGCGGCGGAATGCGGAAGGCACTTGTTTTCCTGGCATTCATGTTTGCTCTCAGCGTCGGGATCGTAGTTGTAAATATTTTAAAGAGCAATGCATCGACAAGACTCGGCGCCAGGATTTCGGCCGACCTTCGAATGCAGCTTTTCAAAAAATACCAGGAACTACCGATCAGTTTCATAAACGACAGAAGACCCGGAGAACTTTTAAACAGGATCACGAGCGACACACTGTATATAAGAGAATTTATGGAAGATGTATTCTGTAATCTTTTCGCGGTTCTTTTCATATTTATATGGGATGTGCTTTTTATGCTCCTCATAAATGTGAAACTCGCACTGCTCACATTCGTAATGGTACCCGTAGTTGTGGTAATGATCCTCGGATTCAGAAAGACCGTTTACAGGATCTTCCATATGCAGTTTCGTAAAAACGACGAGGTATCCAGCAGTCTTCAGGACGTGATCTCGGGTATGAGAGTGGTAAAGACATACGGAAAAGAAAACGACGAATCGGACAGATTCAAAAGGCTTTCAAGCGAGTATGCCGTAACCAACAGGAAAAACGAGACCTTCTGGGGCATCTTCCAGCCGATAATTTCCTTCCTTATGGGAATGGGAGTCGTTATCGTGGTTTATTTCGGCGGTCTTGATGTATTTAACGAAAGTATGTCGGCAGGTGAACTGTATCAGTTCATTACTTATACGCTTCTTTTGTTCCAGTATATCGAATGGCTCAGCCGTCTGCCTAAGGAACTGACACAGTTAATAAGCAGTATTGAGCGAATCGACGATATTTTAAGGCAGAGGGTCGAGCATGAGGATGAAAATCTTGTTCACGATATGGAAATAAAGGGCGAGATCACATTCGATCATGCGACATTCGGATACAAATCCTATCAGCCGGTACTCGAAGATATCAACGTAACGGTAAAACCCGGGGAGATGATAGGGATCGTCGGGGCTTCCGGAACCGGCAAATCCACGCTTATCAACCTTCTTATGAGACTTTATGAAGTGGATGACGGCCGGATCCTGATAGACGGAACAGATCTGAAAGAAATAAGCCGTAAATCCTATCGTTCGCAGCTCGGCGTGGTATTGCAGGAGACGTTTCTTTTTTCAGGAACGATACTCGACAATATCAGGTTTTCCAAACCGGATGCAACCTACGAGGAGATAGTAAGAGCGGCAAAAATGGCAAATGCCCATGAATTTATCTGCAATCTTCGTGACGGATACAATACCTATGTGGGTGAGAGAGGCTCGTCGCTTTCGGGCGGTGAAAGGCAAAGGATTGCCATTGCAAGAGCAATACTTACCAATCCGAGACTCCTTATTCTGGATGAAGCAACATCGAGTCTGGATACTGAGAGTGAATTCATGATCCAGAAAGCTCTTGAGAGACTTACGGAAGGTAAGACCACATTTGCGATCGCTCACAGACTTTCGACTCTGCAGAAAGCGGACCGTCTCATGGTGATCGACGGACACCGGATCGCCGAGATCGGAACACACGAAGAGCTTCTTGCGATGAAGGGAATTTACTATAAATTGTATAATGCACAGATCACCGCGTAACCTTTATATTTAATTGACAAAAAGAGAAGGTGCGTGATAGTATGTTACTGTTTTCAGGGAAGCAGACCCTGTAAATGCTTAAACAGGAGGAAAATGAAATGAAAAAATTGTTATCAGTCATTATGACACTCGGCCTTTTGGCAACCACACTGGTCGGATGCGCAGGTCAGAAAAATATCAACGCAACCGACTGGGACTATATCAGAAACAAAAATGAAATGGTAGTCGGAATCACTCTTTACGAGCCGATGAACTACTATGATGAGAACGGCAAGCTTATCGGTTTTGATACCGAATTTGCTGAGGAAGTATCCAAACTTGTCAATGTACCCGTTAAATTCCAGGAGATTGAGTGGGACCAGAAGGAAGTTGAGCTTAAATCAAGAAACATCGACTGCATCTGGAACGGACTTACCGTAACCGAAGAAAGAAAAGCAAACATGGCTTTCTCTAAATCATATGTAGTTAACGAGCAGGTTGTTGTAATCAATAAGGCAAATGCCGACAAATACAAATCACTTGCCGATATGAACGGAATCAATGTATGTGCGGAGAGCGGATCTGCAGGTGAAAGTGCAATCGAAGCAGATGCAAACCTTTCAACCGGAAATTATCTCGGCGTAAGCGCACAGAAGGATGCGCTTCTTGAAGTAAAGGCAGGAACCTGCGAGGCAGCGGTACTTGACCTTACACTTGCAAAGGCTGTTATTAACGAAGATACCGATTACAGCGATCTCATGATCCTTGAAGGAGCTTCTCTTCAGAGCGAAGAGTATGCCATCGGATTCAGACTTGAAGACACTGAGACTGTAAAAATAATCAACAACGCGATTGACGAACTCGTTAAGAACGGAAAACTTGCGGAACTCGGCGAAAAATACGGCGTGGATGTTATTTCCAAATAAGTGGACCAGGGGGACGGAGTTCCCGGTCCATTTTATTAAAAAAACGGCATATCCGGAACAAACGGATATGTCTTTTTTTATACTTTAAAACACCCCTAAATTCGGTTTTTGGGAAGACGGATCAATGTTGAATGCATCTGCAGGGTAGATTATTTAAAAAATTTTTTAAAAATGTATTGACACAAACTGTATATTGCTGTATATATAACACATATACAGTTGATAAAAACGAAAACGATACGATTTTTGAATGAAACGGTTTTAAAGGAAACATAGAGTATTAAGAAAATAAGGATTAATTGATTTAAGAGGAAAAATCTATGAAATTACTTCAAAACAGCGGGATTCCGATATACAAGCAGATAAGCGAGCAGCTGAAAGAAGAAATCCTGTCGGGAAAGATCAAAGAAGGTGAATATCTTCCTTCGATCAGAGTTCTGGCACAGGATCTAAGGACGAGTGTCATCACGACCGTCAAAGCGTATGAAGAGCTGGAGAGCGAAGGCCTGGTCACAGCGGTTCAGGGTAAAGGTTTCTATGTCAACGCGCAGGACAGCGAACTTTTGAAGGAACAGCATATAAGGATAGTCGAAGACAATCTGATGCAGGCGATAAAGGCTTCGAAAGTCGCGGGCATGTCCGAAGACGAGCTTAAGGAAACCCTGAATGTACTGATAAAACTTTCCGAAGAGGAATAAAAATAAGGATCACGGTAAAGAAATTATTTACAGAATGGAGCAGCTATGAAATTTAATGATGTGATAACAGGAAAAAATATAAACAAACAATTCGGAAAGTTCGAACTTGATGTTCCCGAACTCCATATACCGGAAGGATTTTCCACGGCACTTGTGGGTGAAAACGGAGCAGGAAAGACCACTCTCTTAAACATTCTCGGCGGATCGAGAAGGGACAACAAAGGAGAGATAACCTATTTTGACGGTAAAAAGATAGGTGATGACGGAGTGCTGGAAAGGATAGGATTTACCGGAACAAAGAATTATCTGCTTCCTCACTGGACGGGCAATCAGGTCAGGGAACTTTCGGAAATGCTCTTCGATTCTTTTGACAAAGAAAAATTCGATTCCATTTGCAAAGCCATTGATGTTACAGATTCAATCTTCGGACCGACAGCCAAAAGCATTTCCAAACTTTCAGACGGAAATCTGATGAAATTAATGCTTGCAACGGTATTTGCAAGGAAGACCGACCTGCTGATACTCGATGAACCCGCATCTCCACTCGATCCTCTGATGAGAGATATGCTCTGCGACATACTCAGAACATATATAGCCGAAGGAAACGGCAAAAGGACCGTACTCTTTTCAACACATAATATTTCGGACATGGAGGATGTTACCGATTACATCATAATCATGGATAACGGAAAGGTCCTGGAAGAGGGATTTGTCACGGATATAAAAGAAAAGTATGTTCTAATCAAAGGTGACGGCGAACTTAGTCCCGAAATGTCCGAAGCCCTGGTATCGGTACATAAAGGAAAATACGGATTCGAAGGAATAGCCTTATCTGAGAAACTTGAAGTATTCACAAAAAGCGGCGTTTCATACGAAACACCCGGGCTTTACCAGATCTGCGTAGCAATCTTAAAACAGAATACCAGACTGGAAATGCCGGTGATATAGGAAAGTAATTAGGATTTTACGGTTTTAAAGGAAAAAAACGGAAAGAAAAGATGAATATGATAAAAAATTATTTAGCATACGGTTCAAAAAAAGTATTCATGGCAGCATATGTTCTGTTTCCGATAATGATGATCGCAATGGTCTGGATATTGGAACTGATCTTCGGCAGTGCCGAATCGAGTTTTCAGGCCACATTTTCCATAATCACAATGGTTTGGACAATGATAGTGATCTGTATCTCGGACAGATTCAGCATAGGCACGATACTTGTCAACAATTCGCAGATAAATGAGATCGCAAAAACTTCCCCTGTCGGAGAAAAACTGACACAAAACGTTGTCAAATGGGACATTTTCATGAGACTGATCCTGATAACACTGACGATCGCGGGCGTGTTATCAAGCGAACTGTTATATTGGGAAGGCGGAGCGATGAAATTTATCCTTAAGGTTCTGCTTGCGATCTCAGTCTGCCATTCCGCTACCAGCTTATTTTGCTGGGTATGCAGGAAGATCGAAAATATGACGATCTCAACCATCATATACTCATTCGGAACACTATATATGTTGCCTTACGCGTTTATAATAGTTGCCTTTAATAAAATACCCATAACGGTACCTGTGATATCAATGATCGTTTTTACGGCGGCAGACATCTTAATCAATGCTTTTGGCATAAAGCTTATTAAGAGATTTATCAAAAACGAATGGTATAAGGATACCGTAGTGAAAGGAAGATAGAATGAAACTGAAAGACACATTGAAATTATATAAATATGCATATCAACACAAACTGATGTTTTTGATCCTGATGATATTTGCTTTTAACTGCATCATGTATATATTTACGCCGATGGGAGTTATCCTGCAGGGATTAATGGTAAGCATAGCAGGCACATATCTGGTTAATTATACATATCAGACAATGGTATCCGGTATGATCCAGGGTTCGGAAAAAGTTCAGAAGAAGATCCTGAAACATTTTACGGTAATCCTTTTAGTCTCGAATACAGCACTGTTCTTCATATTTATAGTAACGAAGTTTGTTTTCATTCGTTTTACTTCGTTAGATCCGAAAAACACAATTGCAGTCTTTCTTTTAAACTACATGACTTTTAACATACTTACATACATAGCCGTAGCCATTATATTCAAAAAACAATTGCTCGGATGTATCATTCTCGGCATAGAAGTTCTGATGGTTTTTGCTCAGTTTCCTTATATGATATCCGAAAGCAGAGAAAACTGGGTTAAAGTATTTACGGAAGGTCTTAACACAAATACATTTTTCGGCGGAGATTATGGTAGTTTAGGACTTCTTGCAATGGCATTCGCGGTATGTCTTATATCACCTTTCATCTTTTATGCAGTATCCAAATTGATGGAAAAGGTTCCTTTTAGCAAAGCTTACATTGACCGCCAGCCTTGGGGAAAAATTTAAGAAAAAAAGGCCGGAATAATGAAATTCCCTCTTTTCTTGACAGGAAGGAGGGATTTTTTATTTCAAAATTGACAATACGTATCAACACGTATATTATTGAACTATAAGGAGAATGGATTCTATGCCGATGACTTCAAAACAAATGATAAAAAAACTGAAAATGAATGGATTTGAAGTCATATCGCAAAATGGGTCTCACGTGAAGATGTATAATCCGGACTCTAATATTACTTTGGTTATTCCTTTTCACAGTAAAGATTTGAAAAAGGGGCTTGAACAGGCGATCTTAAAACAAGCCGGAATAAAGGAGGATTAATATGGAACATTATTTTTATCCTGCAATTTTTCATAAAGAAAAAAAGGGAGGTTATTGGATCTCATTTCCTGATTTTCCCGAATGTTTGACTCAGGGTGAGGATTTGGAAGATGCATATAAAATGGCATCGGATGCGATAGGTCTTTGTATAGACGATAAGATCAAGAACAACGAACCGCTTCCTCAGGCTTCGGCACCGGTTGATTTTATCGTTGAAAACGATGATTTTTCGTGCTTAATCGAATTTAATTTATTGCACTACAGAAGAACACATAATACAAAATCGGTAAAGAAAACACTCAGTATCCCCGAATGGCTTAATGAAGCTGCACTTTCGCAGAATATTAATTTTTCTCAGGTTTTACAGGATGCTCTCATTCAAAAATTGGAGTCTATGCAATAATAATGCGAAAGATAGTAAAGATTTTTACAAAGAATCTAAATTTGTGTAAAATAATATAATATTGATAAATAATTTAATCACATAAAGATTATAGATAAATAATTTTACTACATAAAGAATATTGATCAATATTTTACAATCATAAAACACTTCTTGGAGGAATCATATAGAATGAGTCCGTTTTTTAAAACATTTTTGGAAGTAACACTTCAGCTTTTGGATGGATTTAAACTTACGATCTTTATATTTGCGGTTACGCTTTTGGGTGCGCTTCCGCTCGGACTTCTGATCACATTCGGAAGCATGTCCAAAATTAAATTCATAAAAGGATTAACGAAGGGGTTTGTCTGGGTCATAAGAGGTACGCCGCTCATGCTTCAGATAATTCTCGTATTCTACGGACCGGGTCTTATATTCCATACGAGCGGTATCGGAAGACTTCCGGCGGTTCTGGTGGCTTTCATAATCAATTACGCATGTTATTTCTCGGAGATTTACCGCGGCGGTATCGAAAGTATTTCGCAGGGACAGTATGAAGCCGGACAGGTGCTCGGCATGACAAAGTCACAGATATTCTTCAAGATCATACTTGCTCAGGTTATTAAGCGGATCATTCCTCCGATGGGAAACGAGATCATAACCCTTGTAAAGGACACTTCGCTTGCCAGAGTCGTATCCTGCGTGGAACTTCTTAAAGCGGCTCAGGATATCGTCGGACTTAAAGCCATCATCTGGCCGATCTTTTACATCGGAGCATTCTATCTTATCTTCACCGGAGTGCTTACGATCGTGTTCGGTAAGATCGAGAAGAAACTGAATTATTACAAAGGATAAACTTTCGGGGATTTGTGCAAAGTAACTGACGGGCTGTTTCGAGCCTTATAATGATCATTCAGAGGTAAAAATGGAAACTGTTTTAAAGGTTGAAAACTTAAGTAAAAGTTTTGAAAAAGAAAAAGTTTTAAAAGGAGTGTCTTTTGAACTCGAGAAAGGCGAAGTGCTTGCGATCATCGGTTCTTCCGGAGGCGGAAAGACCACGCTTCTTCGCTGCCTTAATCAGCTCATCATTCCCGATGAGGGGAAGATCACGGTTAACGGGGACGTTATATTCGATGATGCTCTCGGAAAGGAAAACGAAAAGAATCTTCGTACCAAAAGACTTCATTTCGGACTGGTTTTCCAGCAGTTCAATCTTTTCCCGCAGTACAATGTTTTCAACAATCTGACACTGGCGGCGAGACTGCTCGCAAAGGAAAACAACAAGAAAAACAAAGGAAGTGCGGAGGACTTAAAGAAGGAATACACACGTATTGATGAAGAAGCGACAAAACTGCTCGAAAGAGTAGGTGTGAAGGAAAAGATGAAAGCATATCCCTGCGAACTGTCCGGCGGTCAGCAGCAAAGAGTGGCAATAGCAAGGGCTCTTATCCTACATCCCGACATTCTCTGCTTTGACGAGCCCACATCGGCGCTCGATCCGGAACTTACGGGCGAAGTTCTTCGTGTTATCGAAGGTTTGAAATCAAATGACAACACGATGATAATAGTTACTCATGAGATGGAATTTGCCAGAAGAGTGGCAAGCAAAGTTATCTTTATTGCAGACGGAGTCATAGAAGAGATTGGAACTCCGGAGGAAGTTTTTGAGAATTCGAAGAGTGAAAAACTCAAAAACTTCTTCAACAAGTCCGTGGAAGTTATTTCTTAATTATGAAAATTCAGGACGATCAGTTCGATTTTTTGACCGAATATCCGAATTTGCCGAGTTTTTCACCGAGACCGAAATACTCTCCGTGAGAATAAGCGACAAGTTTTGAGGAATTGAGATTGAATTTGCCGTTTTCATCCATGTATTTGTCGTCAACGGTAACACCTACAACCTCTGCGATAAACATATCGTGACTTCCGAGTTCCTCTACCTTTACCACTTTGCAGGCAAGGTTAAGCGGACTTTCGGCGATAGCGGGTGCCGAAACACCTTCGATCTCAACGGGAGTCAGGTTCATTTCCTTGAATTTATCGACATTTCTTCCGGATTTTACACCGCAGTAATCCGTTGCGAAAGTCAGATCTTCGGTTACGAGATTAATCACGAATTCACCGGTTTTTTCTATAATATCATGTGAATATCTTTCTTTTCTTACGGAGATGGATACCATGACCGGATCCGAACAGATGGTACCTGTCCAGGCAACCGTTACAATATTGGGCTTTTGACCTTCTTCCTTGCAGCTTATCATTACAACGGGCAGAGGGTAGAGCATGTTTCCGGGTTTCCAACTGATTTTTGACATAATTAATCTCCTTGTTTTAGTTTATGGATTTCTGATTTTCTAACATTTTAAAACTTTTTGACGGTGTTTTCAATT
>JAILRA010000048.1 GCA_024698715.1 Lachnospiraceae bacterium
CATCTTTCATTGATACCACGCAATCCCTCTTCAAAATTATCTTTTTCCAACGGATACTGAAATCTGTTGGCACACCACATTGCGTGAGTTCTTTCATCGGTTGCCCAATTCTTTATAAAGTTAAAGTCTTTATTAGAATCATAATTCCTTATTTCCATGTCAATTATCTTACCTATTCAGACTGTAATTCTCTGAACTATTTTTTTCTCTGTCCATCAAGAGTAATAATTCCAGATGGAGTGTCATCAACAATACTAAATGTGTTTCCAAGTCTTATATCGATACTTGCTGGTTGTATTTGTCCTTCTGTAATGGGTTTAACTACCAAAGTTCCTTCTTTTATCATTTTGTCCATAGTTCTGTCTGAAAGTATCATGTCATCCTCCTGTTTAGATATTCGCACCCCATCTATTTAGCAAAACTGTAAGTTTCCAACACAACCTTATTCTATAAATCGAGTTTAAGCACTATCTCTTCATCATTCATTTCTCCGGTATCTCGGAAACCTGCCTTCCGGTACATAGCTAAAGCATTCACATTGGATTCTTTTGTAGATAATCGAATAATGTTTGCACCATTTTCCTTAAAATACTTTATTATTTCCTGTAATGCGGCAGAACCATAGCCTTTCCCTTGTAATCTCTCATCAATCATTAATCTCCATAACCAATATCTATCGTTAGGATCTTCATATTCTTCATCAAACGCAAACATAGTAAATCCAACCATTTCGCCATCACAATAAATTACAAAAGGTCTAGCAACATCTTTGTTTTCTTTTGCCGCATTCCATGATTCTTCATTCGATGCTATATACTGCATTTGATCTTTTGCAACTTTTAATTCGAAACACTGTTTCATGTTTTCTTCTGTAAGTTTCTGCAGTTCTATTTTCATCTGTTTTATTTCTCCATTTTCTTAATTAAGTGTGGATCATTCCGTTTCTTCACCGGCTCTTACAAACTCTTTTTCCTGATACAGGAATGAATCTCCTCCATCGTATTCGATATCATATGCAAAAACATCCGAACTCCATTCACTTATCGTATAAGACATCCTATATTTGTTTTCCTGATCGAGTTTGGAAAATTGACAAATAATCTCTTCTGTATACTGAGTATCATTTACATAATGTCTGACACTATGTCGTGAAGCATCATCATAGATTTCAAAATAATCGCCGTCGTCACTCACCCATTTTCCTTGTAACAATGCAAATACTTCTTCGTCTTCCTTTAACGCCTGCTGCCATAATTCCTCAGCCCTCTTTTCAGCTTCTTCTTGCTGGGCTTTTTCTGCATCGGTATAATAGTTCTCCAAATTACCTTCATATTTCGTCCAGCCTATATCAGTTGCAGCCGTACGCCAAATGCATGCATATTCTTTTGAATTCAAATAGCGGAAGCTGAGTTCATACCAGGTGCCAAAAACATCCAAAGAAGTGATCTTACTCGGATCAGATGAATAAAGGATTAACGTAAAATCATCAATTCCCACTGTCGCATTAGGATCGTCGGGAGTGCTGAAAGTCATTTCCTTTAACTCATACCTGCTGTGAATTTTAAACTCAACTCTGTCTTTATAATATGTTGTCCCTGAAATATAGAAAAAACCGCAATGCTCGATGTTTTTCACATTATACTTATAACTCTCTGTTCTTCCGGTACATCCCATAACAGTAAGTGCCATAAGCAATGCGGTCACTTTGACTATTGCGGACTTTATCATTTGTTTCTTTTCCATAGCATATCCTTCTTTCGTATTATCATTGTATACATATAATACGAATACATAGTGCTTTTTTTTGGATTACTCTATTGATTTTCTATATCTGAAATCGTAATGCGGCCTTCATCCACTCTGCAAAGCTTAATATAATTAAAATGATAGCCGTTCGTTTTTTCATTTTTCTCCCCCCTTCTATTTAGAAATATTGCGATTTTCCTAAATCATTTTTACCTGTTCATCATTAAAACCTTATTTATCCATTGTATGGTTTGCTCAATAACATCATTTGCTTTAGATTCGTTAGGCATTAGAACATTAAAAGTATGATTAGAGTTTTTTACGATTACAGCCTTGCTGTTTTCATTTTTGCTGTTTTCCACAATTTCTTTTGCATGATAATAGGGAACCAGTTCATCTTTGTCGCCAGCTATAGCCAATATAGGGCCTTCGTACATTCTCAATCCCATCATTGGAGTTGTATCACGAATGTCATCAAACCATTTTTTTGAAAGCAGCAAGTTCTCTCGCCAAAACATCGGTATCTTTGCATAACCGTTTTCCAATGCTTCTTGATAATACTCATCGACCCATCCGTTGAACACTCCTATTCCATCATGACATGCACCAGACCCACTTATCGCAACTTTTATCGAATGGACTTCTTTCAATAGCTCTGCCATTACACGGGCTCCTTGACTAAATCCTAAAATACCAATATTGTTATCCAAAAAAAAAGCCTGCTTAGCAAAGCAGGCTATCACATCTCCTAGCAGAATTGAACTGCTGTTGTCGGGATGAAAACCCGATGTCCTAACCACTAGACGAAGGAGACATAATCAGTATTGAACTGACTATAGTAATATATCAGCTAAAGCAGTTTTCGTCAATACATCAAAGCCTTTTTTTACATATTTAATCCAAACTTTTTAACAAGCTTTTCGCGCAGAGACTGACATTCGTCCGGATCCATTCCAAGGTTTATGGCAGTATTCAAATCACTCATGGATTTTTCGTATTCCTTAAGCTCAAAATATGCCATTGCCCGACGGAAATGAGTATGAGCCTGATATTCGTTTATTTCAAGTGATTTATTAAAGCTTTCTATTGCTTTTTCATAATCCTTCTGAATTGAGAAAACAATTCCACGGTAATAATACGTTCTGTAAGCATTAGGATCATACTTAAGGCTGTTATCAAAATCTTCCAGAGCTTCTTCAAACTTATTCATAGAAAAATAAGCCATACCGCGGTGCTTGCTGATTACGGCTATAACATTTTTATCGCTTTCAGGTACAGCTTCGAGTATTTTTGTATAAGTATCGATTGCTTCCTGCAGGTTGCCTTCGTTGTGTGCATGGATTGCGTGCAGCAGCAAATCGTCGATTGTTCCCTGAATAAAAGGTGTAACACGATTAATGTTTCCGCTTATATTCTTTTCAACCTTTTCGTTAAGAAGATTATCTGCCATTGAATAAAAAGACCTTCGCCTGTCTTCAATTTCCTTCTGCAGCTTTTTCTGGTAATCGCGGATTTCCTGGAAGGTTATGTCTGCAAGTGTGAGTGAAGCATTAAGGGAAGCAAGCTTTCGGCGCAGAGGAATGTCAAAAGGATTGAACTCTGTTTTATATATAAGCTCGTGCTCAACTTCTGCCCATGCATCCTGCAAGATTGTCCGGATCTGGATTTCGCAGACAACATTTTCCGGCAAAGGAGCTAAGTCTTTATATTTACCGGTAAGAGGCGGCATACATTCTTCCGGGATCTTTATAAGCACATGAATTGATTCATAACCAAACTCGCTGAACTTTTTTTCTGCACCCTTTACTTCTACTTCTTTAATATCAAATATTTTTTTTATCTGTTCCAGTCCAAGATTTATATCTTCAAGAAAGGCACAAATCATTCTTATTCCAAGCATGTCGGTAAGGCAGATAAGTGTTTTCTGGTCTTCATCAATTTTTGGTTTTACACGAAGGATTTTTTTATAATAGCTGTTAAAGCTTTTTACCCGGCACTTATAGGTAGGCTGCGACATCAGCTTAACCTTTTCCTGCAGGATTTTTATTATATTGTTCATTATTTCGGTGAAGTATTCCGAATACGACTCATACAGCTGCTTTGTTTTTTCTTTAGAAATGATAATGTTTGTTTCGCTCATACTATAAGTATAAAACGGTTTTGGTTAAAAAAAAAGCACTTTAAATCTTTATGATTTAAAGTGCTTTTGTAAAAAATAACGGTATGTCAGTTATTATTTAGCATCGTCTGAAACAGTAGCTCCAGAACTTCTTGTGCTCTGAGCGTTAGAAGAACCGTCTTCGTTCAAGCTTGTTGTGAAGCCTTCTTCTGTGTTCTGTTTAGCTCTTTCAAGATAGCGGTTAACCTGTTTTGTACCGAACTTAGACATTTCGTGAGCCTGTCTTTCGTCTTCTTTCTTACCAATGATTCCCCAGAGGTCTTCATCAGCAATGTCACGGTCACTTACAAGAATAGCCTTGTCATAGATAATCTTTACGTCTTTGAAGTATCCGATGAAGTCTCCACCAATGTGAGCTGCATCACGTGTGATTTCAAATCCTGTGAACTTAACATAAGGCATTCCACGAGGATAGATTGGGTATACGCGGATTTCTCTGTTGCGGATTTCAGAAATGTACTGTGGGTTGTTCCACTTAAGCTCTTTCCATCCATCGAATCCGAGGTAACCCATAAAGTATCTTCTTTCAACTCCATCGTTGTCTGCAAGGCGAACATAAAGTCCGTGTGGGAAGTTCATACCCATTGTAGCAACCTGAATTGATTTGATTGTACCAACATTCTTAACAACACCGTATCCACCTTCGAAAAGGTACCCTTCGAATGAAGGATTGTCAGCTGTGTTATATGCAGATTTATCTTCGTCCTTATCTTCCTTCTGGCGGTTTCCGTTTTCATCAGCAGCTGCTGCCGGTTCATAAGCTGGAATGTCAAATGGAGGAACGATTCTTGCATTTGCGTTAGAAGCCCACTGTGGGAATACGATTCTAACACCCATTACGTTCTTTCCTGCGAAAGGAACATCTGCAGTATCTTTTACAGGTGCTGCAACTACTGTTGAATCAGCCAATGCTGAAACAGACTTAGCTGAAGAATTAAGAACAACTTCCCACTCTGGAAGAACAAGAGAAGTCTTCATAAGTTCTTTCTGCTGATCAGTATAAGTTGCTCCGGCGCTAACAGAATAATCCATTACAGTTCGTGAGTTCTGTGTGTTTTTTTCTGCTTTCTCGTCGTAAACACAATCAGCATCCAACAGAGTAAAATCAATAAGCGTAGCCTGCTCTGCGAAAGCAACGCCACCAAGCAGCAACATAGCAGTTGCAAATAAACCAAAAGTCTTCTTCATCTTGAAGCTCCTTTTTTTATATACGAATTCGATGTAGCCTTGTATAAAAACTATTATCCAATAACTACCAAATTTTGTCAACGATTTTATTTGTCACTCGTTTTTATTTTTTGTTTTTTATATGCAAATTTACTGCCAATGAATATATCTATCTCATTAATTTCCTTGAAATTCTGAAATACATTCTTTGCCAGCAGGTCTGCACCTTCTTCTATCTCTATTACATTATCACCCATCTTAAGCAGCGTATCTGAAAGATTAAGATAAAGAACTCCATTCCTTTCAAAACAGGAAAGATTTGAAGTTCCGGCTGTAAACAGAAGTCTTGTTCTTTCAGTACCCGAACCAAGAAGAAGCTCATCAATGTAATAATTTATATCGCTTTTTTCCGGATTTTTTGTAAGGTATCTTGTCTCTACAATGTATTTGCCTTCATCAACTGACGGGAAAATGAATGTTCTTCTTGTGCCATAATCCTTCCGTGCATACAGGATTAAAGACAAAACAAGAGATAAAAGAAATACAACTATTATTGAGATTATGAAAACTTTATTTTTCGACTTACTTTTTAATTTATTCATTTGCAGATGTAAATCCTTTAGAACGCTCAAAATGTGTTATAAATGCACTTATTCCATTATATATTCCAAGAGTAGCTTTTTTCAAGTATGTATCGCTGTTTAGAAGCATTGCTTCCTCCTGATTCGAAACAAATCCAAGCTCTATAAGAACACTCGGCATATTTGCATTTTTGACTACAAACCACTCTTCGGCTTTTATTCCCCTTGCTTTTGACTGATTACCAATCTGTGCCTGGAGTCCGTCCATAATAAAGCGGGCAATCATTATACTTTCTGTTGTATATTCTTCTTCCATCATGGAATTAAGGATTGGGAACAGTGATTTATCATCATCAACGGCAGTTTTATCAAGAACGGTTCTTCTGTAACCGGGGGACAGATACCAGACTTCGTAGCCGGAAGATGATTTATTAAGTGATGAGTTTACGTGAATTGATATGAACAGAATTGCATCATTATCCGGGACTTTAACTGCGTTTGCAATATCGGTTCGTTCGCTTAAAGACAGGAAAACATCAGTGCTGCGCGTAAGAATTATCTGCTTTTCGGGATACGCTGTTTTAAGGCGCTCATAAAGCATTTTTGCAACCTTGAGGTTTATATCCTTTTCCTGGATTGTGACTTTTTTACCGCCCACATCATACGTTTTAAGGGCACCCGGATCTTTACCGCCATGCCCTGCATCAATAAGGATTGCGCCTACTTTAAATAAATCTTCATCATCCTCTTCGGTGAAAAATGCTGTTGCATCTTCGATAAAGCGGTCTGTAACATAAAGCTCATTGTTTTTAATTACAGGCGGGTCGGTCATCATTACACGTAAATTATCAAGAAGGATGATTCCGTCATTTTTTCTGAAAGTCATCTGATGTCCGTTTTTTTCAAGCAGGCCTGATTCCGAAAGTGAATCCCAGAAAACGGTTATGCCCATTTCCTTAGCGGTCTTCAAAAGAGAAACATTTCCTGATGCAGAAGAATCAGTTGCCGCAAAAACGGAAAAAAAAGTTATTAAACAAAACAATATAGCCAGATATTTTTTCATATTCTTACCACCCTATTCTTATCAAACCCCTTTTCCAACAGAATCAGAATAATACACTGCAGCCTGAATGCCGCCACGCAGAACATATTTCCAGAAAGTTTTTGCATCAAGCTCAGGATGATTTTTCCTTAAAATGTCAAACTTTTGGGCTGTCTGCAAAATTGTATTGTAATTCCAGTCTGTTTTATTCGCCCACTTTTCGGTCTTCAACACCTGAGGAATACAGGCCGCAGCACTTGTGTTTGCAGGAATCACTCCTTCCACAGCCGCCGCCTCCCCGTCATCCATTTCTCCGAATGCAGAAGGTGGGAACTTATCTTCATCATCAGCAGAAACTCCGCTCAAGAACTTTTCGGTACGCGCATCATTCGGCTTCAATGTTATAAAAGTATTTGAAACAGCATTTTCAGCCGCCGCAATTGCAATTTCACGGTTATTGCTTGTACTGATTATGTTTCCGCATTTCTGTACATTATTTCGTGGAAAATCAACTTCGCTTCCAAGCTGGACTGTTGCACGCGGCAGAACATCGCAGATTGCCTTATCGGTATAGTCCTGAATGTTTTCTATATATTCAACAGTTCCCGGAATTGAAATCCAGGCACGTTCTGCACTTGTACGAACACTCGGTATTTCAAAAAGCTCGTATGGTTTTGTGTGATTCTGATTACAAACCTGATTGTTACCGGCGGTGGAATCAGTGTAATTCACATAATCAACCGGCACACGTCTGTTTACAAGCTCTTCCGGTTTTTCACCACACGCAATGAGCAGCCCCTGTTTTGTAAGATTCAAATCTGAAGCATAAGGATAAGTCCAGCCCGACATGTAACCGCCTGAAAGCCTGCCGGCAATTTCACCAATCATAGGTCCTTTTTTTGTGTACTTGATGTCGGCTTTTGCCGCGCCACAGGTGAGTCCCAGAGATTTCGCTGCA
>JAILRA010000069.1 GCA_024698715.1 Lachnospiraceae bacterium
CCGGATGATAATTCTGGTTTTAAGACTCAATTTACAACTTGCAATGAAAAGGTTACTGCGAAAGAATTGGTGAATTTACGATCAAAGCCCAGTGTTACCGATGAGGATTCTATAGTTATTGCTACTCTTAGCGCCGGAGAAACCGCTACTCGGACGGGCATCAATACCGATGTTGGCTGGTCGAGAGTAGAATACAATGGTCAGATTCTATATTGTATTAGCAGCTATATTTATGTTGTAGAATGATAACTAATTTATATTAAGATATATTTAGGAGAATAACTAACCTTTAACTGACGTAAATTATATTTTTTTGTTCCTAGTTCTTAAATGCGACATTAGATGATGTTGCTCTTCATCTCCTTTCATTATATTTTGTTGTTTGGGACCGTCCCCATGACTGTCCGCATAAATATGATGCTCGAAAGCCTTATAAATAGAGACTTTTTTTAGGGGACAAAATTCGAGTCCCGTCTATCGCTCGAAACTAGGACTTAGATTCATATCTAGGTCCTTTATTTTTTTTGTCTGGCTGGACTCGAACCCGGGGTTCGAGGTCTCCGCTTCGCTCCGGTCGGCGCAAAGCCGACGTCCACCGGACGTCGTGCGCCCCGTCTATCGCTCGATTAATGGACATCGATTCATATCGGTGTCTTTTTTGTTGTTGACATTATTTTTAAAAGATGTTATAACTGTACTAACACAAGCAGTACAGTTTGAGGTAGGTTTATGATAAATATTGATTACAAAAGCGATCTTCCTATTTATGAGCAGATTATTGAACAATTTAAGATTAATATCATGAAGGGTGTTTTTGCGGAGGGCGATATGGTTCCGAGTGTGCGAAAAATGGCTGCGACTCTGGGAATTACGCCTTCAACTGTTGCGAAAGCATACACTGAATTGGAGCGACAGGGTGTAATAGAAACCATCAGGGCGAAGGGTACTTTTATTGCGACTAATGCGCCGAACAGTGTTCCTTTGGATATAGATAAGAATAAAAAGAAGATGCTTAGTGAAATTATTGAACTTAAGCATGCAGGGTACACACTTAATCAGATTCAAAGCATAATAAAAGAACTGTATGAATCCATTTGAAAGGAGCCGTAAATGATTAAGACTAACAATTTATGTAAAGGATATACCAAAGAATATATACTGAAAAACATAAGCCTTGAATTGGAAAGCGGTAAGATTTACGGGCTCGCAGGTTCGAACGGATCAGGTAAAACAACTCTTATCAAATGTCTTTCCGGAATATATAAACCCGACAACGGTGAAGTTTTTTTGGACGGGAAAACTATATACAATAACAATAATTTGAAAGAAAAAATCGGATTGATTTTTGATAATCATAATTTCCTGACTTTTTCAACAATCAAATCTTACTCGAAGTATTATGCCAAATATTATGACAGTTTTTCTTTTGAAAAATTTAAAGAAATGTGCAACAAATTCGGCTTACCTGATAATGCACAAATCGATCAGCTTTCATTCGGACAAAAGAAGAAATTTCAAATTGCTTTGGTTTTATCAAGGAATACGGAATATCTGATAATGGATGAACCGGAAAACGGTCTTGATAATGAGAACAGGGAGTTTTTGAGAGATTTAATCAGAGAACTTTCAGATAACGGAATGTGTGTTATTATTTCCACTCACGATCTTGTAAATATAGAGAATATGTGTGATGAGCTTATTCTCATCGATGATGGAAATATAAGATTTAACGGTTCGATAGACGACTGCCTTTCCAATATTCAAAAATGGAGAGTTAAAGCTGATAAGGAAACTTTAAAAGACTTTGTGATTAAGGAAGACTTAGGTAATATCTTCACGGTATTAACCAAAGGCGAAAAAGCAGAAAACGAAAGTATTTTGAAAGATAAAGGTATTGAAATAATAGATACAGAAAAGGTTAGTGTGGCAGACGCTTATACATATATGAGAAAGGATGGTGTGGCTAATGGCTGATTTGATTAAAGAAACCAAAAGAAACAAGAATTTTATTCTTTTTGAAATCATAGTCTGGATTATAGTTTCGGTTGCAGCATTGTTTTATTTAAAAGATATTAAAGTAATAGCCGCACTGATAAAAACAGTTCCGGAATACAGAAATGCCGGACAGGTTGTATGGCAGTCTTTATTTTATATTTCTCATACTTCATATGGTGTTTTGATACCGGTAATTATCGGATGTATGATTTTAAGATATGCAATATACGATAATAAAAAACAACAGCTTACTAAAGCTTCATTTCCAATCAGTATGGCAGGGGAGAGTTTGTTTGAACTTTTAAACGGCGTTGCTTTGATTACTCTTATGTACTTTATAAGAAATATACTTTCGGTTGTCGGATCATATACAGTAGTGGTAAATATGGCTGATCAAAGCAGACATTTTCATGTAATTGATTTGTTTTATGAAATAGAAGAGTTTTTAATAGCAATACTGATGTATACAATGCTTGTTATTGCCAAAAGAGTAGCATCGAATGTATGCGGAATGCTTTTGTTTTTCGTAATTTCATCGTTCGGTTTAGTTGGATTATTAACTGTATTTTTGGATATTTCCTTTATGAATCATATAAATATTCCGGCAAGTGTAATAATTGGATTTCCTATAATAGTATTTGCAGTTTTAGTATTATTGCTTTTTGTCATAATAAAGAAAGTTGATGTATCAAAAGGCGGAACATATTATTTTAAATCGGTTCATGTTTTTGTTGTAATTGCAAGCGGAGTATTTTCATACCTTTTCATTATAGAATTTGCCAAAATGAGCATTGATAGGCTAAATGCGCCTATAGTGATCGTAGCTTTAATTGTATCGGCACTGATAGCGTTTGGTATATGGTATCTGACAAAATCGCATTATAAATTAAACAAAGAAAACAAAAAATAAACATCTGAGTTTAATCTTGGGTGATTGTAATGGGAAAAATGTTTTATAGAGAAAAATACTTTAAGAAGTTACGCGGGTTCATTATAATTATGTTATGTAAACCAATTTGACAAAAACATTTTAAATAGATAAAATATATGTATAACGATGCGGGGATGCACCGAACGGAGAGATACCTAAGGCGAACCCGTATTTTTTTATTTTCTTTCAATTTTATTTCGAATTTCTATCTTATCTAGTAAAAACCAGAACCATACTCAAAATTAAATAAATAGTTTATAATTATATAGAATCAGAATAAACGCATTTAAACGGTGCTATACAGAAAAGATAACTTTTGGTTTCCTTTGCTAAAAAAGGGAAAAATGAAGAATGGTTACAAAAAACGAATATAAAGATCAACTTATTAAGTTGGGTATTGAACCCGGAATGATTTTGGAAGTACACAGTTCCTTAAGCAGTTTTGGAGAACTCGAAGGCGGAGCAATAACCGTAATCGATACTCTGAAGGAACTGGTTACGAACGAGGGAAGTATTTTCATGCCTGCATTGCGTTTAAGCAGGGAATTGGATCTTACCGATGAAGATAAAGAATTGGGAATAACTGTAAAAATAAAAATTCTTGAACGTGATGAAAAGAAGACCGCCATGGGGATTGTGGCTGATACCTTCCGAAGCCTGCCTGATACGTATACCGGAACAGATGTTATCAGTACATCCGGTTGGGGAAAACATGGAAGTGAAGCAATCAAGGGTGGACTGAATTATGCGATACATCACGGTGGGAAAGCCTTAATGCTGGGAGTGGACATTTATAAACTGACTGCCATGCACTATATGGAAAACGATACTCCTGATGATATCCGTAAGATTTCTGAACCGAGTGCTTTAATAAACAAAAAATACCCGCCTGAAGAATGGTTCATGGAGGCAGGACATCCTCCGGTGAAAGCATGGTACAAAATTCAGGATATAGCGTATTCACGTGGTTTGATCAAAGAAACATATATCGGTTCCTGCAAAGTTATGTTTTTTGATATTTATGATGTTGTATCGATATACAGAGATGAAATCCAACGTGATCCTTATGAACTATGGGGAATAGTAAATGATTGTATATAAACAGAGAGGAAATTAATGATGGAAACGGGAAGAATAATAAAACGGATAGCTGCATTGATATTTGGTTGTGCGATTTTGTTTTTGTCTGGCTGTGTTGGCGGAAATAAAAACGTAGAAGCGACCAACGGAGAGATAACAGGAGTTCATTTTACATACGATCATTATACGGGTGATCAGTTTTATCTTGATGCGAATGTTAAAAAGATAAATGCAAGTGGTGCGAAGGCTGAGATTTCCAAAAGGGTCGGACCGAATAATTATACAGGCTTTAAAAAAGAAGGCAAAATCAAACTTGACGAAAATGAAGTCAAAGAGCTGCTTGATATTCTCGGCAGATATGATCTGGAAGCATTCACAAATTATCAGAAAGCGGGTATAGGTTATTCGCCAACCCGTACACTTATTGTATTTAGCGGTGATAATATTCTTTATGATGTTGCATTTGATACCGTATTTCCCGAAACCCTTCCGCCTGAAGAAGATATATTGTATGCTGAACTATACAATTTCTTTAACGATCTGGTAGCAGAAGAACCCGGATGGGAAGAGGTTGTAAATGAGAATCTTCCGGATCCCAGAGATAATCCGGCTTACGGAGAAAGAACAGCAACCTGGTTTGGCAACGAAGTCAGACTTGTTCCGGGAACGGGAACTTTTTATGAAGACGGATCTTATGCTGATATTGATTATCAGGGAAAAGACTGGTGGGTTGAGGAAGGCTTTGTCGGAGAATGGGTTATTGATACCGAGAAAACCGAGTACATATCAGATGCCTCTTTAAAAGTTAATGAAGACGGCACGGTTTTGTTGACAGTTGACGGAAAGCAGTATGATGGAAAGACAAGTGAAATCAGAAGATATAACGACTCTGCCGGTGTGGTTATAAATATCGAGGGATATGAGAGAGGGGCGGATGTAGTCCTTTTAATAGAGGAATCCTATGAGATGATTCGATTTATGTGTATGCCGGATCCTGTTCCGGGATTTCAGTTTAGTCCTATTGATGTATATTTTGACAAGAAATAATACCTTAAAAAATTAATTGAAAGTATATGGGAATTAATCCCCATCTTTGTACTTTTTTGCAGGAAAATAATGGAAATACGATGATAAAAAAGCTAAAGATTTAATAATATTATTGACAAAAACTTTATAAGTTGATAAAGTAAATAAAAATTTACGTTTTCGGATCGATAATTTGCAAAAGATAGAAAGATTTTAGTACAGGAGTACTATGCCTTTTTATCAGTTGCAAATTATCGATTTTTTTTTGTTGCAAAAACCGAACCTTGACAAGTGAATAATTTTATCAAAACGTTCCGGGGAAGTATCGCGATGAAATGAGCGTACCAAGGAATTAAAAGTGTGTGAAATCTGTTAACTATTTTAACTTAGGAGGAAAAAATTATGTTAAAAGTAACGTACAGGAATCCGTTAACCGAAGTTTATCAGATGGAATATGCCATTTATATGCTTCTTACAAGCGAATTCAAAAAAGTTGAATGCAATTCACTGCTTTTGGAAACATTAAGGCTTTACTATGCAGATCTCGTAAAACTTAACGCAAACGGAAATCCATCTTATGAGAAACAGTATCAGATGGAAGAAAAATGTGAAGCGTTGATCAATGATAATATTTTAAACAAAATTGTCATGCCAAACAGAAAGAACCGAAAAGTTATCGTGAATATATCAACAAATGAAGACGGTACACATTTGTTTACGTTTCGAAGCGGATTCTATTATTTTTCTTATTGCTTTGTGCTTGAAGAAATTAAGGATGATAACGCGAAAAATCCTAATTCAACGAATGAAAAAAAGTATAAAATTTATCTCAGATTAATTGATACGCAAAGGGTTGAGAAAGGAGGCGCAAAAGAAAAAATAAACTCTGATTCTCTGGAACACAAGGGGGCGTAAGCCCTTTTGTGATAACAGGTAAGTGCCTGCCGATATATTTGATTAATTAGGAGCGGGCAATTGATATCGGTTTGAAGAATATGGTATAATTTTACTCAAATTTAAAATGATCTAGTAAAAAACGGGTGCAAAAAAGTTGAATGTATTATATGATTTCATAATTGAATTTGTTGCTGCTTTCCTCGGATTTTTGTTTGCGATTCTTTTTGCCGGGATCAGTTCAAAAATCGAAAATAAGAAAAAACAAAAGATGTTGTTAAAAAACATTCATAATGAACTGAAAGATATTCATGATTCGATAAAAGAATACGAGGACAATAATGCTCTTCTTCGACATAGAATTGCAGTTCCGACGTGGGATGCTCTTCAATATTCCGGCGGAGTGATGGATTTGATAGGGGAAAGTTATTATGACGAACTTCTCACCGCGTACTCATCCATTAAAATGTTTAATGATGAACGAAGAGAGATGAGCGATAAAGAGATAAAGAAAATAATGGAAGAGATACTTGAAAGTTCTCATAATGTTTTAACACAAATAGAAAAGGATTTATAAAGATGTCCAGAATACCAAATTATGACGGCGAAAACGAAAACGCATACACACAGGATGTGGAGCAGTTTGTAGTTCAGGAAGGAATTAAATACGAAAAAGACTTTTCCAAATTTCTGATGGACTATGTTAAAGAGGATAAGATCCTCAAAAACTTTTATATTCGTTTTATTTATGAATGTGAGATTGTTAAGATAGTTACCAATAACAGAACTAAAATTCAGCTTATGGAACTCGACATGATAGTTTCAAATATGGAAAGTGCACCCAACACTGAGACACTGGCTATATATGATTCAACTTTCCATCAGAAATTATTCTCTATAGCTGAAAAAGAAGATTTTTTTGTCTGGTTTAGATTGCAGTCCAAGGATTTAAGCAATTTTCTTTCGGGATTCTGGAATGCAATAGGCTATAAAACAGATTATTACTGGGAATTAATGGAGATTCACAGAGAAATATATAATGCTATTGAGAATCAAAACGAAGAAAAAGCCATCGAAATGATGGAAAGACATTTCTCTATTCTGTTATTCCAGTTATTGGGTACTATGTTTAATCAGAAAGAATCGTAAAACAATACGAATTAAGGAAAGCACACAAAACCCCGTGAAAAAACGGGGTTTTGATTTATCAGGTCTATTTTTATGGACAAGTACAGGGGTGAAAATGGTAATCATTATTACTGGTGCAAGTCATACGGGTAAAACCGTATTAGCTCAAAAAATGCTTGAAACTTATCATTATCCGTATTTATCAATCGATCATCTGAAAATGGGATTGATACGAAGCGGAAATACAGATCTGACGCCGATGGTCGATGATGAACTTACGGATTATCTGTGGCCTATAGTAAGTGAGATCATAAAGACGGTTATAGAAAATCATCAAAACCTTATCGTCGAAGGCTGCTATATTCCATATGAATGGCGAAAAGATTTCTCAAAAGATTATCTTGAGGATATTAGGTTTATATGTCTTTCTTTTAGCGATGATTATATTAATTCGCATTTTGAAGATATAAGGCTTCATGGCTCTGATATCGAGAAAAGAATTGATGATTCCGACTGTACATTGGAATGGATAAAATCTGAAAATCGCAAGATTGAAAAAGGATTTCAAAATGCCGGAGAGAAAACGGTAACAGTGGATACAGACTACGAAAAAACATTAGGCGGTCTGTTGATTTGAGTCGAAAAGGAAATATTATGGTTTATGAGATAGAAGATACATCAAAAACAGAAAAACTGTTTGACGGATGGGAGGAAACTCTGATCTACTCATGCATTCAGAAAGTCATGGGAAAGATATTTGTAACGGATCCGGATGAACCCAGATCAGCTTTCGCTTTTGTTGGGTGTTTTGGATTTTTTGCAGGGGAACCGGATCGGGAACTTGTTATAAATATTCCGAAGGGATTTGTGATACTTGTTCCGCAAAATGAAGCATGGGAAAAAATGATTGAAGATGCGTATCCTGACGCAAAGAAAAATACGAGATATGCCATTAGGAAGGATACAAGTTTTGACACGGCTTCTTTGCAGAAAAATCTTCAGATGCTACCGGAAGGGTATGAGCTAAAAGAAATAGATTCTGAGATTTATGATATGTGTCTCAAAAACCCCGTTACATTTGATTTTGTTTCAACGTTTGAAAGCAAAGAAAAGTATCTGAAGGATGGAAGGGGCATGGTTATTCTAAAGAACGGTGAGATCGTTTCGGGAGCTTCTTCTTATACGAGATACAAAGAAGGGATTGAGATCGAGGTTGATACTGTTGAATCGGAACGCAGAAAGAACCTTGCGTTAATCGTCTGTTCGGCGTTGATCTTAAGATGCCTGAAAGAAGGATTATATCCCAGCTGGGATGCTCAGAACATGGGATCCGTTCATCTCGCTGAGAAACTGGGGTATGAGTTTGATCATACATATGTGGCTTATGAGGTCTCGTCAGATAAGAGAACACACTGAGTTCGAACTGATATAGCGGCAAGAGAAATATTTATAGATGAAAAGGAAAAACATTATTATTCCGGAAGTTTTCTGTGACAGAAGATACAGCCGTATACATTCTTTTCCTGTGATCTTCCGCAGAAAGGACACTTTATTCGTCGGTCTTTGTTTGAATATTTGTTTATTGCCTCAGCTACTATGAAAGGTTTCTTGCATTGAGGGCATATGGAAGCTTTTAAATCAGGATCTACGTGTATGATCTTTTTGCATTCGGGGCAGGTGGCGGATACGAGATTATCGTTTTCGCCCGCTATTTTTTCCATATATTTCCCGATGTTGTAAGCAAGGTTCGGGATCGCATTTTCCTGCGTCAGAAGCTGCGACTGTTTTCTCTGAAATGCAGGAGGCAGATCTTCTATGTTATTGCATGCGAAAAGAAGAAGCTTCTGAGCATCATTTTCTTTTAATTTATAAAATCTTGTCCATTCATTCCTTACCCAGACGGCATTAAAATATTCCGCTTTAGTTCCGAGAACGACCATAACGGTTGAACTCTTTAATGCTGCAAAAATATAGGGCTCGAAATTTACTCCGATCTTATCCTGAAGAGTAACTCTTGCAAAGAATACTTTTAATCCGAGTTCTGTAAGAATGTCGTATAACTGCTTGGCTATTTCGCTGTCTTTGGTCTGAGTTTTTGTCTCATCATCGGTTTCCTTATAGCATATGAAAACATCATAAGGTTTTTCGTTTGAAGCTATGTTATGATATTCTTCCTGAATTCTGGCTATTTCTTCGGCAGCAGTTTTCAACTGCTCCTTTTGCTTTTCATCGGCAAGTTCTACGGCTTCGTTAAATGAACGAGAATTTAAAAAGCTTATATCTTTGAACCTGTGAAGAGTGGGATGATATCTGCTCGAAATCGGATCCTGAATGTATTCTATTCCGTATTCACAGAGAGCCTGGGACCAGAGAATGTCTACAGAAGGGATATTCTCTGAAAGAATATCATCGTAAATGGTATAAGCACGGTCAAATTCGCATTGCTGTCTTAATTTGTTGGCACGGTTAAGCTGATTAATGTATTTGCCGGCTTCGCCACCTATGAAGTTGACGGTACTGCAATATTCGCATTCGCAGATCGAGCCTCCGATTTTTAACGGAGCACCGCAACACTGGCAATTTAAAGATTCTATACTCATTATTCCCCTCCGATTTATGCATTGATTCCCGCAAAAGTTGCAGAATACTGCAGATAGTGAAAATAACCGCGCTGTACAGCAAAATCACTTTTAATTTCAATTACATTATACTATATAAAATCTTTTGCGAAAATGAATTAAATAAGAAGATAAACAACTCCGGAAACAAAACAAGGATCCAATGAAATGCAATTATTTTTTTAAAGTATTTCATTCTATGCTAAAATACTGTTATATGGATAAAAAAGGATATCATTAATAAAAAATCTTAAAAGGGGAAAAGCATATGAAAGAAAGCTTTGGACCGGAAATTCTCATGGAAATTCTGGAGTTGCAAAAGAGTGCCGAGGAAGCACCATGGGCGTTGAAAAAACACGATCTTCCAAAAGGTAAATGGAGGAGAGTAATAGATCCGGATGAGGATGCGGAAGCTTTTTTTGTAATTATTACGAAAAAATATGTTATAGGGATCAATACGGGGCGTGTGATCTTTTTGGATAAAGCAACAGGCAAGTATCTTGATCCGATCAAAGGGTTTCATAATCTTGTCTCCGGAGATGTGAAAGCAGATGAATCAGAAATGGTTGTTCTGGAGCACGGAACACATTTTCATGTCATATCTTTGGATACTTTCGAGGTCAAAAAGAGAGTTACTCTGCCGCGTACATTTTTGGCGACGGATGTGTACTGTACTTATTCCGAAGATGATACAAAACTCATTATACCGATTTCGAAATATGACAATGAAATCGCGAGATATGTATACTACAGATGTGAGTATGAAACAAACGGATATACGCTTGTAAGCAAGACTGAAATAGAATATGAAGAAGCAGACTGGTGGACTGACAGCAAATAATATGAGACAGGTATATTTGAATAAAAATACAAATGTTTCATGCATTATAAAAGAGGATTAAGATGAGTGATAAGATAAAAATATATAAAAACTGCCTATTGGATCTGGATGAGACTCTTCTTGATTTCCATGCTTCGGAAAAAATAGGACTTGAAAAAGTTCTTCGTGCGAAAGGACTGTCTTTTTCCGAAGAAATATATGCAGCTTTTAAAGTTTATAACAAATCTCTTTGGAAAGAACTTGAGAAAGGTACAATTTGCAGAGAAGAATTATTTACGAAAAGATTCGCTTATATATTCGGAGAGTGTGAAGGAGATTCATCCGATCTTGATCCTCTGGCTGTAAATCATGAATTCATTAATACAATGTCGCAAAACGGCGTTTTACTTGACGGTGCGTTGGAATTTGTTAAAAGAATAAAAGAAGAGATCAAAGATTTAAAGATATATGTGATCACAAACGGAGCCACGGTTAATGCCAGGGGAAGGATAGCTTCTACCGGACTGGACAGATTTCTTGATGATGTTTTTATCAGCGAGGATATGGGTGTTACAAAGCCTTCAATCGAGTATTTTGATATGGTGCTTGATAAGATCAAACAGCCAAAAGAATCCTGCATAGTGATCGGGGATTCGTTAACTTCGGATATGCTTGGAGCAAAAAACGCATCGATGGTCTCGATATGGTTTAAGCCCGAGGGCGATATTGAGAGTGCAGTGAAAGAATACGGGATCGATTATACTGCCGATTCTTATGATGAGATCATTAATGCGTTAAAAGAATGGGATAAGAAACACAGTTTTTAAAGAGTGATCAGGGAACAAAGGATAAGGTTTCATTATTGCAATATACGCATTTGGATTTGCAACAACTGTATCACGATATGGACTCATTTGAATCTGAAACATATGATTGGAATAAATCGATCATGGAGGTATTCAGATGAGAACAAAAAAAGGAAAGATCAAATATATTCTTTCAGTTGCGGTAATAATAGTAATTATCCTTTCGTTGACTGTCATCGGAGCATTTTTGAATCTAAAGATCAAGACTTATTCTATGTCGGATGATTATTCGGAAATTTTCCGGAATGACAAGTATTCAAAACCCGTGTATGTAAGCGGAGTAAAAGTTATTAATCAAAAAGTCTCCTGCGGATATGCGGTAATGGAAATGATCGGATCATGGAACGGACATGAGATTACGGAGGAAACTCTTTTTAACGAGTATGGAAAGATCGTGACTTCCACGGGAAAGTCTTTTTGCGATGAAATGAATAAAAGATTTCCCGAGTATAAGACTGACATGCACAGGTATATGAAGAATACCGAGTTGGTAGATGCGGTTTATGACAGTCTGGATAAAGGGATTCCTGTTCCGTTCGAGTGGGCAGCGTTATATAATGATGAGTGGACTCTTCACTATTCGCTTATAATCGGGATGGATATACCAAATGATAAAGTTTATGTTGCAAATCCCTACGGTTATTACGAAGAGATTACGACAGAGGAATTCCTGAAAAGAACCGGTTTTGAGGCATATGAGGATATGCCGTGGTTTCTTCAGATGGGATTTGCTTTCGGAATATTCGAAAAGAATACGATCTTCATATTATCGGATTCAGGATCGGGTTCGTGCGATTCAAAGCCCGGGTACGAAAACGGGAAGCTGCGATTTTACGAGAGTTGGAAATGGACTGAAGGTGAAGAAGGAACGTCAATAATCGAAGAGATTTGATCGAAAGGGGAATTCGTATGACAAAAAATGTTGTATCTAAGATCTTTACCGGTGTTTTTATTCTCTGCGTACTCATTTTTATGGGGTTTGGGATAATATGCATTATCAATCAGAAAAAAGATGAAGAAAAGCAGGCGGCGCATTATCAGCAGATGATCAAAGAGGGAAGCAAAACCCTGTTAACCAATGAAATATTAGAGGAAGATCATACAGCGTATCTTGAGAGATTGGAAAAAAACAATAAAACCTTTTATTTCGTTGCAGCCATATTTATTGCCGTAGTTGTTGATTTTGTTCTTATGATCATTTTCTCGACGGTTATAAGAGGAATGGAAGACGGAGTGAACAGCGCTTCGTTTCTGATAACACTTATCTGTTTCATTACAGCAATGGTACTCATTACATCTTTTTTTGTGATAGCGGCAAGAGTTATCATTCCTAAAATCAACAACGGTGTTAAACCGGAAGAACAGGCGTATTTCTATGATGAGATTAAGCTTAAAGACTGCAAAAAAGTTGAAGAAGTGGTCTGGACCGGTTCGGGAGAGGACAGATCTTCGAGAACTGAAATTTATTACTATCTGATAGATGAAAACGGAAATGAGATTTCGACAAACAAGGTCCTTTTTGACAGATTTGCGGGACCCGGGATTTACTATGTGGGAAAGACTTCATCGGATGCAATATTCTCGCTTTACCCCGATAAATACTTTGAGTTAGCACAGTAAAGATATTTCGGAGGAGTTATGAAGACACATATTTCGGTGATCATTCCGGCACATAATGAAGAAAAATATATAGGTCGTTGCATTCGTTCAATAAAGAAAGCTTCATCACGTTTTAAAGGGAATGTGGAAATGATCGTTGTCTGCAATCGCTGCACGGACAGAACGGAAGAGATCGCAAAAAGTCTCGGAGCACGAGTCCTTTCGAATGAAGACAGATGCATCGCCAAAGTAAGAAATACAGGAATTGCCGCCGCAAAAGGCATAATAATAGTTACGATCGATGCTGATAATCGAATGACATCGGGAACATTAAATGAAATATACACGCTTATGAAAAGCAAAAGATTCATCGGAGGCGGTGCGCCGATCAGATTTGAGAGATATTCTTTTCCTCTTTGGTGCAATGATATTTTATGCAGGGTGTCTTTTGCCGTTACGGGATTGTATAGCGGTATTTTTTGGGCTAAGAAGGAAACATTTGATGCAATAGGCGGATTTGTTGATAAAAAGGCAATGGAGGATGTTGCGACCGCAAAACTTCTTAAGGAATACGGTAAGAAAAAAGGGAAGAAATATACCACATTAAAAAAGAATGTACTTATCAATTCCACCCGAAAATATGACGATATGGGCGACTGGCTTTATTTCAAACTTATGGTCCAAAATATCGGAACATTTATAAGGGCTGCTTTTGGAGATACATCAGGAACAGATAAACTGCTTGATGAGCTTTTTTATGATTACAATGATAAACATTAAAAGATTGTTACATATTGAGGGTAATACGATATGAAAACAAAAAAACAGGGGAACAACTGGACTGCATATTTTGATCCGGATAACGGACGCTATTTCGCGGAAATAATGTATACAAGCCGGGAGGGGCGTGAACAGTACGATTATGAGATAACGAAGGATATTTACAGCCGGCTGGGTACATTCGCAGACGATACAGATAATGAAAGACTGATCAGATCGGCAAAAATGACTTATTCGTTTGAAAATACGATGTACGGAACACTCGGACCGGAAAGAACGGTTTGGGACGAGGAAGCAAACGAATCGATGAAAGAAGCTGTTAAAAAACAGGAAAATGCCGAAAAAAGAAAAACACAGACAAAAGGAAAAAGAAATAGTTGGTATAGCCGTTATGATAGCTGAATTTTATCTTACCAAACCGAAGATCAAGGAATAATAACATTCAGAAAATAAATCTTATATTGAGAAAGCTCTTTTTATGGCGTATAATTGTGTGGATTAGAATCGAGTGGAGAATTATAAAATGAACAGATTTACATTTTTTAATACGCTGAAACGAGAAGTTGAAGAGTTTCATCCCAGAGAAGAAGGCAAGGTTGGCATTTATACCTGCGGCCCGACCGTATATCACTTTGCTCACATAGGTAATATCCGCACTTATATCATGCAGGATGCTCTGATAAAGTCACTGGAGTATGCAGGGTATGAAGTGAAGCGTGTGATGAACATTACGGATGTGGGTCATCTTTCTTCCGATGCCGATACCGGTGAAGATAAGATGGTTGCCGGTGCAAAAAGAGAGAACAAGACCGTAATGGAGATCGCAAAGTTCTATACCGATGCGTTCTTCAAGGATTTTGATGCAGTCGGAAACAAGCGTCCGGATGTTATAGAACCTGCAACGAACTGCATTTCTGAATTCATCCATATGGTAGAAGTCCTTCTTGAGAAGGGTTATGCATATGTAGCCGGCGGAAACGTATATTTTGATACGAGCAAACTTGAGGATTATTATGTATTTTCATCCTCGGTTGAGAAAGAAGCGCTTGAAGTCGGTGTCAGAGATGATGTTGAAGAGGATGTGAACAAAAAGAACAAGACCGATTTCGTGCTCTGGTTTACCAAGTCGAAGTTTGAAGATCAGGCGCTTAAATGGGAGAGCCCCTGGGGTGTAGGTTATCCCGGATGGCATATCGAATGTTCATGCATTTCCATGAAGCATCTCGGCGAATATATTGATATTCACTGCGGCGGTGTGGATAACATCTTTCCTCATCATACCAACGAGATCGCTCAGTCTGAGGCTTATCTCGGACATGAGTGGTGCAAGTACTGGTTCCACAGCAATCATCTGAATGACCAGTCCGGAAAGATGTCCAAGTCAAAGGGTGCTATCCTTACGGTTTCCGTTCTTCAGGAAAAAGGATATGACCCGCTTGTTTATCGTTTATTCTGCTTGCAGTCACATTATCGTAAGCCGCTGGTATTTTCCTATGAGAATCTTGATAATGCGGCAGCTTCATATAACAAGCTTGTAAAGAGAGTTTCCGAGTTTAAGAAGGACGGCGAGGTTGACGAGAAAGTTAAGGCAGATTACGAGGCAAAATTCCTTGATGCGATTTCCAACGACCTGAACACCGCTATGGCTATCACAATTTTATATGATGCATTAAAAGCAGATACAAATGATGCGACCAAACTTGCTTTGGTAGAGAGTTTTGACCGTGTGCTGTCACTTGATCTGACAGGTCATGCGAATGCACTTGCATATGCTGCTCCCGGCGTGGATGCGGAACTTGAGGCATACATTCAGGAGGCCATTGCACGTCGTGCCGAAGCAAAGAAAGCCAAAGATTTTGCTACAGCAGATGCGATCCGTGACGAACTTCTTTCAAAAGGGATCGTGATCAAAGATACCCGTGAGGGTGTAGTATGGAGCAGAGCATAGTACTGCAAACGGAAATTATATATTTTAACAATAAAGAATCCTGTCGTTATACGACGGGATTTTTCGATGGAAAAATACACTATGGAGACAATCATATTTTTATGGTATACTATACAAGTATATTTATGTAAATTTTACGGAAATGCTTAAGTAATGAACGAATTTAAGAAGAACAGAAATTTAATCTGGGAATTATCCAAGAACGACTTTAAGAAAAGGTATGCGGGAAGCTCGCTCGGAAGAGTATGGGCTTTCGTACAGCCCCTTGTTACCGTCGTTCTTTATTATTTTGTATTCGGTCTTGTATTCCCGGGAAGAGCACCGTATGACAGTGAGATCCCTTACGTTCTCTGGCTTACGGCGGGCCTGGTACCCTGGTTTTTCTTAAATGAAGCCGTGACCACAGGTGCCAATGCAATGAACGAATACAATTATCTTGTTAAAAAAGTTGTGTTCAAAGTCGGGATCCTGCCTTTTATCAAAACCATATCAGCAACGTTTATCCATATATTTTTTATATTTGTTCTGCTTGTTATGTATTTTGCATACGGAAATAAGCCGAGTTTTCAGATACTGCAGCTTTTCTATTATTCGTTCTGCTTATTTATGCTCGTGCTTGCGATCACATATACTACAAGCGCGGTGACTGTATTTTTCAAGGACTTGTTGCAGATCATCAATATCCTTTTACAGGTCGGGATGTGGGGAACGCCTATTTTATGGAGCATTACTTCGATTCCCGAGAGAATAAAGGTATTGGAGCCTTTATTCAGATTTAATCCTATTTACTATGTCATCGAGGGCTACAGAAGTTCGCTTTTTGAAGGAACATGGGTTCATGAGAGATGGCTCGATACGCTTATATTCTGGGGGATCGTTGCTATACTTTTCGGGATCGGGGCATATGTTTTCAGGAAACTCCGTCCGTTGTTTGCCGATGTTTTATAAATCTGAGATTGTTGAACGATCGGGTTTAATGGGAAATATATATGATTGAAAATGATACCGGAAAACTGAATAAAGAAACCGAGCCCGTCATTGAGGTTTCAAACGTTTCTAAAGTATACAGTCTTTATAAACGACCTTCGGACAGATTGATAGATACATTTCATCTGATGCCGTGGAAAAAATATCCGAAAAATCAGGCGCTGAAGGATGTTTCTTTTACTGTCGGAAAAGGTGAAACCGTAGGTATTATCGGAACAAACGGTTCCGGAAAATCGACCATTCTTAAGATTATCACAGGTGTGCTTACCCCGACAAAGGGAAAGGCTAAAGTGAATGGCCGAATTTCAGCTCTTCTGGAACTCGGAGCCGGATTCAATGCCGAATATACGGGTGTCGAAAACGTATATTTAAACGGCACGATGATGGGACTCACGAGAGAAGAGATAGACAAAAAATTACCTGAGATACTGGCTTTTGCCGATATCGGAGAATATGTGTATTCGCCCGTTAAGACTTATTCATCGGGTATGTTTGTGCGTCTTGCGTTTGCGGTGGCTATAAACATAGATCCTGAGATCCTTATTGTGGATGAAGCACTTTCGGTAGGAGATGTATTCTTCCAGGCAAAGTGCTACAGAAAATTTGATGAATTCAAACGTCAGGGCAAGACAATACTTTTCGTATCACATGATCTTTCGAGTATTGCAAAGTATTGTGACAGGGTTGTGCTTCTGAATAAAGGCGACAAACTTGGTGAAGGTTCACCAAAGGAAATGATAGATCTCTACAAGCAGGTTCTTGTAGGGCAGTACAAGGATGAGAGCAAGGCTGTTTCCAAAGAAGGCCTTAATAACGATACACTTGAGTACGGTTCCGAGAAGGCCAAGTATACCGACTGTAAGATTATCGATTCTTCAGGTAAGAACAACAATGTGATCTTAAAAGGATCAACGTTTAAGATTGTGGTAGATGCCGAAGTATATGAGGATCTTGAGGCACCGATATTTGCCTTTACATTTAAGAATGTTCAGGGTACCGAGATCACGGGCACCAATACCATGATTGAAAAGAGTATCACGGAAGGCATCAAGGGCGGAACAAAACTTACGATAGAATTCAAACAGGATATGAATCTGCAGGGCGGAGAGTATCTTCTGTCTTTGGGACTTACCGGATTCGAAAAGGGAGAATTCACTGTATATCACAGACTTTATGACTGCATAAATGTAACGGTTGTTTCGGACAAGGATTCGGTCGGATATTATGACATGAATTCAGAGGTTAACATAATATATAAATAACATGACAGATAATCTTATTATTGGAAAAGTGAATATTGATCTGTCCTCGTATTGCGGCAGTGATCTGTATTCCGAAGGGGAGATAGAAGACAGACTTCTTGAGATAAGTGAGAAACATTCACCTGAAGAATTCAGAAAAATAATAGAAAGCCGCAATGAGTGGCCGTATCTTTATCATTTTTCGAAACAAAGAGAAAATATTGTTTCGTGGCTACCTATACAGAAAGACGAAAAGATCCTTGAGATCGGTGCGGGAATGGGTGCGATCACCGGAGCGTTATGTAAACTGGCTAAAAGTGTGGACTCCGTCGATCTTTCACTGAAGAGAAGCAAAGTAAACGCTAACAGACATAAAGACTTTGATAATCTTTCTATAAAAGTCGGCAACTTTACGGATATAGAGCCCAAACTTTCCGATGATTACGACTGGATAATGCTTATCGGGGTTTTTGAATATGCGATCTCGTATATGGGCAGCAAAAATCCTTTTGAAGATTTTCTGAAGAGCTTTAAAAAGCATTTGAAGCTCGGCGGAAGGATCGTTATAGCCATAGAGAACAGACTTGGTCTTAAGTATTTTGCGGGATGCAAAGAAGATCATACATGCGGCTTTTTTGACGGTATTGAAAATTACAAAAAGGGCGGACAGGTAAGGACTTTTTCAAAAAAAGGTCTGGAAAAGGTAATGAATTCGGTTGACATAACTGAATATCATTTTTATTATCCGTACCCTGATTATAAGCTTCCTAATGTGATCTTTTCCGATAAAAGACTTCCCGGAACCGGTGAGTTAAAAGATAATCTCAGAAATTTCGATCAGGACAGGCTTCTTCTTTTTGATGAAACAAATGCGTTTGATTCACTGACTGCGGACGGAATGTTTGCTGATTTTTCCAATTCTTTCGAACTTATCATCGGTCCGGATATAAATGTGAATTACGCGAAATATTCGATGGAACGTGATGATGAACTTTGCGTTTTTACGAAGATCATTGAAGACGATGGTGTTAAAAGAGTAGTAAAAGAGGCTGCTTACGAGAGTGCGAAATCCCATATTGAAAATATCAGAAAAGCAGGGGGAGAACTTGAGAAAAGATTCGCTGGAAGCGGTCTTTGCGTAAATAAGATCATTGATTTCAATCCCGAAAAAGGAAATATAGTACTTGAATATATCGATGGCAAATCACTCGAAGAAATGATGGATGAGTGTGTTTTGAACGATGACAGTGAAGCTTTCCTCAAGCTTTTTGATAAATACAGAGAGTATGTAAATTACAATACGGAATATCCCGTTGCCGATGATGATTTTATTTTCTCGAATGTTCTGATATCAGATGATAAATGGACACTTATCGATTATGAATGGGTTCGTTTTGAAAAGGTTGAACCGGCCGAAGTGATCTCACGTGCGATCGACAATTATCTTTTGCCGGGTAATTTCAGGAATAAGATAAAAGACTGGATAAAGGATGAGTATACTCATGATGAAAAAGAATTCATGAGCCGTGTATTATCCGATAATAAAGCACTTTCTCAGATCAGACACGATATAGGAAGGGGAGTTTACAGTCTTGATTATCTTATCGACAGAGTGGCGGCATTGAATATCAGAGTTCAGGTGTACGAAGATTTCGGTGAAGGATTCAGTGAGGAAAGATCATACTTTTTGGTTGACATAAAAAAACATGGTCCGAATATTCTTTTGAACATTCCGCTCAAAGAAGGATTAAAGAATCTGCGTGTTGATCCCGGAGATAAACCTGTCAGATTTTATGTTAACCAAATAAAATTAAATGACTCCGATGTGACGGAGAGAATGCTCGGAGCGTTCAAGAACGGATGCCTGGATATCAGATCCTGCATTCAGAGAAACAATACATTTATTTTCAGAAAAGAAGATCCGCATATCAAATTTTCACTTAAAGGCCTCGATGCAAAAGAAGGCGATATATTAAGCATCGATTGTCGTGCCGAATACATTTATTGATTTGGATGATTCAAACGGTTTACATAAAATGGTTTTATTAAGCGCATTGCAATGTATCCTGTATCTTCTTGTTATTCCGTTTTGTATAGGAACGGTTTTCACGAGATTTACGGATAAAAAACTGAATACGATTGGAAACATCCTTTTATTTGGATTTATCAGCGAACTTTCCGTATTTCAGCTTCTATTTTTGGCGGCTTATTTTTTTGATACAAATCTGACGGTTCTGACATGGGCTTCTTCGACAGTACTTTTTGCATTCGCATTAATTTCATTCATAAAAAATTTTAAAGTCATTAAGGAGATCAGTCTTCCGAAATTTGACCTCGGACTCGCTGTGTTTGCGTGCTTTACCGTATATATGGTCGTGATGCGAAACCTTCAGGGAGTTAATGACGGTGATGATGCATATGTGCTCGGAAACGCTCTACTTACACTTTCAAACGGACATTTTTACAAGCTTGACTATTATACCGGAATGGCAATGAATTCCACCGGTTATATGAGACATCTGCTTTCCGGAAATTCCATCTTTATAGCATATATTGCCAAAGTGACATTTATTCATCCGACGATCCTTGCTCACAGGGTTCTCGGAAGTTTTTATATTGTTCTTCATAATATGCTGATATTTAATATCGGCAGACTTTTGTTTAAAAAAGATGAGAAATACGCACCGTATTTTGCTTCGCTGGTATCTCTGATAACGATATGGGATTTTCATTCGTTTCTTTCCGATTCTACTTTTATACTTTCGAGAACATGGCAGGGAAAAGCTATGTTTGTTTCTTTCTCGATCCCGCTTTTGCTTTTGATACTTTTAAACATCGGAGCACAAGAGAAGGAGAAGGCAGTTGATTATGTTCTCATTGCGATCCTTTGTATCGCATCGGTTTTTATGACACCGGCGGCGATCATTCTTTTGAGCCTTCCGGGTTTTGTCGGAACTGTATTTGTTTCCGCAGCCAAAAAGAAATTTACAACTTTATTAAAATTTGTACTTTCCCTGACTCCGATGCTTATTTTCGGAATCCTTTATTATGTGAAATTTAAAGTCTGAATGAAACGGATCATCTAAAAATACGAATAAAACTTTTATGAAATAAAAAGAAACAGAAAAAGTATATGATTGAAACAGGATTAACACCAATTGAAATATTTAAGCTCTATTCGGGTAACGGCACATTCATGCTTATGTTTGTGGCGTCGCTCGTTTATTTGTGGTGTTTCGAAAAAGAAAAGATAAACAAAATGGTACTGGTGCTTTCGAGCGTTACCCTTCTCGTTTTGTTTGTTTTCCCTCTTTTTTCCGGATTTTTCATGCATAAAATGGATGAGGAGACCACATATTACAGATTCCTTTGGACAGTTCCCACAGCGATCATTTCTTCATATGCCATCATTCATTTCCTTAACCGTTTTAAGAAATGGTGGCTAAGGCTTATTCTTATGACGATCATCACGGCATGTATACTCATAGGCGGTGTATTCATGTATGAAGGACCGATGTTTTACAACTGGAACAATCCTTATCAGATACCTGATGAAGTTATAGATATCTGTGATGAGATAGTTATAGAAAACAGGGAAGTTGGAGCGGTATTTCCCGATGAGATCCTGTATTTTCCGAGAATGTACAATTCATATATCGTTATGCCTTACGGATTTGAAACACTTCAGTTCGGAACAGGTCCGAATTCGGATCTTCACAGCGAAATGACCAAGGAAACGATAGATGTCAAAACGCTTTTTGAAATGTGTGAATCGAGAAACATTCATTATGTTATTTTAAACCAAAACAAAACTTTATCGGGTGATCCGAGCGAGCATAATTATGAATTTGTCGATTCATACGGTGATTATGATCTTTACAGGAGCACGACACTGTTCTTCGGACAGTGGGAAGATTATGAAGAATGGCTGAGTGAAAAAAATGGGTAATATGAAATTCAACACATCTATTCTTACCGGAAGTGCATTGGTCGCCGTTATCGAAATGCTTTCGAGATTATCACATGTTTCGCGAAAGACTGCCGATGGCCATCTTGCCGATAATGAGAAAAACTGGGAAGAGTATCTAAATAAAACCAAAACCGTTTATATCGAAAGACAGCATGATCTGGAAATGCTTTATTTCGGCTCTTACAGAAAGCTTTTTTCGAAGATGTTCATGAACGGCAGACCGATAGTTGCCGCGAGGAATTCCTGTGAAGTGATCGCCGTATACAACGCGTTACTGAATCTGGGCATAAAAGAAGAGAATACTTCGTTTCCGAGACTCTTAAATTATTTTGAAAAGAACGCAAGCGTGCTGAAAGGTTACTTCGGTACTTCTTTTGCGGGAATCATCAAATATTTCAAAACGCACGGATACGATTATAAATATTTTTACGGTAAAAACATTACCGAAGAAAATCTGAACGATCTGGAAAAGAATTACGCGACGTATATTTTCATGTCTTATAACAATATAGAAAATATCGCGGATATGATACATACCATGAGCGTTACCAGAGAAGAAAAAGGATTCTTCATCCATAATGCTTGTGAAGTGCCGATCTATTTTGATTCTTTATATGAGGCCATCTCAAAATACAATAATGTTTGCGGGTTTAAGTCGAGACCCATTGCGGTGCTCGGAATAAATAAAGGTAAGAAGGAAAAAGAAAATGAAGAAGAATAAGAAAATATTTTTGATGTTGTTTTCATTGATTTTCACTCTGGTTTTTGCCGGATGTACCGGTGGCATTTCGCTTAATTCGAATGATTCGCCGCTTATACCGGACGGAATGAATTTCAATCTGAATTATGACAATGACGTGAATGTCAAGATCAACGATGAAACGATCATAGACACAACGGATCACGATACCTCCGAAGAGGATGCAGAAAATGAAGAGGATGAGGAAACGGATTCTTCGGAAGAAGATACAGGTGATGAAGATACTCCTTTGGATGAAGATACGGATACCGAAGTTTCGGATGATGATCAGGAAACTGAGAGTGGAGATGAGAACGATACTGACGGCTCCGATCCGGATGATTCTTCGATCAGTGTAAGCGAGGACGGAGAGTATACTTCAAAAGAAGAAGTTGCGCTTTATATCCATTTATACAATCACCTTCCTTCGAATTTTATAACCAAAAACGAAGCCAAAGAACTCGGCTGGGTAAGCAGTAAAGGGAATCTTCCCGAAGTGGCACCAGGAAAGAGCATAGGCGGTGATAAATTCGGCAACAGGGAAGGACTGCTTCCGAAAAAAGATGGAAGGCAGTATTACGAGTGTGACATAGATTATGTTAAAGGCACGCGAAACAGCAAGAGGATTGTATTCTCAAATGACGGACTCGTTTACTATACCGAAGATCATTACAATACCTTCGACCTTTTGTATGAATAAACATAAATAAGGCAGACATGGATAAAAAAGAAAAAAATACCGAAAAGAATAAAGATATTTTGCTTATTGTAAGTGCAGTCGCAGTATTATTATTGTGGCTGCCTCTTTCGGTTACCAAAAACCTCGCATACGATCAGGCTTATTCTCTGGCGATGGTCAGACATTCTTTCGGCGAGATAATCACTCTCTGCTCGCATGATGTACATTCCCCGCTTTATTATTTTATAGCAAAGATCTTTTATCATCTTTTCCTGAACAGGATATTCGGTCTTAAAGTATGTTCTCTGGTTTTCATGGCATTTTATTTCTGGATCCTGGCCGTGCCGGTCAAAAAAGAATTCGGATTTAAGATTTCGCTTTCAATGATAGTTTTATCAGCTTTCTTTCCGACATATTTGACCCACAATACGGAACCGAGAATGTATGCAATGTCGATCGCGGTTTTTACACTTACTTTGTTCCTGGCATATAAACTGGTAAAAGAGTTTAAGATTTCGACTGCGATACCGTTCTTTTTTGCTTCGGTTTTTTCCACATACATTCATACTTATACGATGCTTGCAACCGTAATGCTTTATATCATTATGATGGTCGTTATATTTGCGGATAAAAACGACAGGAAAAGAAAGATAATATGGTTCTTTTCGAATGCTTTGGCAGTTTCCATCGCATACCTTCCCTGGCTTTTTTCGCTGGTTTCCCAGTTCGGTAAAAAAGCGGAGGGCGCAAATGACGAATATGATGCTGCATTTTTTATAAAAGACACCGTGTATGAGTTTTTCTCATCGATCATGTATCCTAAAAAATGGCAGGCGGCAATCTGGTTTTTCATTATCCTTGTTTCGCTGGTTTTCTTATTTACCCAAAAGAGCAGATATATAAAGATCGTTGCGGGAAGTGTTATTGTTTTGGGTATTCTATGTTCCGTGGGAATAATCCTTTCGATCAAAAATTCACCCTGTTACATGGGAAGATATGTATCCTGTATGGCACCGCTTGTGATCTTTGCAGTGGCTGCTGGACTGGAAAATATCCAAAGCAAATGGATTTATACCGCAATACTTGTTCTTTCCCTGCTTGCGGGAATACTGGTCTACAGGGACAGAATAAGATATGAGTTTGAAAACGGAATAGATGAGTATATCGAATTTGCGAACGAAAACATTAAAGAGGATGACGCGATCCTTTATGCGGATCTTCATAACGATATGTTAAGCGTTTATTATCCCGACGCATATTCGTTTATTTACGGGCATAAAGACGATTTCAATCCATATGACAACGATGAAACATTTACTGATATAGAACAGCTGAAAAAAATAAAAGGAGATGTATATCTCATATGTTTCGACAATAAGAATCCGGACTGGTTTCTGACCTGCGATTATGTAAAAACATACGGTTTCCATTTCCTTTATTACGATTTTTCGATATACAGGATTTATAACTTCTGATCAGATCATTCAAAAAAACAAAAAGAAAAATGCCAATCCTCCCCAAAAAGAGTTTTGGCATTTTTTAAGTATAAATACTGTAAATCCGCTCCTGAAAGATCATTACCGGACGTAATCGGTTAATCGATTCATTTGAATAAATAAGCTATATTTAAACTAAATAAGCTTGTATTCACCGGGCTTGATGCTTGAAAAGCCGTCGTTTGTTTTATAGAATACTTCGATCAGTGTGGGGTTGTATGCTTTCTTTCCGTCGGCTGAAAATTCAAGAGAACGGGTAACATTAATGTAATCGCAGATTTCCATATTTGTGGCATACCATATGAAATCCTTTCCGCCCATCATTTCACAGAATTTTGTTATATCATCCCAGTTGCCCGATCTGCCGAATTCATAACTGTGTCCCCATACATACATGAGAGGAAGTTCAATGTATCCCGGACAATCAAGAAAATCTTTTCCGAGCTGCATGATATTTTCAAAAGCCTGATGGCAGGTAGGTCTCCAGTCGAGAAAATCCTGAGGAGGGAAGAATCCGTAAGTGGAATCGACACCTCTGGAATATTTGATACCGACGGTTTTTAAGATATTCATTATATGTTCATTATGCCATCCGAAAGCATATGCGGCTCCTTCAACGAGAGTTCCCGTTAATTCTTCCAATGCTTTTCGGTCTTCAAGAAATTCGTTTACGATCATGGAATCGGTCAGATTCGCGATATATTTGTGATTCACGCCGTGAACAGCAACCTCATGACCTTTGTAAACTTCTTTGAATTCTTCTTTTGTAATATATATGTTTCCGTCCGGGTTCCGGTCAGCCGTAACGCTGAGTGTTCCGGAATTAACATTGAATGTTCCTTTTAAACCGTTTTTATTGAATATTTCGATCAGTCTTTTGTCGTGGTCCTGATTGTCATCAAAGCTGAAGGTGAGTGCCTGTTTTTTACCGTCTTTGTATAAAAATTCCATATAACCCTCCATACAGATTACTCGTAATCAACGACATTGGTCCAGGAGAGAAGGAATTCGCGTTCTTCCTCGTTTCCTTTTACAGACTGGCTTGCGGCAACGATTGGAAGCCATTTCTGAACATACTGTTTTGCGGTATCGCTTTTCTTGCAGAAGAGGTTGAGGTACTTTTCTGCGATATCCTTTTTATTCTTGAGGCAGAATGTAAGATATGTTCTTGCAACATCGGCAGATGCGTTTCCGCTCGTAACATGAGCCCAGTCGATAATGTATGCTTTGTTATCGGGAGTGATGATGACGTTTGAAGGAACGAAATCTCCGTGACATACTTTATCGTGCTCGGGAAGAGAAGCGAGTCTTGTGTGAAGCTCGTATCTTGTAGTTGCATCGAGAGTGGTCTCGCTGATCTTTCTTTGCATCTTTTCTTTTAATTTGTTGAGATGAGGTACTTTCTTTGCATGTATCTGCATCTGCAGATCGACAAAAAGATCAAGATACTCATCCATTTTCTCGGGATGATCATCCATAAGTTTCTGAAGAGTTATCCCCTCAACATATTCCGTAGCTATAGCCCATTTTCCGTCAATCTTGCAGACTTCCCTGACACGGGGGATATTAAGGCCGCAGTCCTCGACACGGGCCTGATTGCAGGCTTCATTTAAAATGTCCGCCTTGGAATATTCATTTGTAAAAACTTTGATCGCAAGATTTTTGTCGCGATAAACGGTTTTATTTTTTCTTTCAGCTATTACTGTATCCAATTTCATATAGAATCTCCTTTCTGATATAAACATCATGAGATATAGATAGTTATTTTAGTTTACTGATTCAGACTTCTTCATGTTTTCCGTAGTAAGCATTGAGATACATCTGTTTGATCTCGCTGATGAGAGGGTATCTCGGGTTGGCTCCGGTACACTGATCGTCGAATGCCTGCTCAGCCATTTCGTCAAGTCTTTCAAGGAATTCTTTTTCATCGATACCGTAATCTTTGATGGATTTTTTGATTCCGATCTTTTCTTTTAATTCATCTATGGCTTTGATGAGATTTTTAAGCTTGGCTTCATCGTCTTTTCCGCCGAGTCCAAGATAATCTGCAACCATTGCATATCTTGCAAGGGTATGAGGATGGTCGTACTGGGAGAAAGTACCCATCTTTGTGGGAACTTCGCTTGCATTGAAAAGAAGTACTTCATCAAGCATCAAAGCATTGGCTACACCGTGAGGGATATGATAGAATGCACCGAGCTTGTGAGCCATGGAATGGCAGACACCGAGGAATGCATTTGCAAAAGCCATACCTGCGAGGGTAGCGGCATTAGCCATTTTTTCACGTGCTTCAGGATCGTTGGGACCGTTATCGTATGCTCTCGGAAGATATTCGAATATCATCTTAAGAGACTGAAGCGCGATTCCGTCAGTATAATCCGTAGCCATAACGGATGCAATGGCTTCAAGGTCATGAGATACCGCATCGATACCCGAAGCACTTGTTAAGCCTTTGGGTGCAGTCATATGCATATCTGCATCGACGATCGCCATATTGGGAAGAAGCTCGTAATCAGCCAGAGGATATTTAACTCCGGTCTGTTCGTCGGTAATGACTGCGAAAGGAGTAACTTCCGAACCTGTACCCGCCGAAGTGGGGATGGCTACGAAGTAAGCTTTTTCACCCATCTTGGGGAATTCATAGATCCTCTTTCTGATATCGCAGAAACGCATAGCCATATCGAGGAAATCAGCTTCGGGATGCTCGTAAAGAACCCACATGATCTTGGCAGCATCCATTGCCGAACCGCCGCCGAGTGCGATGATCACATCGGGCTTGAATTCGTTCATCTGTGCAGCACCTTCCTTTGCGCATGAAAGCGTGGGATCGGGTGCGACATTGGAAAATGTCTGGTGAATAATTCCGAGTTCATTCAGTTTATCGGTGATCGCCTTTGTAAATCCGTTTTCGAAAAGGAAAGTATCCGTAACGATGAATGCTTTCTTCTTATTGTAATAATTCTTAAGTTCTTCGAGTGCAACGGGAAGGCAGCCTTTCTTGATAAATACTTTTGCAGGTGTTCTGAACCAAAGCATATTCTGTCTCCTTTCAGCGACTGTTTTAATATTCAAAAGATGTTTAACTCCGACGTTTTCGCTTACGCTGTTGCCTCCCCACGAACCGCAGCCGAGGGTGAGAGAAGGAGCAAGCTTGAAGTTATACAGATCGCCGATTCCTCCGTGTGAGGAAGGAGTATTGATAAGAATACGGCAGGTCTTCATTCTTTCGCCGAATTCGGAAATCTTGTCTTTTTCTGTTCCGGTATTGATATACAATGAAGATGTATGGCCGTATCCGCCGTCTGCGATAAGTTTATCTGCTTTGTTCAGTGCATCGGCAAAATTCTTTGCTTTATACATTGCCAGAACGGGAGAGAGTTTCTCATGTGCAAATTCTTCGGAAAGTTCAACGCTTTCTACTTCACCGATCAGGATCTTTGTCTTTTCGGGTACTTCAACACCTGCCAGAGCGGCGATCTTGTATGCTGACTGACCAACGATCTTTGCATTGAGAGCACCGTTTATCAATATAGTTTTTCTTACTTTGTCTATTTCGCTGTCTTTGAGGAAATAGCAGCCTCTGTCCTTAAATTCTTTCTTAACTTTTGTATATATTTTAGAATCAACGATTACGGATTGTTCGGAAGCACAGATCATTCCGTTGTCAAATGTTTTGGAATGAATGATCGAGTTGACCGCAAGTACGATATCGGCACTTTCGTCAATGATAGCGGGGGTATTTCCCGCACCTACACCGATAGCGGGCTTACCGCTTGAATAAGCGGCTTTAACCATTCCGGGACCACCGGTTGCCAGGATGATATCAGCCTCACGCATTACAAGATTGGTCATATCAAGAGAGGGCATGTCTATCCAGCGGATAATGCCTTCGGGCGCACCTGCTTTTACGGCTGCATCCAAAACGACTTTTGCTGCCGCGATGGTTGACTGCTTTGCTCTCGGATGAGGGCTGAAGATGATCGCATTTCTGGTTTTCAATGCGATAAGTGCCTTGAAGATTGCAGTGGAAGTGGGGTTGGTTGTGGGAATAACTGCTGCAATGACACCGATGGGTTCAGCTATCTTTGTTATTCCGTAAGCGTCATCCTTTTCAACAACACCACAGGTCTTTGTTTCCTTATATTTGTTATAAATGTATTCGGCTGCGTAGTGATTCTTGATGACTTTGTCTTCAACGATTCCCATGCCTGTTTCCTCAACAGCCATTTTCGCGAGGGCAATTCTTTCTTTGTTCGCAGCCATGGCAGCTTCGAAAAAGATCTTGTCAACCTGCTCCTGAGAGTATTCGGCGAAAACCTTCTCGGCTTCTCTTAATTCATTCAGGGCAATTTCAAGTTTTTCGACGCTGTCGATAATTCCGTTCTGTTTCTCCATAATCGTACTCCTTTCTGGGATGGATATAAGATTGATAAAAAAATAACAATCTTTCTATGGATAAGTATAACACAAGAAATTTAAATTGCAATAAGAAATTGTTAAAAATTTAACATTTTTTCGAATTGCTGTTTTTCGTATATCAAACAGAGGAGTATTATACTTATAAAAGCCTACATTATAAATATACTCCGTATTTCCATATAAATATATAAGATTATAATTTTATTTGTATTTTATTATTAAAGATCAGGGAGTCGGCAAAATTCACGCGAAAAGTAAGAAAAGCTTAAAACGCATGTAAGAAAATGATCCCTAAGCCGAAAAACTACGCGCGAAAAGTAAAAGAAGCTTGAAACGGGTGTAAGAAAATGATCCCTAAGCCGAAAAACTACGCGCGAAAAGTAAAAGAAGCTTGAAACGCGTGAAAGAAAATGATCCCTAAGCCGAAAAACTACGCGCGAAAAGTAAAAGAAGCTTGAAACGCGTGTAAAAAAATGATCCCTAAGCCGAAAAACTACGCGCGAAAAGTAAAAGAAGCTTGAAACGCGTGTAAGAAAATGATCCGGAAGTCGAAAAACTACACGCGAAAAAGTTAGAGAATACCCAAACGCGCGTAAGAGAAAAACCGAAGGCAAAGTGCGAATTGTTACAGCAGTCATGCGACAGACGGACAGAGCGTTTGTGAAGTTCGTGTCGTCAGGTTAAGTACGTGGCAAATTAAATGTTCAAAAAATAATGGACTCTCTATATGTGTTAGAATGACAGGATGGAAAAAGTGTGAATAGTAATAACTTATAAAGAATAGTTAAGAAAAATTACTTGCATACTTTGATTTGTTTTGATATAATACACTTCGTTGACCACATAGGGGAATCATACAGTGGCAGTATCACGGTCTCCAAAACCGTTCACGGGAGTTCGAATCTCTCTTCCCCTGTTACATCTCTCAAAACTGATGACCGGTTTTGGGAGATTTTTTTATGCACAGGCTCATGCAAAGAAAAGTTTCGTCTTCGACGACACACGAGCCACGCGA
>JAILRA010000020.1 GCA_024698715.1 Lachnospiraceae bacterium
AATAGCATATGTAGCAACGTTACCTGAACCGGAAACTGCAACAACTTTGCCTTCCATCTTGTCGCCGTGGCACTTAACCATTTCTTCTGTTAAGTAAAGAAGACCGTAACCTGTTGCCTGTGTTCTTGCAAGTGAACCGCCATATGTAAGTCCCTTACCTGTAAGAACGCCTTCGTATGTTCCTTTGATTCTCTTGAACTGGCCGAACATAAAGCCGATTTCTCTTGCACCTGTTCCGATGTCACCTGCGGGAACATCTTCGTCAGCGCCGATATATTTGTAAAGTTCTGTCATAAAGCTCTGGCAGAATGCCATGATTTCACGATCTGATTTACCCTTAGGATCGAAGTCCGAACCACCTTTACCGCCACCGATGGGAAGTGTTGTAAGTGAGTTCTTGAAGATCTGCTCAAAACCAAGGAATTTGATGATACCCAGGTTTACTGAAGGGTGAAGTCTTAAACCTCCCTTGTAAGGTCCGATTGCATTGTTGAACTGTACACGGAAACCTCTGTTAACCTGAACCTGTCCGTTGTCATCTACCCAGGGAACTCTGAACATGATCTGACGATCGGGCTCTGTGATTCTCTCTAAGATGGCAAGCTTACGATATTTCTCTTCGTCCTGATCGATAACGGGGCGAAGTGAATCGAGAACTTCTGTTACAGCCTGGATGAATTCGGGCTGATCAGCATCTCTTTTTTTGATTTTCTCAAGTACCTCATCAACGTACGACATAATAAAAAATCCTCCTTAAAATTGTGTGTAAAAAAGAAAAAAGCTCTTTAACGGATATAATACTACAAATCCATTAAAGACGCCATTGCCTTTATCACATTTATTAACCTGTAATTCATGAACCCGAAACATCACACCTCTTCGTGTTCACGAATTGAATACTACATCAGCGAAATTTTTTTGTCAACAGTTTTTTTGAAAATTTTATTGCGAAAAAAAAGTTTTCTCTTTTAGGATTGTTACGTAGGCTTTTCAAAGAAGTTAACAAAAAGGGGAATTTAATCAATATGAAATCTACCAAAGACAGGATCACAGGCACCATCAGCATTATTATTGTTCTGATCGCAGTATTCGCTTATTTTGTTTCCGGAGTTGTCGGCCTCGTTCGCCTCTCCGGCCTCCTTCCTCTCGAAACCGTGGAAGGAAATTTTTCCGTTATAAATAAAGGAAGATATGTTCAAAAAGATTTTGACTGCATGTACGGACCCATCATGTACGTATCACATACTGTCAACTGCATCCCTGTAGGCAAGGAGCAATACTTATGATCGGCGGACTGGATAAATTATTCTTATTCGGATCGATATTTATCGCACTGGCCGGATTGGCCCTTTGCGGATATACGATCACATTTTTGTTTTAAAAATCAGACACAAAAATTTTTAAATAATTTCAAAAAAATTATTGACACCAAAATACAGAGTGGTGTATAGTACGTGCAAATGAGCAAAGGTGTTCGTTTAAACATGCAGATGTTTGAATGAGCGCCTTTTTCTTTTATTTACGATGTTTAAAGGCTTTTTTTCATTGTTTATGAGCCTGCGGGAACATTTGATTTTTGAATGACAGATTTTTATATATCCTATAAATCGTACATATATAATTTGAAATAAGCATGAAAGGAATATATACATCATGAAATACGAAGGAGAAGTGAGAATACCGTCCGGTTGTGCGATCGCCGCAGTTATTTCAAAAGAAGGAAAAAGAATGACCGGTAATAAAATATATGAATGTATGAAACCCATGCATGATCGTTCCAACGGTCTGGGCGGAGGATTCGCAGGATACGGTATCTATCCTGAATACAGGGATTTTTATGCTTTCCATATGTTCTTTGACGACAGAGACACAAGAAAAAAATGTGAAGCATTTCTTAAGGAAAGATTTGAGATCGTTCAGTCCGAGATAATCCCGACAAGAAAGATCCCCGAGATCACCGACGAACCTATCATATGGAGATACTTTGTCGCTCCTCTCAAATCCATGATGAATTCCATGCAGCTGGATGAAAAGGAATTCGTTGCACGTGCTGTAATGAAGATCAATACGGAAATGAAGGGTGCATACGTATTTTCAAGCGGAAAGAACATGGGTACTTTCAAGGCCGTAGGTTTCCCCGAAGATGTCGGAGTATTTTACAAGCTTGAAGAATACGAAGGTTATTCCTGGACCGCACACGGAAGATATCCGACCAATACTCCCGGCTGGTGGGGAGGCGCTCATCCTTTTACGCTTCTTGATTATTCAATCGTACACAACGGAGAGATTTCTTCTTACGATGCCAACAGAAGATTCATAGAAATGTTCGGATACAAATGTAATCTTCAGACCGATACCGAAGTTATTACCTATATAATGGATTATCTCATAAGAATTCAGAATCTGACACTCAAAGAAGCGGCGGCCGTTATCGCAGCACCTTTCTGGAGCACGATCGAAGGAAAGAGCGATGAATCCGAAAGAGAAAAACTTACATATTTAAGAACCGTTTTCCCGAGTCTTCTGATAACCGGTCCTTTCTCGATCGTATTCGGATTCGACGGAGGACTTATGGCACTTAACGACAGACTTAAGCTTCGTTCGATGGTAGTAGGTGAAAAGGATGACAAGGTTTACATTGCAAGTGAGGAGGCAGCAATCAGAACCATGGAACCCGAAGCGGAAAACATCTGGGCTCCTTCGGGCGGTGAACCCGTAATCATCAAGGTAAAGGACGGTGCGTACTAATGAGTATTCAATATATATATCCGGAATTTGAAGTTGTAAGAAACGAACAACGCTGCATTGCCTGCAGAGTATGCGAAAGGCAGTGCGCCAACGAAGTTCATTCATATAATGAAGACAAAAAAGTAATGATCAGCGACGAAAGCAAATGCGTCAATTGTCAGAGATGCGTTTCCTTATGTCCTACCAGAGCTTTAAAGATCGTAAAGAGCGATTGCACATTAAGAGAAAATGCCAACTGGCAGAACGATACGATCAAAGAGATCTACAAACAGGCAGGAAGCAGCGGAGTTTTACTCTCATCAATGGGTAATCCCAAACCTCTTCCCGTTTACTGGGACAAGATCCTTATCAATGCATCACAGGTAACCAATCCCCCCATCGATCCTTTGAGAGAGCCGATGGAAACAAAAGTATTTCTCGGAAAGAAACCCGGAAAAATACAAAGGGATGAAAACGGAAATATCAAATGCGATATCTCTCCGCAGATCGAACTTGCAATGCCCGTTATGTTCTCGGCAATGAGTTACGGCTCCATCAGCTACAATGCACACGCATCCCTCGCAAGAGCCGCAAAGCAGCTGGGCATACTTTACAATACCGGTGAAGGCGGTCTTCACGAAGACTTCTATGTATACGGTGAAAATACCATTGTACAGGTCGCCTCCGGAAGATTCGGCGTACATGAAAAATACCTCGAAACAGGTGCAGCAATAGAAATAAAAATGGGACAGGGCGCAAAGCCCGGTATCGGCGGACATCTTCCCGGTGCAAAGATCGTGGGTGATGTTTCAAGAACGAGAATGATACCCGAAGGTTCGGATGCCATCTCTCCCGCTCCTCATCATGACATTTATTCGATCGAAGATTTACGACAGCTTGTCTTCTCATTAAAAGAAGCAACAAATTATAAAAAACCCGTGATCGTTAAAGTTGCCGCAGTTCATAATATCGCAGCAATCGCAAGCGGTATCGCACGAAGCGGTGCGGATATCATCGCGATCGACGGTTTCCGTGGCGGTACCGGTGCGGCACCCACAAGGATCAGGGATAACGTCGGTATCCCCATCGAACTTGCACTTGCATGCGTTGACCAGCGTCTTCGTGACGAAGGAATCAGAAACAATGTTTCTCTTGTTGTCGGCGGTTCTATCAGAAGTTCGGCAGATGTTGTCAAGGCCATCGCACTCGGTGCAGATGCCTGCTATATTGCCACCGCTGCTCTTCTTGCACTTGGCTGCCATCTTTGCAGAACATGCCAGAGCGGCAAATGCAACTGGGGTATCGCAACACAGAGACCTGATCTCGTAAAGAGACTTAATCCCGATATCGGAAGTGAAAGACTTGTCAATCTTATGACAGCATGGCGTCACGAGATCATGGAGATCATGGGCGGCATGGGTATAAATTCCATAGAAGCGTTAAGAGGCAACCGACTGATGTTACGCGGTGTCGGACTTAACGAAAAAGAGCTTGAGATACTCGGTATCTCACACGCAGGAGAATAAAAACGAAACGAGGATAGAAATATATGTGTTCAATCATGGGTTATTGCGACAGCAGTGCCGATTCAGACACTTTTATGAAAGGCTTCAAAGAAACTGTTTCAAGAGGCCCCGATGATTCCAGGATAATAGATACCGGTAAAGGACTGATGGGCTTCCACCGTCTGGCCATCATGGGACTTACCGCCGAAGGCATGCAGCCTTTCGAAATGGACGGAAACTACCTGGTATGCAACGGAGAGATATATGGTTTTAAAGCTTTAAAAGACGGACTTTTAAGAAAAGGATACAGATTTAAGAGCGATTCGGACTGCGAGATCCTTCTCCCCTTATATCGAGAATACGGAACTGATATGTTCAACATGCTCGATGCCGAATTCGCACTCATAATATTCGATTCCAAAACCGGTGAATATATTGCGGCAAGAGACCCCATCGGTATCAGACCGCTCTACTACGGATATGATAAAAAGAATGTGATCGTATTTGCCAGCGAAGCCAAAAACCTCGTGGGCATCTGCGATAAGATAATGCCCTTCCCTCCCGGACATTATTATAAGAACGGTGAGTTCATATGTTACCGTGACATGACAAAAGTATGCGAAGTTCACAGCGATCCGCTTGACGTCATCTGTAAGAACATTCGCGAAAAACTGATCGCAGGTGTGGAAAAAAGACTGATCGCGGATGCAAAAGTCGGATTTCTTTTATCGGGCGGACTTGATTCTTCGCTCGTATGTGCGATAGCTGCCAAAAGAAGTTCCAAACCCATCCGTACATTTGCGATAGGAATGAGCGAGGATGCGATCGATCTTAAATACGCTGCACAGGTAGCAGAATACATCGGAAGCGAACATACGGAAATCTATATGACTCCCGATGATGTTATCAACTCACTTGAAGATGTTATCCACCTTCTCGGTACATTCGATATCACTACCATACGTGCAAGTATGGGTATGTATCTTCTCTGCAAGGCGATACATGAACAGACCGATATCCGCGTACTTCTGACAGGTGAGATATCCGATGAGCTTTTCGGATACAAATATACGGACTTTGCTCCCAGTGCCGAAGAATTCCAGAAGGAATCACAAAAGAGGATCCACGAACTTCATATGTACGATGTTCTTCGTGCTGACAGGTGCATAAGTGTCAACTCTCTGGAAGCAAGAGTACCTTTCGGCGATCTGGATTTTGTGGAATACGTTATGTCCATCGATCCCGAGCTTAAACTCAACAAATACAACAAAGGCAAATATCTTCTTCGTCACGCCTTCGAAGGCGATTATCTCCCTCACGACATTCTTTACAGGGAAAAAGCAGCTTTCTCGGATGCGGTAGGTCATTCGATGGTCGATTACCTTAAAGAATACGCTGAAAAAATGTATACGGACGAAGAATTCAGATCTCTGTCGAAACAGTATAAATACGCACAGCCTTTTACAAAGGAATCTCTTTTATACAGAGAGATCTTCGAAAAATTTTATCCGGGACAGGCAGAAATGATAGTAGATTTCTGGATGCCCAACAAGACCTGGAAAGGATGCAATGTCAACGATCCTTCCGCAAGAGCGCTCTCCAACTACGGAGACAGCGGAAAGTAATCGGAGGCTTCATCATAAAAATCTTCCTTAAGAGCAGGACTCCACCTCAGTCCTGTTCTTTTTTTGCTCTTTGTCCGCAGTCGGATGAGAACTTGTAATTTGTCATTTTTACATACATTTGGATTATTGACAAAGAATCAAAAAAAGTGTATATTTGTTTGCGTGAAAAGGCAATGACGTCTTTAAAGAAATGTTTCTTTAAGGATAAATTGCCTCTTTTTTTGTTTTTTGGAGGATTTTTATATGTCAAATTGCGCTATTGTCGGTATTAACTGGGGTGACGAAGGAAAGGGCCGTATGGTCGATCTTCTCACCAAAAACTATGATATCGTTGTCCGTTTCCAGGGTGGCGGAAATGCAGGACACACGGTCATCAACGAAAAGGGTAAATTCGCCCTTCATCTTTTGCCTTCCGGTATTTTCAGGGACGGCGTCGTTAACATTCTCGGAAACGGTGTTGCACTCGATCCCGAGAATCTTTGGAAAGAGATCAATGAAGTGGAATCACAGGGAATCAAGCTTACTCCCGAAAATCTGAAGATAAGCGATCGTGCTTCGCTTCTTCTTCCCTGGCACAGAATGCTCGACGAACTCGAGGAAAATCGTCTTGCAGACAAAAAATACGGTTCCACAAAACAGGGTATCGCTCCTTTTTATTCAGACAAATATCAGAAAAAAACAATACTCGCCGGAGAACTTTTCTATCCGGAAGAATTAAAATCCCATCTTGAAGATCTGCTTGAATGGAAAAACCTTACCATCAAGGGTGTATACGGTGCAGACCCCGTGACCATCAGCGATATTTACAAATGGGTGGATGATTACTGCAGCAAGATCCGTCCGTTTATCTGCGATACGGGCCTCTTCTTAAAAGAAGCTTCCAAAAACGGCAAGAGCATTCTTTTCGAAGCACAGCTCGGTTCATTAAGAGATCTTGATTACGGTATTTATCCTTATACCACTTCATCAAATACGACTGCTGCCTACGCTCCCATCGGATCGGGATTCCCGCAGGCCAAGATCGAAGATGTTGTCGGTGTTGTAAAAGCTTATTCGACATGTGTTGGCGAAGGACCTTTCGTATGCGAAATGTTCGGTGACGAAGCCGAGGAACTCAGAAAAGCAGGTTTTGAATACGGCGCAAAGACCGGTCGTCCCAGACGTGTGGGACCTATCGATATCGTAGCTACAAGATACGGTGTTGAAGTTCAGGCCGCAACCTGCATCGCACTTACCAAACTCGATGTACTCAGTTACATGAAGGAGATCCCCGTATGTACGAAGTATATCGTTGACGGCAAGGAAACCGATCACTTCCCGTTCCCCATGGCTCTTAATGCCGCAAAACCCCATATTGAATATTTCAAGGGATGGAACTGCGACATCTCGGGAATCAGACGTTTCGAAGATCTTCCCGAAGAAGCAAAGGAATACATTCTCTTTATTGAAAAAGAGATCGGCTGTCCGATCAAATATGTTTCCGTAGGTGCAGAAAGAGACAGTATCATCATTCGTTAATCGTTACCTTATATATAAGAAACAGATTGCTGTCCAAAAGTTTTATGACAAAAGTTAAGGAGTATTGTTTTGAATAATAAAATTCTCGTTCTCGACTTCGGAGGCCAGTACAATCAGCTGATCGCAAGACGTGTCAGAGAACATCATGTGTATTCCGAGATCAAACCTTACAATCGGATCACGATAGATGAAATAAAAAACGAAGGTTACAAAGGGATCATTTTTACCGGTGGTCCAAACAGTGTATACGATATGTCATCGCCCCACTATGATCCCGAGATTCTAAATGCAGGTATTCCGATCCTGGGCATCTGTTACGGCGACCAGCTTATCTCATACATGGCCGGCGGAAAAGTCGAGAGTGCCGACAATTCGAGCGAATACGGCAAAACCATGGTAAATCTTGAGCACAATATTCTTTTCAAGGACATTCCCGAAATGAGTATCTGCTGGATGAGCCATACCGATTTTATCAGCGAACTTCCCGAAGGTTTCAAGCGCATAGGCTATACGGATAAATGTCCCAATGCCGCAATGTGCGATGAGACAAGAAAAATATACGGTGTTCAGTTCCATCCCGAAGTAACGCATACGGAATACGGAAAGCAGATACTTTACAATTTCATTTTCGGCGTATGCAACTGCGAAGCGGACTGGAAGATGGAAAACTTCACCGCATCGACTATTGAAAAATACAAAGAAACCTTAAAAGACCAGAAAGTCCTTCTTGCTCTTTCGGGCGGCGTGGATTCTTCCGTAGTTGCACTTCTTCTTCACAATGCGATCGGAAGCAATCTGACATGTGTGTTCGTGGATCACGGTCTTTTAAGAAAAGATGAAGCCGATTTTGTTGAAAATACATTCAAAGGACAGTTCGGTCTTAATCTCATAAGAGTAAACGCAAAAGACAGATTTCTCATAAAGCTCGCGGGTGTAAGGGATCCCGAAGCCAAAAGAAAGATCATCGGCGAGGAATTCATAAGAGTATTCGAAGACGAAGCAAAGAAACTCGGAAAAATGGACGTACTCGCACAGGGTACCATTTATCCCGACGTAATAGAAAGCGGCAAGGGTGATTCGGCAGTGATCAAGAGTCATCACAATGTCGGAGGACTTCCCGAAACGATCGGATTCAGTTCGATAGCCGAACCGCTTCGCGATCTTTTCAAAGACGAGGTAAGAGAAGTCGGAGAAAAACTCGGATTACCGAAAGATCTTGTATGGCGTCAGCCCTTCCCGGGACCGGGACTCGCAGTACGTATCATCGGCGATATAACCGAAGAGAAAGTTGAAATGCTTCAGGAAGCGGATGCGATCTTCCGCGAAGAGATCGCAGATGCAAAACTCGAAAAAGAGACCAATCAGTACTTTGCGGTGTTAACGGATGTTCATTCCGTGGGTGTAATGGGTGATGCGAGAACATATGGTGTAACGATCGCACTCAGAGCGGTCACCACCGATGATTTTATGACTGCAGACTGGACACGCCTTCCTTACGAAGTACTCGCAAAGGCAAGCAACAGGATCACCAATGAAGTCAAGGGTGTATCCAGAGTAGTATACGACATCACTTCCAAACCGCCCGCAACGGTTGAATGGGAATAAAAAACTTCAATAAGCAATTGACAAATAATCAGAAAGTATCGGAGAAACAATATGTGCGGAATAGTAGGATATACAGGTGTACAGGGTGCTTCACCCATCCTTCTCGAAGGCCTTAAAAAACTTGAATACAGAGGATATGATTCAGCCGGAATAGCGGTAATAAATGACGGTGTGATCAATATCGCAAAAGTTACGGGACGTATCGCAAATCTTTGCGAAAAGACAAATGACGGTGCGGATTATCCCGGCGTGACCGGGATCGGACATACAAGATGGGCAACGCACGGTGCACCCACCGATACCAATGCACATCCTCATCTTAGCAATGACGGACGTTTCGCGATCGTTCATAACGGAATAATCGAAAACTACCTTTCACTGCATGACGAACTCACATCAAAAGGATATCACTTTGAAAGTGAGACTGATACGGAAGTTATAGTTCACCTTCTTGAGATGTACTATAAAGGGGACATAAAGAAAGCGATCATCAAAACGATCGCAAGACTTCAGGGTTCATATGCACTCGGTGTTTTATGTGTTGATGAACCGGGCAAACTCTATGTGGCAAGAGAGGCCAGTCCTCTGATCCTCGGAGTCGGAGTCGGAGAAAACTTCTTTGCATCCGATGTGACCGCTCTCGTATCCTACACAAGAAACGCCATATATCTCGATGACGGCGAAATCGCAGAGATCACTCCCGATGCGATAAATGTATTCGACTGTGCAATGCAGACAATAAGCAAAAAGATCACAAGGATCGTATGGGATATCCAGTCTGCTGAAAAAGGCGGTTACGATCATTTCATGTTAAAAGAGATAATGGAACAGCCCCGTGCATTCAAAGCAACCATCGCACCCAGGATCAAAGACAATGAGATCGTACTGGATGAGACCGATCTTTCGGAAAGATATTTAAAGAGCATCAACAAGATCGTCATTACCGCATGCGGTTCGGCTTATTATGCAGGATGTGCGGCAAAATACACGATCGAAAAGCTCTGCCGTGTTCCTGTTATATGCGAACTCGCAAGTGAACTGAGATACTCCGATCCGCTCATCGACAATCATACTCTCCTGATTGTTCTTTCACAGTCAGGCGAGACGGCGGATACCATCGCGGCAATGAAAGAATGTAAGAGCCGTGGGGCAAAGACAATCGCCATCGTAAATGTTGTCGGAAGTACGATCGCAAAACTCGCCGATCATGCACTTTATACATGGGCTGGACCCGAGATCGCGGTTGCAACGACAAAAGGTTATACAACACAGCTTGCAGTCCTTTATCTCTTTGCACTTTATATGTCAAAGAAACTCGGACGTATCGAAGAAGAAAGATACTTACAGCTTCTTTCATCTCTCAAATCACTGCCCAAGAAAATACAGGATACGATCGATACCAACTCAAAGATACATAAGATCGCGATTAAGTATTACGATAACAGATCGATGTTTTTCATCGGCAGAAATTCGGACTATGCAGTAGCACTCGAAGGTGCGCTCAAGATGAAGGAAATATCCTACATTCATGCAGAATCCTATGCAGCCGGCGAATTAAAGCACGGTACCATCGCTCTTATAGAAGAGCACAGACCGGTCGTAGCACTCTGTTACAACGAGTCGGTAATGGAAAAAACATTGAGCAATATAGTAGAGGTCAAAGCCAGAGGTGCTGAAGTCCTTGCTCTTACATACAAGGGCAATTCACAGATCGTTTCACAGGCAAACGATGTGATCTTCGTTCCTAAATCAGAGACGCTCTTCTCTGCCGTACTTGAGATAGTACCTCTTCAGTTACTCGCATATTACGTTGCAAAGCTTAACGGATGCGATATCGACAAACCGAAGAATCTTGCAAAATCGGTAACTGTCGAATAAAACACGATAACAAAAACAAGGAGAATCAAAATGACCAAATATATTTTCGTAACAGGAGGCGTTGTATCCGGACTCGGTAAAGGAATTACCGCAGCTTCACTCGGAAGACTATTAAAATCCCGCGGACTTAAAGTCGCTGCACAAAAACTGGATCCCTATATCAATGTCGATCCCGGTACGATGAGTCCTTTTCAACATGGCGAAGTGTATGTAACCGAAGACGGAGCCGAGACCGATCTGGACCTCGGTCATTATGAAAGATTCATAGATGAAGACCTGAACAAATATTCCAACCTCACAACCGGAAAAGTTTACTGGAACGTTCTTAACAAGGAAAGAAGAGGTGAATATTTGGGTTCAACCGTACAGGTTATCCCTCACATCACAAACGAGATCAAAGAGTTCGTTTATCGTGTCGGAAGCAAGACCGGTGCGGATGTTGTGATCACCGAAATAGGCGGTACCATCGGTGATATCGAATCACAGCCTTTTATCGAAGCTGTACGTCAGATCTCACTCGAAGTAGGAAGAGAAAACTCTCTCTTCATTCACGTAACACTGGTACCTTTCCTTCATGGTTCGGACGAACACAAATCAAAACCCACGCAGCATTCCGTAAAAGAACTGCAGGGAATGGGCATCAACCCCAACATAATCGTTTTACGTTGCGACGAACCCCTTGAAGAATCGATCTTCAAAAAGATATCTCTTTTCTGCAATGTCAAACCCGACTGTGTGATCGAAAACATCACTATTCCGAACCTTTACGAAGCACCTCTGATGCTTGAGAGTTCAAACTTCTCGTCGGTTGTCTGCAGAGAACTCGGTATAGAAGCCAAAGAGCCGGATCTCACCGAATGGAAGGCAATGGTTAACAGCATAAAGTCCAGAACCGAATGTGTAAACATCGGTCTTGTCGGAAAATACGTCGGACTTCACGATGCATACCTTTCGGTAGCCGAAGCATTGAGACATGCCGGATATTTTCATAACACAAGAATCAAGATCAGCTGGATAGATTCGGAAGATCTTTCTCCCGCAATTATTGAAGAAAGACTTGCAGATCTGGACGGAATCCTCGTTCCCGGCGGTTTCGGAAGCCGTGGTATCGAAGGCATGATCCTCGCTTCAAACTATGCAAGGGAACATCATATTCCTTACTTCGGGATCTGTCTCGGAATGCAGATCGCGGTTATCGAATACGCACGTTATGCTGCAGGTATAAAGGATGCGGATTCGGGTGAATTCGATGAACTCTGTCCTCACAAAGTGATCGATTTCATGCCCGGTCAGAGCGACGACATAGACAAAGGCGGTACGCTCCGTCTCGGTGCATATCCCTGCGTGATAAATAAAGATACAACAATGGAACGCTGCTACGGAACGACTGAGATCAGTGAGCGTCACAGACATCGTTACGAATTCAACAACGATTATCGTGAAATACTTACCTCCAAAGGACTTACGATCGGCGGTCTCTCACCCGACGGAAACCTCGTGGAAACAGTCGAGATCACATCCGAGGATTTCTATGTCGGTGTACAGTTCCATCCCGAGTTTAAATCAAGACCGAACAAACCCCATCCTCTGTTCAAAGGATTCATCGGGGCAGCTCTTAAGCATTACAAAGGAGCAGAAGCATGAGTATCCATGAAGAATGCGGTGTATTCGGAATCTACTCTCCCGTTCCTGCCGACCTCGCAACACTGTCCTATTACGGACTGTATGCACTTCAGCACAGAGGCCAGGAAAGCTGCGGGATCGTCGTAAATGATGACGGACTTTTCTTTTCCCATAAAGACATGGGACTTGTAAGCGAAGTTTTTTCCGAAGATGCATTGAAAAAATTTCCCAAAGGGATGATGGCGGTCGCACACACCAGATACGGAACAACCGGCGGAACCAACCGGAGCAACTGTCAGCCCATAGAAGTAAATCACCAAAAAGGAAGAATGGCACTTGCCCATAACGGAAACCTCTCGAATGCGGCAAACCTTCGAAACACCCTGGAATTATCGGGAGCCATCTTCCACACCACGAGCGATACCGAGATCATCGCATACATCATTACAAGAGAAAGACTTTTAACCGATTCGATCGAGGATGCACTCTCACAGGCCATGTACTCACTTGACGGAGCATACTCGATAGTTCTTATGTCCGCACAGAAACTCATATGTGCAAGGGACCCTTACGGATTCAGACCTCTCTGCTACGGAAAAACACCCGACGGAATGTATGTGGTCGCTTCCGAAAGCAGTGCGCTTAAAGCAGTGGGTGCGGAATTTGAACGTAATGTCGAACCCGGTGAGATAATCATCTTTTCCAAAAACGGAATAGTTTCGAAAAAAGAACACTGCAACAGAAAGCCCAAAAAGCTCTGCATTTTCGAATACATATATTTTGCGCGTCACGATTCGGTGATCGACGGTGTTTCGGTTCATACCGCAAGAATGAATGCGGGTGCCGTCCTTGCAAAAGCACATCCCGCGGATGCCGACCTCGTAATCGGCGTACCGGATTCGGGACTCGATGCCGCACTCGGTTACAGCCGTGAATCAGGCATCCCTTATGAAATAGGACTTATCAAGAACAACTATATCGGAAGAACATTCATCGCTCCCGGAAAACGTCTCGACAAGGTAAAGATCAAACTTTCTGCGATCGAAGATGTCATCCGAGGAAAACGTATCGTACTCATAGACGATTCCATCGTAAGAGGTACCACGAGCGGACGTATCGTAAAGATGCTAAAAGATGCGGGCGCTGCCGAAATTCATATGAGGATTTCCTCTCCGCCCTTCCTGCATCCCTGCTACTACGGAACTGACATTGACTCCGAGGAAAACCTCATTGCATGTCACCACAGCGTGGATGAGATCGCAGAGATAATCGGTGCCGATTCTCTCGGTTTTCTGCCCGTTGAAGAGCTCGGTTCGCTTTGCGGCTGTGAAGATTACTGCAGTGCATGCTTTGACGGAGCCTACCCTACTTCCGTTCCGACAGATACGAGAAAAGACCGTTTCGAAAAGAGACTTTCGGAATTATAAAAAATTATTTTATCCATAAAACATGAGGAAAACAGAATGCAAACCTCAAAAGATTTTAACAGAAAAATAATACTTGAAGACGGAAGCGAATACTTGGGATACGCTTTCGGAGACCTTGAAGACAAAGTGTGTGAGATCGTTTTCAATACTTCGATGGTCGGTTATCAGGAGATCATTTCCGATCCCTCATACACTTATCAGGCTGTTGTAATGACTTATCCCCTGATAGGAAATTACGGCATGACCTCTGATGATTATGAAACCGTAACACCTACGATAGGCGGTCTCATTGTCAGAGAGATCAACGATGAGCCTTCGAACTTCAGAAGCGAAAGAACCGTCAACGAAGTTTTGAAGTCCTACAGGATCCCCGGAATATACGGGATCGATACCAGAAAACTCACACGTTCCATAAGAGATCTCGGAAGCCGTAAAGTTTTGATCACTGACATTTCCACTTCCCTGAATGAAGGTCTTGAGATTATCAAAAATACAGATATCCCGAAAGATGCCGTATCAAAAGTAAGCTGTCGGGAATTTATTTCATGTCCGGGTAGCATTGTAAATCAGAACACTTCCGGACATATACTGAATGTCGTTGCAATAGACTGCGGAATGAAACAGAACATTGTAAGATCACTTACGGCAAGAGGATGCAATGTGATCAAAGTTCCCTGGAACACAAAAGCCGAAGAGATCATCCGTCTTAATCCCGACGGAATATTTATCTCCAACGGACCCGGGGACCCGACGGATGTTGTTGAAACCATCGAAACAATAAGAAATCTTCTGGGTAAATATCCAATCTTCGGAATCTGCCTCGGTCACCAGATCATATCACTCGCATACGGTGCAAAAACGTATAAGCTGAAATTCGGTCACCGCGGAGGAAACCATCCCGTAAGAAACCTCGAAACGGGAAAGATCGAGATCACGTCCCAGAACCACTCCTATGCCGTTGATTCAGACAGTATAAAAGGCACGGGACTTGAGATAACACATATGAATATCCTGGACAACACGATAGAAGGTGTGTCCAATAAATCGGACAATGTCTTCAGTGTTCAGTATCATCCTGAAAGTGCGCCCGGTCCCCAGGACAGTTCCTATCTGTTTGATAAGTTTATAAATATGATACATAACAGAGGTTGTTAAAATGCCTAAAAGAACTGATATAAAAAAAGTACTTGTAATAGGTTCCGGTCCGATCGTTATTGGTCAGGCCGCCGAGTTTGACTATGCGGGAACGCAGGCATGCCTTGCTCTTAAAGAGGAAGGATACGAAGTTGTTCTCTGCAACTCAAACCCTGCTACAATCATGACGGATACCTCCATAGCGGATAAAGTCTATATGGAGCCCCTTACTCTCGAATACATAGCAAAGATAATCCGTTATGAGAGACCTGACGCCATCCTTCCCGGAATAGGCGGTCAGACGGGACTTAATCTGGCAATGCAGCTTGAGAAAAAAGGTATCCTTAACGAATGCCGTGTCAAACTTCTCGGTACAAAGAGCAGCAGTATCGAAAGGGCCGAAGACAGGGAAATGTTTAAGGAACTCTGCGAAGAGCTGGGCGAACCTGTTCTCCCTTCGGATATCGCATCAAGCATTGAGGAAGGTCTTAAAGTCATCGAAAAGATAGGCTATCCCGTAGTTCTCCGTCCTGCATTCACACTCGGAGGAACAGGCGGCGGATTCGCCGAAAACGAAGAAGAATACCTTCCTTTGATGAAAAATGCTCTTTCCCTCTCACCCGTTAAACAGGTACTTATCGAAAAAAGCATAAAAGGATTTAAAGAAATAGAATACGAGGTAATGCGTGACAGCAATGACACAGCCATTACCATCTGTAACATGGAAAACCTCGATCCCGTCGGAATACACACGGGTGATTCCATTGTTGTATGCCCTTCGCAGACACTTACCAACAAGGAATACCATATGCTTCGTGACAGTGCATTGAAGATCATCCGTGCACTCGAGATCGAAGGCGGATGCAATGTGCAGTTTGCACTCGATCCGAAATCTTTCCAATACTATCTTATTGAAGTCAACCCCAGAGTATCCCGTTCTTCGGCACTTGCTTCCAAAGCAAGCGGTTATCCGATCGCACGCGTATCCGCAAAGATCGGAATCGGTATGACTCTTGATGAGATTCGGATCGCAAATACACCCGCATCTTTTGAACCCACACTTGACTATGTGGTTACCAAGATGCCGAGATTCCCGTTTGATAAATTCACCGATGCCAACAATTCTCTTTCAACACAGATGAAGGCAACCGGTGAGGTAATGAGCATCGGACGCACTTTCGAGGAAAGCCTGCTCAAGGCAGTACGTTCACTCGAGATCGGACTCTTCCATCTTTACAATCACAAATTCGACGACTGTGAGACCGAAGAACTCTGCAGTTACATCAAGATCGGAACCGATGACAGAATATATGCGATAGCCGAACTTTTAAGACGCGGCGTCACATGCGAGAGAATAAATCAGATCACGGCGATCGACCTCTTCTTCCTTCGAAAGATCAAAAACATCACGGAAGCCGAAGCGGAAATATCCAAAAAGCCGAATGATGAAGGAATACTTCTTTCCGCAAAGAAAATGGGATTCTCCGACAGGGAGATCGCTTATCTCTGGAATTCTACCGAAGAAGAGATATTTAAGATGAGACATTCTTCGGGAATAGTTCCGGTATACAAAATGATAGACACATGTGCTTCGGAATTCGACAGCTACATACCGTATTTCTATTCCACCTACGAAGACGAGAATGAGTCCGTTATATCGGATAAGAAGAAAGTTATCGTACTCGGTGCCGGACCCATAAGGATCGGTCAGGGTGTTGAATTCGACTACTCTACGGTACACGCCGTAATGACGATCAAAGCTGCCGGATATGAAGCGATAATCATAAACAACAATCCCGAGACCGTATCGACGGATTATACATGTTCAGACAAACTGTACTTCGAACCGCTCTGCGTCGAAGACGTAATGAACATAATCGAGTTTGAAAAACCCGAAGGCGTTATTGCTACGCTCGGCGGTCAGACAGCGATAAATCTTGCTGACGCACTCTTCAAGCGCGGTGTGAAGATAATCGGTACGGACTGCAAAGCCATAGATCTTGCGGAAGACAGGGATCTGTTTGAACATCTTCTCGAGGAACTCAATATTCCCGAACCCAAAGGATGTGCGGTAACAAGCATCGAAGCGGGCGTTAAGGCTGCAGCCGAGATTGGATATCCCGTACTTGTTCGTCCTTCGTTCGTACTCGGCGGAAGAGCGATGCAGATCGTCGCAAAAGAAAGCGAACTTCTCCACTACCTTAAGACAGCGGTTGAGATCGATGAGGACAAACCCGTACTCGTTGATAAATACATCCGCGGAAAAGAAGTCGAGGTCGATGCTATCTGTGACGGAACCGATGTATTCGTACCCGGAATAATGGAACTTGTTGAGAGGACCGGCGTACATTCCGGCGACTCCATCAGCGTATATCCTTCCTACAGTCTTTCAAAGAAAGTTAAAGATACGATCATAGATTACGCAAAGAAACTCGGTCTCGGAATAGGTATCAGAGGACTTTACAACATCCAGTTCATCGTGGATGAAAACGATGATGTTTATATTATCGAAGTTAACCCGAGATCTTCAAGAACGGTTCCCTTCCTTTCAAAAGCAACCGGCTTTTCGCTTGCGGATATGGCCACACTGGTCAGTCTCGGTGTATCGCTTAAGGAACAGGGAATAAATGAAGTTTACCCGAAAGAAAAGGATCGTTACTACGTAAAAGTTCCCGCTTTTTCATTCTCGAAACTCCGCGGTATGGATTCCTATCTTTCACCTGAAATGAAATCCACCGGCGAAGCGATCGGATATGATAAAAAGCTTCACAGAGCGATGTACAAGGCAATGATCGCATCGGGACTCAAGCTCAAGAACTACGGAACGGTTCTCGTCAGCGTTGCCGATGAGGATAAGGAAGAAACTCTTCCGCTCGTCAAAAGATTTTACAACATGGGCTTTAACATCGAAGCCACCACGGTTACCGGTGAGTTCTTAAAGTCCAAAGGCGTTAAGAGCAGGATACTTCACAAACCCAGTGAAGGAAGCAACGAAATACTTGATGCCATCAATTCGGATTACGTAAGCTATATCATCAATACCCGTGCCGTACTGTCGGGAAATCATTACGGCGACGGTGTTGCAATAAGACTTAAAGCAACTCAGAACAACATAACAATGCTGACCTCTCTTGATACGGTTAGAATGCTTCTTGACGTACTCGAGGAAGTCACAATGGGAATCTCCACCATCGATGCGGAGTAAAGGGGGAAAATTATGCACTTTACTAAAATGCACGGACTTGGCAACGATTATCTTTACGTATACGGCGAAGTCCCTGAAAACATAGAAGATCTGTCAATCAAGCTTTCCGACAGACATTTCGGCGCAGGCTCCGACGGTATGATCTACATTTCACCATCGGATGTTGCCGATTTCAAAATGCGAATTTTCAATGCTGACGGAAGCGAAGCAAAAATGTGCGGAAACGGTATCAGATGCGTCGGAAAATATGTGTACGATAAAGGGTACACCGACGTGACCAAGATAACCGTTGAAACTCTTTCGGGAATCAAAAAACTTCATCTTCACCTTATGGGAAGCGTTGTCGGAAGCGTTTCGGTAAAAATGGGAAAAGGCGAAGCAAAGGATGATCTTCTTTTGGAGATTGACAATAAAAACGCCTGCTTTACGGCACAAAGATATTTGATCCCGGTCCTTAACGATTCCGATAAAAAGAGCAATGTTTATATTTCGGACGACAAGTTTTTCGTTAATGCGGTACCCGTTTCAACAGGAAACCCTCACGCTGTTGTATTTGTCGATGATGCGGAAAACATTCCTCTTTCTTTCCTTGGACCTTTGTGCGAACACCACGAAGCATTTCCGGACGGAGTAAATACCGAATTTGTCGAGGTTCTTTCAAGAAACGAACTCAGAATGAGAGTCTGGGAACGCGGAAGCGGGATCACAATGGCCTGCGGTACAGGTGCCTGTGCTTCGGCATTCGCTTCGGTCAAGAAAAAATACTGCGATTACGATACACCCATTAAAGTTCATCTTGACGGAGGAACACTGGTTATCACGATCGCTTCGGACGAGACCATCACAATGGAAGGTCCCGCTACTACGGTATACGAAGGAGACTACAAATGATCACACCCAATATGCATTACAGTGAATTGAAAAATTCATATCTTTTTTACAATATTTCTCAGAAAACGAAAAAATATCTGGAAGACAATCCCGATAAAACACTCTTAAGACTCGGTATCGGCGATGTATCGCTCCCTCTTTGCGACGAGGTCATCAAAGCCCTTCATTCTGCTGTTGACGATCAGAGCAACAAAGAGAATTTTCACGGATATATGCCCGAAGCCGGCGCACCTTTCTTAAGAGAAGCAATTGCCGGTTACTACAAGAGAAGAAACGTAGACCTCTCATCCGACGAAGTATTTGTTTCAAGCGGAGCAAGTGACGAACTCGGAGACATACTGGATCTTTTCGATCGTTCTTCTTCGGCACTCGTTATAGAGCCCGCTTATCCCGCATACGTGGATGCCAATGTAATGGCAGGAAGAAAGATAATCCACTTGTCTTCTTCAAAAGAAGACGGATTCCTTCCTCTTCCGAATGACGATACTCAGGCAGACTTGATCTATCTCTGCTCGCCCAACAACCCTACGGGAGCAGTATTCAATCGTGAACAGCTTCAGAAATGGGTGGATTTTGCAAATAAGAACGGTTCAGTGATCATATTTGATGCGGCTTACGAAGCGTTTATCGAGGACGATTCGCTTCCTCACAGTATTTTCGAAACGGAAGGTGCAAGAACCTGTGCGATCGAAATCTGTTCGTTCTCAAAGACCGCAGGATTCACAGGAACAAGACTCGGCTATACAGTTATCCCGAAAGATCTTGTGCGAAACGGAATGTGCTTTAACGATATGTGGTTAAGAAACCGCACCACCAAAACAAACGGTGTTTCATACATCATCCAGAAAGGCGGTGCAGCCGTATTTACGGAAGAAGGATTAAAGCAGATCCACTCCAATATCGATATCTACAAAAACAATGCACGTATCCTTATGGAAGTACTGGACAAGCTCGGCATATGGTACTGCGGCGGAAAGAATTCACCTTACATCTGGATGAAATGTCCCAATGATATGGGAAGCTGGGAATTCTTCGATCTTCTCCTCAATGAGATCCAGGTAGTCGGCACTCCCGGAGAAGGCTTCGGAAAATGCGGTGACGGATACTTCAGATTCTCAATGTTCGGAAGTCCCGAAGATACTAAAGAAGCGGCTAAAAGAATCTATGAATTGTTAAGCAAATAAATAGCCCGTAATTCAATAATTAAAGAAATAAATGGTTTTTAATTTCAAACGAAAATTTAAAGATGAGATTTCAGCAGGAAATAACAAAAAAGTATGGTGCGGTGCATCATACTTTTTTGAATTTATTCCATATACCGAATACGGAAAATACTACAAATAATAACAGGTCATCAGTCCTTTTCCTTTAATCTCGGTCACGACTTTTTCGCTGAAGGAAAACTTATCTTTAACCTGATTGTATGTTGCTTCGGAAACATGGATCTTCCCGGCTTTTCCCGTACTCTCCATCCTGCTTGCTATATTGACATTATCGCCCCAGATATCATAAATAAATTTTGTTTTTCCTATGACTCCGGCAACAAGTTCGCCCGAATTGATCCCGATACGGATCTGAAGTTTTACCGGGGAAGTTTTGTTGAATTCATCCAGATCCTCCAGAAGTCCCATGGCAAACCTTACCATTTTTTCCGCTCCGTCATTATTCGGATCGTCGCTAAGACCCACGGCGGCCATATACGCATCGCCTATGGTCTTTATCTTTTCTATGCCTTCACGCTTTGCACGGTTATCAAAAAGCGTCATCATTCTGTTAAGCATTACAACCGTATCCTGCGCACTCATTTCGCTGCTTATTTTGGTAAAACCAACCACATCCGTGAACAGTACCGTTACGTTCGGATAGCGGTTTGATATAACTTTATCAGGATCATCCGCCAGTTCTCTGGCAACTTTTTCGGGAAGGATATTTAAGAGAAGGTACTCAACTTTTTCATTGGCTTTTTTGAGTTCTCTGGTCCTTTCGTCAACCGTTTCCTCAAGTTCCTTCTGATACTGCGCCATCATCTCTATTTCAAGCCTGTGCGCTTTCTCCACTCTCCGGTTCATATCTTCGATCGTAAAAATGTAAAGAAGGATATCAATACCTGCCGTGGATAAAACCGCAGGTGCCACATCCTTGGCGATCAGCTGCAAAACAGCCATGCATAAGGGAACAATGATAAATAAAAGAAGCGGGATCCTGATCCTTCTCGGAAGTTTCCCGTAATGCTGTATTACGCATGTTGTCTGAAGTAAAAGTGCCGGAACCGGAAAGAAATAAAAAACAAAAAACAGTCGGCTGTGAACATAATGATTATACTCATCCCAGCCGTAATAAAGATGCGTGTACTGGGAAACAAACAAAGTTATCGCACCCAAAAGCAGGATCAGATCTGCAGCAATAAGTCTTCGCGGAGCACGCTTAAGTCCGGCCTCATGGGTAAAAAGATCCCTCAGATAAAATCCGAAACAGGAAAGGATTGCGAGGCTGAAGAAATAATCCAGACATTTTGCCAGTCTTACAAAAAACCAGAAATGCACATTCGGAAAATCTCTGTAAAGATAGTAGAAGCGGCTCGAAGTAAGATACAAAGCCGCACAAAGTTCCATCATGATTATGGCTGTTTTACGTGTCTTGGTAAGATTCCTCGTGAAAATGGTCAGGAATGCGATAATAAGACAGATTCCCTGTAAAAACAGCATCAGGTCAGTCTGGTAATATTTGAAAAAATTCAGAAAAAACTCCCCGTTTATTTGCATAAAAATTTGATCCTATTTTGCAGCATCGATAAATGCTTTGAGCAGATCCGAATATTCTTCGTATGCGGGATACTGCGGATAGTCTTTTTTTATCTGTTCCGTCGAGCGGAAAAGGAATCCTGCCTTAGATGCTTCTATCATGGCAAGATCGTTGAAACTGTCACCCGTTGCAATGGTGTCAAACCCACAGCTTTGCAATGCCTTGACTGTCGTAAGTTTCGATTTTTCGCATCTCATCCGGTATCCGGTTATCATACCGTCTTCGGCAACTATAAGTTTGTTGCAAAAGATTGTGGGCATACCGAGTTTCTTCATAAGCGGTTTTGCAAACTGCTCAAACGTATCGCTTATGATTATCGTCTGCATATTGTCGCGAAGTTCATCCAGAAACTCTTTCGCACCGTCAAGCGGCTCTATCTTATCAATGGTTTCCTGTATTTCTTTTAATCCGAGACCATGTTCCTTAAGGATCGAAAGTCTCATTTTCATCAGTTTATCGTAATCGGGCTCATCTCTCGTAGTCATTTTAAGTTCGTCTATTCCGCTGGCCTTTGAAAATGCGATCCAGATTTCCGGAACAAGTACTCCCTCAAGATCAAGACATGCAACGTTCATTCCCATTTCTAGTATCTCCTTTGTCTTTCAAATCATACGTTGCTATTTTATACAAAAACATGTGCATAATCAAGTATGGTTCGACAAAAAACTAATTCTTCGAAAGCTCTGCCATCTTGTCCGTGATGGAAGTCATGATACCGATAGAATTGGCTATATTTTCCATATTTCTCTGGCTTACCGAGATCATTTCTTCCGTGCTGGCGGTAAATTCCTCGCTTGTGGCCATGAGCATTGAAGTACTGTCCACAACCCTGTTGTTGGAATCCTTAACCATCTTCATATCCTGTTTGATCTTCTCGAGTTTGGAGCTGAGATTCTCTGATAACTGCTTGGATTCGTTGAGCTGCTTCTTTGTGATCTCAACAAGTTCAGTCTGCTCGTTCGCGGTATTGACCGTTTTATCCGCCTTTTCCGAAACTTCGCTCGCATTATCCATAAGTTCGCGAAGGATATTGGTTATCTGCTCTGTCGAATCTTTTGTCTGAGATGCAAGATTACTGATCTCATTTGCAACTACAGCAAATCCTCTTCCGGCCTCTCCCGCTCTTGCAGCCTCGATCGAAGCATTGAGTGAAAGAAGATTGGTCTGACCTGAAATACTTAAGATGATATCCGTAATGTTCATAGCACGCTCGGATGAATTCTGCTGTTTTTCCGCAGCGGTCATCATCTGACTTCCGACCTGGGTATTTTCCTGTGCTTTTGCAACGAGCATTTCCATGTCTTCAAGACTCTTGTTCAATACGCGGAGCATTTCCTGTGAAGCTTCAACCGCTTCAACGATCATCTTTTCTGTTTCCTCAACGAGCTTCTGAATATCGCTCGTCATTCTGGTCTGAAGTTCGACTGCGTTGACGTTCTCTTCATTACCCTGTCCGATCTGTTCCATCGCACTGCATACCTGTCCGGACGATTCATTGAGTTCATCGAGACTGCCCTTTAAGATCTCAACCTTTCCAACAACTTCTTCGGTAACGTTAAGGATATGCTCGGAAACCTGTTCTCTTTCCTTTGCGGCCTGACTGATCTCTTCCATATTTTCTTTCATAAAGGACGAAAGAAGTTTGGAACCTGAAACAGTAACAACAAGAACAAGGATTGAAATGATCGTTTCGATCATTGCTACTTCGATCATTGCCATGGGATCCTCAGCAACGAAGAAATTTTCGACTGCTCTTATTATATTAAAGAGCAGGAATACTATTCCGAGACCGATATTCAGTTTAATATCCAGATAAAATACAAGAACAACAAGAATGGGTATCATGTACGGATAAAGAGACGATGATGTTGAAAGGAAAAGCATCAGCGCATAAACGACCGTATATCCGCATACAACGTAATACCTGAATGTATCGGGCGGAAGAACAAGAAATACCGCTATCGTTGCTATGAGGTTAATAATTACAAATACCAGAGGCACAATACTTAAAAGAGGATTCATCCCCGATTGTGAAAGCTGTGCCAGCAAACCGATAACAGCAAAGATCGAGGTTACGATCATTACCGTAAGCATCAGTTTGTTTACTCTTTTTACCTGTCCAGATTGAAGTTTTACCGCAGTCATTTGTTTCTCCTTTCGCTATGCCCCATTTATTTTACAGGATATTTTTCTTCAAATTCTTCCACCGGCATCGGCTTTGCAAAATAGTATCCCTGGAAAAGCTTACATCCGAGACCGTTGAGTGTATCAAACTGATCTGCTGTCTCAACACCTTCGGTCAGTGATGCCATGCTCAGATTGTCCGAGAGATTGATTATATTCTGCATTATGGTCAATGCCTTTTGGTTATCGTTGGATTTACTTAAGAACATCATGTCTATCTTGAGCACATCCACCGGCATGTCTTTTAGAAGGTTAAGCGACGAAAATCCGCTTCCGAAATCATCCATTTCGACTATGAAGCCTTCGTTCTTTAATTCCCTTAAGTTTTCCATTCTGTTGTCTATATCAGACATCATAACGGATTCGGTGATCTCTATTCTGAGATTTTTCGGATCGATACCGTATTCCTTTACATATTTTTTCAGGGTTTCGGTCACGTTGGTAAAATAGAAATCTTTGGGAGAAATGTTTACCGAGATAAACATGTTCCTGCCTTCTTTTTCCCAGCGTGAAAGTATCTCGCATGCCGAACGCCACATATATTTGTCCGCTTCGACTATAAGGCCGTTTTTCTCAAATACGGGAATAAATACTCCGGGAGACATAAATCCGTTTTCGGGATGAATCCATCTGATAAGTGCTTCCGCGCCGACCACATTGCCGTTTTTGTCAACTATCGGCTGAAGATAAGGTCTAAGCTGTTTTTCTTTGATCGCGTCCGGAAGCTGTACGGAGATACTCTGATCCCAGAGAGCTTTCTCGCGCATCCTGTTATCATAATATACCAGATGCTCGTGATAATCATCCTTAATTGCAGCTATTGCAAGATGGGCTCTGTCAAACATTACTGAAACATCAACATCCTCTTTTGTGATCTCATAAATACCCAGATGGATGAGAACGTGATGAACTTTCTGCCCCTCTTTAACGATAAAGTTTGAAAGATCCGCTTTGGCCTTCATCGCATTGAATTCTTCTTTCGGAATGCACATTCCGAATGTATCGCCTGCAATACGGCCGTATACGCTACCTTCCGATACGGTGTTTCTGATCCATTCCGCTATGCATTTTATCGCATAATCTCCGAAACGGTTTCCGAAAATATCATTGACTATCTTAAAATTCTTAACGTCTACAAAGATTATATAAAATACCGTGTCACGATCGGATAAGATCTTATCTTTGATTTTAGCATAAAGATGCTCTTTGGTATATAATCCGGTCAGCTGATCGTGCGTAGCATTGTAAATTTCCTGTAGGAATCTTTTCTGCTCTTCCGTATTGTCACGAACACTTAAGAACGAACCCGTGATCCTGTTTTTTTCGTCTTTTACCGTATGCTTTTCCACAGCATAGTATTTTTCGTGGTCTTCTTCTCCGAGAACATACTGCTCTGCCCACTCATCCATGTCTCTGTCCAGATTTCCGAACATTTCTTCCAAAGAAGCGGATGCGGTATCAAATCTTTCCTCTTCGATATTTACCAGTTTGATCCCGTGATCGTTGGCCCAGATACATTTTCCGAAGGCATCGAAGAAAAACAGAGCCTGCGGCATATCGGATGCTATATTTGCAAGCAGTCTGTCCAGCACTCTCAAAGGCCTGTAATAAAGTGCAAAATAGAATACCAGAATGCCGAATATTCCGAA
>JAILRA010000088.1 GCA_024698715.1 Lachnospiraceae bacterium
GATGAACGGAAAGAGTTACAGGATTGAAAACAGAAAATCATTTCTGGAAGAAACTGAGAAGTAAAAGGTATGGAAAATAAAATGCCGCGTACTATGGAAAATTAAATGCCAAAATATATGGAAAAGTACTTGCCGGTTACAAATCATCAGTTCTTATGCAATCAACATCTACCCAATGAGTGCTTATGTATTCATCAAGGGCAGAGGCGGTTACCTTTCCTTTCTTTTCTATTTTGGAAAGATACTTAGTAGGAGCAACACCGCCGATTTCTCTGTTTGTGGAAGCGGTCATGGGTGTTTTGTTGACTACGGAGTTCCACTTTTCCTTGGGGTATTTCTGCTTTTCACAGTAATCCTTCGGGAATATGTGATGAATATCTATCTTCTCGTCTTTATACAGAGTGAAATCCATTTCTTCTCCGCTGATAAAGTCTTTGCAATGGTTTTTATATATAAGAGCCATTACACCTTTGTAAGCAGCACTCTGACGGGACTGTAATGATAATAGTCTTGTAGGGTTGAAATAGGCTTCCTGAACTGAACGAGGCGTTGCGGTATCATCTTTAACCCATGCCATAACATCAACTACATCGTAAACATAACGGGTTTCATTAGCTCCGCCGTAAAGCTCACCGAACACTCCGCACCAATACCATTTCTTTATCTTGTCCTTTACCGTGGTGGTCTTTATCTGATTTCCATCAGCAAGGAGAGTACAAAGTACCGCAAGAGGAATGAGTTGTGTGGTGTAGGGGAGATCCCTGCTAGAGAAGATCCTTTCTTCCTGTAAAATGCTCTCTGCCATCTTAAATCCTGATGTCAGTCCTTCAGAATACTTCTGGTACTCGGAAAGTGTTAAGTTTAGCACGTCTTTCTTTTTACAACTTACAGTGCCACCTTTTTTGTATGTGGATAAGAGCGTACACGCTTGAAGGAAGTCGGTTGCTGTAAGAATTCTAAGCAAATCGCCTTTGAAGTTGTTTTCTTTGCGGTCTTCCCAATCCTTGCGGAGTTCATAGTCATCCATGGCAAAGATGGCGGTAAGTAGCTCGAAAACCGTAAGCGATACACCACCGGTATTTACATTCTCAAACACCTGACAAACGGCTTCTTTTGGTGTCTCCTTCTCCAAACTGATGACGGGCATTTTATATTGCATGGTCTTCATTATGACTTCCTTAAAGAAGACCGTGAATTGCTGTATTATTTCAGCATCATATCCATATTTCTCATAGTAGTTGTTCTGCCACTCGGAAGTTTTTCCGTAATCAAGTATGATGTTCAAAGGGAAGAGCTTCTTCTCGTATTCTTTTTCGGGAGCAGATAAATCAAGATCGATATCCCTACCAAAGTTTGAAGTGACTTTACGCGTTTCAGGAACGGAAAGTATAGCGTCAACTCTATCGATATCTTTATTCAAAGCCTTTTCGATGTCAATATAATAAAATCTCTTGATTTTATCGCCCTTATCAGTGGTTGTGTTGACAGGCTTAGTGCTGAATAGAGCAGAATAGAGGGACGTCAAGCGCTGTTGTCCGTCAAGGATTAATTCATCAGGAGTTATATCGGTAACAGGAGCGCCTTCGATTGGTCTGTATTTAAAGTGGATGTCATCATTTCCGTAATCAAGGAACATTGCTGCACCGACAGGGAAATTACAAGTAACACTCGCGATAAGAGCCTTTATTCTGTTGTCATCCCATACCCATCCTCTCTGGAAATCGGGAAGTTGTGCCTTTCCAGTATCAACAGATTTCATTAATTCTGATATTTCTCTGTCATTAGTGTGCATACTATAGGTCTCCTTTTCTGTGTGCACCTGATATCATGCGCCTGATTTAGAGGGCGTCATTAAGAGCGTTCATTACGTCCTTTACGACTTTTCCATCCCAACCAACGCAAAGCATTTCTTTGGTGATAATAGTTTTATATACCGGATTATTTTCTACTACTTTCCACAAGTATTTTAATATTTCGATATACTCATCGAAATCGTCCTTTACTATATCAGCAACTTTGATTCGCCAATCGTCTGAAAAATCTTTTCCGGCATAAATATCATTCAATTCCTTGCAGATAAACCCAATTGCTCCTCCAATACCAGGCAATTCGTTTTCATTGGCATTTTCATTGGGATTTTCTGCAATCTTCACGTGAAGAATCAAGTGTTCAAGAAGATTACAATATACAAGACGGTTAGCCTTCTGATATTCAAAAGGATTTGCAGCAGCATGTTGGTCGTTACTTAATAGTATGGCTTTATCTTCATCAATGTGATGACAGTAGAGTCCCTCTTTTGTACGAGAAACAAGGGGATTTTTTTCTTTACACTTATTATCTTTGAAATAGTTGTGTTTAGCATTGCCATATTTACCAATTAGATACTTTACAATTCCTTCATAAGATGTCTTAAGCATCATCTGATAAATAGAATTGTCACGTCTTCTTATGTTGGCTTCAACATAGTTTATTTCTTCAGTAGTTAGTCCTGCCAACTGGTATAGCTGACTATTTACATCTTTTGAATAGTCTATTATCTCACAATTGTCCGTATAATCCAGCAAGTCAGGAACTTTTTTTGCAAGTGAAGTTAATGCTTCTTCCGTCATAAGAAACATAAATCTAGTTAAATTGGCTTCGGCATATTTGAAAAAGTTTTTAGCTTCTGCCTCCGTCTTGAAAGAGCCTAATGCCACTCTTGATCTGCCAAACGCAGACATATCATCTATGATTTCTATCTGATTATCTCGTTTTTGCCCGCCGGCATTCGCACTAGAAACAACCACTTGCCATTCTGATATCCTATCCTGATTGCATACAGTCTTTCTATCCGTTATATACCAACGTGATCTTCCCGCTTTACCAGCCTTGTCATTTGTGAATAGCTTTATCTCTGTCTTTGGATTAAATTTATCCCCTGAGTTATATTCCCGAACCTTATTAGGGTTGTTTTCAACGAAATTACTCTCTATTCCAAACAAATCCCTAGGTAGAACTCTGTCATGGAGTGAAGGCAAATTGTATTGCTTCATAAAACTCATTACTTTATTTACTATTATTCCATCTTTAGGATTTAGTGGGATGAGTTCTTCTCCGGGATTATCTAGGTGAACTAATGTTTCTTCTCCGCCTTTATGATATATGTAATCAAATCCCGCATCGGTCTTAGTCATATCTTTATAAACGATAGAAATTCCATCAGCCAAAGCGACATCCTTAAAAATCTCCTGAGCATCTGCAAAGAAATCGATTTTTTCTAATCTATGATCATTGATTTGCTTTAAACCAAATTGCGCAAACCCACTTCCTTTTCCGGACCTATGAATCCATCGCGCACCGGGATAAATAAGAGATGTATAACCCGATGATAATTCATCAGCAGCGATTTGGAAGAAATGAAAAATATTTTTTCTTGGAGCTTGTCCATTGGTCTCAGATTGCTGTTGAGCTGTTTCTTCTTGATAAGGTGGATTTCCCACAACTGCGTCAAATACCATTTTACTCACATCCTTTTTCCAATAACTTCCTTTAAGCACTCGTTTCTTAAACTGATCTGGCTTGTTACTTAACATATTTACTAAATCATCAAAGTAATGAGCATTGACAGGGCAATTTTGTGAATATCCTATCAAAGTGCGAATGGTTATTGATTTAGCCATCGGTGTTTTGCAAATCACGTACACATTGTCACGGATTACATTTTCCCACGTTGATTGTAATTCGGCTGGTTCAAAATCTTCATCTGTCAGTCCGTTTAGTCGTTGTCGGTACTCGCTGTAGGCTATATACAATGGATAAAGACCAGTCTTAGAGTTTATTTCTAATACACGCGATTTTTCAGAAAAAACTTTATCGGTTACATCACCTCTATCAATAAATACAGGTTCTTCAAGTCGGTGTTTTTCTTCAGCGGTATCATCCTCAAATTTATCATTAAAGAAACACCATCCTCCTACTGTTTTTGCCATATGCAAATTGACTACACGCCAAGGCGTCAAAACAGTTTCTTTGTCTGGATTTTTGAAATGACGGAAAATCTCCGCAATCTGTATTACCCTTCTTGTTGGGGTTTCTTTATCTGCCGCTGCAGCAAGTTTTCTAATTCTTTTTCCAGCTGCTATAAATACATCTCTGTCATAATACTTTGTAAACTCAATAAATAGTTGTTTTGAAACGCCCGTCGGCATGAATTCTTTCCATGATTCATCATCAATGATTTTCACAAAATCATTAATGTCTATATCCTCGTCTATGGAAACATCGGCACCATATATCATTAATGGCATACGAATAGATATTCCTCGTAAAATATCTATTGCTTTCTTTCTGGCTTCTTTGGCTTGCTTTATACGTTGACGCTCAGCAAGTTCCTCGGGTGAAAGCGGTGGTACAGATGTAGATGGAACATCTGAATCGGGATCATCAAGACGTTCAATTTGTTCATCTGTTAAGCCCTGTCCATTTACAACCACATCTTTTTTCTTCTTTGAGGCTTTTGATGCGCCAATAATATTTTTCAGCTCATTAAATTTTGAAGCGTCTATGTCATCCAGTTTTAATAGTTCATCATTGTATATTGATTCATCGTCAAATCCGCTATTTACAGCACGCTCAGCATAAATCTGCTTTATCTGCTCCATCATAGATTCGACACTGTATTTTTTGGTTTTGGAACCCGATATAGCAATGACGGGACAGTAATTCAAAAAGTCGGTCATGGCTTCACGACGCTTTTGTTGGCTCTTTCCAGGTTTTCTAGACAAGTGCACTGTTTCAGTCAGTACTTTTAATGTTCTATCCGGTGCAAAATCAAAGACATAACAGTCTGTCTTTTGTTTTCCGTCTATCGTACCAGCAGACTGAACTCTGAAAATCGTTTGCATATATTGAGCTGCTGCTGTTGAATAGGAACCCGACAGCATTAAAACAGCCGTCCATTCTTTCACGGTAACGCCTGTAGTTAGTTTTCCGCATGATAAGGTAATAGAGTATTTATGATTCTTTATTGTGTTTCTGACAAGTTCAAGAGCATCCTTGGCATGTTCTTCCTCAAATTTATCACCCTCTCCGGCAACATTCGCAATTCCGAAAACTCTTCTTCCCAATTCGTCTTTTTTGCCAAAAACAGGATGTTCTCTCAGTAGCTCGCTTAGTGCTTTTGCTTCTTTAACACCGGGAACCATCCACAAAGTGTGTTGAAACATATCCCTATACTCTTGTGTGGAATAGGGATATCCACTATTCTCATCCTCTTTTACCATCATATCCAAAAACGATTTAACATCGTTTTCATGTACAAACTTACCTTCAACTGCCTTAGGTGGAAGTTCTCTTTTGCTATTGGGACCTTTGTACCATACTCTAAAAAATTCTCTGAAATTAAATGCCTTGGTATCATATTCATCTGATACATATTTTCTGAGTTTATCACCCAAATCATATGTGTATATATGCATCTTGGGTAAATCCTCATACGGATTATGGTCTCCATGATGAAGCAGATCCCATTCAGTCTTTTTTTTCTGCTCCATCACATAGTCCCAAGTATAGACGTTATCATCACCATACTGATTCAGTAGATTAAAAGGTGTTCCTGAAAGCGCCAAAACCTTGGTATGAGATTTTCGTAGATTTTTTATGACATTATCACCAAGTTCGGTTTGAGTACCTTCATGCGCTTCATCGATAACTATCAAGTCCCAATCCAGCGCGAATACAGCATTGTTTTTATTGTAATTCCCTCCAACAATTTGAGAACCTCTCAAATCCTGTATCGAAGCAAAGTAAATGAAATATGATCCATCCTTATCTAATTTTCGGATTTTTAAGTCGTTCTCAGAATCGGTTTTTTCATCAAAGACATATGCTGAATCCTTGGTTTTTCTTTCATAGTGATATTCATTTTTGGAATTACCGGGAAAAAAGATTTTTCTAAAATCATCACTCCATCCATCATCGACTACTGGACGATGTGTAACAATGATGACACGTCTATATTGACTTTGCCTTACTACTTCAAGTGCGGTTAGAGTCTTTCCAAATCGCATCTTTGCATACCAAAGCATTTCGTTATCTTTCTTGAACGCCTTTAAGGTTTTATCGATAGCATCTTTCTGTTCTTCTCTAAAATCCACACCAGAAAAAGAGGCATCCTTTACCATATGCTCGGATGAAATGGTATGTTTACCTTCCTTTACGGACTTTATGGCTGCTTTTACCGTTTCAATATTTGTTTCAAACCATTCTTCACCCGTTTCACCATTTGGTTGAACTTTATGAACCCCAGAGTTCATAAGCACACTCTGTACATCCTTATCTCTAAAGGATGTTAGATAATTGCCGACTGTTTTTACGGCGAGTTCTGTATGTAAAAGTGTATATCTTGAACTAAACGTTCCTATATACTGCTTAATCCTCTCTTTAGCAGCTTGGTTGAGCTCACGAGAATTAGGTAATATTTCTATTGGGGTTTCATCACTCTTAAGTGTCGCATCTCCGACTTTAAGTAATCCCTTATGATCATCATAGGGACAACTTATTACATAAATCAGTTTGTAAGATAGAGTTTGATCAAATTTACCCATTATGAGCATCCTCCTTGAATACATCTAAAAACGGAATACTTTTATTCAAGTTAGTCCAATCAAATATCCTGCAATAAATACCATTGTGTAAATATATATTATTTTTTTCACAACCTGGGCATGGCAAGAAATGATCCTCCGCTTCTTTGCCTATATCAAATAATGACATTTGATAATCTTCTTTGATAGGATGACAAGAATAGGGAACTACATATTTCAAACCGTCCATTTGCCATATATTCCAAGCGATGATATTGGCAACGGATTTTAGCAATTTTATGGGCGGCTCACTTTTGAAGCGTTCTTTATAATAATCAATATAGTCGTACAGAAAATTTTCTCTTGCTATTAGAATGCTATCCCCTTGGAATTCGTAACCGTATATACTTTTTACAGCTCTTAAAGACCAAACAAGCCACGATTCATCGTCTTTACAGTTTTCGTTTACAACACGCATTTTTCTGTCAAACAACCCAATTCGTTCAAATACGGGAATCAGCATTCCGGTAGTAGTATCATATCGACTAACAAGGTAAGGAGCTTCTCCACATGTTATTTCAAGCCTTTTGGAATCCACATAAGAAGACCAATCCTTGTTTTTAGGAAATTTAATGATTCGTTTATTTACTTTCCATCCTGTTCCTTGTGGGGTATTAAACACATTGCTCTTGCCAAACCACGCCTCATCAACTTGATTGTTTTGAACATTGCAAATCCAAGAAGGTGTAAACACTTCGGCTCTATTTTTTATGCGTCGCTCTTGGATATCCTTCGCCTTGGCAGCACGAGGCTGAATAACGTTATAAAATTCTTTGGTAATAAGATTAGCCTTTATCTGTTCGTGTTCATCGTATTCAGGGCCATAGGCTTCATAATCCTTTGTACACCAAAGGATATTTTTCTTAGTTGTTTTATCTTGTAATAGAATATTCAAAAGAGCAGGATTAATATCTGCTATATCATCTTCCAGAATATCAATCCGTCTCTCGATTTCAGTTCTATTTGCATTATCAATATTGCTCATATTGAATTCCCGCCTTTGGGTTATAGCTTATTCCGAATCATTCTTATCCAGCTTATCGTATGCCTTCTGTAATTCTTCGATTTTCTTCTTAATACGGTCTTTTTGTACTTCACGATCACTCTTATCGGTAATCCCTTTGGGGAAATTCCATTCCCAATTGAGATATGATTTCATAATTTCTCTTCGCTCTTCATCGGAAGAAGCGACTTCGAGTTCTGCTTGAGTTAATGAATATACTTCATACCATTCGTTCATGTAATCATAGAGATGGTCTTGAGGCTTAATCTTTAAACACAGTTCAGGATTTTTATCATCACCAATCTTTTCAATGCGCAGGTTATAGCGGTTTTCCATTTCAAACATAGCAAATAAGACCCCGACATAATTTGTTGTCACAGGGTCTGCCAATGCAAGCGGGCTTACACCTAAAACGGAAGCAATATTAGTAAGCAGTTCCTTTTTGGGTTTGCGAACGCCGTTTTCATATTTTTGTATTCTGTCAGCATTTAATCCGACAGCCTCACCTAATTCAGCTTGGGATAAACCTTTTGATTCTCTTATTTGACGAATACGAAATCCTACTCTTGTTCCAGAGCTTTCTTCAAGATAGTCTAACGGATTTTGAGGGTTAGACATTTCGTTCATTATCATACGGAAACCTCCATATAGGTTGGCAATTGATTGGCAAAATAAAAATCGCTGATGTTATTTTATCATGGTATACGAAATGTTTAAAGCACAAAAATGAACGTTATGAGAACAAATAACACAAAAAGTACAAAAATGTACTTGATAAGCACGAAATAAAGTGATATACTTCAAAGTACATAAAAGTGCTTGCGAAGCACGAAGCATATCATATTATATCAAAGGAGGACGTATTTATGGCTTATTCACAGATTTTTGTAGGCTACAAGGATATCCTTTCACCTGAAGATGTGAGAGAGATATTAAGTGTTGGCAGGGCTGCGGTCTATAAACTGCTTGCCGATGGAGAGATTAAATCTCTTATGGTTGGTGGAAAATACCGTATTCCCAAGATTTACCTTTGGAACTATATGTATCCAAACGATGTTGTTGATGCGGGCTTATTGCAGGAGGAGGGTTAAGTAATGGCACGACCTAAGAAGAAACCAGAACCAAATAAGACGATAAAAAGAGACAAAAATATCTATGCTCAGAACGGGTATTTATATGTTGTCACTTCAAAAAGAATGTATGTTGACGGGGTTAAGAAGAAAAAAGGGTTTTGGACTGCGACACATCTTGAAGACACCCCGGATAATGTAAAGAAGGCTGTTCTAATCAGAGATAAGCTTCAAAATAATAAAAATGCACCTACTGTTGATAAAAATATATCTATATCGGATTTCTTGGATGTGTTTCTTGATAGGAAGCAAAGAATGATCTCTGACACAACCTATTCATCGTATTTTTACCGTGCAAAGCATATTAAAGAATTTTTTGGTGATACAAAAGTCAGACTGATAAACACTCAAATGGTTGAGAATTTCCTTGATAACTTATTCACAACCCACAAATTGCAAGTGGGTAGTGTCAGAAGAATTAAGGTTCTTTTCTCAGCGGTTATGAAACAGGCTATTAAAGACGGAATTACATACGAAAATCCTGTCGATGAAGCTGTAATAAGCAAGCGTTTGGCGAATGAGTGTGCCAATGTGAAGAACGAGTATGATACATTCTTTTCCTTTGATGAAATTCTATTCTTTCTAAGTAAGATAGAAGAACATCCATTGTACGAACTGTTTTACATGACATTGTTCTTTGGCTTAAGAAGAGAAGAAGTCCTTGGTCTAAAGTGGTCTGCTATAGATTTTAAGAACAAGGTGATGGCTATCAATCACACAGTCACTAAAGGAACGACTATTAACAGGAACAATACTACTAAAACAGATTCGAGTAATAGAGTACTTGAATTGACTGATGAACAGATAGAAATGCTCAAATGGCTTAAAGAACGTGAGAAGGGTTATCGCAAAGATTGTGCTTCAGAATACAACGATAATGACTATATTTTTAAGCATTCAGACGGAACTCTCTATTATCCGGATTATCCTACCAAGGCGTTCGAAAAGATAATAAAGAAGTATCCCAACGAGTTGCCTCAGAAGATTACATTTCATGGACTTCGTACATCTTGTGTATCGATCCTTGTTCGTAAGAACTGGGATGTTAAGAGTATTCAGAGATATGTCGGTCATAAGGACATTGATACGACATTGAAGATTTATGCCAAGGTTAAGGCTAAGGAAGCTTTTAAGGGGATTGCTGAAACGATGCAAGAGTTAGTCCCCATGAAGAAATATCACTAAACAGAAAGTAATGGAAAGTAATGGAACAATATAAACCAAATCACAAAGAGTAGCTGTGTTAACGGGATAACAGATGGAATAAATGATGATTGGATAGATATTGGATAGATATTTTGATAAAAAAATCGGCGCGACAGGATTTGAACCTGCGACCTCGGCGTCCCGAACGCCGCGCTCTACCAAGCTGAGCCACGCGCCGTTAAACAAAAGCTTAACGATATATTCAATTGACGGCCACTGTGTCCCGAACGCAGCGCTCTACCAAGCTGAGCCACGCGCCGCAACTTTATAAATGATATATCATTTTACAGAACGTGTCAACATAACTGTTTACGGCATTTACTTAATATTTATTTAATATTCCTGTTATATAATTTAGGCGTTTAAAAGGAGGTTCATATGAAATTCGTTTTGATCGCAATCGTATGCTATCTGATCGGATGTCTTAATCCCGCATATTTTCTCGGAAGGATCAAGGGTTATGACATCAGGGAGCGCGGTTCTTTAAATGCGGGTGCTTCCAATGTCGTGATAAATATCGGAAAAGTTGCCGGAGTTTTTACCGCACTTTTTGATATCTTCAAATCATTTTTTTGTTTCAAATTGGGTGTATACTTATTTCCCGACCTGCCTTATATCGGAATTATGTGTGCATCGTTCTGTATTCTCGGCCATATCTTTCCCGTATTCATGAAATTCAAAGGAGGAAAAGGCTTCGCCAGCCTCGGCGGAATGGTCCTGGGCTTCAGTTACAAGATATTTTTTATAATGCTCGGATGTGCCATAGTACTGGTTCTGCTGATCGATTATATCTGCGTGATAACATCGCTGACCGCAATCTCTTTTCCAATCATTTACTTCGTCAGTACACATGACTTGACCGGAGCTGCATTTGCACTTTTCATCGGACTTGTTATATTATATAAACACAGAAAAAATTTCAAACGAATCAGACAGGGAACCGAAGCGAGATTCAGTGCACTGTGGAATCGTGACAAGGAAGAGGAACGTATCAGACAGAATACGCAGAAAAACAATGATTAAAAATGTTATTTTCGATATAGGAAAAGTATTGGTGGATTTTGCATGGAAGGAAACCATGGAAGATCTGGGTTTTGATGACGAATGCATAGATGTTCTCGGAAGGGAACTTGTAAATGATAAGATATGGGATGAATTCGATCTCGGTATCATCCCCGAAAACGAAAACCTCGAAGCAGCGGTAAAGAAGATTCCGAGATATGAAAAAGAGATCCGCTTATTCTGGGAAAATCTCATTATGACGATCCGCCCCTACGATTATTGTGAAAAATGGATCAGAGATCTTAAATCCGAAGGGCTCAACGTATATCTGCTCACCAATTATCCCGATTCACTCTTTGACAAAAGCGTGGAATGCGGTTTCCCTTTCTATCCTTATATAGACGGCGAGGTTGTATCATCCAGAGTTAAGATGAGAAAACCTGATGAAGGTATATATAAATGCATTCTGGAAAAATACAGCCTGAATCCCGATGAATGCGTATTCTTTGATGACAGGATCGTGAATGTGGAAACGGCCCTGAGACTCGGATTTCACGCATTTGTTTTCAAAAATTACGAACAGGCCTGCAATGATCTGAGAGATCAGATGAAAGAATGATCTATTCTTCCTCCTCACTTGGATAGATTGGATAATAATAATTTCCGAATCCGTATTCCGGCTCCCTGCTGCAGAGAATATAAAGCATTATGGGCAGCACTATCGGAAAAAACACATTCAGTATTCCCATGATCACGGGAATGCTCTTATCTTTGCTGTTCCAGTACAGTTCAAAAAGATCTATAGCCATTATGGCAGTTGAAATCCCCGCACAGGCAGTTATGACCATTACGATGAACGGAGAAACCAGGCTCACCAGACTTCCGAGTAAAGGAATAAATGCGATGACTCCTAAAATAATTGTCGCCACAAACTGCGCGACGTATTTTGTCGTAAAGAAGATCCAGAACCCTATTTTTCTGTCATAGGTTTTGTAAAGCCCTATGAAAGAATACTCTTTGCTCGGAAGAACATGCATAAGATATTCTTTTGCAAAGGGAATAAATGCAATGAACGGATACGCATATCCTGCTTTATGAGCCATTATATAAATCGGTATAGCGGTCAAAATATGATTGAAAATGATCCCGATCAGCACGAACAGAAACGAGATCACATAAAAACTCATAAATGCCAGAAAAAATGCCGTATCAGCCGGTATTGAATTGTTTAGATTGTTAAAAAAGTTTCCGATACCCGACATCTTATCTCCGATCAGTTATCCACATCCAAATGTTCCAGCAATGACTTTTTCTCACCCACGACTATATCTCCGTGTTTAACCTGCGTCATGGTGATAAATGCCAGAACCGAAAATACCATGCCGTAAGGGAACAGACTTCTGTAGGAAACATACTGAAGGAATACACCTGACAAAACGGGCGTCAGAACCTGAGCCGCCATCGAGAATGTATAGTAATATCCAGTGTATCTTCCCTCGTCTCCGTCGGATGCGATCTCAACTGCCATCGGGAATGAGTTTACGTTTATTGCTCCCCAGGAAATTCCGACGATTCCGAAAATGATATATAAAACTATTCCGCCCTTCGGTATAAATGTGGCAATGGCAAATGAAGAAGCCAGACCTACCACACCCGCAAGGATGACCTTTTTTCTTCCGAGTTTACTCGAAATTATACCTACGGGAAGATAACTGATCACGGCAACAACCGTTGCAACCAGCATATAAGTCGCATATCCGCCGTCTTTTATACCGAGTACGTGAGTCGAATATCTTGAAAATGCCGAATTGACGGCATTGTATGCCATATACCAGAAGAATACGGATAAAAGGATGAATAAAAGACTCTTAAGTTTTCCGCCCGAAAGTTTCTTGCCCTCATTCTTGTTCTTTTCTTCCGAAGGATCTTCCTTAACTTCCGCAGCCCATTTTTTCTCGGGTACGGTAAGGATTAGAACAACCGTGCTTATAACCATGAATGCGATCATCGATAAAAACAGCGGCATATAATTGGGAGTGGTACCTTCCGCACCGTTTTTGACCAAAAGCTTGATCATTATCATGGAATAGATTACGCCTGCCGTTCCCATGAGCATTATAACGGCATTACCCTTACTTCTTAATTCTCTCGGTGTGATATCGGGCATCAGCGCCACAGCGGGCGATCTGTAGAACGACATGGCAAGCAGTACGCATCCAGTCGAAATAAGAAAGAGCGGGAGGTTTCTCGCGTTATCTGCATACGGCATAAAGAACATGGCAACCGAAGCCAGAAGAGTTCCTATCGCAATATAGGGCATTCTTTTTCCCAGACGTGTATTGGTTTTGTCCGACAAGATCCCGAACACCGGAAGCAGAAACAAAGCAAACACGTTATCCATTGCCATTACCACGCCGTTTAAGACTTCGTTCAGTTTAAAAGAATCTTTTAAAATGAGCGGTGTAACGGCATCATACATTCCCCAGAATCCCGAAATGGACATAAATGCCAGTCCGGCAAGTATAGTCTTTCTGTAATTTAATTTCATTTTTTCTCCAATATTTTGTAATCCGAATCAATAAAATAACTGAGTCCACTCACAAGTATACAACATTTGTCCTTTTTTTGAAAACTATTTTATATGATTGAATTTTTTGCAAAAAAATTGTACTATTACATAGAAATATTCGTCTTGCGGAGGCAATATGACCGTATATATTCTGGGTGCATTAATCGCATATCTCGTGGGAAGTTTCAATACCGCTTTTTTTGTTTCCAAATTCAAGAAGATCGATATACGTGCGGGCGGAAGCGGAAATCTCGGTGCTTCAAACGCCACCCTCACTCTCGGCTGGAAATGGGGAGTAGTCGTGGCATTATGCGATATATTTAAAAGCGCTGCGGTTGTTTTTATTGCGGGACATTTCTTTAATGATTACGAATATCTTCGATATATCGCAGCAACCTGCCTGATAATCGGCAATAATTTTCCTTTTTATCTTAAATTCAAAGGCGGCAAAGGTTTTGCAACGCTTGTCGGATGCATACTCGGATATCATCCCCTTCTTTTTGTTATAGCCGGAATCCTGATCATAGTCATAACGTTTGCTACCGATTACATAGTTCTTGCCACACTTACAATGCTCATCGCTTTTCCCGCTTTTGTAGGAATTTACCATCAGAATTTTATCTATCCGCTGATACTTTCAGTCGGAAGCATCATAATCTTTATCAAACATATCCCGAATTATAAAAAGATCATCAAAAAAGAAGAGATTGGCATACGTGCATCTTTTACAAAGAAGCATCGTTTGTGATATAATAACTAGGTCAGTGCACCCCATCTCAACTAAGGTAGCACAAAAATATAATATGGAGGTAAATTAATTATGAAGTATGTTTGTAATGTTTGCGGTTACGTTCACGAAGGAGATCCCATTCCCGAAAAATGTCCTGTCTGCGGTGCTCCCGCTTCAAAATTTTCTCCCATGGCTGAAGATATGGCATGGGCTGCAGAGCACGTAGTCGGAATCGCAAGTGATGCTCCCGAAGATATCAAAAATGATTTAAGAGCAAATTTCAACGGTGAGTGCTCGGAAGTCGGTATGTATCTTGCAATGTCCAGAGTGGCTTTCAGAGAAGGTTATCCCGAGATCGGACTTTACTGGGAAAAAGCTGCTTTTGAAGAAGCTGAGCATGCAGCAAAATTTGCCGAACTTCTCGGTGAAGTTTTAACCGATTCCACTAAGAAGAATCTTGAAATGAGAATAGAGGCAGAAAACGGTGCAACCGCCGGAAAGACAGATCTTGCAAAACGCGCAAAAGAGCTCAATCTCGATGCTATTCATGACACCGTTCACGAAATGGCACGTGATGAGGCAAGACACGGCAAGGCCTTCAAGGGACTGCATGACAGATATTTTAAATAAAAACAAACTGAAGTTTAAATAAGCAAAAAGGTGTACTGGAAACCGTACACCTTTTATTTTATGAAAGATCATTTTCGCGAGACTCTGTGGTGAACCTGTTTCAGATTCATCGTAAGTTTCACTTTTTTCTTTGTTTTTTTCCTGTCTTCTTTTTGGATAACAAAAGATATATCGCTGTGCCTGTTATCGTAAAAGCACTTAAAAGATCGGCCGCGCGCCAGTATCCCTTTCCGGTGTATCTGACTTCAAATCTACCCGAATACCCGTCGGGTATGATAACCCTTATATCACAGCGGTCACCGAATATGCAGTTCATCGTCTCGCCGGTATCCAGATCCTTTGCCGAATAACCGACATAGTAAAGCATCGGAAGATCCACAAATCCGCTCTCACCGCTTTGGTTTTCACATTTAACGACAACATCCAGACCGTTTTTCGAATACTCTTCCATTATGACATTGCCGCTTGCGGTTCCGTTTCTGTATGTAAGAAGCTGATTGTAATTATCTTTAATATCATTAAAAATGTATTCGGAACCGGATGTGAATCCGGTTCCGAATTCGGCCACATCATAAAGTCTGCAGGGCGTCTGGTGATCAAGAGTTTCACTTGTATAATGCAGGGAGCTGACTGCCGTCAGCCCTATCATCACATACATAAATATTCCTGCCGTTTTTTCTTTTTGATTAAGCATCATATATGCACATAGAGAAACCATGACAAGAAAGATGCTCGTTATCAGCAAAAGACGTGTGGGATACTGGAGACTCGAAACAAGTGTTTCGAACAATCCGTTCAGACTGCGAAGATAATCCCACGGAAAAAACAAAGTACACATCCATCCGCTTAACATGGAAAAAGCTGCAAACAATAATCCGATTTTTAAGTACCTACTCTTGCGATTATCATTGTCCGCCGCAGTTAAAATAAATATAAACAATCCCAGAATAAGGGCAAATCCTACAGTTAAATCAAGTGCATTTTCCAGGCCCTGAGCACCATACATGGTATTATTGCTGTCACTTTTTATAAAAAGCATCAGAAACTGTACCGGGAAAATGCCTCTTTCCTGTATTGTTCTGGCGGAAACATTTTTAATCTGCAGATTCTGATGCAGGAAATTATCCAAAAACGGAATAATAAACCAGAGACTTGAGGCAAGGGATACCATGAAGGCCGTAAAAAGCTGAATAAATCTTTTTAATGTAAATGTTCTTTTAATCAATATCAGACAAAACAGGAAAACAAAGAATGCAAGAATTTCGGTTGAAAGAACATGATTCCATAAAACACCGCATATTCCGGCAGATGTTATAATCCAGTTGTATTTGTAACTTTCTTCTTTGGTATCATCAGTGTATATTTTATAAAAGCCAAGCAATACAATAGGGAAAAATATTCCGGCGCAATAGACTCCCGCCATGGCCAGGTTGTATAAAACCTCCATTCTGTAAGGCATCAGAGTATACAAAAATGCACCGAGAATACCTGCGTTATTGTTTTTGAATATCTTTTTGAAACAGATATACGATGAAAAAACCGTCAGAATGTTTACAAAAACTATAAAGGCCTTATAAGCGGTTGTAACCGAAAATCCCACGAGTCTTAAAACCGCAGGTACATAAAGAAGGAAATTGCCGTACATAACGGCATCGATATATCCGTGTCCGTATACCCATTCAGGATATATTCTTACCGGGAAATATCCTGCGAGAATACCGTCCTTTACTCCCTCGATCCTCAAAAGGTGATAAAGATAATCACTGCCCAATATCATGTAATCGGTCATTAACGGAGCAGAAGAAATGAGAATACATCCCGTCAGAATTATAAAAATAATTTTTCTTTCTTTATTAAAAAATCCTTTCATATTCAAAATGAACAAAGCGTCAAAAAGAATCGAAAGAAGAATTACCGTAAATATGAATTCTCTCGTATAAATATTCGTTCTTATTAAATCGACCCCGAGAATTTCCAAAGTACCCTCACCCGAACTGTTAACCGATACGTAAACATCGTCTGTTTTCATAGTCACGTAGCAGATATAATCGGTTTCATTCAAGCCGCTGTACAATGTTACCGCATTGGTTTTGATGGGTGAATAATTTTCGGTATAAGCATCGATCTTTACCGAATTCTTCTGATCCGCATCCGTTCTGTATCTGAATCTCACCCTGTATGCACCGCGGGGCAGAGTGAAGAGTACCGACGATATCGTACTGCTCTCTCCTCCCTTGGCAAAAACACTTTGCGAGGAAGCATCGTACTCCATGCCTTCGTTATAAAACGCAGTCGCATTCAAGCGATATGTTTCTCTGTTAACAAACAAGAAGGGAACCGCTCCGAGAATAAGGAGCATTTCGACTATCAAAACCGCTATTAGGATTGTTTTGTCTTTTTTAACAGCCTTCATTCTTTCAAATCCTCTCACCGAAACAATTTTATATAAACAACCATTAAAAAGCAAGTATGTCTTACTCTGCGGATGATTTTGAATCAATATATGTTTATGTTATAATAAACTCGATGTTTTCCAACAATGTTGAAGGGTAAAAAACATTGTTTTAGTAAAACACGAAACATTTAAACCAACAGTTTTTTCAGCAACCGTAAAATGTTGAAAAACAATGTTTAGCATAAATTCGAAACAGTGATAACATGGAACAAAAATGCAGTTTATGTCCGAGAAAATGTAATATCGACAGGACCGTACATAAAGGCTTTTGCGGCGAAACCGACAAAGTCAGGCTTGCACGTGCGGCACTTCATTTCTTTGAAGAACCTTCAATAAGCGGCACCGTCGGAAGCGGAGCGGTCTTTTTTTCGGGCTGCAATCTTAAATGTGTTTTCTGTCAGAATATAAATATCTCAAGAGAAAATACCGGAAAAGAAGTAAGTATTGAACGGCTTTCAGATATTTTCATCGAATTACAGGAACAGAATGCCGCCAATATCAATCTTGTAACACCTTCGCATTATGTTTTACAGATAAAACAGGCTCTTTTGTCGGCAAAGGAAAAAGGCCTTAGGATTCCCGTCCTATACAATTCATCCGCTTACGAGCTGCCGGAAACGCTAGCGCTGCTCGAAGGTCTGGTCGATATCTATCTTCCGGATCTTAAGTATTCCGATGATTCAATGGCCGTAAAATATTCCGACGCACCCGGATATTCCGATCATGCCAAAAAAGCCATAGCGGAAATGTTCAGGCAGACCGGCCCCAATAAATTCGATGAAAACGGAATGATGACAAAAGGTGTGATAGTAAGACATCTGCTCATGCCTCTTGGCGTAAATAATGCCAAAGCGGCGGTGTCCTATCTTTACGAAACTTACGGGGATGACATTTATATTTCCCTGATGAATCAGTACACTCCGATGGAAGACAGCGAAATACTTAAAACCGCCGGAGAAAAATATCCCGAACTTATGCGAAAAGTCACAAAAAGAGAGTACGAACGTCTCTTGGACTACGTACTCTCATTAGGTATCAAAAATGCATATTTTCAGGAAGGAAAAACCGCATCGGAATCGTTCATTCCCGATTTCGATCTTACGGGTGTTTAGAATGATCCGGTAGAACCGAATCCCTTCTCGCCCCTTCCCGTTTCCTCAAGATCATCAGCTTCTTCGAATTCGGCCTTAAGATAGGGAACTATGGAAATCTGGGCGATCCTTTCACCGTTTTCAACCGTGAGTGCATCACCGCTTCCGTTATGATTGTGAAGAGCCACTTTGATCTCTCCTCTGTAGTCGCTGTCGATAACACCCACTTTGTTTGCGGGAGCAAGACCTTTCTTGCAGGCAAGACCTGAACGGGCAAAGACAAGTCCCACATATCCATCGGGGATTTCCATTGCTATCTGCGTACCAACCATTTTTGTCTCACCCGGTTTTATATCCACCGGTTCATCCAGGCATGCGTACAGATCGGCACCTGCCGCAAATTCCGTTCCGTATGTGGGAACCACCGCTTTTTCCGATAATTTCTTGATTCTGACTTTCATAATTTTTTTCCAATCGTATGAATTAATAAATGGATGTTTCAAAAATCGAAACATCCATCCATTATCTTATAAATATTTCTTTAATACGTCAACCTTGTCAAGCTTCTCCCAGGGAAGGCTTAGATCGTTTCTTCCGAAATGACCGTATGCCGCGGTCTGCTTGTAGATAGGTCTTCTTAAGTCAAGCATCTTGATTATTCCTGCGGGGCGAAGATCGAAGTTTTCTCTTACGATATCAACGATCTTTTCATCAGCTATTTTTCCGGTACCGAATGTATCAACCATGATGGATGTGGGACGTGCAACACCGATCGCATATGAAAGCTGGATCTCGCATTTGTCCGCAAGGCCGGAAGCTACGATATTCTTTGCCACGTATCTTGCGGCATAAGCAGCCGAACGGTCAACCTTTGTGCAGTCTTTTCCGGAAAATGCTCCGCCACCGTGACGTGCATATCCGCCGTAGGTATCTACGATGATCTTACGACCTGTAAGGCCTGCATCACCATGAGGTCCTCCGATCACGAAACGTCCTGTGGGATTGATGAAATACTTTGTATTTTCGTCGATCATCTCTTTGGGCAGTACTTCGTCAAATACATATTTCTTAATATCTTCATGAATCTGTTCCTGAGTAACGGTTTCATCATGCTGTGTTGAAAGAACAACCGCATCGAATCTGACGGGCTTTCCGTTATCGTCATACTCTACGGAAACCTGACTCTTTCCGTCGGGACGAAGATATTTGAGTGTTCCTTCTTTTCTTACCTTAGTAAGCTGACGGCAGAGTTTGTGTGCGTAATAAATGGGATAAGGCATGTATTCTTCGGTTTCGTTTGTCGCATAACCGAACATCATACCCTGATCGCCTGCACCGATTGCTTCGATCTGCTCATCGCTCATTTCGTTGTTTCTAGCTTCCAGAGCCTTGTCAACGCCCATAGCGATGTCTGCCGACTGCTGATCCATTGCTACGAATACCGCACATGTATTTCCGTCAAATCCTGTTGCGGCATCGTTATAACCGATCTCGTTTACGGTTTCTCTTACTATCTTCTGATAATCAAGAACCGCATTCGTGGTAATCTCACCTGTAACCAGTACGAATCCTGTACAGCAGGTTGTTTCGCATGCTACACGGCTCATGGGATCCGCGCTCATACATGCATCAAGAATGGCGTCGGAAACCGCATCACAGACTTTGTCGGGATGTCCTTCGGTAACCGATTCCGATGTGAAGATCTTTCTTTCCATAATTGTTCTCCTTATAAAATCAAACCTTTGTATCTGCCGCATACGACGCAAGTCAAAAATACAAGTCGAAAATGCGGACCTGTGCATAAAAAAACCCGACCTCTAAGGACCGGGCATCTGAAAATCTCAATATACCATAGTCCTCTTATTGTTCGAAAACTCGCTCAGGTTGGCACCTTCCACAAGGGGGTTGCCGTGGCTTCACAGATCCTATGTATCTCCACCACTCTGAATAAGAGACCGTATTTTTTATTATTTAAACCATACTCTATATTTATGACATTGTCAATACGGAATATGTTTATCAGCCTTCAAAATCACTGATCCGTAAAACTGACATATTTCGTATAACGGTATCGGTATCATTTCTCAATAAAGCTTTTGATCTTTCCCGCGTCCGAATATCCCGAATCATACAGTTTTTTCATTGCTTCCTTATCCTTTGACACGGTAGTAACGCCGAACATGTCCGCAGCGGAAAGGACCAGAACATTGCCCTTCTTTTCGGCTTCGTGAAGTTTATGGAGCGCATCATTGTACAGACCGGCTTTTATAAGCATCTTGTCGGCTATGACCGGATATTTTTTCCTTACTCTTTTGGCTATTTTTATATCGTTTTTACTGTCTTTAAGTTCGTCATGAGGGAAATTCAGTATGACGATCACTTTATCGCATCCCAGTTCAAATGCTTTATCTATGGGAATGCAGTCGATTATGCCGCCGTCAAAATAGTATTCGCCGTCGATCAACTGCGGTTTGGACAGAAACGGAATGGCAGATGATGCCATAAGGATCCTGTAATCGTCCTGATGCAGGTCTTTTTTGGAAAAATAATATGGTTCACCTGTGGAATTAACTGTTGTTCCTATCAGAAATTCAGTAGGATTTTTTTGAAGATTCTCAAAATTCAAGGGATTTTCCGAAGTAGAATTGCAGAGTGTTCCATATATGTATTCAACATCCAGAATACATCCTTTTCTGATGAGATTCCTCTTGCTGACACTTTCTTTTCTCAAAGCATAATCCGTATAGTATATAAAACTTCTTCCTCTCTGTCCCGCCAGATAATTAGCAATATTCGCCGAACCTGCGGATATTCCTATGGCAAGATCGAAGGAAATATTCTCATCCATGCAGTAGTCCAGAACTCCCGCTCCGTATATTCCCCTGAAACCTCCGCCTATATCTATGATCCCTGTTTTCATATCCTGATCCCCTTTTTGCCATCCCGGATATACTTCCAACCAATCTAATTATAACATACACTTTATAACAAATGAAACCATGTCAGAAAGGAAATGTCCCACAACAGTCTGTAACTGTATTGTAAATTGACTTTTCGGCATATTTTTCATATAATTTTATCTGACAGAAACTATCTTTGCTGAAAAAATAGTATTGGGAATCGGGTGTATTTTATGAAGAGAATAAAGACCAAAGATTTGATTCCCGGTTATGTGTTGGCCGAGGATGTATATAATTACAACGGACAGATGATTCTGACAAAGGGTCTCGTCCTTACAGATAAAATTATCACCCGTCTCGAGTTTTATTCGATCATGTCGGTTCGCGTGGAAGACGATATGCAGGATATCCCTGTTGAAGAATCCCTTCCGGAACCGAATCTTACCGAAGTACCTCATTCGGAAATCATCAAGCAGAGTCAGGACTTTAAAGAGTTCAAAAATTCGTTTGATAATACTCTTACCGGTTTTAAGAGCAGTATCAACAATATTGTGGAACTCAATTCCCCGATCAATACCGAGGAACTTCTCAACAATACAAAAAATCTTGTTGAACAGGCCAGAAACTCTTCATACAGCACCATGGATATGCTCAACAGCATGAGACAGTATGACGACCTGACTTTCGCCCATTCCATGAACGTATCGCTGATATGCAATATTTTCGCGGGCTGGCTGAAAATGAGTGCAGAAGAAACCGATCTTCTCACACTCTGCGGTATGCTTCACGATCTCGGAAAACTGAAGATTCCCGACAATATCATAAAGAAACCTGACAAGCTCACAACCGACGAATATCAGCTGGTCAAGACTCATACGGTCGAGGGCTATCATATATTAAAAGCACAGGGTGTGGATACGCATATTTCGAATGCCGCACTCATGCATCATGAAAAATGCGACGGTTCCGGATATCCTCTGGGACTCACTTCCGACAGGATAGACAAATATGCCAAGATCGTGGCGATCGTTGACGTATACGATGCAATGACTTCCGCGAGAATCTACCGCGGACCGATGTGTCCTTTCAGGGTTATCGAACTTTACGAAAATGAAGGTCTGCAGAAATACGATGCTCACTACATCCTGACCTTCCTTGAAAACGTAAGCAATACCTATCTTCACTATACGGTCCAGTTAAGCGACGGAAGAACGGGTAAGATCGTATTCATTAACAAACATGCTCTTTCGAAACCCATTGTTCAGTGCGGAGACGCGATGGTGGATCTTTCCAAAGAAACCGATCTGCATATCGACAGGATCATTTAAGCGGATATGTAAAAAAGAATCTTCAAATGAAGATTCTTTTTTTGATGCATTTTTATTTGGTAAATATCTCATTACGTTCATGCGCGGCAAGAACGGTATTTCCGGCATCCACCGAATGTGTGAGCCAGACGTTACCTCCAATGACGCAGTTGTCACCGATCACGGTGCTTCCGCCAAGGATCGTTGCTCCCGCATAGATAACTACATTGTTTCCGATATCGGGATGACGTTTGATACCTTTTACAAGTGTACCGTCGGGATTGGCAGCAAAGCTCTTCGCACCGAGGGTAACGCCCTGATAGAGTTTCACTCTCTCTCCGATCGTGGTGGTCTCACCGATTACCACACCCGTACCGTGGTCTATGAAAAAATACGGTCCGACAGTTGCACCGGGATGAATGTCAATTCCGGTATTTTTATGTGCGTATTCAGTCATCATACGGGGAATGATGGGAACCTTTTCCTTATAAAAAACATGAGCTATCCTGAATATACTGATTGCTTCGAATGCGGGATACGCGAGCATTACCTCTCTCACCGACTGTGCAGCGGGATCGCCTTCGTATGCCGCCTGAATATCGGTGTCTATGATCTCCCTGAGTTCCGGGATCTTGTCAAAAACATTCTTTGCCGTCCGCTCGCAAACTGCCTCATCTTCAATAACTTCTTTAAGAAGAGTCTTTGTCGCGATAAAAGCATCGGCCTTGAGCGCCTCCGCGGATTTGTATTCCATTTCACCGAAAATATCGGGATAAAGGATGCTCCTTGTGTAATTGATCAGTTCTATAACCTGTTCTTTTAAATTGATATAACCTTTATTCATTCTTCATTCTCTTTCATTTTATTTTCAAAAACCCGTCAGTTCCAGTCGGGAACATATGACGGCATTACATCCAGTTTGAAAAGATTGGCCGCATGTTTCCTGTCGATAAGAGTTTTCTTATCTTCATCGGCTATCTCGCCCGTTCTTATGTATTTGTCAAGTTCGGCATATGTGAATCCGAGATTGTCTTCATCCGTTTTTCCGCAAAGTCCGTCGCTCGGTGCCTTATCAACAAGTTCTTTGGGAAGACCGAGGATCCTTCCGATTTCTTTTACTTCCTGAACCGTAAAATGCGAACAGGGTGAAAAATCGCCGACCGAATCGCCGTATCTGGTAGAGTATCCGACCCAGTCTTCCGAAAGGTTGCAGGTATTTGCCACGCGGCCGTTAACACTCTGAGAAACCGCATATACCGTACTCATTCTGACTCTCGGTGCAACATTGATCCTTGCCTGTTCGGACATTTCCAGATCTTCGGGAAATGCGTTTTTTATCCCGTCTATGGCTTCCTTGACATTTATCACATAGTATTTTATTCCGAGGTGCTTGACCAGAAGATACGCCATATCGATATCCGCCTGCTCACCGTTTGGCATCAGAACGCCTATTACCCTGTCTTTGCCGAGTGCCTCAACACAGAGCGCGGCAACAACAGATGAATCCTTTCCGCCCGAGATCCCGAGAACCGCATTGCAGCCTTTGCCGTTTTTTTCAAAGAACTCTTTTATCCATTCGATACAGCCGTTCATCGCTTTGCTAAGCTTTTCGCGGTCAAGTGTGTTTTCCACTCTTTCTTTAGTCATAAAAATCTCCCTGTCTTAAAATCTCGATTTATACAAAAACAATTATACATCCGTTTTTCAGTGAAATACAAATTTTATAAGGAGCTCTGCAGCCAGAACCGCCACACAGGACGAAAGCGCCACCGTAAGAAGTCCTTTTTCAAAAAATGCCACTATTATTCCCGCCAGCAGTCCCGCCAGTGCACTGTAAATATTTCCGGTGGCCGATAAAATGGCCGGAAACGTCATTGCAGCCAGAACGGTATACGGAACATATGCCAGAAAAGATCTGAAGAATCTGTTCTTCACTTCCTTTCTCATGAACACATAGGGCAGAACACGTATAAGATATGTTACCACTGCCATCAGGGCAAGGTATTTAAGAAATACAAGCCAGTTCATATATTTATCTCACTACTCTTCTTTAGCCTTTACAGGCTTTTTCTCATCATCGGAAACCGGGAAAACAAACGCACCGAAAAGCGATGCAGTAACCGCACATATGATGATCGCGAAACCGGGTGTTATGTTTTTCAAAACCGGAACATATGCAAATGCAACCGAAAGAAGTACCGCGATCCCGACGACCGTCGCCATTTTCCATGAATGTTTCATCGGCGGTACAACAATTGCGATGAACATACCGTATAATGCAACACCGAGCGCATTGGTTATGATCGCAGGAAGAACCTCGCCGCACACCGCTCCCAGAAACGTTCCGAGCGTCCAGCCTATATACGGAGCTATTATCACGCCCAGAAAATAGCGGTTGCCGAGTTTCTCCGGATGTCCCACGGATACCGCAAAGATCTCATCGGTGTGGAATTCACCGTAAAACAGTTTTCGCGGAAGATTCATGGTCTTGTCTATATGCTGCGAAAGCGAGATCGACATTAACGAATATCTTAAGTTAATGACTATCTGCGAGATTATCATCTCAACGATACTTCCGCCGGAAAGCATGATCGTAAGTCCGGCGAACTGTCCGGCACTCGTCAGATTGGTCATCGAAATAAGAGTGGCCTGCCAGATGTTCAGTCCGCCCGCCACCGCCAGTATACCAAAAGAAAAGGATACCGCAAGGTATCCGAGTCCGATGGGTATTCCGTCTGTAAAACCTTTTCTGAAGCTGTTCATATATGTCCTGATTACGTTTATTTCATTTCCAATACAAAATTATACTCAAATCGCCGTTCATTCTCAATATTTTCTTGATCCGTATACTTTTAAAACACAAAACAAAAAACCGCCGAAGCGGTCTTTTGAAATTATAGGAGATGTATATATTTTTGAAAAACAAACGTGTCTTTATCTTTTTCTGAGTGCCTCTATGGGACTCAGTTTAGCAGCTTTTCTTGCAGGCATGATTCCGAATATTACGCCTATGGACATTGAGAATAATGCTATTCCGATTATAAAGATCGGATTAAAATCAGCAGCCAGATGCGAACTTGTAAGATTGGTTATAAGGAAGCAAACAAATTCAGCTCCCAGTAATCCGAGAATGATACCTATTATACCGCCGAGAAGGGATATAGATGCCGCTTCCACGAGGAACTGTGTAAGTACGGAACCCGTTCTTGCCCCGAGTGCTTTTCTGATACCTATTTCCCTGGTCCGTTCGGTAACCGAGACCAGCATGATGTTCATAACACCGATACCGCCTACAAAGAGCGAAATTCCCGCAACGAGCATGATAAGAAGCGTAACAAGTGTCAAAGATGAACTGATCGTTGAAAAAATGGCATTATAGTCGATAACCATTATTGCATTCTCACCGCGGATATCATGTCTTGCTTCAAGTATTGCTCTTGTATGATCCAATACCACACTTGCATTATCAGCGTCATCCAGAAGGATTATCATCTGAGGGTATCCGTCTATGAAACCGCTCAAACCTATAGCTTCTATAAAAGAAGTAAAAGGACATTCCGCATGTATGTCAACCTGACCGGTTCCCATCAAAAGATCGCCAAGCTGGTTTGAATTATCGTCTCTTATTCCGATGATCCTGAATGTTCCGCCTCTCTTGGATGTGTATCCGTAATAAAGATCGATCGTCATGCCTACCGCATTTTCCGTACCGAACATTTTTCTTGCGGAACTTTTATCTATTATGCAGACCTTTTCGCAATACTCACATTCCTCTTTGGTAAAGTATCTTCCGTAGAGAAGATCGTATTTGGATGCCTCGTTAAGAAGCTCGTTACCGAGTTTGACATTCATCGAATACGACTTAAGGTCTTTATACGAAGCTTCCCCGTTTAAACTGATCGAAGGTGAAATACCGAGGATATGTTTTTCCTTTTCCATCAGTGCATCTATATCTTCATCGGTGAATTCCACATCATCCGCTATGCTATACACTTCAAGTGTATTGCCCGCCAGGTTGGACAGTTCGTCGTTGATGGTCTTTTTGAACCCGTTACCGAGACTGACTATCGCAACCACCGAAGAAATTCCGATGATTATTCCGAGCATTGTCAGGAAAGCTCTGACTTTATTTGATTTGATGTTAAAAAATGCAATTTTGCAATACTCAATAAACTTGCCCATTTTTCATTCCTGTCTTAACGCTTCTATAGGACTGAGTGAAGCTGCCTTTTTTGCCGGGAATATTCCGAAGAACAATCCGACTGCTGCCGAGAAAGCCGCAGCTCCCAATGCTACAAATATATTTACCGAAATGTGTACCTGCATTTTGGCGATCTTGCTAACCAGAAGACAAAGTGCTTCGGCTCCGCCGTATCCTATAATAACTCCCAGGACTCCGCCCACAAAAGTTATCATCGCCGCTTCCGCAAGGAACTGTGTCATTATAGAACCCGTCCTGGCACCGAGTGCTTTTCTGATACCGATCTCCGCAGTTCTCTCGGTAACGGATACAAGCATTATGTTCATAACACCGATACCGCCTACCATAAGTGAGATCGCCGAAACGAATCCGATAAAAAGCGTTATATATCCGATGACCTGATTGATCTTTTCCATATATGAATCAAATGAATCTATATGGAACGCTTCCTCACCTCTTACATTATGTCTGGCCTCGAGGATCGTAACTATACGCTTCAGGGTATTGTTGATATCCTTGGATTCCGAGGAGATGAGCATCGAATAGAGATCGTCGAGCGGCCATGTTTCACCGGTTTCTTTCACGTAGTTTTTATAAGGAACCTCCAGTTTGACCAGTCTGGTCTCGCCGTTCAAACTGTTCACCATATTCATGAGCTGGGAATCTTTGGCTTTTCTGACACCGATGATCCTGTATTCCATTTCATAGCCCCAGAGATCCACTATAAAATACTGTCCTACCACATCGGTACTTCCGAAGAACGCTTTTGCTCCGACTTCGTCGATGACGGCTACATTATCGCCTCTCTCGCACTCTTCCTCGGTAAAATATCTTCCGTGAAGCATTCCTTCTACCGCATAATACTCATATGTTTCGTTTACCATGTAATAGTCTACGTCGAATTCACCTTTAACGGACTGGGAAACACCGCGGTAATACTCTTCTATGCTGCACACTTTCAGGTCGTCGATATTCTCTTTTATGTAGTTGATATCATCTATGGTCAATCTTTCTTCGCCGGAAGCATAAATGTAAGTCTGTCCCCTGAAAAGATCTCCCAAAGAGCCGTCCAGTGCATTTTTTACACCGCTTCCGAGTCCGGTTATCATTATGACGGAAGAAATACCGATAATGATTCCGAGCATAGTCAGAAATGTTCTGCCCTTGTTTGATGTAATACTCTTATATGCAATTTTTACATATTCCAAAAACTGTCCCATTTATTTATCCGCTTTATTATGCTTTATGTATTAATTCGTAGTGATCGTTATGCCGGCATTTCCAAGACCGCCGCCCATAAGTCCGTTCATCTGTCCTTCTTCCACGGGAACAACCACTGCGCCCTCTACAACGGCTGAAGTAACATATGTTACGACTCTGTCATTTTTATCTATTCCGTCGATAATCTGAGAACGGTCCTCGGAGGATATTCCGATCGTTACCGGTTTCTTTACAACGGTATTCATATCATCGATAACATATACAAAGAATCCGTCTGAATCCACATTGATAGCTTCTGAAGGAAGTGTGAGACATGAATCTTCATGTGCCGTGATGATGACATTCTTTGCTTCGATCCCAAGGAAGATATCATCATCGGGATTCGTTATCCTAATGATGGCGGATACGCTTGTACTTCCGTTGCCTGCGATCGCAACTCTTGCGATCCTTGAGATCTCGCCTTCATATTCCTTGTCGAGAATGTTTACCTGAACCTTCTGACCTTCTTTAATCTTGCTTAAATCCTTTTTACCGATCGATACGGCAACGCTTACTTCGTCAAGGCTTGAAAACTCAATGATCTCAGATCCTGTCAGGGAAGTCGTCATGCCTTCGCTTACAAATGAATTTGTGACAATACCGTCAAAAGGAGCTACAAGGCATCCGTTTTCGTATTTGAGTATCTCTTCGTATTCGCTTCCGGATTTTAATGTATTGAGTTCACCCTGAAGCTGAAGGTTTTCTCTGTCGTAATTGTTTCCCGAAGCCTGCTTGTAAGATTCAACCTGTGACTTTGCCGATTCGAGTTTTCCTTTTGCTTCGGCAAGATCTGCTTTTGCTTCGGCAAGTGATTCCGTCTTGTCGGAGAGCATTTTCCTTACATTCTCGATAACCTGCTGTGAATATGCTATCTTGGCACGCAGTTCCTTTACTTCGGGTTTGTTCTCAAACTCCATTCTCGCTTTTTCGGCTTCAGCCTGTGACATGTCATCATATCCTACTTCGAGTTTAAAAGCTATCCACAGTTTCTCGATCTCATTTTCACAGAATGCTATATTGCCCTGTTCCAGAGCGATCTGTGTCTGAACATCCTTGTCGAGCTGGTTCATCGCACCCTTTTCGTCGTAATTGTCTACGATCGCCTGCTTGGAATTGACTTCTGCCTGATACTTGGAAACATCCGCCTGTGCCTGTGCGAGTTTGCTCAGTGAATTGTCATTGCTCGCAACACTGCTCTGATAATTGTTTTCCGTGATCTTATCGTTCAACTCAACCGTTTTAAGAGCCAGTTCATAGGATTCCTTGTCGAATTTGATGATCGGATCTCCCTTTTTAACGAATGTTCCGACCTCAACCACGCTTTCAACCTTTATGGCTGCCGGTGAATAAAAATGCTGAATATTGTCACTCTGAACCGTTCCGTTTATCTTAACTTCCTGAGTGATCTCTTCCTCTTCGGCATGTGTAAAATTAACCATCTGTCCCATTGCCTTTTTGGAGCTTATGATGCCTATGATGACTCCGGCGATCACAAGTACCACAACCAGTGCTACGGCTGCGAATGCAACTCTGATGATTATCTTCTTTCTTTTTGCTTTTTTTCTTTTCTGTGCAGCAGCTTCAAGCTGTGCATCAAGATCCTCTCTGTCGAGTGAAAGTGTTCCCTGTTGTTTCTTACTCATCTTTGTTATCTCCATTCAAATGTAAATCAATATTATTCTCTTCCGTAATTTCCGTATCATAATCGTCTTCAAACTTTTCGGCATTCCTTTCGGAATCGTTTTCCGAGACGATCATTTCAGGGTCCGGATCTGTTTTCGCATCATAATCCGATTTATCATTCTCCTCAATATCGGAATCGTAAATTATCGAACTGCCTCTGATCTCGCGGGCAATATCTTCTCTGCTCATATTACCGTCGTTGGAAGAATCCGATGTGATCTTTCCGTCTTCTATATGAACGATCCTTTCGGCATTTGCGGCTATATCGTTATCATGCGTGATGATTATTACCGTTCTGCCTTCGGAATGAAGATTCTTCAGGATATTCATTATTTCTTTGGTCGAATGGGAATCCAGGTTTCCTGTAGGTTCGTCCGCAAGTATCACGGGCGGTGCCTGTGCAATCGCCCTCGCTATCGCAACTCTCTGCTGCTGACCGCCGGACATCTCGGAAGGCTTGTGGTCCATTCTGTTTTCAAGACCTACTTTTCTGAGTGCTTCCCTTGCGAGATTTCCTCTCTCCCTTTTGGAAATTCCTCTGTATATGAGAGGAAGCTCCACATTTTCGAAAGCCGTAAGATTATTGATAAGATTGAAGCCCTGAAATATGAAACCTATTTCTTTGTTTCTTATATCAGAAAGCTCGTCATCCGTCATTATAGAAACGTCAGAGCCGTGCAACAGATATATTCCGCTGGTCGGAACATCCAGGCACCCGAGCATGTTCATGAGTGTGGATTTTCCCGAACCGGAATGTCCGATTATCGCCACGAACTCGTTTTCCCCAATGGAAAGCGATACGTGGTCGAGAGCTCTGACTTCATTTTCACCCGGATTGTAAATCTTACACATATTCCTGATCTCAATTAATGAAGCCATTTTAAAACTCCTTTATATCAAAAACTTTTATGTTTGATTATTCGCATGCTCAAAAGCATGGATATAAAATATATTGCCAGAAGAATAACTACTATCCCTGCCGAGATCAATATCGATTTCGGTCCGATCTCAACCTGAGTGATCGCAATTGTAACGTCATCGACGATCTCCACGTTTTCTATCTTGGTCATCATGATAAGCGGAGGTACGAGAGCCGCTATGATGAACGATATGATACCCGCCACTGCCAGCGAAACCACCCTGCCTTTCGTGGTCCCGAATTTAATGTTCAGCGGGATCATGAGCGAGGGAAGCAAAAACAAAAATATACCGAACGAAAGCGAAGTGAACTCAAACGGACTTTTCTTAAAAACAAAACTGTTTATGCAGATGATCAGAACACTGATAAAATATCCGATGAATCCGCAGACGGATGTGAAAAAATATTTTTCAACAACATATTCCCTTCTTGAAACAGGCATGGTCATCAGATAGGAAACGGTGTTGTTTTTCTCGTCGTATCCGCATGTCGATATCGCAAGACCCGTACAGCAGATGGTAAAATAGGCCACCATGAAATCCGAATCCATATCGAAGATCAGTCCGAGTATCGAGAACAGGACCATCAGGATGATTATGAATTTGTTTTGCAGGATCAGTTTGAGATCCTTGATGATCAAACCTTTCATAATCTCTCTCCTTTATACAGGATGAGCATGAGTTCATCCAGATTCATTTTTTCGACCACCATTGAAGGATAATTTTCAAGATAATAGTCCTTTTTATCGGTCAGGCATTCGTATCCGTAACTCTCTTTTCTGTGTGCGATGATGTACTGTTTATCCAGTTTTTCAAAATCTTCATCCAGAACCTTCAGCGATGCATATTCGAAAAGCAGTCTGTCGGTATCGTCATGAAGGATCACTTCTCCGTTGTTGATCACATATATGTCATCGCAGAGTTTTTCGATATCCGAAGATATGTGAGAGCTGATGACTATGGATCTTTCTTCGTCCTTTTCCATATATTCGCGCAGTTCCGCAAGTATTTCTTCTCTGGAAACCACATCGAGACCCGCCGTGGGTTCATCAAGTACCAGGAGTTTGCTGTCATGCGAAAGTGCTGTGATCATCTTGATCTTCGCCCTCATTCCGCCTGAAAGCTCATTGATCCTTTTATCAGGGGAAATATCATGCTGTGCGATCTTTTTATCAAAGAATTCTTCATCGAACGTATCGTATGAAGCCTTTAATATTCCCTTTATTTCCTTAACCTTCAGTATTTCCGGAAGGAATGAATCCGTCATCACGCATCCGATCTTCGCCTTGTCTTTGTTGGTGAAATCACCGATCTTTTTGCCGTCTATGATTATCTCGCCTTCGTCGGGTTCCGCCAGACCGAGAATGGTTTTAAAAGTCGTACTCTTTCCCGCACCGTTGGCTCCGAGCAGTCCCGTTATCACTCCGGAGGGCACTTCCATGGAAATATTCAGTCTGAAATTCTTATATTTCTTAACTACGTTTTTTACCTCAAGCATACGATCAACCCCCGTTATCCTCGGTAAGCATTTCGAACATTTCCTTTAGATCTGCTTTCGGGATCATATAGCGTTCGGCTTTATCGCAGGCTTCTTTTAAACTGTCTTCAACTTCTTTTATCTGGTTTTCTCTTATATATTCGGAATTGCTTCCCGATACATACGTACCCTTGCCGTGAACCGTAATTACAAAACCCTCGGATTCAAGTTCGTCATACGCTTTTTTTACGGTAAGCGCACTGATGTTCAGATCCCTGGATAAAGCCCTTACCGAAGGAAGCGGATCGTTTTCGTTCAGAACCGAAGCCGCGATCTGCGCTTTTATCTGCTGGATAATCTGTGTATAAATTGGAATCATCGAAGAATTGTTTATAATTATCTTCACGGCCCGTCTGCCTTTCCGCTAACTGTTATACATCAATAAACACCTTATAACAGTAAACACTATATAACAGTGTTAAACACTTGTCAATATATTTTTTAAAATTTCAGACAAAAGCGGGTTTTTCACCTGTGCATAAAAAGGGGATGACTTAAGTCCCGGCTTTTTCAACAGCCGGAACAAAACCATCCCCACCTGGTCTTATAAAATTGTAATCCCTCGTTATTCGTTTATCTTTTATTATCGGTGTTTTTTTCCTCTTTCGTTTTAATGTAAAAATCGGAAACTCTGCTGTGGATCCTGATATTTTTGAACTTACAGTCAAACTCCGATCCGGCAAGACCGAATTCATCTTCTTCATCGTTTTTCTTATCGGAAGGTGCGGATGTCAGTTTTGCCAGAAAGTAGACCGAAACAAATGCCGCAAAAAAAGCAAGGAACAGACTACATATTATAACTGTCGGCAATTACGTCACCTCCTCTTTTCTTTAAATACGGCGGTTTTCTCGTCGAGAGTTCGTTATGATATCTGATCAGATCCATAACCGTCACGAAACAGCCGATGCATATGAAAACGCCTCCCGCAAGGACCGCATATGCGTATGAATAAGCCAGAAGCATGATCAGCGTGGTAATGACAAGCGAAGCGACCCCGACCAGAATTCCGTAAAAATTCGAAGTGTTCTTAAGACTTATGCTCCTGATAAAACCTATCAGCGCCAGAACTATATTTCCTACGATAAATATCATTTTGGTTATCAGCGAAAAATAATCGGAGATACCGAACACCGATGTGAAACTCCAGATATAGATCCCCACAATGACGATATACATTGCAAAAGTTATGATATCGGTTTTATATATATTGTAAAAATTCTTTAAGCTTTTGTGTTTCTCTTTGTTTTTTATATAAACAACACCGTATTTTCTGTAAAATTTTCCGGCATCTTCCGAATCGGTTTCAATGATCTGCATCCGTTTGATCTCAAAATAATACAGCACAAAAACAAATGCGGATAAAAGAAGCATAAGATCCATGAAAACAAACGGGGCGCGTTCCCAAAAAAGGAAGAACAGATATGCCGAAGGAACGAAAAATACCAGCGTAGCCAGAAGGACCGCGATCAGATATTTCATAATGGATACCGGCAGATCCGAAGCAGCCTTTCCCGTCTGACCATTAACCGTTACATAAGCCACTTTTTTGTTCTGCTTAAACGATAAAAACCATACGGGGAAAAGTGCTTTTTTTGCCTCCACGGTCGTATTGAACTGTTCGGTAGCCTGATCGTTTGAAAGATAGACCTTAACATTGCTGAACTCGCCTCTGGCGGCTTCGCCCTGAAGCACTTCTCTTGCCACTTCATTGGCGATCTTTATCGGTTCATGTTCGTAAACCTTTGACGGAACATCGGAAACATCCGCATAAAAACCGCTTAAGTATGAGGGATAGAATTTCTTTTTCTCTTTTATATGGAAAGGTGCGATCCTTTCACTCAGATCATCGGAAAAATTATATGAGGCATCCTTGCAGATACCCGTGAATTTACCTCTTACCATTCCGTTGATCGAGTAAAAACTGCTCATCGATCCGGTCTGTTCGTCATATCTTTCCGTACCCGTCACGTCAAACATATTGCTGTCCTGAGTAACCTCATAACACCAGTACGGCATATATATGGCTTTAAATTTGTCGAGCTGGGAATCCTTTCTGAATTCACTCGGAGCAAAGATCGCTTTTTTTGTGATCTTTTTGTATTCCTCGATACATTCAGCCTTTGTCTTCGTAAAAGGAATGATATAACTCGGTTTCTTTTCTTTTGAAATTCTGGAAGTCAGAACGGTGGAAGAAGAACAGTAAGTACAAAAACTCGATGCCTCGTTATCTTCGCACATGATGGCTGCTCCGCACTGGGGACATGTGAACACCGTAGTTTCGAAATAATCATAGTCCACGCTGTCGTTTTCTTTTGTCACGTTTTCCGGATCAAAAGAAGACTGGCAGTGTTTACATACAAGTTTTCCCGACTTAATGTCATATATTATGTTTCCGCCGCAGTTTTTACAGGCAAACAATGAAATGCCTCCTTCCGTAAGGAATCTTTAACAATCTGATAATTATAATACTAATCCGGGATCGCCTTTTACATGATGATTTGCGAAAAATAACACGCCGTATCTTTCGAACCAAAGATCGGCAGACCGGAAAAAATCAATGGTTGAAATATCTGCATCAGCAGACCGAATAATCCAGTGAATCCTTTGTCAGACAGGCATTGTAATAAGGATCGCCCGCATTAATTTCCGATGCATATTTTTCTTTGAAAAGTGCCAGGTCTTTTGCAAAAGCTTCATCGTCGCTTCCCATTAAGATCTGGGTTTTGTCGCTCACTCCCTCAGCATAGGGATTAAACACGTTAAGGAGTCCTTTTCTTCTCAGTTCAAGACAGAGCGAAACATCGGAAAAGGCTTCCGAAAAATCTTCGCAAAAGCCCCCTGCTTCAAGGAAATCCTTTTTCTTTACCATGAGCATATCTGAAATAAGGGCCGAAACATCCTGGATATAGCAGAGTTTCCCCATGTATCCGATGTATTTTTTGTCAAATCCGTGATGAACGAGCCCTGCTGCCCGTTCCTTCCCTATACCGATCACAACGGAAGCATGTTCTATCTTTCCTGCCGAATTGACAAGCTTTCCTCCGACGGCACCCACATCTTCTCTTTGAGCTATCGAAAGAAGTTCATTAATTATGTCGCAGGAAGTTATCCGCACATTGCCGTCCAGGAAAAGAAGATACTCGCCGTTTGCCTTCTTAGCCAGAAGATTCTTTTTGGCAAATACGCCTGATCCGGCGGTTTCCGATGCATGATCGCTTTCTTTTATGATCTCGATCTGAGGATATGCATTCCACTTTTCGAGGGATTCGATGCACTCTTCGCTGTCATCGTTTATCAGTATTGAAACCAGAGGGGTACCAATGGTTTCATAACGGAGTCTGAAGATCGTCTCAAAAGCTCTTGATGAAGAAATCCTCGTATTGAATATCCCGTGTTCTTTGAGATGATCCGATACCGCTCTTTTGGCCGCATCTATCGCATAGGTCTTGGCATTGATATCACTTGCCACACTTCCGGCATGAGCTCTCCAGTAATAGTAGATACCCGGAATATGCACCACTTTTTGTGCAATGGAAGTAAGTCTTAAGATCATGTCGTGATCCTGACTTCCGTCGTATTGTGTTCGGAAGAGTTCAGTTTCGTTCAGAAGATCTTTTTTAAATACCGAAAAATGACAGATATAGTTATTGGCCCTGAGATTGTCTATCGCAAAATCCGGTTTGAAATGAACAGTGATCATCTTGTTGATGTCGCCGTCGACAAAAGTAGCTTCATCGCAGTAGATATAATCCGCACCTTTATCCACAGCTTCCCTGTATTTATACAGCGCACATGGATGAAGAATGTCGTCATGATCGAAAAGACCTATATAATCTCCCGTGGCCATTCTGAAACATTCATTGGTGTTTCCCGATATACCCTCGTTCTTCTCAAGCTTTTTATATCTGATCCTTGAATCCTTATCTGCGTACTGCCTGCAGATCTCGCCGACATATGCATGTTCGTTATCGGAACCGTCCGCCAGACAGAGTTCCCAGTCCTTATATGTCTGGTAAACAAGCGAATCTATCATCTCGCAGAGGAAATCCTTCGGAGTATTGTAAAGAGGGACCAGTACGGAAAAAATGATCTTTTCGTCATACTGTTTCGATCCCTGTATCTTTCTCTCTTCATCGGAGGGGAACGATAAAGTGCCGAGTTCCTTGTATCTTTTCTTAAGTCTGTTCTTGCTCTTTATCTTTTCGTTTACGGCTTCTATCGATCCGTACTGCGTGACTCTGTCGACACGGGATTTTACATATCTTAAGGGTTTCGAGAGTTTATAAGCCTTGCTGTTTTTGATCCTGGCAAGATTCTCTTTTATCTCGTCTTTCTCATCCTCAAGTTCAACAATCCTTCCCGAGAGCTCGATATTTTTTCTTTTGGACTCTTCAAGTTCTTTTTTCAGTTTTTCGATTTCTTCGTTTCCCATATTTTCCGTATCCGTCGCTTATTTCATTTCAGATTCTTCTTACACAAAGGTTTCAGTATCTTCGCTCCTGCCCGTTTTCAGAATCCTCGTGCCTGCCTTTTCGAATTCTCCATATCCATTGGTTCTCAATATTTCTTAAATACACCGACCGATTTTTTTCTAGACCTGCACACTGAGACCGGTATCGGTAATAAGTTCCCTGACATTTCCGTGATCTTTCGCATACATTCTTACTTTATACTCTCCCGAAGGAATGCCCTCAAGGCCGAGAACAAAATCCATTCCGCAAAGTTCGGTATTCTGACTTCCGTTGAATCTTCCCAAAAGATCCGTCCTTAATCTTCTTTCTATCGGAATGATGAACTGCGTATCATCCTTTTCAAGAAGCATTTCAAAGTCAAATCTCATATTGTCTATCCCGGGTACGAGCGCAAATCCCTTCGCCGAAAGGATCTTTTCGTTCTTTTCGTTAACCAGGGTTTCAAATTTTTCGAAAGAGGAATAGATCCAGCCTTCGTCATCATTTGATGTGCGTTTTCCGAAAGAACCTTTCGCATTAACCGTATTGCCGGTATTCTGTCTTTCAAAGGAAAGCTTAAAATCCTCGCATCCGCCCTCATAGGGATCTGATCTCATGAGCTCGGGATGGCGTTTTGACAGTATATCTTTCTCCGCCTTAAGTCTCTCCGATTTTGCCTGATTTTTGGCATCCTTTCCGCGGCTTACCGATTCATGATGTGTGAGTTTTTCTTCATTCAGCAGAACATTTTTATAACCCTTTTCGTATAAGGTCATGCAAAGATCCACGTCATTGTATCCGACTTTCAGTTCCTCACAGAGACCGCCCTGTTCTTCATAAAGATCTTTTCTTATCGCAAGGCAGGCACCCGTAACAGCCAGAACATTTTTGTTGACTGTATTGTCGCCGTGACCTCTTCTGACATCATCGGACTCTCCCATATGTTTGTGGGCGGGACCGTCCACTCCGCCGGCGATACCCACATGCTGGATAAGTCCGTTCGGATAAAGAAGTCTGCATCCGACGCACCCGACTCCTTTTGCGGTCGCTTCGGATGCCATTTTCTTTATGAATCCGCCGTCTTCAGCTTCTATGTCATCATTAAGCAAAAGAAGCACCTCGCCTTTCGCTTCTTTTGCCGCAGTATTGTTCATCCGGGAATAATTGAATTCGCCCGGTTCATAAATATATCTGTTTTCAGTTCCCGAGTTTTTAAGATAATCTTCGATCTTTCTTCTGTTCTCATCCGAAGAACCGTTATCAATGACTATGAGTTCAACATTCGAAACCTCGTTAAGATGCAGGCTTTCGATGCATGTGATGAGCATATCCGGATTGTCTTTTGAAGGGATTATCATCGATACGGAAGGATCCTCTTTTTCGGGAAGTATACCCATTTTCGCCGATTTTTCCCGTCTCAATCCCTCGTATTCTTTTGAACTTAACGACAGTTCTTTTTTAAGTACATACGGATACATGTATTTCGAAAGATCGTATGTTTTAACCAGACCCTCGTAATCCTTTTTCGGGATCTCTGTTTCCTTTGAAACCAGTACTGCAGGAATCCTTTGTATCTCTTTTTCCCGTCCCTCGTTCTTAAGTTTAATGCTCGCTTCGAAAGTCAGATCGTACATTACCGCCGACGGATCCGGATATTCCTTAACTTCGGCGGATACTGAATTTAAAAGGTCTCCCTTTATCGCAAATGCATTGATATAATCAAACGATCCGAGTGTCTTAGGACTGAATTCGGGTTTAAAATATCTGAACGCACGGATTTGGAATCCTTTATCCGCAGAGCCGGAATCCTTCGATACTGCAAAATAATCCTCATCACCGTAAATAAATACAGCGCAAGGATTATCTTCAAGATATTCATAAACAAGGCGTTCGCTTTCTTTACGGAGTATTCCGAGTTTCGGATCATATATCAGATAATAACGCTGATCATCGAATACGATCCCGTTTTCTTTATTTGAAATGAATGTCTCAATATCAAGTCTTTCGACTTTTCCGAAGGTTTCCGCTTTTATTTTTTCGTCGGAAACATACTCGTCGCGTCTTAGGCATTCTTCCTCATACTCTTTCAGCAAACGGAGCCTTTCTCTTTCATATTTGGTTTTTCTGGGTAAAAGCATTGCTTTCTGTACTGTTTTTTTAATGCTTTGGCTCATCAATACACCCTTAAAAGATTATCTGTTCAGTTCACTGAGCTTCGGCCAGTTCTGATCTCTTTCAATAATGTTAAGTTCGGACTCGTCTTTTATCGGCCAGTCGATACCGACTTCCGGATCGTTCCAGAGAAGTCCGCCTTCATCGCCGGGATGATAAAAATCACTCACTTTGTAGAAGAACTCGGCATAATCGGAAAGAACAACGAATCCGTGAGCAAATCCCTTGGGAATGAAAAGCTGTTTTCTGTTTTCCGCAGACAATACAACGCCGAACGACTTTCCGTACGTGGGGGAATCCTTTCTAAGATCGACCACCGCATCGTATACTTCCCCGGAAAGAACTCTTACGAGTTTGTCCTGAGGGAAATTGATCTGATAATGCATACCGCGGAGCACTCCCTTGGTGGATGAAGACTGATTATCCTGAACAAAGACCGTATCGATCCCGATCTCTTTAAAATCGTTTGCCTGATACGCTTCCATGAAATAGCCTCTTTTATCCCCGAATGCTGTCGGAGTGATCACCTTAAGTCCTTCGATATCACATGTTTCCACACTGAATTTTCCCATTTATCTTCTCCCATTCAAAATATTTGCTTTATTTAAGATAACTCATATCCAGATCGACCCTGCCTTCAATTCCGTCCACATGTCCGCTTGAAGTGTACTGCCACATTTCGTATCTTCCCTTATATGCAGTAGTGGATGCGTATTCGGCAACCCATCTGATATGACCTGATAATTTGGAATCGTTTAATTTATTGTTGAACCAGTCTCTTGAAGCGTATATTCCCGCTTTATAACCGGCTTTTTCTATTGTCTTGCAAAAAGCATCGCACACATCGGTCCTGGTGTTCTTATCCAGACTGTCCGCTCTGCCGTTGGTGTTTTCGGTATCGATAAAGATCGGATACTCGAGTTTGTTGTCTCCGACAAGAGCAAGAACCATACTGGCTTCTTCCACCGCTTCGGTTTCGGTAAGAGCCTGCGTGAAGAAATATACTCCGACCTGAACACCGGCATCATGTGCGCCCGTAAGATTCTTGTAAAAATACGAATCTTCGACAAGTGCTCCTGTCTTGGCGCCACGGTATCCGCATCTTAATATGGCAAATTCAACGCCGGATTCCTTAACCTTTTCCCAGTCTATGTCTCTCTGCCATGCCGAAACATCTATTCCGCATTCGACACCGTCTCCGCCCTTCGTTATCTCGGTATTCTCGGTATCGTCCCTGAAGACATCCTTCTGACCGGTATCTTCAACCTCAACATTGATGTCCTTTTCCTGAACTATCGAATACTTTATATCCTGAAGCGGAGCATACTGGACTGTTTCGTATACATCCACGTTCACGCTCTTTGAACATGTGTAGTTTTCGTTTTCGGCAAGTGAAACTTCGTAATTGCCGGATCTCATTCCCGCTATATAAACATATCCGTCCATGTCGAGATCTTTATACTCTCCGACATCGTCCACGTCTATATAGAATGGAACACCTTTTATCTTGTTTCCGCGGTCGTCCACAACGGTCACTCTGATATCTTTTGCCACGGAACTGACAACCAGATTTACTTCTTTTTTCTTTTTTACTTCTTCCTCTTTGTAATTTGGCTGTTCTTCATCCAAAAAACTCAAATCGTTTAAAAACGATTTGCTGTCCGTTTTTACTTCCTTTACTTTTTCGCTGCCCGAAGGCGCGGATCCGCTACCGCTGTTTTCCTTTGGCTTTTTGTCCGGAGAATAGTTCATAAGGAACACTATCCCCAGAACGAGCAGCATGCAGAAGGATGCGGCGGTAACCGATATTAACAGTAATTTTTTGTTCATATCAATCAAAGTCCGTTGGCAACTTCAACCAAATACTGACCGTAAGCGGTCTTCATCAGAGGTTCTGCGAGCTTTAAGAGCTGATCCCTGTCGATAAAACCTCTTTTATACGCTATTTCTTCTATGCAGGAAATGTAAAGTCCCTGTCTTTTCTGAAAAGCGGCCACAAAATCCGAAGCATCCAAAAGAGCATCGTGATTGCCGGTATCGAGCCATGCAAAACCTCTTCCGAGAGTTTCAACATACAGTTTGCCCCTTCTTAAATACTCGTTGTTGACGCTTGTGATCTCTATCTCGCCGCGTGCGGAGGGTTTTACTTGTGCAGCTATCTTCACTACGTCGTTATCATAAAAATACAGTCCGGGAACGGCATAATTGCTCTTGGGATTTTCGGGCTTTTCCTCAATGGAAATGGCCTTTCCGTTTTCATCGAATTCGACTACGCCGTACTCTCTCGGATCCCTGACGTAATATCCGAATATGGTTGCTCCTTCTTTTCTGGATGCCACATCGCGCAATACTCTTGAAAAGCTCTGACCGTAAAAGATATTGTCCCCGAGGATAAGAGCGACCGAATCGTCACCGATAAATTCCCTGCCGATGATAAAAGCATCCGCGAGTCCTCTGGGATACTCCTGCACGGCATAACTCATCTTTAATCCGAGCTGCGAACCGTCTCCGAGCAGATCTTCGAACACGGGAAGATCCCTCGGTGTTGAGATGACCAGTATCTCCCTTATTCCCGCAAGCATAAGGATCGATAAAGGATAATATATCATCGGTTTGTCATAAACCGGCATAATCTGTTTTGATATTGATTTTGTAAGCGGATAAAGTCTCGTTCCCGATCCACCCGCAAGAATTATTCCTTTCATATTTCCTCCGAAAATACATTTTAATGCATTGATCTTAATCCATGAAAATACCTGATAAGCTTAAAATCGTATGAATTTTCACGAACAGTTTCTTCGTTTCACACAATCGATAACATTATAACATATGATGACGTTTTTTTCCACACGATGCATATGTGCGGATATGCTTCTTTAAGTAAACATTGTTTACCTGTTTTTATCGAAAAAATAAAGGCTTTGAAAGAGTTACATGTTAGGTCAAGTAAATTGACATAATGCCCAATTCCCTGTAAAATTATATAGTGTACCGCTATCGGTAAACTGACGGAAAAACAGCGTATTGGGGAGAACATCATATTTATGAATCATAATATCGATGACGAGATCATCCGGTCATGTTTCGGTGACTGTCTGTTTCTTTTTTACAGCGATATAAAAAATAATGTCAAAATGATTCGTCTGATGAACGAAGAGCTTAAACCTGTCTGGGACAGGGTTTTTTCGCGTACAAACGATTACCAGAAAGCCGTCAATGAAATGATCGACCGATTCGTTTATCCCGAAGACAAGAAAAACGTACGTTACGTCATGACATTCGAAAAATATAAGGACCTGATGAAAAACAGACGCTCCCTGACTGTTTATTTCCAGTACAGAAAAGACGAAGAACATGAAAACTATCTGTACGAAAAACTCTCCATAAACAAACTGAACAATATCGACGATGACGGTGAAACTCTCGTATTCTCTTGTGTGGACGTGGATGATGAGATCCGCGAAAAATTCAAGGAAATGGAAGAAAAGAAACAGCAGTATTCCGTTTCATACGCACTGGGACGCGAGTATTCGTCTATCTATTACGTGGATCTCGAGTCGGGAAACGTTACGCCCTACAATCTGAGCAACAGAATAGAGGGAATGTTCGGTGACAAATTCTATAAACTCAATTATGATAATGCCGCCGAAGAATACATAGAAAAAGCCGTAGCTGAAAAAGACAAAGAAATGATGAGGAAAGTTCTTTCCAGAAAATTCATTTTAAGTCAGGTTGCGGGTCAGGATTATTTTATCTGGATCTACCAGAACAATGAAGGCAGTTTCTGCGAAATGAAATGCGTCAAGGTCAGCGAACCCGGCGATCCCGTCAGCGTAGTAATGGGCTTTGCGGTCAAAGACGCACAGATCAGGATTGAGATGGAAGAAAAAGCCCAGACTGATTTTCAGCTTTCGCTTCTTGACGGATTGAGCCGTGATTACGAAATGGTATGGCTTTTACGAAAAGACCGTAAGATGCGACTCTTCAGAGTATGCGACAATCCGGAAGTGCAAAGGGTTGCCCTTCAGTATTACGATTCATCGAATTTCGATCTGGGATTTTCAAGCTTCATAGACAGATATGTCAGTGAAGACGATAAAGAAAGACTCAAAGAGTTTGTAAAATACGATACACTCATAACCAAAGTTCCTCCCGAAGGAATGTATTCGACCATATTCAAGAGAATGATCTCGAAGGATGAATTTGTTTATCTTCAGCTCTGCTTTACCCGTGCCATCGGACCTGACGGGGAAGAAAACATCGTAGTTGCATGCAGGGATGTGGATGCTCTTATCAGAGAAGAAAACGAAAGACGTGAGCAGTACAGGACCGCGATCAAGGAAAGAGATCTTGACGGTCTGACAGGGATCAGGAACAGATACTGTTACGAAAACTATCTTAAAAAGCTTGCGAAGGAAGAACACGATTCCATATCCGTTATCTACATTGATGCGGATTTCCTTCACGAATTAAACAATACCAAAGGCCACGATGCGGGAGATGCGCTCATAAAACACATCGCTTCGAGCATCATCAAAGTCTGGGGTCTTGACAATTCATTCAGGATAGGCGGCGACGAATTCGTTGTCTTCGATTTCGACAAAGACAGACGGCTCTGCATGGAAAAGATCGATTCGTTAAGAAAGAGCATAAAAGAAAAACAGTACAGCGTATCCATAGGATACAGCCATACTGAGGGTAAATGCGATCTTCCTGCTCTGATATCCGCTTCCGAAAAGATGATGTACGAAGAAAAGAAAAAACATCACGAAAACGTCGGCGAAGTCAGATAAGATTTTTATTTCAGATCCGATAATGATCTGTCAGCTTTTTAACAGCTTCTATAACATCCGATACATCTTTATCGGTCATTGAGGGATACAGGGGAATACTTAGTATCCCTTTATATATTTCTTCCGCATTCGGACAAAGACCTTCCTTATATCCAAGATGCCTGTAATACGGGAAAAGATATACAGGCACATAATGAACCTGACACTGTACGTTTTCCGCACTCATCGCATCGTAAAATTCTCTTCTCGAACATTTCAGTTTTGACAGATCGAGCCTTATTATATAAAGATGTCTGCAGGTATCCGATTCGGGTATTTCCTTCTGTACGATTATCTCAGGTATACCGCCGAAAGCCTCATCATATCTTCTGACTATCTCCTGTCTTCTTTTCTTAAAAGAATCAAGTTTTTTCAGCTGGCTTATAAGAAGAGCCGACTGAAAATCCGTCAGTCTGTAATTATATCCGAGACTGATCTCTTCATAATACCAGGGTCCTTCATGAGGGGCCTCTTCCATCATTTCTTCATCGTGAGTGATCCCGTGTGTATGAGCAAGGACCAGCTTTTTGTAGTAATCTTCATTATCGGTGGTTATCGCTCCGCCTTCGCCGCAGGTTACGGTTTTGACGGGATGAAAACTGAAAGTCGTCATATCCGCTAGAGAGCCGACCGGTCTTGAATTGTATGCCGATCCGATCGCATGTGCCGCATCTTCTATGAATACAAGATTGTACTCGTCACAGATCGCGCGGATCTTTTCGCTCTCAACACACTGTCCGGTAAAATCAACGGCAATGACCGCCTTTGTTCTATCGGTGATCTTTGAGCGTATGCTTTCGGGATCTATATTGTAGGTTTCGGGATTGATATCGGCAAATACAGGTGTTCCGCCGACATATCTGACGCAGTTCGCACTTGCGGCAAAAGTAAGGGGCGTTGTGATAACTTCGTCGCCTTCGGAAATTCCGGCCGCAATGCACGCACAATGAAGAGCTGCGGTACCATTCGATACCGCAACCGCATATTTTGAATCACATATTTTTTCCAGAGTTTTTTCAAGTTCGTTTACTTTGGGCCCGCAGGTAAGAAAATCACTTCTTAATACTTCTTCCACTGCTTTTATATCTTCATCGTCAATACACTGATGTCCATAGAAGATCTTGGTATCTCTGACAGGAGATCCGCCCAAAATTGCAGGTATATCCATTATAATACCCCGTCTGACATCTTATGATGATTAGATGTTTTCCATTAATATCCGAGATAGCTTATATCAAGGTCAACATTTCCTTTGATACCGTTAACGGATCCTTTTGAAGAATGCTGCCACAGATCATATTTACCTGTGTAATCCGTCTGTCCGCAGTAATGAGCAAGCCAGATCTTGTAAGGATTGAGCTGTCCGGCATCCAGTTTATTGTAAAACCAGGATTTGGAAGCATATACACCGGGAACATAACCCGCTGATTTGATCGTCTCGCAGAATGCTTTGCAGACTGCGGTCCTGGTCTGTTTGTCCAGACCGTCGGCTCTTCCGGAATGTGAGCTGTTTGCATATTCACTGTCAAGGAAGATAGGATAGGAGATCTTATATCCCTGAGCAAGGTTAACGCAAAGTGATGCCTCTTCAACAGCTTCCGCTTCATTAATTGCCTGAGAGAATATATACAATCCGACTTTAAGTCCTGCTGCCGTAGCACCCTGAACATATGTCTTGTATTTTTTATCCAGGATCAGACCGCCCTGAGTATATCCTCTGAAACCGCATCTGATGATAACGAATGATACGCCGGAATTCTTTACGGCTGTCCAGTTGATATCACCCTGATATGCCGAAACATCGATACCTTTGGTTCCGTTGCCCTTAATAAGTGCTCCGTCCGATGCGAAAGAGTATTTAACACCCTGAATTACCTGTTCGCCGGTAACTTTTTTATGCTCGGCTGTATAATAATATACATTTCCGTTGATCGTCTGCCATCCGGTATACAGTATCTCGCCCTCGATAAAATACTCAAGGCCGTCTCTGTAATAATCGGCATATTTGGCTTCAACATATTTGCCTTCGGAATTCTTTATGAAGACCTGATGTTCCTTACCGTCTTTATCTTTATACTTAAGCGGTGTGACATTATCGTTTGCCAGGTCATCCTTAACCGTAACTTTTATATTCTTGACAACGGGATTTCCGGAAGCGTCTTTTTCATTGGTCGTAACCGTGATATCCGTTGCACCGAGTACAAGTGCTTTGATGAGTCCGTTATCGGAAACCGTTGCAACATTGTTCTGGGAAGTTGCAAATTTAACTCCGGTATCTGAAACCGCACCTTCAACCTTTGCGGTGAGCTGATAGGATTCGTTGACCAGAAGAACAAGTTCGTTTCCGACTTCTTTTCCGTCTTTTCCGAGAACCGTAAGCTTAAGTGCGCCCGGTTTTACAACAACATCGGCTGAAGCGCTCTTTTCGCTTCCGTCGGTGGTCTTGGCCGTGATCTTAACAGTACCCTCTTTAAGACCGGTAACCTCACCGTTTCCGTTAACAGTTGCTATAGTTGTATCCGAACTGCTCCATGTAAGTGTTTTGTTAGAAGCGTTTTCGGGAGTGATCGTTGCTTTAAGTGTTGTCTTGCCTCCGATGGCTACTTCACCGCCCTGAAGTGTGATCGATTCAATGAGGATGTTCGTTTCCGTTACGGTAACGGTCGCACTCGCGCTCTTTTCGCTTCCGTCAGTTGATTTTGCGGTAATGATCGCAGTTCCTGCTTTAAGTCCCTTTACCGTGCCGTTTCCGTCCACGGAAACAATGTCGGGCTTATCGCTTGACCATGCAAGTGTTTTGTTGGTCGCATTTTCAGGTGTAACGACAGCTCTCATCGTCGTTTCGCCACCTAATGTGACTGATGCATTTTCAAGAGTTATGGCTTCCACAAGAACCGTTCTGTTTTCTACGGTGATCACATGTCCGTTACTCTGTACGTGATTGGCATCGACAGCGGTAGCCACGATCGTCGTGGTTCCGGCTTTGAGTCCTCTGACTTTTCCGGTTCCGTCAACACTTGCCACGTTAGGGTCCGAACTGCTCCATGTAACATCTTTTGAAGTTGCGTTGTCGGGTTCTATCGCGATCGACAGACCTGTTTCTTCGCCTACTGCTATATTGTTGCTTCCGCCTATGGTGATCTTTGAAATAAATACATCCGAAGGAGGAGCGGGCGTGTCGGGATCCGTTGTATACGGGTCATCCGCGATCTCACCGTAAACACGTCTGAAACCGCCGTCAGCATTCTGGGTTCCTATCGTTCTGGGATCCTGAATATCCGATTTTGCGATCTTGATGTAATCCTGAACGGCACTTGGCTCTACAAAAGGAACCGTGTCTTCAAGCTTGGGACCTTCGTCAACATCGTTGTCCTGATCGTCTTCCTGTGAAAGATCGACATCGTCCATATCGACCGCTTCGTCGATAACGTTTATAACCTGGTAAACCACGGTATCCTGTACTTTTACAATCGTTGCAAGATCCGGGAATACATATTTGTCTACATTGAGAACCCTTACTTCATAATTACCGGGCTGAAGCTTGTCAACATAGATGATCCCGTCGGTATCGCTGTCCACCCAGTTGAATTTATCACCTTTCGGTCCTTTGGCACTGACTTCGAATTTTACACCCGTAACAAGCTTGCCTGTTTTCTTGTCAATGAATTTAATCTTTAAATCTTTTTCGATAGATGAGAAATTAACCGATATCGGATCTGCGGTGTCCTCATCATCGTTCTCTGTGTCATCGTCCTGATCCGTTACTTCCCCGTCGGTATCATCGGGCTGAACGGTAATGCTGTCGATCTGGGCTTTTTCGCCGATCGCTTCGATTCCCTCGTTTCCTATTCCGTCAATATCGGAAAGAAGATTTCCGACAGCCGCGAACTGCTGAACGCTGTTGCTCCTTGCCTTATTTGAGAGCACTTTCGTACCGAGGATCCCGAGAAGTACGAGAAGGATAACGCCCAAAAAGATACCTGCTATTTCAATCGCACCGATCGCGGATCTTTTTTTCTTTCTGGGTTTGCCCGACGCATTCTGAGGAGCTTTTTTCTTTACTTTTTTCTTGGGAACATCATTTTCGAAATCATATGATTCGTCATTTTTCAGTTTTTCGGATGTTTCCTCATTTTCGGAAGCATTTTCATCCGCCTCCTGAGCTTCGTCCTGTTCGGTATCTCTTTCCGCGCTGTATTCTTCCGATCCGGCATACACTTCGTTATCGGACTGTGCAACCGTTTCCGAAATATTATTGTCGTTGATATTGTCGCTTATCTCTTCTTCTATGCTCTCCGTATCAATGACTTTGGTCTCTCCCGCATCGATCTCTTCGGAAATTTCGGTGTTGCTTTCCATTATCGCTTCGATCTCTTCCGATGAAATAACCTGGGTTTCCTTCATGACCATTTCAACATCGTTTCCGAGTTTCGAATTCGGTTCGAGTTTATCGTCATAGGAGACTTCCATATTGCCTACGGAATCCAGATCGATCATTTCTATTTCAGTATCAAAAATATTTTTTTTCATGATTTACCTCATCTAAAAAAACACATACACTGTCGATGATATCATATAATTGTCCTTTTTTCAATATGTATGCCGTATGTTTGCATTTATCCACAATATAATGTAAAATCTCTGATATATGAGATTCCGTCAGACGGAAAACACATATTTTTTGAAAGGATAAAACATGGCTAACGAAAACAATAAAAAACCCCACGGCAAAAAGAGGATCCCCAATTATCCCAGGATAATCGGATTATCCACAGTGCTGCTTTTAATACTCGCCATCATCATAAGCATAGTTGTCATCATAATCAGGCTCAATGTATGGAACAAGGGTGTCGACTACAATATGACGGCGGAAGATTACGATAAGATCAAACTTGATACCAAGGACAATGTCGTTCTTATTCCTCCTTCAATCCTTGCGAAGGACACTTACGACGGCACCACTTCCATACTCATCTTCGGCAACGATTCATATTATGAAGGCTGCAAAGACGGAAGCGGGATAATAGACTCCTTTGCAAAAAAGGTTCCGGATGCGGAAATTTATAACTGCTGCCTTCCGGGATCGTATCTTTGCAGTTTCAATGCGGAGGAAAAATCCCCTGCGGAATGTCCCGAGGATTATTTCACTCTTTTCTGGCTTTCGGTCAACCTCAGATGGGCAAATTTCGACAAGCAGTATGAAGCTCTTTCCTATCTGGATCCCGAAAAATACGATGTTGCCAGATACGAAGAAGTCATCAAGACACTTGAAACCGTCGATCTTTCGAAGATCGATGTCATAATGTTCTGCTATGACGGTCATGACTATCTGAGAGGAAATCTTCCGATCAATTACATCGGAGAGAATGCTCAGACCGAAAACATCACTTCCGTTCTCGGTGCGTCATACACATCGATATATCTTTTCAATTATATGAATCCCGCCATTCAGTACGTGTTTGTATCTCCCGGATTCTGCTATGCAAAAGATGAAAACGGCAACAATATCTCATGCGCCATGAGGGATACCGGTAACGGAACGATCGCTGAAACTTTCAATGCCGCCAGACATATCACTGATTATTACGGCATTTCGTATGTTGACATGTTCAGCGGTGTGCTCATCAATGAAGACAATGCTTTTCAGTATCTCGAAGACGACGGCATCACTCCAAATGAAAAGGCCCGCCGTTTGATGGCGGACCGTTTGGTCACTCTGTTAAAAGAGCGTCTGTAAAATATTTTTATCAGTTATCTTTTGGCGTTTCGGCAGTTTCCGAACTTCTCGCCGAAAAACAGGTATAGGCAGCTGCCGTAACCCATATAATCACGGAACCTATACCGCTCACATACGATGAACCTTTAAGGGAGAACATGGACTGAAATGCGGTGCATGCTATGCTCAGACAGACTATGAGCATGACAGCCTCTACCTTTCTGTGTTTTCCCTCTTCTATTTTCGATCTGTATTTTCCCGTTACAATATCTTTTATCAGAAGGATCAGGATCTGGATCACGGTCACTGTTCCCAGAACGAACATTCCCCACAGTCCGAATTCAAAATAATTGTCAGACAATACCGGTGAATCGACCGAGAAAAGACCGTAATAATATCCGTGGTGTGTTTCCGCCTTGTTTGAATCCATATCCGCTTTCAAAACGAAAGGAGCCATACAGTTTTTTACAACATCACGCAGATATTCTTTTGCCATATTCTTTCTGTATCTGTAATATGCATTCCGATAGAGATTGTCCCAGATTGTTTCCATATCCAGTTCGTCTTCTTCGTATCTGTGCATTATCTTCTTGAAATCCCTGTAGGTATGTCCCGAATCGATATCGATATTCTTGATGACACCGAGAAGGTATTCGTCGTCGGTCTTCATTTTTTCGTATTCGATGTAAGGCACGAGAAATCTCGCCGAAAGCTGCTCTTTCAGAGACTGATGATAGAGCGTGTGTTTGATATTGTTATACGAGCAGTACTGCGGGATCAGCATGATTATGATCAGGATGCAGAACAAAAGAAGAGTGTTTCTCCAGGATTTGTCGCCTATGTTCTTTCTTCTGATGTTTATATTCCTGATCAGCTGGATCGTAAGGAAAACGAACGACTCGAAAACTCCCGTCCAGAAAGCCGCACGGTTAAGATAAGACAGGACCAGCGTAATGGCGAAAATGCCGATCAGATAATAAAGCCTTAACTCATGTCTGCCGTAAAAATATCTGAGCATAAAAGAAAGAAGGAGCAAAAGAAGTGATACGCAGACTGCCTGAAGAGTCGCATTAAAATTCACGCTGACCACTGTCGGAATGGTAAGTGTGTATACGACAAAAACAATGTAATAAAACGGTTTGACTTTGATATCGGTTACTTTTCTGACAACGGTATCGGTAAGGAAAAAGATGACCGCAGCCATAAAGATATAACTTCCCGCTTCTTTCCAGTGAAACGAAAAACCGCCTTTGCCGCCAAAGGCAAAAGCATCCGACACGAACCACATTATCGCGTATACGGTCTGCACCAGTGTAAACGAAACAGCCGCTGCAGTACCGGCAATATTCAGATATTCTACGATCGATCCCGATCTTTTCTTGTTTTCCATCAATTCAATTCTCCGATAAATTCAGCCAGGGCATTCGCATAGATCTGTTTACCCTCTTCGCTGAAATGGATGCCGTCCCAGTAATACTTTTCATAGATTTCGGGAGTATCCTCAAACAAACTGTTTGTTTCAAAAAAATAAACGTTTCCGTATTCATCCGCTATTTTTCTGAGCTGCGTATTGTATTCATCCCTGTATTCGGTCGTAACGGAATCGAAATATTCGTCGTTCTCGCCGCCTATGATAACGCTCGATCTTGTGATCTCACACACTATGATCTTCAGATCCGGATATGTTCTGCTTATTTTTTCGATACCGCGTCTCATGGCTCCGGCGTATGTGTACTCATCATACGGATCATCAGAAGAAGCGGATATTCTCATAAAAGCATCATTGATCCCGTAACAGATTATCAGGCAGTCTTCTTCGGAAAGGTCTGTTGCGGACAGGTATTTCATCTTTACATAGCCGTCGTCAAACTGATATGCGAGGTTTCTCACGTTATCCGATACGCTTGAGATATTTCCGGTGCATACTATGTCCGACACATTGTAGAAATTCAGTTTGTCGGCATAATAGTCCACCTCTCTGTTTTTGTTGATCTTAGAAGCGGTGGTGCCACCTATCGAACAGTTCTGCATTTCGCAGTCGAGGATCTTTTCCAGATGCTGCGCAAGGGACGGATAGTCAAAGCCCGTGTTGCTGAACAGACTGTCACCCACTACGGTTATATGCATTTTATCTTTTTGTAAGGGAAAAGAGTATTTTCTCTTCGGAACAACAAACACCGCCAGAACCGCAAATATCACGGTAAATACGATCGTCGCCGCTAAGAAAATGATTTTCTTGTTTTTCATTGACTGTACCTTTGTTTTAAGTCCTTCACTCTGAAAACCAGTTCCGTAAAGGACCGGTTTCGGATTATTTTAATTTTTTCATGTAATCTCTGATCACTTCTTCTTCGCTGAAATACCTCTTTACGCCTTTAGCTTCCTGATATGTTTCGTGACCTTTTCCTATGAGCGCCACTATCTCGCCGGGTTCGGAAATATCAAGAAGATGCTCGATGGCTTCTTTCCTGTCATATATAACTTCATAAGGACAGTTGTATTCCTTGATGCCTTCGATGATCGATCTGTTTATATCGTCTATCTCCTCGTCACGCGGGTTATCCTCGGTAAGGATGATATAATCAGAATATTTGGATGCGGCGCTTCCCATGTCATGCCTTCTCGCAACGGGTTTGTTTCCGCCACCACCGAAAAGACAAGTGAGTTTCTTCGGATCGTAAGCACGCAGAGTGGAAAGGACGCTTTCCGTACTTATCGCATTGTGAGCATAATCTATTATGAACGTTCCGCGGGGTGCCGCTTCTTTTACGAGCTGCGTTCTGCCCTTAATATAAACATTCTTAAGACCTTTTATTATATCGTCATCTCCCGCACCGAGAAGATGTGTGATCTCGGCTGCGATAAGAGCGTTCTCGACATTGTGGATACCGGGAATACCGATGGTGATGTCCTTTTCGATATCTCCGTGCATTTTAAAGGATACGCCGATAAGCTCGCTCTCCCAAGTGTTTTCTATATCTGTCGCATAAAGATATGCTTTCTCTTTTACGGATATCGTTCTAAGATACTGAGGATATTCTGCCATTTCGGAACCGTACTCATCATCAATGCTTATGACACCGGTCTCAACCTGTCTGAAGAAATTCTTCTTGCAGTTCTTGTATTCCTCAAAATCTTCGTGTTCTCCGGGACCTATATGGTCGGGAGAAAGATTGGTAAATGCACCTATGCTGAATCTTATTCCTTCGATACGCTGAAGCTTGACAGCCTGCGAAGACACTTCCATAAAGACCACTTTGCATCCCGCATCCGCCATTTTCGAAAACAGTTCCTGAAGTTCATATGATTCCGGAGTAGTGTTTTTCGTCTCGATATGTTCTTTCCCGATATATGCGCCGAGAGTTCCTATCATGCCGACTTTGACATTCGAGGCTTCCATGATGCTCTTGCACATATGCGTTGTGGTTGTTTTTCCTTTTGTTCCGGTAACTCCGACCACTACAAGTTTTTCGGAAGGATTGTCAAAGAAATTGGATGCCATCCTCGAAAGAGCCGTACGGGAATTCATTACTTTGATAACCGTCACGTTCTTATCTTTTATTTCAGTGTCTTTTTCCACTATCAAGGCGGTTGCACCCTTTTCTATCGCGGATTCGATATATTCGTGTCCGTCCGTTTTAAATCCCGTCAGACATACGAAACACGAATCTTTTTCAACTTTTCTTGAATCGTATACGAGTTTTTTGATATCTTTATCAAGATTTCCGGCAACTGTTTCAAAAAGTATGCCTTCCATTATCTTTTCAAGCTTCATAATCATATTCCCCTTCGAAAACCGTAAAACTCGGGCCTTTCATATGCACAAGTCCTTCATCGTCCCATTTGACTTCGAGCGGTCCGCCTATCTGCATAACGGTGGCTTCCCTGTCGCAGAGTCCGAGTCTGTTTGCAAATACAAGTGCCGTGCAGCATCCCGTGCCGCATCCGATGGTCTCTCCGCATCCGCGCTCCCATTCTCTTATCTGAATGTTCTTTCTGTCGATCACGCGGGCAAAAGTCACATTTGTTCTTTTGGCAAAGATCGGATGATTTTCTATTGCTGGTCCGATCGTTTCGATGTCGAGACTTTCCAGATCATCCACAAAGATCACCGTATGGGGGTTGCCCCATGAAAGAGAGGACATGGCTATATGCATGATCCTTCCGTCAACATTCACTTTGATTTTTTCGTTGAAGAACTCATCATTCTCGCAGTCCACGGGAATGGCTTCGGGTGTGAATACCGGTTTTCCTATTTCCGCTTCGATGTTCACAACCTCTCCGTCCTCAATGGTCAGATAAAGATTCTTTATGCCGCCGAGCGTTTCTATCGTGATATTTTCCTTATCAGTCATCTTGTGACTGTAAACATATTTGGCCACGCTTCTTACGGCATTTCCGCACATTTCGGCTTCGGTTCCGTCGGGGTCGAATATGCGCATTCTGAAGTCGGCTTTTTCGGAAGGACAGACTAAAACCAGACCGTCCCCACCAACGCCAAAATGGCGATCCGAAATCTGAACCGCCACTTCATTCCAGTTTATTTCCGGCAAACCTTCAACATTTACATAAACGTAATCGTTTCCGTATGCCTGCATTTTTGTAAAAGGTATTTTCATTTTTATTTCCTTATCAGGACAGGGCCTGCTCGAGATCCGCGATGATATCATATGGATCTTCGATGCCTATCGAAATTCTTATAAACGCTTCGTTTATTCCCAATGCTCTTCTCACATCATCGGGCACATCCTCGTGAGTCTGCGTGATCGGATATGTTATAAGGGTTTCCGTTCCTCCGAGGCTTTCAGCAAAGAGTATCATTTTAACATTCGAAAGTATCTTCTGTGCACTTTCTTCGCTGTCAAGTTCAAAAGAAATCATTCCTCCGAATCCGGATGACTGCGAAAGATTGAGCTTGTATCCGGGATGATCCTCAAATCCGACATAATATACTTTCTTTACTTTGGGATGTTTTCTGAGCCATTCGGCTACGATCTTTGCATTCTCGTCATGTTTTTTCATTCTGAGAGAAAGTGTCTTCAAACCTCTGATAATAAGCCAGCTGTCCATGGGTCCGAGTCCGGCTCCCAGACTCTTTAACTGAACCTGGAAATGATGAGTGAGTTCCTCATCTTTAATTACAACAATTCCGGCAACAACATCATTGTGTCCGCAAAGATATTTCGTTGCGCTGTGAACAACTATATCGGCACCCAAAGTAAGAGGTCTTTGAAAATACGGGGTCAGAAATGTATTGTCAACAACAAAAAGTGCACCTGCCTCGTGTGCCACCTTTGCAATACCTCTGATATCCCCGACTTTCATCATGGGGTTCGTCGGTGTTTCAAGGAATACCATCTTTGTATTCGGACGCATTTCCTTTCTGACCGACTCGGGATCGAACATATCCACATATGAGATCTCAATTCCGTTTACTTTAAAGATATCTTCTACGATCCTGTGCGTACCGCCATAAAGATCGTCACAGAGAAGGCAGTGCTCGCCGCGCTTTAAATAATCAAACACAGCCATATTTGCAGCCTGACCGGAAGTAAACGCAAAAGCTTCAACGCCCTCTTCGAGAATGGCCATGGTACGTTCAAGTTCCTGTCTCGTGGGATTCTGAAGTCTCGAATAATCATATCCTGTCGAAATGCCGAAATCCCTGTGTCTGAAAGTTGCAGTCTGGAAGATCGGAAAACTTACCGAACCGCTTATCGGATCACATCCGAGCGCCCCGTGAACGACCTTGCTGTCAAATTTCAGATTTTCCTTTCTGTCAAATTCGGCATAATAATTTTCTACTTTCTTCATACTGCCTCCCGATATATGGAATTATCCTTTTAATTCAACCTATGTTTCAAAAATATACAAACGGATTATATCGAAAATAACTTCGACATAATCCGTCTATCATTTTACCATATCTTGTGGACATAATCAACGCATACCACAATTATTAACTCATCATTATTCAACATAATACATCACCAGAGCGTCGCCTTTTCTGATGACCGTATTTCCGCTCGGTATTATCGTTTTGCTTCCGCGCTTTATCATTACGATCTTTTCATCCAAAGGAAGATCCAGATCCTTTACTTCCAGTCCGAGCCATTTATCGCCTTCAGCCATGGGGATCTCATTAAGGTGAATGTCCTCGTCCCTGTAATTCTTCGCCGTCAGTACGACCGTGTCATTTGCCTTGAGGACCAGATTGCCGGAAGGTGACAGATTGTTTCCTTCCCGTAAGACCATGGCAATGAGCGACTGCGGAGGGACCACGATATCCTTTATCGCCTTGCCGTTCCAGTCGTGATCCTCACCTATCACACCGGTCACGAATTCAAGTTCATGACCTTCGCCGTGACCTTTATACATGTTGATCTTCTGGAATTCCTCAACGAATCCTGCGGAAATGATACCCGTGGGAATGGCTATGATCCCGACTCCCAGGAAGGATATTATCAGAGCTAGAAGTTTGCCGAGCAGCGTGACCGGATATATGTCGCCGTATCCTATCGTGAATACGGTCGCCATGGACCACCAGAAACCTGAAAGCGCATTTTCGAAAACCTCGGGCTGCGCGTCATGTTCAACCCCGTACATGAGCATCGATGCCGAAAGCATGAGCATCAGGATAAGAACAACCGATGACAAGAGCTGCATCTTCTTTTCGTTCAATACTCTGACGATAACGTTAAAGGCATCGAACTGGGCATTGATCTTAAAAAGCCTGAATATTCTGAAAACCCTGAAAAGTCTGAATACCGCAACACCCGTAGGCGTAAAGAACGGCAGATAAAGCGGAAAGAAACTTAAGAAATCTATGATCCCGTAGAAAGAAAACAGAAAAGCAAGGACTGCCTTTGCCTTTTTCTTATCGGGATAAAGGAAATCCGCGGTAAAGATCCTGGCAATATATTCAGCGGTAAAAAATATGACCGTAGCGGTTTCTATCCAGTTCAATACTGACTTTATCGAGTTAAACTGATTAAATGTACTTAGGAACGTTACGATGATATTTACTATGATTATGACGGAAATGATCACATCAAAAGAACGGCTTATAAGATCTTTAGCCGCTCCTATCTGAACTATCTCAAATAATCTTTTCCTGAATTTAGTCATATATCAGATTACCTGTATTCCGCCGTATTTTCTTATCTTCAAAACAGTGCATGCGCAGTTAGAGAATGTTTCTTCCATACGTTTTCTGTATGCTTCTACATTTTCGTTCTTCACAAAAGCTTCCATAACACCGCCGAAGCCCGAAGCATGGATTCTGGCTGCCTCATCTTCTTTAAGGATCTTATCGCTCATGGCCAGTGCGAGGGGAATATCCTGTTTCAGATACTCATCCGGCGAGCATGCATTCTGAAGATACATATAGGACGATTTGCCGGATTCTTTTTCTTTTTTGATAAATTCAGCCGTATCGTTTTCGCGCAGAGCTTTCGCAACTTTGGCAACACGGTCGTTCTCTCCGTAAAAATGCATTGCACGAAGTATCGCCCTGTCGGAGCATTTTTCCCTTAAAGCGGGAATGTGCATTTCAAAATCGGTACGCCCGATCTCATTTAAGAATTCCCTGCCGAGTTCAACGGCAACACTCTTCATCTCCGCAACGATAAGTGCATATTCCGCACTCTGATCGCCGCTTGTGCTCTTGGTGTCAACCATGCACACCGAATAGTCCGAAAGATCCGCTTCGATCTTCTCCGTTTTCGGATTTGCCGGATTGGCAAAATCAATATATACGAAACCGCCTACCGAACAGGTCATCTGATCCATAAGACCTGAAGGTTTTCCGAAATAGATATTCTCGGAATACTGTCCGATCTGGGCTATTTCCTTAGGACTTATCTGCATGTTGTTAAACAGACCCGAAATGATGATCCCGATCAGGGACTCAAATGCAGCGGACGATGCAAATGCCGAACCGACAAGAATGTCGGATGTTATGTACGCGCAAAATCCTCCGAGATTACATTCCATGCCTTTGAATCCGAACAACATACCCTTTATGAGTGCGGAAGTACTCTTCGCTTCTTCCTCACTTATCTCCAGAGCATTGATATCGATCTTTATCTCCGGATTGTCTCCCGAAACCAGCCTGACATAATCGTCATCCGATTTTTTGACGACCGCTATGACATCTTCGTTGATCGCGGCACCGATCACCCTGCCGTGCTGATGATCGGTATGATTGCCGACTATCTCTATCCTTCCCGGTGCAGAATAAATGCTTATATCTCCGCCGCCGAAAAGCTGCTCGAATTTTTCGCTTGCCGCAATATATCTTGCTCTCTGATAATCAAGTTTACTCTCGTCACAGTAAATATCTGCAAGAACATTATCAAGCGATCCGTCTTTGAGTTTCTCAACAAGTTCGCTTTTTTCCATATAACCACCCCGATAATCTTATCTGAAACAGCTTAACTCTTACTCTGTTTTATTCTTCGCTTCATCAAACATATCCGTTATTGCCTTTGAAGGTTTTTTGTCCAAAAGCGAGAATACTATCGCAACAATGAGACTGAAGATAAATCCGGGAATGATCTCATAGATTCCCGTATCAAAATATGTCAAACCGCTTACATTTCCGGTAAAGAAGCAGTACCAGTAAGCATCCATCGCAAAACCGCTGACTATACCTGCGATCGCACCAATGTATGTTAATCTTCTCCAGTAAAGAGCAAGTATGATCGTAGGTCCGAATGCCGCACCGAAAGCAGCCCACGCACATTCAACAAGTGACATGATTCCCGCGCAGTTGGGATTAACGGCGATAACGAGGGCGATAACGGAGATCATTGCAACGATCCCTCTGCCCACCCATAACATTTCAGTATCCTTTGCGTTCTTTCTGAGCAAAGGCTTGTAAAAGTCAGAAGCAAAAGCGGAAGAAGAAGCCAGAAGCTGTGAATCCGCAGTCGACATCGAAGCCGCAAGGATCGCCGACAAAAGAACACCCGATAAAAGTGCGGGGAACAGTGCACGGACCATTGTTATGAACACGAAACTTCTGTCATCGGGACCGAGGCTTGAACCGAGGAACTGATGTGCAACAAGTGCAACAACGGATGCCATTGCGAGAATGATCGCCGTCCATGCACTGCCGATCACCTGTGATCTCTTCATGTCCTTTTCAGACTTGATCGACATGAATCTGATAAGGATATGAGGCATACCCATATATCCGAGGCCCCATCCGAGACCGCTCAATATATCTTTTATACTGTCATAATCAAATTTGCCGCTCGACAACGGATTATAGTAATTCTCCGAGGTAATGACTTCGGCAACCGGAGCGAACGAAGGTCTGTTCATTACAAACAGAGCCACGATCGGTGCAGTCATCAGTGCGAGTAGCATGAGCATTCCCTGGAAAAAGTCCGTCCAGCATACCGCATTGAATCCGCCGAGGAATGTATACAAAAGAATGATAACGGTAGCACCTATCATCGCATAGAGCGGATTCCATCCGAACATCTTGTTGAAAAGCGAACCGCATGCATATATGCTCGATGCCGAATAAATACAGTACGCAACCATGAAGATCACGGCACATACAGCCTGAAGAACAGGACTCTTTGACTTGAATCTGTTCGTCAGAAACTGAGGGATCGTGATCGCGTCATCCGCCTTGATGGAATATCTTCTGAGCTTGGGAGCAATGAATATCCATGCACAAAGCGTACCGATAAGAAGTCCGACGGAGATCCAGACCTGACCCATACCCCAGAGGTAAATGGAACCGGGAAGTCCCATCAAAACCCACGCACTCATATCCGACGCACCGGCCGAAAGTGCGGCTACGAATCCGTTCATCTGTCTTCCGCCGAGAAAATAGGCTTTATCGCCTTTCTGATTCTTCCCTTTGATAAAGAAGAACACACCTATTGAGAGCACCAGTAAAAGGTACACGCAAAAGGCCGCCATTTCCAAATAGTTTTTTTCCATATCATTCACCGTTTTTCTTTTATTAGTCCGTTCCTTATCCTTTAGAAACAAACCACTTTAAGAATACAATTTACAGGCGATATTTGCAAGTATTATTGATTTCTGACGGAAGTTGCGATAAGTATTTTTCTCCTAAAAAAAATAAATGTGAATTTTCGGTTAAAATGCTTTTTTTATCTCAAAACAATGTATAATGTTATTACATTTAAAAAAGGGGGTAAACAAAATGAGTGAGAGCAAGTTTTACATTTGTGAGAAATGCGGTAACCTTATCGGAATGATCAATGAATCCGGAGTGCCCGTTATGTGCTGCGGTCAGAAGATGACAAAACTGGAGCCCGGCACAACGGATGCAAGTCTCGAAAAACATGTTCCGGTTGTAAATGTTGAAGGAAATATCGTGAAAGTCAATGTAGGATCCGCAGATCATCCGATGGTTGAAGAGCACAGTATCCTCTGGGTATATCTTCAGACAGACAAGGGAGGTCAGAGAAAAAATCTCGAAGTCGGAAAAGCACCGTGCGTTGAATTCACACTCGGTGACGAGAAACCGATCGCGGTATTTGCATACTGCAATCTTCACGGTTTGTGGAAGACCGAAATATAATTACCGAAGATCATAACTATTTCAGCATTAAAAGAAAAGAAGTCCGGCAGATGTCGGGCTTCTTTTTGATATACGATTTATTGCTGTGTTGAATAAAATTCCTCAAGTTCGCTCCTGCATGCCATGAATGCATCGGCGAGTTTCGGATCGAAATGGGTTCCTATCGAATCACTGATTATACCGAACGCTTTCTCGTAATCAAATGCTTCCTTATAGCATCTCTTGGATACAAGGGCATCAAAAACATCGGCATAAGCCATGATCCTTGCTTCAATGGGAATGTCTTCACCCGAAAGTTTGTCGGGATATCCGTTCCCGTCATATTTTTCATGATGGTAATGTGCCACATTGACGGCAATTTTGACAAATTCGGGATCCTCTATATCCGTAAGGATCTTGCTTACTATCTCCGCACCTGCTGCCGCATGTTCCTTCATCTTCGTATATTCTTCGTCGGTGAATTTGCCCTGTTTTCTGAGCACGGCATCGTCGACCGCTATTTTGCCGAGATCGTGCATCGGTGCGCTTCTTTCGACATCCTTAAGGAACTCTTCGGTCAGACCGAGATCCGTTTTCAAAATTTCCTTGGCAAAAATACTTACAACAACACTCGTTCTTCTGATATGGCCGCCGGTACTTAAGTCTCTCGATTCAACCATCTGCGCCATACCCAGCATGGTCTTGTCCCGGATCTCCCTGATCTTCTTTGTCTGGCTTTCGACTTCGGCCTGAAGGTTCTTGTTGTAATTTTCTATAAGTTCGATACTTTTCTGTCTTAACGTGACATCGGTGATCTCGAGTACGATCCCGGCTTTTCTTCTGCCCTTTACTATGGTCGCGATCCGGTATTCGTAAAATTTGTCATTTAAAGGGAAGATATCGGTCTTTAAGATACCTTTTTCATTCATACGGGACGCTTCGCGAAGGGGCGAAAGAAGCAGATGCGTGAATGTGGTCTTTTTGTCTTTTAAAACATATTCAAGACGATACTTAAGCAGTTCCGGAAAAACCGAAAGTGCTCTGTCATTGCATCCCATGTACCGCATCTTTTTGTCGAAGACAACATAACCTACATTCGAATATTCACCGAACACATCTATTGCATTCGCATTGATCGAAAATGTATTGTTTCTGATCATGGGTGTGACGACCAGAACCATCTGTATCGAATAGACCAGCGGAAGTATCTCCACCTTGATCCCCATTATCCTCTCGCCGAGATATACGAAAACGCCGATGATAAGTGCGAATAAAAGTTTAAGTACATTTCTGTAGCTGACTACCGTTTTTCTTCCCAGGGAAACGATACATATTACGGATCCCGCGATCACATACAGATACAGAGAGATCGGGTGCAGTATATGAAGCATGGCATAATCTTTTTCGATGATGGACAGTCCGTCCACGGTAATGAGTTCGGCACTTTTATAATAGATCGGCAGATATCCGATCGTACAGACCAGTCCGAAGATCAGTATCTGAACCGAAGCCATAAGCCCGACTAAAAACTTTGGTATCTTCAGATGACATGTTTTGGCGATTATCAGAAACATGATAAGCGGAAGAAAGCATCCGCCCACATATGTGAGTTTCAGTCCAAAAAGAGCATGACCTAAATCCTTGGAGATCGCTATCGAAAGATGACCGAAATTCGAAATAACAGCAGTCACCAGCAATAAAGTCTGAAGCGTACTGTGCTGTTCGCCCAGACTTAAGAACCATAAAAGAAACAGGATTGAAATAATAACACAAATAATATAAAAAGAAGTCATTGCAAACCTCATTTTCGATCATACTTATAAGTATGCCTATGGAACCGAAGGGATTCGAACCCTCGACCTTCGCGTTGCGAACGCGACGCTCTCCCAACTGAGCCACGATCCCGAAATATCAAGCAAATCAAAGGTTTTGCTTGCTAATATCCTAATACTTTTTATCGGCAAGTGCAACCCTGCTTTCTTTAATTGTGGATCGGTTTGATCAGCCTTCTTCGCCTGAATAGACATACATGAGTCCGTTGCTTACGGGAAGTTCAAGTTTTACCGTAAGCTTAATGTCTTCTTTTTCCGCTTTTACACTTCCTCCGAGTTTTTCCGTCAGTTCTTTTACAACCGCGAGACCCAGTCCGGTTCCGCCGCTGTTTCTGGAACTGTCGCCGGTATAAAACCTGTCAAACATTCTGTCGGGGTCAAGTTCGCTGTCTTCGGGGACAGGATTTGATACAGACAGAACGGCGCTCCTGTCATCAGACACGAGCGACATTGAGATATCCCCTGAGGAATATTTTATTGAGTTTGATATAAGATTCTGGAAGATCCTGTCCACAGCATTCCTGTCCGAATAGATGTATACGGAATGCTCCGGAAAATCTATCTTTGGCGTGATGCCTTTTTTATCCATTAAAGGCGCACAGTCCGAGATAATTTGTTTTTCAGTTTTTGGACCTAGGGGACGGAGTTCCTGGTCCATTTTCGCTATCCCCAAAAGTGGACCTGGGGGACGGAGTTCCTGGTCCAAAAATCATTTTGAATTTCTTCTCATATCCGATATGAGGGCCGTCATTTGTCTTTCCGTCTCCTTAGGATAATCATAACCGCAATGCTTTGCAACATCATTTCCAAGCAGGCCCCACAGTTTCACGACCGAATCAAAAGCTTCCCAGATGCTCTCATAATCCGCCGTCGGATATGTTTTAGCGTACAGCGAAAACAGTTCTTCATCAAGAAGTTTTTCCATATTGCAGTCAAGGATTCCCATGTTGACCGGCTGTCCCGCACGAAGATAAAGATACCATCTTATCATCTGATTCAACAGATCGCGAACGGCCACATTCAGATAAAACATGGCGGAGGGAATTTCTTTTCTTAACGTGTACTCAGCAAATGTTTTCAGAACCCACCAGAATTCATCGCACATTCCGTAAAACTTCTCTTCGGAAGGTGTATCTGCAAACCATGTCTGCCTCTCGTCAAGCCTTTCTATCTCGGGAAGTATTCCGTCTTTGTCCAGGAGTTTAAGATACGTATCGCCGATCCAGACATTTTCCCTGTTTGGTTCACCGTTATATCTGGCCATAAAAGTATCTTTATCCATAATGTTTACGGCTATCGTCGTACCGTCGCCGAAAACCATCAGATGTGCTTTGGTATTGTTTGGGAAAAGATCAGGATAATTCTTATCCCCTCTGTACAAAAGTATCCTTTCTCCGAAACAGTTTTCAAATATATCTTTTTCAAATTTTTCCGTATCATTTACCAGAAAAATGAAATTATAATAATCGTATTCTCTTTTCGGAAGCAGATTGGTCCGAATGACGGCTCTGACAGACTCATCGGCGCCGGCCACGTCCAATACATTTTCAATTACTTCTTTTTCAGTTCTCATTTGCTGATCCCCTCGATCAAAAATATAACACTTTATTTTCTGTATTCGGCGAAAAAGAACAATGGCAGATCGTCATTTTTGTTTATTCCGTCGTAGACTCCGGGTTCGTCCGTATGAACAAGTACGAATCCCGAATCCGATGCAGTATTAAGATAATACGATAACGGACGATGAAAATGCCCTGTTTCTCCCCAGAATCGATTGACCGATGCTTTGGGATTTATATATGAAGTAACGAGTTTTCCGACCTTTTGATCACCTTCGCCTGTTTTCCATTCACCGTTAAAGAAAGCAGGATGTGTGATCGAATAATACAAAATTCCGCCATGCTTCAGTATCCTGTAGCATTCCGAAAAAACGTTTTCGATATTTTCAATATCCATCAAAACCTGATTGCAGAAAACAATATCAAAAGTTTCTTTTTCAAAGGGGAATCTGCCTGTAATATCGGCGACCAGAAAATCGCATTCCGAATATTTATCTTTGGCGATATCGATCATCTTTTGCGAGCCGTCAACTCCGGTCGCGCACCCGCCGATACTTCTGAAATAATCCGTATAATACCCGTATCCGCATCCGAGATCAAGGATCTTTTCTCCGTTAAAATTCGTAAATCTTTCTTTTATTATTCTTTTATTGGCATCCGCATACGCCGATCTTTCCTGCTCTTCGGCAAAACTTTCGGCAGCGTTGTTCCATTGTCTGATTATCTCTTCACTCATATTCTTTCCAGATCTTCATTTCGGTATGCACATAAAAAAGTGTTCTTCGTATTCCATTTTTCCTCATTTACCTACCGCAAATGCAAACGGTTCTTTTCACCCTTTGATCCATTCAAATTCCACAAAGTCTGCATCTGCGTCAAATATAATCTCACTGCCGGCCCAAAGTTTAACAATTATTGAACAGTATCCGACATTATGATACAGATACTCTAATTTATACTCGCCTTTCGTCATTTCAGTTATTTTACCGTTTTCTATTCTTTTATAACATCCGTCTTTTTGAAAAGGCTTTTGAGGCATAACCCATTGATAAACGGAATAATCCTCGGGGTCGTCTTTCAGATGAAACCTGATGATCAATGACTTCGCATCAGGTTTATGATATTGAATGGAATCATATTGCGAGATATCATCTTCAAATTTGAATTCAATAAAATTACCCGACAAAACAATATCATTTACAACACAATCATGCGGAACCGGGATCGTCGGTAACTCTTTTTGATTCAGGTAATATATTTTTTTCTCCATAAAAAAATCCTTTTTGCGTTTGCGAAGTCAGCTTAAATATGTGACTTATACTCCTGCATTATGAATTCCTCAACTATAGAAAGTTTTCCAACACACTTTTTCCTTCATAAAGTACGGAGTATCGTTATAAATGTATTATAATATCGATTCTTCATAGTTCCAAATATTCGCGTGTATTTTGGACCACCGACTCCGTCCCCTAGGTCCACTTTAGCTTTGAAAATGGACTACCTACTCCGTCCCCTAGGTCCACTTTATACCGAATTTATACTTTGAGCCTGGTTTTGTACAAGTCAACCTTCACTGTCTTATAAATCACCCATACTATTCAACATCAGATCAACAATGTTCAAATGTTTTATGCCACTTCGTTTCTGCAAAAGTTTATCCATGGTTATCAAATACTTCGGATAGCCATCGGCTATACGTTCCAAAGATCGATACTCACGTTCTTCTGTGATGTTCTTTCCGTTTTCGTCGAAATTATCGTTATCGATTGTTCGTGCTACCTGTACATAAGAATACTCATCTGAACGTTTTCTAAGTATAAAATCAACCTCAAGTTTTCCGATTTTACCGATGCTCACTTTATAACCTTTGGAGCAAGCATAGTTGTATACGATATTTTCCAACACCGGTCCATAATTT
>JAILRA010000013.1 GCA_024698715.1 Lachnospiraceae bacterium
GGTATCATTATGGGTATCCACCACTTCCTTAAAAAGGGTATATTCATTCCTTTCAAACAGGATTTCACAACCATGTTCTGAAAGGGTATTTACTATATGCTTATACTGTTCAGCTGTCCAAATATCGTCTGAGATTTGGTTATTCCGGTAAATCCCGGATATATATGTAGCATCTTGTAATGCAGATGTTCCGATAACCATAATAAAAACTCCGTATGATTTGTAAAAATCACAAAGAGTTTTTTATCTATCCAAATATCTATCCAATATCTGTAATTAGCTATTTTATTCTGTGTTAATACATATTATTATATTTACGAATCCCTTAAAACATAAGGATTTGGTATAATATGGAATAAGTTAAAATATCTTCCTCGTTATTCGGGACGCAGAGGTCGTGGGTTCAAATCCCGTCGCGCCGATAGATACAAAAGGACATCCGTTTTGGATGTCCTTTTGCATCTGTTGATATGTTAAGATTTGAAAGTACGATCTCAAAAGCATCTGACGCCCGTTCGGGAACAGAGGGTCCACGAGGTGCCGGGTTCGGATTTATGCATATTTTTTCAAAACAGGCAAATTAAAACGGCTATTTTACCGTCAATATTTTTTTAAAATCTTTCCGAATACAATACTATTAAGTTAGGAACATGGTGAAATTTCGAAAGGAGAGAAGATTATGAAGATCAGATGCGAATACTGCAGTTCAATGTTTGACGACACTTTGGAAAAATGTCCCTCCTGCGGTGCACCGAATCAGAATGTCAGAAGAAGCACCGTCGATCAGCCCACCACGATAGAGGGGCTTAAGGAGTGGTACGAATCCAAAGGTCTTCCACCTTATGAAACCACAAGATTCTTTATCGGTGTCGATTACAGAAGGCCCCGTGCTTTCGGTATTTACAAAGATGAAAATACCGGAAATTTTATAGTATATAAAAACAAAGATAACGGACAGAGAGCCGTCAGATACGAAGGAAGCGATGAGGCTTATGCGGTAAATGAACTTTTTATGCGTCTTAAGCAGGAAATACTCGAGCAGAAAGCGAGAAATGCTTCTTCATCGTCACGATCATATTCGCCTTCGGATGCACAGAACTATTATGATAATTACAATGCAAGGCGCGGTCATCATACAATAGGAAATCCTTCCCGTCAGGGAAACAAAAGACTGGTAAAATATGTTTTACTCATTTTGGGTGTGTATTTCTTTGCGCAGTTTTTCGGATCGATGATGCTTATGGTATTCGCCTCGGATTCCATTATCGATCAGTTAAAAAGCTCCGGACTTCCGGCTAAAGGGTATTATTCATATAACGGCGATACATATTATTCTTTCGGCAGATCGAGCTTTGTGGAAGACGGTAAAAGATGGTGTGTTTACGATACCGCGGACGGCGAATGGGAACTCGCAGATGTATCGGCAATTCCCGAATTCAAAAAAGACCGTAAGGCGAAGGAATATTTCTTATCGGAAGGATATGTAAGCGATTATGCTTTCCCTGATATCGCCTCGACAAGAGTTTATTATGATAACATGTATAAGAGCGGGTATGTTACCAGGGGCTATTACAGTTATAACGATAACGAATACTATCGTCTGGATTCGGATGATTCGAGCAGCTGGTACATATATTCCAAAGAAAATGACGACTGGGAAATGCTTTCATATTCGGATATCCCGGATGTGCTGACCAATCAGTATGACGCAAGAGATTTCTATTATATTCCCGTATGGAATTCGGACACTCAGATCACCGATTTTACCGATACCGAATATTATGCGTCCTATGAGAGAGAAAAGGAAGCGATAAGAGAAAGCCAGTCAAGCGATTCCTGGAGTTCAAGTGACTCTTCCGATTATTCCTGGAGCTCAAGCGATTCGTGGGATTCCGGTTCTTCCGACTGGAGCAGTGACTGGTAAAAAATAAATGGTTTCCCGTTTTCCGAAGTGATTTTCATAGAGTATGAATAATACAGGCTTTCTTGCCATTACCGCATAAATCCAATATAATTAAAGAGTATGGGAGCTTAGTGACTGACACGGGAGAAAACATATGCGACAAGATTCGGATTCAAAGAAACCTAAGATCAAGTTGGGATTTAAACTTGCATTTATTCTGGCGATTCCCATTCTTTTTATGGTGATCATAGGCGTTTCATCGTATCAAAGGGCTGTTACGGGTATTACAAACAGCTATAAAACATCCATCGTGGAAACGCTTTCGATGGTGAACGAATATATAGAACTCGGCGATCAGTTCATTGAAACGGAAGCAAGCAAATATGCTCTGGACAAGGAACTTAACAGTTATTATTTCGGGACCTATGATTCCGAACCGGATAAACTTGCGGAAGTTAAAAAGAAAGTTACTTCGGACATTGCTACGACCAAGAAAAGCAACGATCTCTTGAGCAATATCCATATAATACCCACGGCCGATTATCATATCATGACCACGAAATCTTTCGGTGCGGGAGAAGGAGTTATAAACGGATTTTTGCCGGAGTATCTCGAGACGGCCGAATATGCCAACAAGAAGAATGTTAAAAACTGGATCGATCATCATGAGTTTATAGATTCAAAACTTTCCCTGAATCCGGAAGACACCCTCAAATCCTATCAGCTCATGTCGCTGAACAAGCAGTACATAGTGGTTATGGACGAGAGTGTGGAAGGCGTTGAAAAACTGCTTGAGCAGATCGAACTTGTGGATAATTCCGTGATCGGTGTTATTACCGAAAACGGAAATGAAGTTGTATATGAGTATGTGCCCGAAGGCGGAGAACCTGCTTTTGATACATCGTCCCCGGTGTTTGCCGACAAGGATTTTTATTCCGAAATTCTCGGATCGGAAGAGGAAAACGGTTATAAGGAGATCCGTTTCGAAGGTAAAAAATACCTTTGTATGTTTACCAAGAACGAAGATCGTACACTGACAGTATGTGCTCTCGTTCCGGTCAAAGTTATCACCGCTCAGGTTTCATCCATAAGAACTTTTACCGTGATAATGATAATCATGTCGGTTCTTACGGCATTGATCCTCGGTATTGCGGTCATAAGCAGCATACAAAAGAACATGGCTCAGATAACCGGAAAACTTTCCCAGGTTTCGGAAGGCAATCTTGCGGTTAAGGTGCACGCATTCGGACATGATGAATTTTCGGAACTTGCTGCATCGACCAACCATATGATCTCAAATACCAGAAAACTTCTGGATAAAGTCAATTCCGCTTCCGATCTTCTGGATGAAACGAGCGGGGAAGTTAAAAATACTTCGGACGTTATGAATGATTATTCGTGCACGATCCAGAATTCCATTTCGGATATGCGCGACGGTATGGATGAGCAGAACAAATACATTCAGGTCTGTGCCGAAAAGACCGAGAATCTTGAAAAAGGCATGAATCATGTCCGCGAAGTTGTAAATGAGGTTGAAAACCTTGTGGCCGTTACCCATAAGCTTATCGAGGATGCCAAAGGTACAGTAATAGAACTCGGAAACAAGGCCAAAGATACCGATGCGATCGTGTCGAATGTCAGCAATGATATTTTGTTGTTAAAAGAAGAAACGGATATCATATCGACTTTCGCAGAGACGATCACGGAAATTTCCGAACAGACCAATCTTTTGTCGCTGAATGCATATATTGAGGCTGCAAGAGCGGGAGAAAGCGGAAAGGGTTTCTCGGTAGTTGCCGAAGAGATCCGAAAACTCGCAGACAATTCCGCGGATGCCGTGGGTGAGATCAGCAATAAAGCATCGTTGATATCCGGCAAGACGGCGGATACCGTAAAGAGTGCAAGGATAGCGGAAGAAACTGTTGCACAACAGACTGCAATGGTTGATAATATAGTCGATATTTTCGAGCAGATGAGCAGACAGATGGAAGAACTCTTAAACGGTCTGAAAAACATCGTGGATATTACCGAAAGAGTAATGGGTGAATCCAAAGAAACATTTGACTCGATACAAAATATCACCGCGCTGATCGAAGAGAACAGTGCAAGTGCCAATAATATGAGCGATATTTTCGAAAAACTCCTGGATGATATCGAGCATCTCGATTCCGTCTCCGGAGTATTGAACGAAAATATGGAAGAACTCAAAAAAGAAATGTCATTATTCAAGACTGAATAGGAAGATTGAGATGAAAGCTAAAAAGATTATATTTGTTATGGTTTTATTTCTGGTGGGACTTGCCGGATTTATCGTGAATGCGAAAGCGGGAATAGATACTCTGCTTCCAGCCGTGATCCTTTTTGCAATAGGTTTTTTCCTTTTGATAAAAGGAGGGGACTGGTTTGTAGACGGAGCGAGCGCTATAGCGGAAAAATTCAAAGTTCCCGAGATACTGATAGGAGCCACGGTGGTTTCGATCGGTACCACGCTTCCCGAAGTAATGGTTTCGGCGCAGGCTGCGGCAAAGGGAAACGGAGCGATCTCATACGGAAACGCGATAGGTTCCATTATCTGCAATGTATCGCTGATAGCAGCCATTACACTTGCGGTTAAGCCTGCGAAAGCTGACAGAAAATCAATGATAGTCCCGATCGTATTTTTCTTTTCGGCAGCGGGACTTTACTGTTTCACCGCTTATGTAACGGGAAATTTCTCGAGAGTTACGGGTATAGTGCTTCTTTGCATGTTCACCGTATATATGATACTGACGGTCATCAGTGCGATAAAAAACAAGAATACGCAGAATGAAGAAGTAGCGGATGATGAAGGAGAAAAAGAAAAAATGCCTATAGCAATGGCATTGATCTTTCTTGTGTTCGGTGCGGTCATAATAGCTTTCGGTGCCACGCTTCTTGTAGACAACGGAACGATTATTGCACAAAAACTGGGTGTTCCCGATTCGGTTATAGCACTTACGGTAGTGGCCCTCGGAACTTCCCTTCCGGAACTTGTTACCGCGATAACCTCCCTGATAAAAGGACACGGATCCTTATCTCTCGGAAACATTATCGGAGCAAACCTTTTCAACCTTGTTCTGGTAAGCGGTCTGGCTATAACCATAAAACCTTTCGCCCTTCCTTCGGAAAAAACATTTTTGAACACGGGACTGAATGCATCGCTCGTACTTGATATTCCGTTAATGCTGACTGTAATGCTTCTTTTGACAATGCCCGCACTTATCAAGGGCAAACTGTACAGATGGCAGGGCATTACACTTCTTTTAATGTATGCGGGCTTCTGCGTGTTCCAGTTTGCCTTTTAAGGAAATATGTGATTATTTCTTGGGATTATTATTGATATATTCTTCAAGAATTTCTGCGGCGTCCCCTACAAGCTCCACACAGGGACGCTTTTTATAATATTCGGCAGTTCTTGCCTCGGGAGTCGGCTCGTCATGCTTTACGTTAAGACCGAGCAGTTCCCTGCATACGATCGAACCGTTCCTCTTTTCGAATTCATGAGCGAGTTCCTGGATCCTTTTGTAATGTTCGGCTTTGTCTTCTTTGGAAGAGGAATCGTCATATCCGTATAAAATACCCGTAACGATGGCCATTCCGCTGACTGCACCGCATACTTCGCGAAGTCTTCCGAGTCCTCCGCCGAACGATGAACTGAGTTTTAACAGAAATGATTCGTCCGCATCCAGCATGTCGGAATACGCCAGAACCACTGACTGAGAGCAGTTGAAACCTTCTTTGAAATAATTCATTGCCTTTTCTTTTCTTGTCATGATAACCTCCCTATAAAAAGAAAAAGTACCAACCCCATGGCTCCTGCGTCCACAAAATTAGTACTTCATGCGCGATCAGGGGCTCGAACCCTGGACACCCTGATTAAGAGTCAGGTGCTCTACCAACTGAGCTAATCGCGCGAACAAATCAGATTATAGTATAAGTTTTTTTGTTTTGCAATACTTTTTTTAAAAAATTTTTCACGTCCGTATTTCTAAAAATCCCTTTGTTATGGTATGATTTATATCGGCTTTGGAAAAAGATTATTAATATATTGAAAGAAAAATTATGATTTTTGATACACATGCACATTATGACGACGAGGCTTTTGAAGCGGATCGCGATGCCATAATGGAAGAAATCCGTAAAAGCAATATTAAAAGAGTGGTCAATGTCGGAGCCAACTTAAGAAGCAGCGAAACAAGCATCGCACTTGCAGATAAATATGATTTTGTTTATGCCGCAGTTGGTGTGCATCCGGATGACGCTAATGAGGTAAACGAAGAAGGGATCGAAAGACTTCGCGAACTGAGCCGGAACGAAAAAGTCGTAGCGATAGGCGAGATCGGACTGGACTATTACTGGAACAAGGACAATGCGGACGAGCAGAAAGAGGCGTTCAAAAGACAGATAGACCTGGCACGCGAACTGTCACTTCCGATCATTGTGCATTCGAGAGAGGCTGCGAAAGACACTTTTGATATTCTTTCCGAAAAAAAGGCCGGAGATATGGGTGGCGTGATCCACTGCTTTTCCTATTCGCCGGAAATTGCCGAAGAGGCTGTAAAAATGGGCTTTTACATCGGCATAGGCGGAGTGGTCACTTTTAAGAATTCCAAAAAACTCAAGGAAACGGCAGAAAGAATATCCATGGAAAACATAGTCCTTGAAACGGACTGTCCTTATCTTGCGCCCAATCCGTTCAGGGGAAAAAGGAATTATTCCCTTTATCTCGAATATGTGGTAAGGACGATAGCTTCCCTCAAAGGAATGTCCGAAGAAGAAGTGATGAGGGAAACATACCGTAATGCGTGCAAAATGTACGGACTTGAAAAAGAATGAGATTCCTTTCGATTTTTTATATGAAAGGTGAAGATATACGTAATCTGAAGGAGAAATATGGCTTATCTTGGCAATCCGGGAAAAACAAAAGAGATACTCGAAAAATTCAATCTGACCGCCCAGAAAAGGTACGGACAGAATTTTCTTGTCGATTCCAATGTTCTTAACAAGATTGTAACGGCTTCGGGGATAACAAAGGAAGATACGGTCCTTGAGATCGGCCCCGGCATAGGAACGCTTACACAGTATCTATGCGAAAGCGCAAAGAAGGTTATTTGCGTGGAAATAGACAGGAACATGATCCCGGTGCTGGAATATACCCTTTCCGAGTATACAAATGTGGAAATAGTAAATGCCGATATCCTGAAGACCGATATCTCAAAGCTTGTTTCCGAAAGCGGCGCGGATAAAGTCAGGGTTGTGGCCAATCTTCCTTATTATATAACCACCCCCATCATAATGGAGCTTCTCGAAAAAGAAGATCTTCCGATCGAAAGCATAACGGTCATGATCCAGAAGGAAGTTGCCGAAAGGATGCAGGTCGGTCCGGGAAGCAAAGATTACGGCGCACTCTCACTTGCGGTGGCTTATTACAGTGATGCGAAGGTACAGACTATCGTTTCGCCCAACTGCTTTATCCCGAGGCCGAATGTTGACAGTGCCGTGATCAGAATGGACATACTGCCAAAGCCGCGCGTTGAAGTAAGGGACAAAAACGAGATGTTTCGGATAATCAAGGGTGCTTTCGAGCAGAGAAGAAAGACGCTGACAAACGCTCTTTCGCATTCGTCTGCATACAGAACGGATAAGGAAAAGATTGAAAGCGCACTCCTTCAAATGGGCAAAAATACCAATATCAGGGGTGAGGAACTCACGCTTGAAGAATTTGCCATTCTTTCGGATATTTTAGCACAATAATTTTTGACATTCGTATATGCTTATGATAAACTATATAGGGTGTTTTTCGATTGGCGAAGACACAAGATGTATTATTCAAAGCAAATGTACGAGGTGGATATTTTGGATAAATCAGACAGCAGACTTCACTGTGAGCAGATAGAGAAGTTGATGAAGGCCGGCAGGTATAATGATGCCGTATATCTTGTAGATAAAGTTGACTGGAGAAAAGAAGAAGACAATAAACGCCTGATACAGGCGGCGGAAGTATACAGAAGAACACGTCGTTATGAGGATTCCATTAATATACTCAAAATGGCTCATAACAGAAAGCCCAACAATAAGAAGATAGTATATCTTTTGTGCGAGATCTATTTCGAGGCAAAAGATGTTGTAACGGCTCAGGTATATCTAGACAGATACCAGAGCATGACGGATAAAAGTGACTGGCATTACGATGCACTCAAATATAAAAGGGCACTCGCATACGATCTTCCCGTTATAGAGAAGATTGATATTTTAGTTGAATTAAAGAAAAAAGAGCCCGCAGCGGAGCAGTTCAGATACGAACTCGCAAAACTCTACGATCAAGCAAGACAGTATGCGGAATGCGCCGCGGAATGCGATGAACTGATCCTTTTATTCGGCGATGACGGCAAATATGCAAGAAAAGCTCTCGAACTTAAGAAAAAGAGCGTTCCCCTTTCCGATGAGCAGGAAGCACTTTTAAGAAGACTCAGTCTCGGTGTTACCGACAGAGACTCATCGCACACTTCGGGAAATGTCAAGATAATGAACACCATGGACATGAGTGCGCTCAATCTTGAACATTCTCTTGCGCAGGATATTCAGACTTTGAAATCCGAAGACGATAATAATAAGGGAAATACCAGGAGAAAGAGACCGGAATTCAAGACCAAATCTCTTGAACAGACAGTTCCTCCTTCAACACAGGAAGTATTTTTCTCGGACAAGACCGAAGATATCAGCTTTACCCAGTACGATATGTCATCACCTCATGACGGTGATATCCGTGAAGTTAAGGCTCCTTCGGAAAAAGAGATCCTTACACCCGAAGATATCCTTGCGGACGATGATGAGGATAACGGCTCCGGTCAGATCACCATGGACGATCTTCTCTCCGACTGGTCCAAGATAAAAGAAAGAAATACTGCCAATCTGAGAAAAAGCATTCATGAGGACGTAGTGGAACAGACCGGTAAGATCTTTGAAAAGAAAAAGAGCGGTACCGAGATCGAGGAAGAAGAGGACGAAGAGCCCGGAAGCATCTGGAAGGAAGTCGAAGAGGCAGCAGCTGACGAATTTAACGAAGAAGCGCTTCAGATCGACGAATCCATCATCGAGGAAGCAAGAAAAGACGATGCATCCGATAATAACGATGCACCTGTTTCTGCCGAAGCCGATTTAAGCGAAACGGTGGAGGATATCCTTTCGGAAGGTAACGAAGAACCGGAGGAAGTCGAAGAAGAAAAGAGCAGCGAAGCGGAATCGGATCCGGGCGAGACCAAGGTTATGCCCGATCTTAAGGAAGTTAAGGTTTCCGAAGACAACAAAGCCAAAAAAGAGAAAGCCGCTGCTGAAGATAAAAAGAAAAAAGAAGCAAAACCGGAAGCAAAACCGGAAGAAAGCGCTGAAGCAAACGAGGATTCTTTTGATGAAGAACCCGATGAAAACGCTGAGGAAAATGCAGAAGAAAACGCAGAGGAGAACTCAAAGGAAGTTAAGGACCTCAGTCCCGAAGAGAGAAAACTCTTCTCACAGTTTTTGCATCCCCGTTCAATGCGTACCCAGATTGCAAATGCGCTTGACAATATCTCGCTTGCATCATATGTAGGCAATGTCATCATAACTACCGATAACAATGAGACCGGATTTGCGCTTGCAAAAGCTATCGTAAAATTCGTTAAATTTGCGGATGTTAATTTCTCGGGAGCAATGTCGAGGATCAATGCTGCGGACTTTAACGGAAAGAATATTATAGAAATACTCGACAGACTTAATAACGGTGCGCTTGTTATCGAAGATGCGAACAAGCTTTCAAACAATGCGCTGATCAAGCTTACTCATGGAATCAATCAGGAAGACAGAGGCATCCTTATCTTCCTTATCGATACCAGAGCCGAGATCAAGAAACTCGTTACGCGTCAGCGTACGATTACCGATTACTTCAATATCAGGATCAATGTCCTGGCGATGAGCGAAGCTTCACTGGTTGATTACGGAATGAAATATGCCAACAATCTGGGATATTCCATTGACGACGGATTTGCCAACATGGCTTTCCATAAGAGGATCCGTGAGGCTCAGGCGGGAAATCATACCGTTACGATCGCCGAGGTAAAAGAAATAGTGGATGAAGCGATAGAGAGAAACGACAAACGCGGCGTTTCGAATCTTTTCAAGAAAATGTCCAAAAATTATCGCGATGAAAACGGAATGATAATGCTTCGCGAAAAAGATTTTGAATAAAACATTTATTTGGGGGACAGTGTAATGGCTAAGGAAGACAGTGCATTTATATCCGAGGCGGACTGCTACCTGTTCGGACAGGGAACACATTACGACATATACAAGAAACTGGGAGCTCATATTTGCACAAAAGGCGGAAAGCAGGGAGTATTCTTTGCTGTATGGGCGCCGGGTGCCAAGAGCGTGTATGTCATCGGTTCGTTTAACGGATGGCAGGAAAATCAGTATCCGATGGAAAGGATCGGAGACATAGGGATCTATACCGCCTTTATCAAGAACGTAAATAAGGGTGATATGTATAAATTCCTTATTTATACGGAAAACGGAACCAAATTGTATAAAGCGGATCCGTATGCAAATTATGCGGAACTCCGTCCGGGAACGGCTTCGGTCGTTACCGACATTTCCGATTTTAAATGGAGTGATACCGTCTGGATGAACCAGAGGGATCAGAAGAATCTTTTCAAAGAACCGATGGCTATCTACGAGTGCCATATCGGCTCGTGGATGAAACACCCCATTCCCGAAAATGACGGCTTTTATTCCTATAAGGATTTTGCGGACAGAATAGTAAAATATCTTAAGGAAATGAAATTTACCCACATCGAACTGATGGGTATCGCAGAACATCCTTTTGATGGATCATGGGGATATCAGGTTACGGGTTATTTTGCTCCGACATCACGTTACGGAACACCCGAAGAATTCCAGTATCTTATCAATACATTGCATAAAAACGGCATAGGCGTAATACTCGACTGGGTACCCGCACATTTCCCGAGAGATGCGCACGGTCTTGCAGAGTTTGACGGCACATGCCTTTACGAGCATCCGGATCCCAGGCTCGGAGAACATCCCGACTGGGGCACCAAGATCTTCAACTACGGAAAGAATGAAGTAAGGAATTTCCTTATCGCGAATGCTCTTTTCTGGATCAAAGAATACCATATAGACGGACTTCGCGTGGATGCCGTTGCTTCCATGTTATATTTGGATTACGGCAAACAGGCAGGCGGATGGGTTCCCAACAAATACGGCGGAAACGAAAATCTCGAAGCTATCGAGTTCTTTAAACATCTGAATTCGGTTATCCGCGGAGGCTTCCCCGGAGTCTGCACCATAGCGGAAGAGTCCACTGCATGGCCTAAGGTTACCGCTTCACCCGAAGATGACGGTCTCGGCTTTACTTTCAAATGGAATATGGGCTGGATGCATGATTTCTGCGAATACATGAAACTGGATCCTTATTTCAGAAAGAATAATCACAATAAGCTTACTTTCGCCATGAGTTATAACTCGAGCGAGAATTATATTCTTCCTCTTTCTCATGATGAGGTGGTTCATCTTAAATGTTCCATGGTGAACAAGATGCCCGGATATCAGATAGACAAGTATGCCAACCTGCGTGTCGGATACACTTACATGTTTACACATGAGGGCAAAAAGCTTCTGTTCATGGGCCAGGAATTCGGTCAGGAAAGAGAATGGAGCGAAGAAAGGGAACTTGACTGGTTCCTTCTGGAAAACCATATGAATCGCGGCATGCTCGATTATATGGAAGAACTTTTGAAAATATATCGCAAGTATCCCGCTCTTTATGAGTTTGATTCGAGCTGGGACGGATTTGAGTGGATCAACGCGGATGATGCCGACAGAAGTATCTACAGCTATATCAGAAAAGCATCATCGGGAAAGAACGGAATCCTTGTCGTTCTTAACATGACACCCATGAGAAGGACCGATTACTGGGTCGGAGTTCCCTCAAAGGGCAAATACAAACTTATCTTAAACAGCGACGAAAAGAGATTCGGCGGAAATGGCGGAGAGATCCCTTCCGTTATCGCGGCCGAAGAAGGAGAGTGCGATAACAGAAAGTATCATCTGACATTCGATCTTCCCGCATACGGCGCGGCTATTTTTACATATTGATCAAAAGGACACTTTTTCCGGATGCCAAACCATGTTATACTTTTGAACGAAATGTTCATGGTTGAATAAAGCATTGACGGAAGAAGTGTCTTGTGTTTTGAAGGAGGTTAGACATGATTTTTTATTTCTCCGCAACCGGAAACAGCAAGCATGTGGCTGAATATCTTGCAAAAAAAACCGGAGACAGAGTATATTCGATTTCCGAATGCGTTCAGAAAATGCATTTTGATTTTAAACTGAAAAAAGGTGAAAGACTCGGATTTGTTTATCCCATATATTACTGGGGACTTCCGTCGGTTGTGGACGAATTCCTGAAATCCCTCTGTGTGGAAAAATACGGAAAAAATTATGTTTATTCCGTTGCAACCTGCGGTGTGCTTACCGGCGGGGCGGATATGGATCTTGCAAAGAAACTGAGCAAAAGAGGTATAGGCCTTCATGCGACATTCGCACTCAGAATGGTTGATAACTATACCCTTGTTTTTAATGTTAAAAATACGGAAAAGAATGAAAAGAAGAATTCCAAGGCCGAGGAAGAACTTGCCAATATCGCCTTCCTTGTATATAACAGGAGTGGCGGATATTACAACCGTTTCAGAGGTTTCTGGCCTGCAACGAAGATCGCCCATGCAACTTACGATCTTACGAGAAATACTTCTCCGTTTAAAGTGTCACAGGACTGCATAGGCTGCGGTTTATGTGCGAAGAACTGCCCGACATCGGCTATTTCCATGGAATACGGGAAACCGGTATGGGTGAACAAAAAATGTTCGATCTGTCTGGGATGCCTCCATCGCTGCCCGGTTAATGCGATTACGTACGGACCGACCACGAAGAGAAACGGACAGTACACATTCAAGGAAAACAAAGATTGATGCGGAAGGAAAAACAATGCGAGAAATAAATGTTGCCTGCGTGAGAGATGCGGTAAGTGAAATGTGCATCAGGATAAATCATGTTTTGTCCGAAGACATGCAGTGTGCCTTAAAAAATGCGGTTGCCTGCGAAAAGAGTGAACTCGGAAAACAGATACTGTCCCAGCTTGAGGAAAACCTTGTTGTTGCCGAAGAAGAGATGATCCCCATCTGTCAGGATACGGGAATGGCGGTCATTTTCATGGAAATTGGACAGGACGTTCATTTTACCGACGGAAATCTTGAAGATGCGATCAATGAGGGTGTCAGAAAAGGATATGTCGAAGGCTTTTTGAGAAAGTCCGTTGTTGACGATCCTTTGATAAGAAACAATACCAAAGACAATACGCCCGCGGTCATTCATTATTCCGTTGTTCCCGGAAACAAAGTGAAGATCACCATATCTCCCAAGGGCTTCGGAAGCGAGAATATGAGCAGGGTATTCATGTTAAAACCCGCTGACGGTATCGAAGGAGTGAAGAACGCGATCTTAACTGCCGTAAAAGATGCGGGCCCGAATGCCTGTCCTCCCATGGTCATAGGTGTAGGGATCGGCGGAACTTTCGAAAAATGCGCATTGATGGCAAAGCATGTACTTACCAGAGAAGCCGGAAAACATTCCGATATTGAATATGTAAAAGAACTTGAAACGGAAATGCTTAAAAAGATAAACGAACTCGGCATCGGACCTGCCGGACTCGGCGGCAACGTAACGGCTCTTGCTGTTAATATCGAAACCTACCCCACACATATTGCGGGACTTCCGGTTGCGATCAATATCTGCTGTCATGTCAACAGACATATAAGCCGTGAGATCTGATGCGGGATATTTTCTGTTAATATACAAAAGAAAAAAACGCAAAATCCGATTTGGAATAATAAATTATAAAATGTGACCGGCCGATATGTTCCGGACGACAATTTTACAAACATGCAGGGATCAACAAATGATAAAACACATAAATGTACCTTTAAATAAAGAAGAATACTCGAAACTCGAAGCCGGAGACTATGTATATCTGACGGGGATCATATATTCGGCAAGGGATGCCGCGCATAAGAGAATGCAGCAGTGTCTTGACAATAATGAAGAACTTCCTTTTGATATTAAGGATCAGATCATATATTATATGGGACCTTCACCGGCCAGAGAAGGAAAGGTTATCGGTTCTGCCGGACCGACAACTGCCGGAAGAATGGATAAATACACTCCGAAACTTCTGGATCTCGGACTCGGTGCCATGATCGGTAAAGGAAAAAGAAGCGCTGACGTCATGAATGCCATTGTCAGAAACGGCAGTGTTTATTTTGCTGCTGTCGGCGGAGCAGGTGCACTGCTTTCAAAAGCAATAGTTGGAAGCGAAGTGGTGGCTTATGACGATCTTGGAACCGAAGCGGTAAGAAAACTTGAAGTTAAGGATTTTCCCGTTATCGTGGTAGCGGATTCAAAAGGAAACTGTTTATATAAATAAGATAAGATATGAATCAGGAAGAAAAATACTATCTATATAAAGAAAAGAATTTCGGACAGAGATTCTTCGGTCATCTGGGAACCGTCCTCAAACATAAAAGAAATGTTTGTAAGGGCTGTTTTAAAATGGGACTTTACGGACAGGGACTTTTTCATGATATGAGCAAATTCTCTCTGACCGAGTTCGCTCCCAGTGTAAAGTATTATTCAGGCAGGCTATCACCCAATGCAGTTGACCGTAAACTTAACGGGGCTTCTTTGGCATGGCTTCATCATAAAGGAAGAAACAGACATCATTTCGAATACTGGATCGATTTTTCCGCATCCGTTGAAGGATATGCGTTCGGCTGCAGGATGCCTTTAAGATATGTTGCCGAAATGGTGGCGGACAGGTATGCGGCCTGCGTGGCTTATAACGGTGCCGAATACAAGCAGAGTGATCCGTGGGATTATTACTGTATAGCGAGAAAGGTCATAATCATGCATCCGGATACCAGAACGGTTCTGGAAAAGGCACTGACGATAATGAGGGATGAAGGAGAAGATGCCGCATTTTCGTTTATGAAAGATCTTTTAAAAAAATGCAAAGGAAGCGATTACACGGCCGAGTCTTTGGGAATCGAACCGATACCGTCCGAATAAATCAGGTAAAGAAAAGACAAGTTGACAAAAGACCTGCGGACAATTATAATAATCATTGCGCGTAAGTTTAGCAACTGATAACGCCGCGCAAACGAACTGCATATTGGTAAGCGTTTGACTTAACCTGGAGAAATACTCAAGAGGCTGAAGAGGCGCCCCTGCTAAGGGTGTAGGTCGGGTGACCGGCGCGAGGGTTCAAATCCCTCTTTCTCCGTTTCAAGTTCCGAAAGGAACTTTTTTTATGCACATTCCCGTGCATTGGAAAAAACTTTAAAATTTTAAAGAAAAGTTATTGACAAGCCTATTTTGAAATGATATTATATTCAAGCACTGCCGAAAAAAAGGCAATGCAAAGTACCTTGACAAATAAACAGCAATGCAACCCTGAAAATTCAAAAATCGAAGAAATTCGAG